>JAQGIP010000100.1 GCA_028291055.1 Caulobacter sp.
GACAGGCCGCCGTTGGCCTGGATGCGGATCGACTGTTCCTTGTTGGTGGCCTTGTCCTTGGCGCCGACGTTGACGATGCCGTTGGCGTCGATGTCGAAGGTCACCTCCACCTGCGGCACGCCGCGCGGGGCCGGCGGAATGCCGACCAGGTCGAACTGCCCCAGGATCTTGTTGTCCTGGGCCATCGGCCGCTCACCCTGGAAGACCCGGATGGTGACGGCGTTCTGGTTGTCGTCGGCGGTGGAGAAGGTCTGGCTGCGCTTGGTCGGGATGGTCGTGTTGCGTTCGATCAGCGGGGTGAACACACCGCCCAGGGTCTCGATGCCCAGGGTCAGCGGCGTCACGTCCAGCAGCAGCACGTCCTTCACGTCGCCTTGCAGCACGCCGGCCTGGATGGCGGCGCCCAGGGCGACCACTTCATCGGGGTTGACGCCCTGGTGGGGCTCGCGGCCGAAGAAGGCCTTCACCGCCTCATGCACCTTGGGCATGCGGCTCATGCCGCCGACCAGGATGACTTCGTCGATATCGGTCTTCTTCAGGCCGGCATCTTTGAGCGCCATCTCGCAGGGGCCGATGGTGCGGGCCACCAGGTCTTCGACCAGGGCTTCCAGCTTGGCGCGCGAGATCTTGATGTTGAGGTGCAGCGGGCCCGACGCATTCATCGAGATGAAGGGCAGGTTCACTTCATACTGGGTGGTGGAGCTCAGTTCCTTCTTGGCCTTTTCGGCCTCTTCCTTCAGGCGCTGCAGGGCCAGCTTGTCCTTGCGCAGGTCGACGCCCTGTTCCTTTTTGAACTCGTCGGCCAGGTAGTCGACGATGCGCAGGTCGAAGTCCTCGCCGCCCAGGAAGGTGTCGCCGTTGGTCGCCTTCACCTCGAAGACGCCGTCGCCGATTTCCAGGATGGAGACGTCGAAGGTGCCGCCGCCGAGGTCATAGACGGCGATCTTCTGGCCTTCGTTCTTGTCCAGGCCATAGGCCAACGCGGCCGCGGTCGGCTCGTTGATGATGCGCAGCACTTCCAGGCCGGCGATCTTGCCGGCGTCCTTGGTGGCCTGGCGCTGGGCGTCGTTGAAGTAGGCCGGAACGGTGATGACCGCCTTTTCGACCTTCTCGCCCAGGTGACGCTCGGCGTCTTCCTTGATCTTCTGCAGGATGAAGGCGGAGATCTGCTGGGGGCTATAGTCCTTGCCGTGGGCGCGGACCCAGGCGTCGCCGGTCGGGCCCTTGATGATTTCATAGGGCACCATGCCCTTGTCCTTCTCGACCATCGGGTCGGAGGAGTTGCGCCCGATCAGGCGCTTGATGGCGAAGAAGGTATTCTCCGGGTTGGTCACGGCCTGACGCTTGGCGGGCTGGCCGATCAGGCGCTCGCCGTCATCCAGCAGCGCCACGACGGAGGGCGTGGTGCGCGCGCCCTCGGCGTTCTCGACGACCTTCGGCGTCTTGCCGTCCATGATGGCGACGCACGAATTGGTCGTGCCAAGGTCGATACCGATAATCTTGCTCATGGACGTTCTCTCATAGCTCCTGTGGGCGGACGGTGGTGACTTGGGCCTTCTAAGAAGCGCCCCGGTTCTTCTCTGCCGTCCCCGGTTGATCAAAATGGGGTCCGCGAATGCGAAGCCCCGATGGGTTAGCGGGCCTGACGGTAAGGTCAATCCCGGTTGAGGCCGATATGGGAACCATGCACGGGGCCGCAAGGGTGAAAGCCCTGCAAAATGCGGGGCTTTTGGTCACGATAGCGTCGCAGGGGCGGGCAACACTCTTCCGTCCGGGCCCCTGGCGCGCCACCTTGGGGCATGCCCGTCGCATCGCAAGCCAAGCCGTTGGAAGGATTCCGATTCTTGCCGGAAAGGCTGGGTCCCGTCGCTCAGGCCGATCTGACGGCTGAAGTGATGGCCTTGATCGCCGCCGCGCCCCTCTACCGGCCCGTGGTCCCGAGCGGCAAACCCATGAGCGTGGAGATGACCAACCTGGGGCCCCTGGGCTGGGTCACCGACGTGGCCGGCGGCTACCGCTACCAGTCCGCCCACCCGGCTACCGGCCGCCCCTGGCCCGCGATACCCGAGGTCCTGCTCGATCTGTGGCGCGAGGTCGCCGATGCGCACACCCCGCCCGACGCCTGCCTGGTCAACCTCTACCGCCAGGGCGCGCGCATGGGCCTGCACCAGGACAGGGACGAGACCGACATGGCCTTTCCCGTGCTGTCGGTGTCTCTCGGCGACACCGCGCTGTTCCGCCTCGGCGGGCTGAAGCGCACCGACCCCACCTCCAGCCTGCGCCTGGCGTCGGGCGACGTCTGCCTGCTGTCGGGCTCCGCGCGCCTGGCCTTCCACGGGGTCGACCGGGTGCTGTCGGGCTCCTCGCGGTTGATCCCCGGCGGCGGGCGTATCAACCTCACCCTCCGGCGGGCGCGGTGAGGGGAACGGCATGAGGCAGGACGGGCCGATCACGCGCCGCGCGTTGGGGGCGCTCGCCCTGGCCGCCATGCCCCTCGGCGCGATCGCCGCGCCCTCGCCGCCCTCGCCCAGCAACCACCTCCAGGCCCGGCCCCGCGCCGCCGCCGATCTGATCGCCGACCCCAGGACGCCGGGCCTGCGCCATCTGGGCCTGGACCGCCAACGCGACGCCGTCCTCTTCACGCCCAAGGGCCTCGACTATTCCAAGCCGGTCCCGCTGATCGTCTCCATGCACGGCTTCGGCGGCAGCGCCTTCGACGGCCTGGGCTGGTACCAGCGCGCCGCAGGCGAGCACGGCTTCCTGCTGCTGTCGCCGCCGTCGCGGGGCGAGACCTGGAATGTCGACCTGGGCCCCATCGGCCCCGACGCCGCCTTCATCGACCGCGCGCTCGACTGGGTGTTTGCGCGCTTCCCGATCGATCCCGCCCACCTGGCCATTTCCGGCATGTCCGACGGCGGCTCCTATGCCCTGTGCATGGGCCTCCAGAATGGCGAGCTATTCAGCGACGTCCTGGCCTTCTCGCCCCTGCGCCTCAACGCGCCCGACGCTCAGGGCCGCGCGCGCTTCTTCATCTCCACCGGCCGCGCCGACGAACTGGCCCTGCTGGCCAACACCGAACGCATGGTCAGCCAGCTCAAGGGCCTCGGCTACGACGTCCTCCTCGACATCCACGACAAGGGCCACGTCGTCACCCGCCGGGGCGTCGACGCCTCCCTGACGCGCTTCCTGGGCTAGGCTGTACCAACCTCGCCAAAAGCCTCCCCAAAACCTCCGCTCATCCCGGCGAAGGCCGGGGTCCATACTGAATTCCGACAGGGTCTCGAACGCCGTAAGCCGTCCGCACCCGCCCTCAGCCCGAAGGGCCAGTTCTGACAGGCCGTATGGATCCCGGCCTTCGCCGGGATGAGCGGATGGTTGGAGGGTTGAATTCCCTGGGACCCAGCCTCTTTCCACAATCGCGAATTGGCCCCTAAGATGCTGACCCACGGTCGGTTCCGGCTCGAACAGGTTCAAGCATGGCGTCCCACACCACCCCCTCGCGCCGCGCTCTGGCCGCCATGGGGCTTGCCGGCCTCGCCCTGCGTCCATCGCTGGCCCACGCCGCCATCGGTGATGCCGCCGACTATGCCTCCGGCCAGAGCCACCTCCAGGCTCGGCCCGGCGGGGCCCCCGCGACAGCGCCCGGCGACGGCAAGGCCAGCTTCAAGCCCCTGGGCCTGGACCGGCGCAAGGACGCCATCCTCTACGTCCCGCCGGGCCTCGACCTCACCAAGCCCGTGCCTCTGGTGGTCGCCCTGCACGGGTCCGGCGGCGTGGCCTACGACTGCTTCAGCTGGTTCAAATCCTACGCCAACTTCCACAAGTTCCTGGTCCTGGCGCCGACCTCGCGCAAGGAGACCTGGGACGTGGATATGGGCCCCATCGGCCCCGACGCCGCCTTCATCGACAAGGCCATGGACTGGGTCTGCCAGCGCTATCCCGTCGATCCGGCCCACCTGGCCATAGCGGGCTACTCGGACGGCGCCTCCTATGCCCTGTGCATGGGCCTTCAGAACGGCGACCTCTTCACCGACGCCATGGCCTTCGAGGCCATCAAGTTCTCCGCGCCGGACGCCCAGGGCCGCCCGCGCATCTTCTTCTCCCACGGCCAGGTGGACGAGGGCACGCCGCTGTCCAACTGCCTGCAGATGGTGCGGCAGTTGAAGGCGATGGGTTATGACGTGGCCCTCGACGTCCATCCCAAGGGCCATATCGTGGCCGATCGGGGGGTGAAGGCCGGGGTCGCGCGCTGGCTGGGCCTGGGCGCACCGGCGCCGCCCGCGCGCTAGGCGATCCTTCGGCTGACACGGGAGGGGGCTTGCCCGTGGCCGCAATCCCTCCCTACTCTCCAACATTACAGTTTGTTCACGGGGTTGGGGCCAATGCCGATTGCCATCGATGGGAAGATTTCACGCCGCATGTTCGCGGGCCTGACCCTGGCCGCCGCCACGGCGCCGGCGAGCGCCTGGGCCGCGCTTGGCGATCCGGGCGACTACAATGCCGCCACCCATCTCCAGGCCCGCGTGCGCAAGCCCGGCGAGGCCTTCGTCGAGGACCCGCGCACGCCCGGCATTCGCCCGCTCGGCCTCGACAAGCGCCGCGACGCCATGCTGTTCACCCCGCCCGGCATCGATTTCGCCGTGCCGGTCCCGCTGGTGGTCGCCCTGCACGCCAAGGACGGCGTCGGCTTCGACGGCCTGAAGTGGTTCAAGGCCCAGGCCACGGCGCGCAAATTCCTGGTGGTCACGCCGGTGTCGCGCGGCCCGACCTGGACCATCGACGACGGCCCGGTGGGCGTGGATGAGGCCTTCATCGACAAGACCCTGGACTGGGTCTTCTCGCGCTTCCCCATCGACCCGGCCCATATCGCCATCGCCGGCTTCGCGGACGGGGCCACCTATGCGCTCTCCACCGGCCTGCAGAACGGCGATAAGTTCAGCGACATCATGGCCTTCGCGCCGCTCAACTACATCGCCCCCAACGCGGTGGGTAGGCCACGCCTGTACCTGGGCATCGGCCGCGGCGACCAGATCGTCTCCCAATCCAGCGTCGAGCACATGGGCAAGACCTTCCAGGGCCAGGGCTATGACGTGGTGGTCGACGTCAATCCCGCCGGCCACGTGGTCGCCGACGTGGCGGTCAAGGCGGCGGTGGCGCGCTTCCTGCCCGCGTAGAGCATGGCAGGTCGAAGTGTGCGCGGTTCGGCCGCCCGGCCATGCTCTAAATGTTTAAATCTAGACCCCTTCAACGGGGTCTAGGCGGACTTGCCGGACCTTGTGGGAGAGCTAGGTTGAGCGGATCGCCGTCCAGCCGCCGGAGCTCTCCCATGACCGTCCTCACCCGCGCCGAGGGAACCCAGCCGGGCGACCTCGACCTGTCGCGCCGCGCCATCGCCACCCTGTTCTTCTCCGGCTATGCGCTCGCCGCCGTCTCCGCCGACGCCGAGACGATCCACACCGACGAGACCGGCCTCGTCACCGCCGAGGTGATGATCCCGGAAGCGGGCCAGCCTGATTTGCCTGCCTATGTGGCCCGCCCCGCCGCCAAGGGCGCCCACCCGACCATCCTGGTGGTCAGCGAGGTGTTCGGCATCCACGAATATATCCGCGACACCTGCCGCCGCCTGGCCAAGCTGGGCTATGTCGCCATCGCCCCCGCCTTCTTCCACCGGGCCGGCGACCCGGCTCCGCTCACCGACATGGGCGCGGTGATGAAGATCGTCGCCACCGCCACCAACGCCCAGGTGATGGGCGACATCGCCGCCACCCTGGCCTGGCTGAAGGCCCAGCCCTTCGTCAACACCGGCGCCCTGGGCGTCACCGGCTTCTGCTGGGGCGGCGGAGTGACCTGGATGGCGTGCGAGACCTTCACGGAGTTCAAGGCGGGCGTGGCCTGGTATGGCCATGTGGAGGTCCCGGCCAAGCCGTCCGCCTCGGACCCCGACCGCAAATATCCGATCCAGCTGGTGGATCATCTGCACGCCCCGGTGCTGGGCCTCTACGGCGGCCAGGACAAGGGCATCCCCGCCACCATCACCGACGCCATGCGCGCCGAGCTGAAGGCCAAACACAAGCCGGGCGAGATCATCGTCTATCCCGACGCCCAGCACGGCTTCCACGCCGACTACCGCCCCAGCTACAACGCCGCCGCCGCGCAGGACGGCTGGAAGCGCCTGAAGGCCTGGTTCAAGTCACACGGAGTTTAAGCGCAGCCGGGGGTCTAGCCCCGCAGCTTGCGCACCAGGGTCTCCAGGTCGCGGGTCAGCACCTGGTCGCCGGCCTTCAGCTCCTCGATGCGGCGCACCCCGTGCAGGACGGTGGTGTGGTCGCGCCCGCCGAAGCGGCGGCCGATGTCGGGCAGGCTACGGGTGGTCAGCTGCTTGGCGATCCACATGGCCGCCTGGCGGGGCCGCGCGATGGCGCGGTTGCGGCGCTCCGAGATCAGGTCGGCCTGTTTGAGGCCATAGTGCTCGGCCACGGCCTTCTGGATGTCGTCGACGGTGACGCGCTTTTCCGAACCCCGAAGATGGGGACGCAATATGGCCTGGGCCTCGTCCAGCGACAGGCGGTTCACGCCCTCGCCCGCACGGGCCACCAGGGTGTTCAAGGCCCCCTCGAGTTCCCGCACGCTGTCGGTGAAGCGGTCGGCCAGGAATTGCAGCACGTCGGGCCGGGCGGAGGCCGCGAAGCCCTGCTGGCGGCCCAGGGTGTCGAGCTTGCGCTCCAGGATGCCTAGGCGAAGCGTCCGGTCGGCGGGTTCGATGCCGCAGACCAGGCCGGCCGACAGGTGGCTGCGCAGCCGCGCATCGATCTCGGTGATCTGGGCGGGCGGCCGGTCGGAGGAGAAGACCACCCGGCGGCCGTCTTCCATCAGCGCGGCCAGGGTCTGGAACAGCTCTTCCTGGGTCGACTGCTTGCCGCCCACGAAATGCACGTCGTCGATCAGCAGCAGGTCGGCGCTGCGCAGCTCATCCTTGAAGGCCGCCGTCTGGCGATCCATCAGGGCGCGCACGAAGGTCGACAGGAAGCGCTCGGCGGTCAGATAGACCACCTTCTTGTGGGGCGCGTTCTTCAGCGCCTCCCAGCCCAGCGCGTTCAGCAGGTGGGTCTTTCCGAAGCCATAGGGGCCGTGGAAGACGACGGGGTTGAAGTGGCCGTCCGACCAGCTGGCGACCCGCTTGGCCACCGCATGGGCGAACTCGTTGGCCTGGCCCGGCACGAAGGTGTCGAAGGTGAAGCGTTCCTGCAGCCCGCCGCGGCTCGGCTTGGGGGCCGGGGTGTCGCTGGACACGGGCGTCACCGCCTCGATGGCCTGAACCGCCACCGGCGCCGGCTGGGCGGGCGCGGCCGGATTCTCGGACTCGAACTCCATGCGCGACTTCAGGTCGATGCGGCGGCCCTGGGGGTCATGCTGCGCCCAAAGCTCGGCGATCCGGCGCCAGGCGTTGCGGCGGATCCAGTCGCGCGCCACGCCGGTCGGGGTGACCAGCACGGGGGCGCCGGACCCGTTCACGCGCACGGCGGCCTGAGCCAGCCATGAGCCGAAGGTGTCGTCGCCCAGTTCGCGTTTAAGCGCCTGGCTTGCCTTGCCCCACACCGTGTCGATCGGTGTCGCAGACGGCATGCTCGCGCGCCCTTCGTTGATCATGATCCCAGTGCCCCATTTCGTACGTCCAACCGTCATCCCGACACCGGCGTCCCCGCGAGCCGGCCTCGAAACTCAACGCAGTCAAGGGGTTAGCCGGAGAACGCGCATGCGCTCCCCGCCGCCTTAATTTTCATCCGTCACAAGATGGAGAGAGCGTCGAGACCCTGAAACTAGCCACCCGAATTTGGGGGGGCAAATGGAAAACTTGACGCGGAAGGCGAATCTTTCTGTTGACTCGCGAGCAGCCCTCGCGCCGCAAGGGAATGGTTAAAGCCGACCTCCGTTCACGGATGGCATCGGTCCAAAATGCCGCACCGCGAGGTTGCATTGCACCCTAAACGGCCAAGCAAAAAAGGCCGATCCAGGCAAGCCGGATCGGCCTCAATATGGTGCTATTTCGCGAACGCCGGTACCCAATCTGGGCATGCCGAAGCTTGCTCGCCGAACGGCCGCGCCACGGACCCCGCGGCGCGCCGAAACCGTCTTTAGGCGGCGGCCAGCTTCTTCAGCTGGGCGGCCAGGCGCGAAACCTTGCGCGAGCCGGTGTTCTTGTGGACCACGCCCTTGGACACGGCCCGCATCAGTTCGGACTGGGCGGCCACGAACGCGGTCTTCGCCACGGTGGCGTCGCCGGCGTCCAGGGCTTCCTGGAACTTGCGGATGAAGGTGCGCAGGCGCGAACGGCGCGCCGTGTTGACCTCGGTGCGGCGCTCGATCTTGCGGATCGCTTTCTTGGCGCCGGGATTATTGGCCATGGATCAGGGACCTCGGATATGCGGACAGGCTCGCCAGGATAGCCCGGTGAGCGGGAGAATTGGAGGGCGGGCGTATAAGCCAAGGGTCCGCCCCGGTCAATGCGAGTCAGTCACGGTCGGCTGACTATCGCCCTTTGAAGTCCGGCTTACGCTTGTCGACGAAGGCGCTCATGCCCTCCTTCTGGTCTTCGAAGGCGAACAGGGAGTGGAAAAGCCGACGCTCCATCTTAACGCCCTGCGTCAGCGGAGTCTCATAGGCCGCGTCCACCAGCTCCTTGGCCATCATCACCGCCAGGGGCGATTGCCCCGCGATCTTCGTCGCCGCCTTCATCGCCTCGCCCATCAGCTGGTCGGCGGGCACCACCCGGCTGACCAGCCCCGCGCGCTCGGCCTCGGCGGCGTCCATCATCCGGCCGGTCAGCATCATCTCCATGGCCTTGGACTTGCCCACGAAGCGCGTCAGCCGTTGCGTGCCGCCGATGCCGGGCACAACACCCAGGTTGATCTCCGGCTGGCCGAACTTGGCCGTGTCCGAGGCGATGATGAAGTCGCAGATCATGGCCAGCTCACAGCCGCCGCCCAGGGCGAACCCCGACACCGCCGCGATGATCGGCTTCCTCGAACGCACGATCCGCTCGCTGACCGCCGTGAAGAAGTCCTCCTTGAACATCTGGGCATAGCTCTTCCCCGACATCTCCTTGATGTCGGCGCCCGCCGCGAAGGCCCGGTCCGACCCGGTCAGGATCACGCAACCCACGGCGTCGTCCGCCTCGGTGGCCTCCAGCGCCTCGGCCAGTTCACCCAGCAGCTGGCTGTTCAGCGCATTCAGCGCCTCGGGCCGGTTCAGGCGGATGGTGGTCACGCCCTCGGCGGTCTCCACCAGCAGGGTCTCATAGGCCATGGCTCGTCTCCGTCGCTTGTCGTCTCAAGGGCCTTCCACGGTGACGCCCAGCGCGCGCAGGCGCGCCGGCGCCCCGTCGGGCCCGACCAGATGTCCGGCGCCAACCACCATCACGCTCGCACCATGTCCAGCCAGCCGGCGCATAATGATCCTGGTCCAACGCTCGTTTCGTTCCGTGACCAGCCGCTTGTAGAGCAGGGGCGAGACGGCCTTCAGCCGCTCGTCGCCATAGCGCTGCAGCACGCCCAGGTCCCCCGCCATCCAGGCATCGACCATGGTGCGATAGGCGCCCGGCTCGGTATCCAGTTCCTCCAGCGTCTGCTCGAGGCTGAGCGCCTGCTCGCGCAGGGGCAGGCGATGGAAGAAGTCGACCTGCTGTCCGCCGTTCTCGAAGGCGCGGCGCTGGGCCGTGACCGGGGCCAACTGCTCGATCTGCTGCTCGACGCCCTGCGACCCGCCGGCCCCCTGCCGCTCCAGCGCCGCCAGGGTCAGGGTCACGTCCGCCAGCCACGGCTCCATCTTGTCCAGGTCCGGCGCCCACAGCCCGAGCCGCGCCACCAGCCGCGCCAGCCGCTCGCGCCCCACCGGCGTCAGCAGCTCCGACAGATGCCGCCCGAACCGCAGCTGGCCCTTCTGATAGGCCAGCCGGCTGACCTGGCCCTGGGAGATCGGGTCCATCGGCGTCTCGAACCACAGGTCGTCCGCCCCCGCGATCGCCGCGTCCAGTTCCGGCGAGCGCCAGTCCAGCCCCGCCGGCAGCACATGGATGGAGCCGAACAGCACGATGGTGGAATCGGCGTCGCGCACCACCCACATCGCCGGCCGCGCCTGCGCCGCGCCCCCGGTCAGGGCGCTGAGGAAGATCAGCAGGGGCAGGATCAGGCGTTTGATCGGATGGGCCATAAGCGCCACCCTACTTCTGACAGACGGGACAATAGAAGGTGGAACGTCCGGCCTGGACCTTGCGCGCGATCACCCCGCCACAGCCTTCGTTGAGGCAGGGCTTGCCCTCCCGCCCATAGGCCCGGAACCGATGCTGGAAATAGCCCAGCGCCCCGTCGGCCCCGGAAAAGTCGCGCAGGGTCGAGCCGCCCACCTCGATGGCCTCGATCAGCACCGCCTTCACGATCCCGGCCAGCAGGTCCAGCCTGGTCCGCGAAATCTTGCCCGCCGGCTTGAAGGGCGAGATGCGCGCGCGGTTCAGCGCCTCGCAGACATAGATGTTGCCCAGCCCCGCCACGACCCGCTGGTCCAGCAGCAGGGTCTTGGCGCCCTGCTTGCGGTCCTTGAAGGCCCGCGCCAGCAACCCCCCGTCGAAGTCGGGCCCCAGGGGCTCGGGCCCCATGCCCTTGAACCAGGGATGTTCCGCCAGGGTCTCGGTGGGGATCAGGTCCATGAAGCCGAACCGGCGCGGGTCATAATAGGTGACCCGGCAACCGGCTTGCGTCTCAAAGACCACATGCGCGTGCTTCGGGTCCGGCGGCGAGGCATAGAGGAAGTCTCCCGGCCGCTCGGCCACCCCGCCCCCTAACGCTGCATCGATCTCGAACCGCCCCGTCATCCCCAGATGCATCACCAGCGTCTCATCCCGGTCCAGCGGCGCCAGCAGATACTTCGCGCGGCGCTCCAGCCGCAGGATCGTCGCCCCCGTCAGCCGCTGCACGAACCCGTCCGGCAGGGGAAAGCGCAGGTCCGGCCGCCGCGCCTCCACCCGGCTCAGGCGCGCGCCCGAAAGCGCCGGCTCCAGGCCCCGGCGGACCGTCTCGACTTCGGGAAGTTCGGGCATTCAGTTCGTCCCTGAGTCGGTGGGCGGCGCGGCGGTGATCTAGGCAGAAAGATTGTCCACGAACCACACGAACCACACCAACGCCCTCCGGAAACGGCCCGCGTCCTGCCCTGGCGTCGTTTAAGAATGACCACCAAGGTCACCAAGAACACCAAGTCGCCGCGGGACTTTCCGTCGCTTCGCCAAGACTATTCGCCCGCGAAGCGGGCCTTCAACCTCACCACCGACGCCCCACGCATCCCCGACCCCTTGGTGTCCTTGGTGTCCTTGGTGGTCCATCTAAATTAGGGCGCTCGAAGCCAAGCTCTGGCGTCGCCGGAAAGCGTTGGTGTGGTCCCTGTGGTTCGTGGACAAATCTGAACAGCGCCAGACCAACCACTATCATTGGCCCGCCAGCAAAAGTCCGGCTAGAGAACAGGCCATGACCGGACCTTCCGCCACCTTCGGGTACCGCGACGTCGATCCCGCCGAGAAGCCCAGGCTGGTGCGCGGCGTCTTCGACCGTGTCGCCTCGCGCTACGACCTGATGAACGACCTGATGAGCGCCGGCGTGCATCGCCTGTGGAAGGACGCCGTGGCCGCGCGCCTCAACCCCCAGCCCGGCGAGATCATCGTCGACTGCGCGGGCGGCACCGGCGACATGGCGCGCCGCTATGCCAAGATGGCCCGCGCCGCCAAGGGCCGCCGGGGCGGCGAGGACGCCACCATCATGGTCATCGACTACAACGGCGAGATGATCGCGGCTGGACGTGAAAAAGGCGGCGAGCCCGAGATCACCTGGAACGTCGGCGACGCCCAACGCCTGCCCCTGCCCGACGGCTATGCCGACGCCTATTCCATCGCCTTCGGGATCCGGAACGTCACCGACGTGCTGGCGGCCCTGAAGGAGGCCCGGCGCGTGCTGAAGCCCGGCGGCCGGTTCCTCTGCCTGGAGTTCTCCCACCCGGTCACCGAGGCCCTGCGCAAGGCCTATGACGCCTACAGCTTCGCCGTCATCCCGATGATCGGCGAGCATGTGGCCGGCGACCGCGCCTCCTACCAGTATCTGGTGGAAAGCATCCGCCGCTTCCCGGACCAGAAGGCCTTCGCGGCCCTGATGGTCGAGGCCGGCTTCAAGCGCGTGACCTACTCCAACTTCACCGCCGGGGTCGCGGCCATGCACCAGGGATGGGCCATCTAGCTCATGGCGAGGCTCTCCTCGTACGGTCGTCTGCTGGCCGCCGGCTGGACGCTGGTGCGCGCCGACGCCCTGCTGCCGCGCGAGATTTCGCCCCTCCTGCCGCCCGCCGTGCGGACGCTGGCGGGCGTGCTGCGGCTGTTTGCGGGCGGGGCGTCGCACAAGGGCCGGCCCGGTGAGCGCCTTGCCGCGTCGCTGGAACGCCTGGGCCCCGCCGCCATCAAGCTGGGCCAGCTGCTCTCCACCCGCGCCGACATCTTCGGGGCCGTGTTCGCGGAGGACCTGTCGCGCCTGAAGGACCGGCTGGCGCCCTTCCCGCAAGACGTCGCCAAGGCCGCCGTCGCCGAAGCCCTGGGCCGCCCGGTCGAGAGCCTGTTCGCGGAGTTCGGTCCCTCGGTCGCCGCCGCCTCGCTGGCCCAGGCCCACAAGGCCACCCTGGCCGACGGCCGCCGGGTGGCGGTCAAGGTCCTGCGCCCCGGCATCGAACAGCGGGTCGCGGCCGACTGCGACACCCTGCGGCTGGCCGCCCGCCTGGTCGACGACTGGGTCGCGCCCGCGCGGCGCCTGGAGCCCCAGGCCTTCGTGGGCGAGGTGATCCGCTCCCTCGAACTGGAGCTGGACCTGCGCTTCGAGGCCGCGGGCGGCGCCGAACTGCGCGAGGTCATGGCCCGCGATGGCTACATGAGCGCCCCCGCGGTGGTCTGGGAGGGCGTGGCCAAACGCGTCCTGACCCTGGAGTGGGCGCAAGGCACGGCCCTGTCGGAGGCCGCCGCCCTGGCGCTGGAGGGTCTCGACCGCCCCGCGCTCGCCAACAACCTGATCCGCGCCTTCCTGGCCCAGGCCCTCGACCACGGGGTCTTCCATGCCGACCTGCATGAGGGAAACCTGTTCGTCGCCGCCCCGGCCCACATCACCGCCGTGGATTTCGGCATCGTGGGCCGCCTGGGCCCGGATGCGCGCCGCTACCTGGCCGAGATCCTGTTCGGCTTCCTGACCCGCGACTACGCCCGCGTGGCCGCCGTCCATTTCGAGGCCGGCTACGTGCCCGCCCACCACGACCGCGCCGCCTTCTCCCAGGCGCTCAGGGCCGTCGGCGAACCCATCTTCGGCCTGGGGGCCAAGGACGTCTCCATGGGCCGCCTGATCGCCCAGCTGTTTGAGATCACCGCCCTGTTCGACATGCGCCTGCGCCCCGAACTGGTGCTGCTGCAAAAGACCATGGTCACGGTGGAGGGCGTCGCGCGGCGCATCGATCCCGGCCACGACATCTGGGCGGCGGCCGATCCGGTGGTGCGCCGCTGGATCACCCGCGAACTCGGCCCCGCGGCGCGCGCCCGCGACCTGATGGCCGATGCGGTCAAGGCGCTTCAGGCCCTGGCGCGGATGGCCGAGGCGTCCCCGACTACAACGACGGTGGTGGCCGTCGAGACCCCCTCGCGCCGCCCCTCACGCCTGACTTGGTTCACCCTCGGCATCGCCGCCTCGGCTCTGGCCTTCGTGATGAGCTGGCTCTTCCACTGACCCTCTTCACTCTTTCCCTCCCCCGATGGGGGAGGGGGACGAGCGCAGCGAGGCGGGTGGGCGGGCGCCCTCTAAACTCGATAGGTCAGTGCTGAATAAGTCGGGCCGACGCTTCACGTGCGCCGCTTAACGGCGCCCGCCCACTGTAAGGGGACATGAGTGATTGGAGTGCCGGGATAAGGCGGGATTTGGCGGGCCATGGTGGGACGGGGCCTTATGAATCAAGGGGCTCCGGAAAAAATTGGCCGGCGGCGGCTTCGCTTTCGGTGTCTAGAGTGGCGCCCGGTTTAGACACCGCCGGGACAGGAGCGTCTAGAGTCTCCCGCTCATTGGCGCAGGGCGCTCAAAGGCCTCTCAGGAGGCAAAAAACCCTTTCTCATAAGGCGCTTAGCAGCGGGGCTAGGTGGCGGGTGGTGGCCCGCCGAACTGGGCCCTGCCGTGCCGATCGCCTTGGGAAAGTGGGCCCGCCGGGGTCCCAGTTCGCCCGATAGGGGGCCCAGTTTCGAAAACCCAATGAAAACAGGACCGCGCCAAGCCTTCGCGTCGATCTAGAGGGCGTCGGTGGGGCGGCGAACTGGGACCCATCGTGGCCTAGGTCGGCCAGGGCCGGCCGCCGCTCCTCCAACCCATGGTGTTAGTGTTCGCCCACATGACATCGACCGACCATGCCGTGCCCTTGCAGGTCCGGCATGCGCCTTTCATCAGGCTGGCCAGTTCCTCGACGCGAAAATCCGCATTGCGGTGACCCTGGCGGCGAAGCTGATCCATCACGGCCTCGGCGGTGGCGAAGCGCGTGGCCTTGCATGCCACCGCCGCGCACGAAAACCGCAGGCGGACGTTGGCCTTCCAGGTCAGCTGCGAGAGTCGCAGCGTCACGGCCGGCGGTTCGGGATCGAACATCAGCCCGCAGTCGGTATCCACGCGGTTGCAGCGGAGCATGCGGACCATGTCGGAGACCAGCGCCTGGCCATAGCCGCGCTCGACCCATTTCCCCAGGTCCGGGCTCACCCGCCGCCGGCAATCGTACCACCGGCAGATACCCAGCATCTGGCGATGACGGGCGTGGGCGCCGCCGATTGTGCCACAGGGTTTCAGGATGCCGGCGGCGCTCAACCAACCGGGCGGCGGCAGGACCTCAGGTGGAGCGCTGCTCACCGTCGCCGCCCTGGCCGAAGGGATGACCGGCCCGTCGAGGGCGCATCGCGAGTCGCCTAGCGACGTGCTCGCGGCCGCCGGGCATGTGCTCGGGATCATCAAAGGAGGAGAAGGTGACTTGGTCTCCGGCGCCCGGCTTCAGCACGACGGGGACGCCAAGGCGCGCGGCCAGCGGGACGGGAGGGGACTTCCTAAACATGAACAAAAGTAGAACAGGGCGCTGGGCGCCGAGTCAATCGTCCGTCAGTTGTCGCCGACCGAAACGGCCAGCATCCAGGGAGCCGGTTCGGCCATGACCTTGAAGCAGACGGTGTAGGGACAGATCGTCGCCAAGCGCCCGGCCGCGATGGCGGTATGGGCGTCGCCCTTGACGCGTTTCAGGTCGGCCGCCTCCGCCTTGGGCGCGAACAAGGCGCTGAGTGTCGTGATCGCCGCGTCCAGGTCGCCGGGGCGGGACTGTGGGCGGCCGGAGACGATGACCCGATCAACCTTGCCACCGATGGCGCAGACCTTCACCGTCAGCCGGTCGATGCCCCGGACGCTGCAGGATGCGTCGGTTGCGTCCGTCACCAGCTCGGCGGCGGCCAGCGTCGGAAAGTCGGCCTGGAAGCGCGCCCAGGCGGCGTCGGCGCTGAGATCGAAGGTCGGGCCGGCATCCCTCATCGCAGCCGTTGCGGGCGCGGGCGACGCTGCTGGCGCTGGCGCTGCAGAAGGCTTGCCGCAAGCGGCCAGCAGGATCAGCGGGAGGAGGACGATCAGACGCATGACCAAGCTCTCTACACGGCTTGAAGGTTGATCGCCGAGAGGACTCGCCCAATGGGCACCAGCTGCTCGATCTGCTCGCCTTTCAGGACGATGGCGTCGAGGCCCTCGGCCTCCGCCTTCAGCACCAGGCCCTCGGGCCTGATCTGCACGCGGCGCACGATGGGCCGGCCATCCAGCAGGAAGACATAGACCCGGCCGTCCTGCAGGGGAAAGTCAGGGTCGCGGCAGATGATCGGTTCGCCCTCACGCGCAACGTTCGGCATCGCGTCCGACGGCATCTCGGTGATCCAGAGCTGCGCGGTCGGCGCGCGAACGGACATCGCAAGCCACTCCACTGGGATCGGAACCATCTCCTCCGGCTCGGGCGCTGCCTCGGGCGTGAACTTGAACAGGTTTCGGCGCGGCAGTTTGACCCACCCTTCGTCCGGAACGTCGATCCCGCCAGCCTGCCCCCGCGACCCTTCGCCGCGAATCAACCACCGCGCCGACACCTGAACCGAATCAGCAAGAGAGAAGGCGTTGTCCGCGCCGGGGACCTTTTTCCCCTTGAGATACTCATTGATGAGCTGCGGCCGCAGGCCTGATCCGCGCGCTACGTCAGCCTGGGTCATGCCTTTTGCAGCCATCGCCTCAACTAGGCGCGCGGCGAAACCCGCCGCGGCTGCATCCGGTTGACGGTCCCCATTTGCGGCCTTAGTGTCCTCTTTTGTGGATTGTCGTTTAGCCGAAGAGACCATGAAGCCCCCGAAGCAACTTCATCGCGAAGACATTAAGGCCGCCCTGCGCAAGCAGTACGGCTCCATGTCCGCTTTTGAGGAGCAGCGCGGACTCCCCACGGGCTCGGCCAAAGACGTCCTGCGGGGGCGCGCGGTGCGCCAGACCGCTGTCGCCATAGCCGACGTTTTGAAGATGCCAGTGCACGAAGTTTTCCCCGGTCGCTACCGCGATCAATCCACAAAGGTGGATAGTACGTCCCATTCAGACGGCACGCACCGTCTAAATGAGCGGGCAGCCTAGACATGGCTGATGGCTCCCCCGCTCCGATCACTCACGGCGGCGCGCTCGAAGTCGCCGACGCCGTCTACAACATCCCCCTCGCCCTGATCGAAGTCGTCGATCGGCAGCGGCCGATTGACCCCACGTGGGCCGGCGCGCTGGGCCAGATCATGGCCAGCGAAGGGGGCACCAACCGGACCCCTATCGAGGTCTGCCGCCTTCCGGGCCGCAACACTTATCGCCTCGTGGCCGGTGGCCATCGGCTCGAAGGTGGCCGCCTGCAGGGATGGGAGACTATCCGAGGCGTCATCGTCAGCGCCGACGCCTTGGACCGCCGGCTGGCGGAGATTTCCGAGAATCTGTGGCGCAACGACCTCGCGCCAATCGACCGCGCTTCTGCCGTCGCCCAGATGCACGAGCTGCTGAAGACGCGCTCAGGCCTGGACGCCGCCCAACCGATGCAAGCGGTCGCCGCGCAAGTGAGGTGGCAGAAGGCCCTCCAGGACCAAGCCGAGGATGCGAGTCTCACGCTGAGAATCGCATACGGCTTCACTGAAGACCTAGCCGCCGCGCTAGGCCTGTCGCGCCCGACGATCTACCGCGACCTCGAACTTCACCGCCGCCTTTTGCCCGATGTCGCCGCACTCGTGCGCGGCCATCCGGTCAGCCGCAACGCCGGCCAGCTGCTCGCCCTGTCGAAGCTTCCCGAGGCCGATCAGCGGGCCGCCGCGCAGCTGCTGGTGGAGGGCAAAATCAAGACAGTGGCCGAGGCCTCCGCGACCCTGACCCAGAAGGCTGCGCCGACCGCCGAAGCCAAGCGCCTCTCGGCGTTCATCGGGGCCTTCGCCCGGATGGGCAAGGCCGAGCGCAACGCCGCGCTCAAGACCCTGCAAGCTCACCTCCCGGCAGGCGTGAAGCTCTCCTTTGCGGACGGCGCCGCATGACGAAGCGCAAAGTCGCCTTCGATAGCGGCCAGCTCGGCTTCAGTTTTGAGCCCGGCGAGACCCACTCAGCCGCGGGCTCCCTCGCCAACATCGACCGCCTGACGGCCTCGGCCGTGGCGACGATCCTGAAGGACGATCCCCGCACCCGCTACGAGGTGGCCGGTGGCGTGTCCGCCCTGCTGGAAGCCGAGGTCTCCAAGCTGATGCTGGACGCCTACTCATCTGAGGCCCGCGAGAACCACAACATCGGCTTCGGGCGCATGCTCGTGCTGATCGCCGAGACCCAGCGCTACGACGTCCTGCGCAAGCTGCTTCGCCAGATCGGCTGCGATCTGGTCGTCGGCGAGGAAGTGCTGACGGTCGAGCTGGGGCACATCCAGTCGCAGATGGAAGCCCTGCAGGCGCGAGCGCGCGTCCTGAAAAAGGTAGCGCCACCGATCTCCCGACGAGGCCGGTCGAAATGATCGCGGTCGGGGGAAGCAAGTCTTGGTTCAACGCGCACGAGCTGGCGGAGCTGAAGCTTCCCGGCCTGCCCGGCGCGAAGCGCAAGGTGAACGAATTGGCCGCGGCGAACCGCTGGGCGCTGAAGGCGGGCAAGGCGGGCGAACCGCTGGCCCGCCCGCGTGCCGGTCGCGGCGGGGGGCTAGAGTATCACTTCAGTGTCCTGCCCGCCGCGGCGGTGCTTGATCTGGCGAAGCGCGGGCTAGTCGCCGCCCCAGCGCCCGAGCCAGTTCCGGTCTTGGCGGCTCCCGCCAAGGTCGTCACCTGCAGAGACCAGCTTTGGGCCTGGTTCGAGCGGCAGCCCGCCAAGGTCAAGGCTGAGGCGGCGCGCCGCCTGCAGGTGATCCAGGATGTGGAGGCCTTCGAGCGCGCCGCGACCAGGACCGCCGCCATCGCTCAGGCCGCATGCCAGGCGAATGTCAGCATGGGCACCGTCTGGAACTGGATCGGTCTGATCGAAGGAGTCGGCGGGCCGGATCGGCTGCCCAACCTCGCCCCCCGCCGTGTTGGCGGCGGCGCGGAGAAGGAGCCGGACCCGGAACTCTTCCGCTACTTCAAGAGCCTTTATCTTAAGCCCGAGGCCCGGAGCTGGGCGTTCTGCTACCGACTGACCGCCGAGATTGCCACGGCGCGCGGCCTCGTCCTGCCACACCTCAAGACGCTGCAGCGGAAGCTGGAACGCGAGGTCGATCCTCGCCTAGTGATCGCCAGCCGATCCGGCGCGGACGCCTTGCGCGAGACCATTCCGCCGCAGCGCCGCTCGGTCGCCGACCTTCACGCCCTCGAACTGGTCAACATCGACGGCCACCGCTGGGACGTGTTCGTACGCTGGCCGGACGGTCACATCGCCCGCCCGATGATGGTGGCGATCCAGGACGTCTACAGCCGCAAGTTCCTGGCGTGGCGGATCAGCGAGACGGAGTCGGCAGTCCTGACCCGGCTGGCCTTCGCCGACCTCTTCCGAGACTTCGGCATCCCCGATGGCTGCTTGCTCGACAACGGCCGCGCCTTCGCCAGCAAGTGGATCACGGGCGGCACTGCCAACCGCTTCCGCTTCACGGTGAGGCCGGAAGAGCCGCTCGGCCTGCTGACCCAGTTGGACATCAAAATCCACTGGGCGTTGCCCTTCCGGGGCTCCTCCAAACCGATCGAGCGCGGGTTCGGCGACTTCTGTCAGAACCTCGCCAAGCACCCGGCTTTCGCCGGCGCCTACACGGGCAATCACCCGGGCGCGAAGCCAGAGAACTACGGCTCGAAGGCGATCGACCTGGACCTGTTCACCAAGGTCGTTAGCCGCGGCATCGCCGAGCACAACGCCCGCGAAGGCCGCCGAACCGAGATGGCGCAGGGGCGCAGCTTCGACACCACCTTTGCCGAGTCATACGCCAGCGCGCCGATCCGGAGGGCGACGCCCGAGCAACAGCGGATGGCCCTGCTCGCACCCGCCCGCCTGTTCGCGGACCGCAAGAGTGGAGCACTGACCTTCGCCGGCAATCGCTACTACCACGAGGCCCTGTTCGACCTGGCCGGGCATCGGGTGGACGTGAAGTTCGACCCCGACAACCTGCACCAGGGTCTGCACGTCTATCGCCCCGACGGCAGCTACCTGGCCGAGGCGCTTTGCGACATGCCGGTCGGCTTCCTGAGCGTCGATGCCGCCAAGGTGCGGGCCAAACGTGAAGCCGAGTTGCGCGCTAACAACCGCCGCCAGGAAGAGCTGGAGAACCTGCTCTCGTGTGCCGACATCGCGGCGCTTCTGCCCGACGACGAACCTGAAGACGAGACCATCCAGCCGACCGTGATGCGCCCCGTGCGACTGCGCGGCCGTGGCGCTGCAGCGGCCCACGCGACGGCCCCGAGGGCGTCGATCCTAGACCGTCTGAATATCGAGGATTTGGCCAGCGCCAGGGGGGCGAGAGCCCCGCTGCGCCTGGTCGAGTGAGTGGGCGGCGAGGCGCTGGAACGCCCCGCCGCCCTTTAGTCCGGCCCCTCAAAAGGCCAGTGCAACAGGAGCCTGAGTAGCATGAACGCGAACCTTGGAAAGACAGAGTTCACCCCCAGCGAGATCGACGATCTTCGCGGCCGGTTGAAAGCCCTTAAGGCCGCCCAGGAAGCGTCCTGGACGAACGTGGCCGGATGGGTCGGCGTGCCCAGCGGAACCATCTCGGCCTGGACCGAGGGGACCTATAACGGCGGCAAGTACTACGACAACCAGACTGTGCCGGCGGCGGTCTACCGCTTCTTCCTCGCCAGCGAGGAGAAGGCCGCATTGCAGGCGGTGATGCCCGCCGATCCCGACTTCCAGATGACGACTTCGGCCGACCGGATGCTGAAGGTCATGGCCGTCGCCCAGCTGGGCGATATGGGCCTGATCTCCACCCCGCCGGGCTGCGGCAAGAGCGCCGCCATCAAGCAGTATCAGGCCACCCGGCCCCTGGTCTTCGTGGCGACCATGAAGCCCTCGACCCGGGGCGTGAACACCATGCTCCTGTCGATCCTCGCGGCCATGAACGACCGCGTGACCAAGGGCACCCCGCAGGCCCTGTCCGAGCGCGTTATCGAGCGCGTGCGTCAGGTGAACGGCGCCCTGTTGGTGGTCGACGAAGCGCAGCACCTGTCGCCTCAGGCCCTCGACGAACTGCGGGCGATCCACGACTGCACCGAGGTCGGCGTGCTGCTGTCCGGGGACGAGAACTTGCTCGTGGCCCTGCGCAAGTATCCGCAGCTCTTCTCGCGCCTCGGTGTCCGGCACACCCAAAACAAGCCGTTGCTGGAAGACGTCTCTGCCGTCGCCGCCGGTTGGGGCATCGCCAAGGGCGCGGAGCTGGCCTTCCTGCAGGAGATCGGCCGCAAGAGCGGCGGGCTGCGGGCCGTGGCCAAGACCATCAAACTGGCGAAGCGGGCGGCTCAGGCCGACGGCACGCCGGTGTCGGTCGGTGACCTGCGCGACGCCTACGGCCAGCGCTACGGCGAAGCCGCGTGAGGGCCGCCGTCATGAGCCTTCACATCGTCGACGATATGCGCCGCGAGCTGCGCGCCCTTCGTGTCCATGCCGACGCCGGCACCCTCACGCCCCTGCGCTTCAAGCACTTCACCGAGGCGCTCGGGCACCAGATCGACACCGCCGAGGCCTATCTCGACGCCGCCGAGCTGGCGGGCGTGATCCCCGGCACCCCGCAGCTGCGCCTGACCAACGAGGGGATGGCCGCCGTCATGGGGCTCACCACCTGCAACGTGCGGTTCAAGCGCGGCCTGGGGGTCATCGACGGGGGCAAGGCGTGAGCCCCGTCACGGCCCTGCGGCGCTGGTGGCGGTTCGTCCGCCTCGTCCACGGCCGTCCGCAGCCTCGCACGCTGCAGCACAACCCAGAGCAGGACCGCATGCGGCAGGCGATCGCCGCCCGCCGGGCCGCCCTTTCCCAACAAACCCCGGCCCAGCGCGTGCTGGCCGGCCCCCACTACGGAGACATCCATTGAGCAAGACCACGAAGGCCAAGTCCAAGGCCGCTCCCGCCGCTCAGTCGCGCGAGGAGGTGGACTACCTGATCGGCTTCATCGGCAACGCGTCGCGAAAGCTGACCCGCCTTGAGGCGGACCTCGGCGATGAAGTGGCCGCCGCCAAGGAACGGGCCGAAAGCCTGGCCCTGCCGCTGAAGGCGGAGATCCTCGACGCTCAGGCCCGCGTCCAAGGCTGGTGCGAAGCTAACCGGGCGGAGATCACCAGCAACGGACGCACCAAGACGGCGGGCTTCACTTCCGGCGAGGTGAAGTGGCGGCTGCGCCCCATGAGCGTGAAGGTGCGCTCGGTCGATGCCGTCATCGCTCTGCTGAAGGACCGCTTCCAAGGCCGCTTCCTCCGCACCAAGGTCGAGGTCGATAAGGAGGCCCTGCTCGCCGACGTCGAGACCGCCCGTACGATCCCGGGCGTGATGGTCGGCTCGGAAGGCGAGGACTTCGTCATCGAGCCCTTCGAGGCCGAACTGACGGCAGTCGCCTGATGGAAGGCCCGCTGATCTTCCTGGGCGTCTGGCTCTGGGCCGTTGGCCTGGTTGTCTACCGCCTCTTCACCGGCCCGCACCCCGCCAACTGGCTGGGCGCGTTGGCTTGGCCAGTGGTCGCCTCGGCCCGCGGCTACCACGACCTTTGGAAGCTGATCCTGGGCGAGGCGCCGCCCCGGCCTCGGAGGGCGCGCTGATGGTCGCCGTCACCAAGCCCCTCCCGTCGGCCCTGACCGATGAACTTATCGACATCGCCATCACGGCTGCCGCCGCCGTTTATGGCGACGATGTCCGCTTGGCGCGGTCGTCGTCGAATTCGGCTCAGCGCCGGTGCCTGGCCCCGGCCGCGCTGGCATTGGCCCGGGTGCTCGGCGCGCCGATCATCAGGACCGCGCCCCTGGTCGGCCTTCACCCCACGAGCCCGGGCCTCTACCGCCGCAACTGGACCGCACTGCATGAGAGTGCGCGAGAGGCAGCGGAGGAGGCCTGTCGCGCCTTCCTGGGGCCGGTGACGGACAAGGCGGCCGAACGCACGCCCGCCGAGAAACGGAAGGCCGGCGTCTGGCCGACCGTGACCGCCGAGGATCGCGCGCTGATCGACCGCGCCGTCCAGGCCGGCCGGATCACCGTGGTGCCGAGCGGCCAGGCGGCGGGCCTGACGCGGCTGGAGGATCGTCTCTGGGCCGCGCCGCCGGCACTGCCGCCGCATCTGGCCCGTGCCCGATGGAACGGCCAGCTGCAGTCGCGCCTCGCCCAGCGGAGGGCCTCATGAACGCGCTTCTGAAGGACGCTGACGAACTGGCGGGTGCCATCTCACGGGCGGTCGCCGTGTTGACGCCGGCAGCGACCCAGCACCTGCGCCGCGCGGACCGTGCGGGGGAGTTTTGGTGCCCCGCTCAGGCGGTGTTCGATGAACTGACAGAGGCCCACTTGGTCACGTCGATCAGCGGCACGCGCTGGGTTGCGCTCACCGCCCAGGGCGAGGCCGCCCGCACCGCTATCGTCGGACTGGAGGCCTGATGTCCGCCCGCAAACGCACCCGCCGCTACAAGGCCTATTGGGTCGAGTGGACGCCCAGCATCGCCAGCCTGTTCGATCTGCCGCCGGGCAGCTGGACGCCGCCGACCCAGGCCAGGGTCCACCGGGGCCAACAGCACCTGACGGTCGTCGCGCGCTACAGCACCCCGGACGGCCGGGGCGCCAAGGCGACCGCCCGCATCCAGCTGACTGCGGGCGGCGGCGGCATCCAGACCGAGGAGTCGTGGGATATGCGCTTCGCCCTGCAGCTGGGGGGAGCGGAAGCGTGACCCCCGACCGCACCGCCCCCGAAGTCGCCCGGATGTCGGAGACGGCCAACGAGCTGGTCAAGCTGCTCCACAACGCGTGGGGCGCCATCGACCATCGCGGCGGGCCGATGCTCCCCGCCGATTTCATTGAGGCCACCAGCATGGCGCTGGCTGGCCTCACCGCTGGCCACCTGAACCCGGCCGGCAACGTCACCCAACAGATTGCCGCCAGCGTCGAAATCTTTGCCCGCGCCCTGCGGGTGGAAGTCTCGGCCGCGCGCGGCAGAGGAGCCCTTCCATGATGAAGCCTACCTTGACCGACGCGCAATTCGGACAGCTGCAGCTGCTCGCACGGCTCGGCGCGGTCAGCCCTGAGACCGCGGTGGATCGCCACGCCCCCCGAACCGACGGGCTCAACATGGTCATGCTCGGCGTCGCCCTCTTCAGCCGCAAGCTGGTCGAGCGGGTGGAGAAGAAGGCGCAGTACGGCGATCCGAAGCGGCGGCTCTACTACATGACCGCAGCTGGCGCCCTGCTGCTCCGCCGGGGACAGGCGTGATGGGCATGCACCCGCCGATGCGCCGCGTTGAGCAGCTCGCGCCCTACGAAGGTCTGCTGAAGACCATAGTGGGTGGGCCGGACGCGGCGCTGGTCGAGGCCATGAGCCAAGCGGCTCACGCCGAATGGCGCGGCATCATCGGCTATCCGGAGCGCTGGCAAGCCTGCGACATCAATGATCGCGACGCCATCCGCATCGGCATGTTCCGGGCGCTTGAGGCCGCACGGTCGTTCGCGGCGCGGAGGGCGAAATGAGCGCCGCCGCCAAGTTCGATCCCGGCGACCAAGCGCGCCGCCAAGCCCTCGCAAAGGTCCATATCGCTAAGAAGGACCTGGGCCTCGACGACGATACCTACCGGGCGATGCTGACCCGGATCACGGGCCACGCCAGCGCCAGCGAATGCACGGCTGGCCAGCTGGGCAAGGTACTCGACGAAATGAAGGCCAAGGGCTGGAACGCCGCGAAACCCGGTTCGGGCATCAAGGCGCATGCGGCAAGTCACCCGTCCGCGAAGAAGGCGCGCGCCATGTGGATTTCGCTCCACCAGCTGGGCGTGGTCAGAGAGGCAGGTGAGAAGGCCCTGGAGGCCTTCGCGCGCCGCCAGTTGCAGGTCCAGCGTCTGCAATGGGCCGACCAGGGCCTGACCTACAAACTGATCGAGGCGCTGAAGGCGATGGCCGTCCGCGCCGGCTGGGATCAGGACCTGACCGGCGTCGGGCCCGACAACCAGGTGCGCGTGCTGAAGTACCGCCTCGCCGATGCGCAGGCCAGGAAGCTCGGCGTTCTGATGACGCCGATGGCCAACCTCACCGACCGCGAACTGGACGCCGTGATCCGCGCCCGCGCCGAGATGATCTGGACGCGCGAAGGCCAGTGATCATGGCGGCCGTCTCCACACCCTCGGGCATCGACCTGTTCGCCTGGCCGGCGGTGGCCGAGGCGCGCACCCGCGTGGAGGCGGCCAGAGCGGCCCGTGAGGAGGCTGTGGCCCGTACGCGGTTCATCCCCTATGGCGAGAAGGAGGCGCGCCTCAGCGCCCTCCGCGAGGCCTCTCACGAGGCGCTTAAGGCCGAGGCGCACCTCGCGGCCGTGCTGCGCGAGGCCGGCCAGTGACGCGGCGTCCGAAGCCTTCGAGCCTGCCGGTGTTCGATCCCGAGGCTCCGGCCTGGGCGCAGGTCGAGACGGCGATCGGCGCGGAGGCGGCGACCAGATTGTCGCTCAGGTTCGGCGGCCGCCGGCTCTACGTCCCCCGCTCAGTCGGGGCCCACCACCCCCTCGCGCAATGCCTGGGCGCGGTGGCCGCAAGCCAGCTCTGCGAGTTCATGGCCGGCCAATACTTCGAGCCCCCGCTGTTGCAGGGGAAGCGCGCACGGATTGTTGAGCTTGGGGCGGCAAACGTGCAAAGGGCAGAGATCGCCGAGCGGCTCCATTGCACCGAACGGTTCGTCTACAAGGTGCTGAAAGAGCAGCAGGACGCCGCCGCGAAACGCGAGCAACCGAGCTTCTTCGACTGATCACCTGAACCTGTTCAGGTTAGCCGCCGAGGGGCGGTCTACCTAGCCTTGCAACCTGTCGAGGGGGCGTCGGGCCCCGTCAATCGGGGGCTCAGGCGTGACCTGGAAGTACGACCAATCCACGGGCGATTTGTTCCACGACGGCAAGTTCGTGGGCACCGGATACAGCGGCGCGGGCCGCACGCTGGCCGAGGGCCGCAACAACGGCGCCCTGGAAGGCGCGTCGGCGCGCGGGCCCATCCCCTGCGGCAAGTGGAAGATCGCCGCGCCGCGCACCAGCAACACCACCGGCCCGGTGACCATGAACCTCGACCCGGTCGGGCATGACGCTCACGGCCGCACGCTGTTCCGCATCCACGGCGACAACCGCGAGGGCAACGCCTCGCATGGCTGCATCATCCTGGCCCGCCCGCTGCGCGAGCTGATCGCCGGCAGCGGCGACGCCGACCTGGTCGTCGTGGCGTGAACCGGCTTCGCGACCTGATCGCCAAGGGCCACGAATGGCTCGACAGCGGCGCCGGCAAAGCCGTGGTCGCGAAGGTCGAGGGCCAGTGGAATTCGGCCGGCAAGTTCTGGCGCGGCGGGTGGCGGTCCTCGGCCGGCTGGGCGCTGGTCGCCACGATCCTGGTCAACGGCGTCGTGCTGCCGCTGGCCCGCCTCTTCGGCTTTCATGGCGAGCCGCTCCCCTGGGGCGAGCTGGCGGCCTTCGTCGCCGCCCTGGTCGGCCTCGTCCACTACCGATCCCAAGACCTGAAGAACGGGGTGACGACGTGAATCCCTTCGCCATCGGCGGCCTTGTCGGACTGGTCGCGCTCCTTGCCTTCGCTGGCTGGGAGAAGCACCGCGCCGACCATTTGGACACGCTCGACAAGGCGCACCGACAGTGCGTCGCCTCGATCACGCCGGGCGCCCGCGCCGAGCTGAACCCGGACAAGCTCTGCGACCAGGTCATCGCAGCCGACCACGGCGTCGCGGCCCGCGCGCGGATTTGCGACGGCTCCCTGGCCGCCAAGCCCGAGAACACCTTCGGCCTCCAGCAGGCCTGCTCGCTGCCCGTGAAGGCGGTCGTCGCCCAGCGCGACGCCGCCCGGGGCGAGCGCGACGACGCCACCTCCACCCTGGTCCGCGAACGGAGTGGCCATCAGGCCGCGCTCCGCCGCGCCCAGACCGCCGCCACCACTCAAGCCCAAAGGAAAGCCCGTGCGGATGCTGTCATCCAAGCTGCGCCCCGCGATGCTGATGGTCTCTCTGTCTGCGATGCTGACTGCATGCGGGCACGATGGGGCTCAGAAGCCGTCGCTGCGCCTCACTGATCCCGACCCCGTCGTCCAGACCAAGACGGTCCGCGAGGTCATCTGCCCCGCGGACCTTTATCGTGAACTGCCCCCCGAGCCGCAGCCCGCGGCCGGCGCGGTGGTGCGCACCAACGACCAGGGCAGCGATTACTTGCAGGCCAAGATCGGCCGAGGCGACGCCGCCGTGCAGGTAATCGAAGACACGAAGCGGGCCTGCACCGATGCGCAGTCCTACCTCCCGCCGCCGCCGGCCCAGTGACCGACGTGCTCGATCAAGCCCAGCAGGTGGAGGAGGCCGAACGCGAGGCCTCCATCGCGCTCGCCGTCGCCCCGCTGAAGGGCGAGGGCTCGGCGGATTGCGGCGGCTGCGGTGACCCCATTGAGGCCCTGCGCCGGGCGGCCATGCCGTCGGCCAGGCGCTGCGCTGAATGCCAAGCTGCCCGCGAGCGCCGGGCGCGTGAGTTCCGGAGCTGAGTGTGGACACCCTGTTGAAGTATTGGCCGGTCCTGCTGGTCATCCTGAACGGCCTCGCGGCTTGGGCGGCCTGGTCCCTCAGCCAAGCGGTCAAGGGAGAGATCGCCGTGGCCGTCGCCAAGCTGGAGAAGGCCGACAAAAGCCTGGAAGGCGACGTGGCCGCCGTTGAGACCCGGACCACGCGCATCGAAGGCCGGATGGACAACGTCGAGAAGGACATCCTCGACCTTCCGACCAAGGCCGACATCGCCCGCGTGGAGGGGCAGGTGAAATCCGTGGGTGACGCCGTAGCGGGCGCCGCTGACGGGGTGAAGCGTCTGGAAGGCTACTTCCTGCATCGCGGCGTCGAGTCGGTGAACGCATGAGCTACCGCGACCATTTCGTGCAGCACTTGAGGCTGACCGTCCTGCGGCTGTTGGAGGTGGCGCCCAGCTGCCGCGCCAACGACAGCCTGCTGCGCGACGCGGCCGAGGGCTACGGCCTGTCGGCCACGCGCGACCAGGTGCGCACCGAAATCACCTGGCTCAACGAGCAGGGCCTCGTGACGACCGAGGAATTGGGCAGCCTGTTGCTGGCCACCCTGACCTCGCGCGGCGACGACGTCGCCAAGGGCCGGGCCACGGCCCCGGGTGTCCAGCGTCCCTCGCCGGGAGGCTGAGGATGGCCGGCCGTTCCAAAGTCTATGACCTCGACCCGGCGATGCGGGCCGAGCTGGACCGCCTTCTGCGGGACCGGCGCTGGACGCTCGACCAGATCGTCGAGCACCTCGCCGGCCTGACCGAAGGGCCGGTCCCGTCGCGCAGTTCGATCGGCCGCTACAAACAGGACATCGATCAGGTCGCCGAGCAGATGACCCGCCAGAGGGAGATCGCCTCAGCCATCGTCTCGAAGTTCGGCGACCAGCCCGACAACCAGGTGGCGCGCCTGAACCTGGAGCTGCTGCACGGCGTGCTCTTCCGGATCGTGACCTCGGTCGGCGAGGACGGCGACACCGTGAGCCTATCGGCGAAGGAGGCGCAGCTGCTCGCCGACGCCGCCAACCGCCTAGCGTCCGCCGAGAAGACCAACGAAGAGCGGACCGTCAAGCTGAAGGCCGAGATGGCGAAGCAGGCCCTGGCCGCCGTGGACAGGGTTGCCAAGCGTGAGGGCGGCCTCAGCCGCGCCACCGTGGACACGATCAAGGCCGAGATCCTCGGAGTTGGCGCGTAATGGCCTTCGACGGCGTCCCGATCACTGAAGAGGAATGGGCCAAGCATCGCCGGGAGGCCATGCAGAGCCTGCCGGCGCAGCTGGTGGGCAAGGCATTGCCCGATATCCTGATGCCCTCGCAGAAGGCCTTGCTGCGCGCCACGGCCACCAACCAGCTGGTGGTCTCCGACAAGAGCCGGCGGATCGGCTTCACCTGGGCGGTTGGCGCCGACGCCGTGCTGACGGCCGGCGCGGCCAAATCGGCCCGGGGCATGGACGTCCTCTACATCGGCTACAACCTCGATATGGCGCGCGAGTTCGTCGACGTGTGCGCCATGTGGGCCAAGGCCTTCATGCCGGCCAGCACCGAGGTCGGCGAGTTCCTCTTCCAGGATCAGATGCAGGGGGAGCCGGACAAGCACATCCAGGCTTTCCGCATCGCCTTCGCCTCCGGCTATGAGATCGTGGCGCTGTCCAGCCGGCCCCGCTCGCTGCGCGGCCGCCAGGGCTATGTCATCCTTGATGAGTTCGCCTTCCACGATGGGCCCGAGGACCTGCTGAAGGCGGCGATGGCGCTCCTGATCTGGGGCGGCAAGGTCCTGGTGATCTCCACCCACAACGGCGTCGATAACCCGTTCAACCTCCTGATCAACGAGGTGCGGGCCGGCAAGCGCCCGGGCGCGGTCGTCAGATGTACTTTCGACCAGGCGCTAGAGGAGGGGCTCTTCCAGCGCATCTGCCTGGTGCGTGGCCTGGAGTGGTCCCCGGAGGCCGAAGCCGAGTTCCGCACCGGCATCCGCGCCAACCTCGGCTCCCATGCCGCCGAGGAACTCGACTGCATCCCCAGCCAGGGTTCGGGCGTCTACTTGGCCCGCGCACTGATCGAAGCTTGCGCCACTTCGCCGGGGCCGGTGCTCAGGTTGACCTGTCCGCCCGGGTTCGAGCTGAAGCCGGATGTTGAGCGGCGGTCGTATGTCGATGCGTGGCTTGAGCAGAACGTCGAGCCCGAGCTGAAGAAGTTGGACAAGGGCCTACGCCACTACTTCGGCGAAGACTTCGCCCTGACCGGCGACGTGTCCGCCTACGTGCCCCTTTGCATCGAGCGGAACCTGACCCGCCGCGTGCCCTTCGTGATCGAGATGCGGAACGTCCCGCACGAACAGCAAAAGCAGGTGGTCTTCTACACCACCGAACGGCTGCCCCGGTTCTCCGGCGGCAAGTGCGACGCAACCGGCAACGGGTCCTTCCTTGCCCAGGTCACCATGCAGAAGTTCGGCGCCAGCCGGATCGAAGAGGTGAAGCTTTCTCAGGCCTGGTACCTCGAACACATGCCGCGACTGCAGGCGGCCTTCATCGACCGCACGTTGGCCATCCTGCTGGACGCCGACCACGTGGACGATCTGCGGCAGATCAAGCTGATCCGTGGCGTTCCCATGGTGCCAAAGGATGCGCGCAGCAAAGGGTCCGATGGCCTCGACCGCCACGGCGACTTCGCGGTCGCCCTGGCCCTGGCCTGGGCTGCGAGCTGCGGCAACGCGGCGGAGTACGCCTACACCTCGGTGATGCCGGTGAACCGCATGTCCGGCGGCACGGGCGAGGCCGACGACTTCTCGGACCGCTATGGCGGCCGCTTCAACACCAATTCCGGCGGGCCGCTCGCCGCCCAGCTCCGCACGGGGAAATCCTACTGATGGCTAGGCCCCCGCTGGTCGACCACCTCGGCCGCCCGCTCGACGCTTCGATCCTGAAGCAGGACCTCGCGGCGCCTACACTCGGCGGCGTGCGCTCGGTCGTGACCGGCCACCCGGCCGACGGCCTGACGCCGGCGCGTCTGGCGCAAATCCTGCGCGGTGCTGAGAACAACGATCCGCTGGCCTACCTGGAGATGGCCGAGCAGCTCGAGGAGAAGTACCCGCACTACATGGGGGTGCTCACCCAGCGGAAGAACGCGGTGGCCGGCTTGGAGATCACGGTCGAGCCGGGCGGCGACGACGCCGAGTCCCTGGCCATCTCCAAATTCGTCGAGGACTGGGTCAAGCGCGACGAGCTGCAGGATGAACTGCTCGACCTACTCGACGCCGTGGGCAAGGGCTTCTCGGTGACCCAGATCATCTGGGAAACCAGCGCGCTTCAGTGGGTCCCCGACAAGCTCGACCTCGTGCCCGCCACCTGGATCACCTTCGACCACGCGGACGGCAAGACGCCGTTGCTGCTGCGCGACGACGGCACGCGCACGCCGCTAGACCCGTTCAAGTTCGTGTTCCACCAGCACAAAGCCAAATCCGGCTTGCCGATCCGCGGGGGGCTGGCCCGCCCGGTGGCGTGGGCCTGGCTGTTCCAGTCGATGAGCTGGAAAGACTGGTTGGCCTTCGCCGAGGTCTATGGACTGCCGCTTCGCGTCGGCCGCTACGAGAACGGCGAGTCGCCGGAGAACATCTCCCTGTTGATGCGGGCCGTGGCCGGCGTCAGTTCGGACGCTGCGGCGGTGTTCCCCAAGTCGATGGACATCGAGTTCATCAGCGGCCAGAGCAGCGGGGCCGGCGATGGCATCTTCCAGCGGCTCTGCGAGTATTCGGACAAGGCGACCAGCAAGGTCGTCGTGGGCCAAACTGCGACCACGGACGCGGAGACCGGCGGCCTCGGCTCGGGCAAGGAGCACGGCGAGGTTCGCGCCGATCTGCGCGACAGCGACGCCCGCCGGCTGGCGGCGACGATCAACCGCCAAGTCGTCAGGCCGATGGTGGACCTCAACTTCGGTCCACAGGCGAAGTACCCCCGCGTCCGCGTCGGCGTGGCCGAGAGCGTGGACGTCAAGGCCCTGGCTGAGGCACTGAGCAGCGTGGTCCCGCTCGGCCTCAAGGTCAGCGCCCGCGAGGTCCGGGGCAAGATGGGGTTGAGCGAACCGGCGGCCGGCGAGGAGGTCCTGGGCCCGACCGCACCGCCCCGGATCGATGTCACGGAAGGGCCCGGCGCCAAGCCCCCAGGAAGCCCGCCCAAGGCGGCCAACGATCCCGGGGCCGCTCCCACCGCCCCCGACGACCCCGCGAACGGCCTCTCAGGCCTCTCAAAGCCTCTTGCGGGCCAGGGAAAACCCGAGGGCCGCGCGGCAGCCGCGATCCTCGCCGCCCTTGCCGGGATGACCACGCCGGAAGACGCCATCGACCGTCTGAGCACCGAGGCGCTCGGCGGTTGGGAGCCGATGATGACGGCGCTACTCGATCCGGTGCAGGCCGTGCTGGCCGACTGCTCCAGCCTCGAAGAGTTCCGCGACAGGCTCTCGGGCGCGATCCGCACCATGCAGACCGACGCTTTGGCCGACGCCCTGGCCCGGGCCGGCTTCAACGCCCGCCTGGCCGGAATCGCCGGCGTCGCCATCCAACCTCAGGAGACCTGACCTCGTGTTCGCCATCATCACCCAACCTGGGCCCACGCCGTGGACCAGGCTGACCAAGGGCTTCGCAGTGCAGATCACCGCGCCGCCGAAGAGCGGCGCGGCGTCCAGCGTCACAGCGCGCATGCAGCGCTCGACCGTCGGGCCGAATGCCGACGGCACCGGCGGCAACCCCGCGCCGGTCGGGCCGGTGATCACGGGCGACCCGGCGCAGCTGGAGCCCTTCTGCTTCGAGGAGCCGGCGAGTGTCGGCTTCTGGCGCATGGTGGTCACCGATCTGGTGGGCGGCGGCGTCGCGATCAGCATCGACGGCGAGGCGGTCTGATGAGGGATAGCTTCGTTAGTCAGCCGGACGGCAGCCTGTATCGGGGAGGTCTCTATCGCCCACGGGTCGAAGCTACCGGCAGCGGCCCAGGAGATGCGGCCACCGTGGCCTTCAACGACACACTGACCATGCTCGGCGTGAACAACGTCCAGGACGCGATCGTCCTCATCTGCACAGCCCTAGGCGGGGCCCCTGGCCCCGGCCCGACGGGCAGCGCGCTCGACTTCACCCTTTCCAGCAATTCCGGCCTTCTTGGAGCCCTCTGACCTATGAGCCTCAACGTAACTCCCGGCGCTGCCGGCACTGCCCTCCGGTCGGACGTGATCGGCGGCGAGCATGTAGTCCATCACCGCGACTACGACCGCGCGGATGTTCTTGCGGCCCTGGCCCTGATTGCGTCCGACGCCCACCTCGTCGCAGCGATCGCCGGGCTCGCTTCCATCGATGGCCACGTCGACGGCCTGGAGGGGTCGGCCTCCGCGATCCTGGCCGCCCTGCAAGGCAACCTGACCGTGGTCGCCGCCGCCACCGGTCTTCCGGTGACCGCGCCACCGCCCGCCTCGGCAACGGTGACCATCCTAGCGACGACGTCGCTCTCCGGCGCGCTGCAGGTGGACGGCAAGCTGGCGGGCATAATCATCCCTGCAGCTTGGACCGCGGCGGCGATCACCTTCGCTGCCTCTCCGGACGGCGTGACCTACTACGACGTCTACGACGCCGGGATTGAGCGCACGATCGCCCCCGCCTCCGTGGTGGCCAGCCACTTCATCGCGCTGCCCCTCAGCGATTGGGTCGGCGTCAAGTACGTCAAGGTCCGCTCCGGGCTCGGCGGGGCCGTGGTGGCCCAAGCGGCCGACCGCGTGATCACCCTAGTCAAGGCCGGCTAGTCGTGAGCCTCAGCTACGGAAATCGCCGGGCGCTGCTTAGGCGTGCGAGCGCCGCCTCCCTCATGGTTCAGCCGGCCGATTCGTCTCTGGTGATCGCCTCCGACAGTAAGTTTAGTCAGGTGTCCGTGGGGGGAATGAAGAACACCCCGCTGAACCTGGTGGACAGGCTCGCCGGACGGCTGCGGCTCAGCGTCGGCGGCGACCAGGGCATCGGCGGCAACACGATCGACGACCTGCAGGCCCGCATCGGGTTCACCACCGCGCAGAAGGGTGACTTCACGTTGGTCGCCATCGGCCACAACAGCCTGTCGCTCGGGTCGGCGGCGGTCATTGCAAAGCTGACGACTCTGCAAACTTCGCTACGCGCCGGTCTTGGGGCGGGCAAGCCTATCATTTGGACTACGGTTCTGGCGTCCAGCGCCTTCCCGGTCGATAACGCCACCCTGGTGGCCGTGAACGACTTCATCATGGGCTTCCACAACACCGATGGGGGCTACACCAAGGCTTGCAACCTCACCTACCGCTCCACGGACAACGGCGGCAGCGTCTTCGTGCCAACGACCATGTGCTACATGGAAGCCGGGCCGATCTACATTCACCCGAATGAGGTGGGATCGGCGTTTGTCTCCGGCCTGTTGGCCTCCTTCTTTGATCCTCTAGTTTCGACGCAAACCGTAGCGGGCTGCCTCAACGACATCTTGGCCACCTCCGTTCACACGGCCAACGTTGACCCTGTCTACCTGATGCCGACCGCAGGAGGCGCGGCTGCGGGCACCAAGACCGGCACGACTACTCCCACGGGCACGGTCGCCGACCGCTGTGACGTCGCCAATAACACCACAGCAGCGGTCGCGTGCTCGGTTGCTACGGTCAATGGCGAAGTCTGCCAGATAGTCGATATCACCGGCGCGGTGTCGGTTGAGGGAACGGTAGTCTTCTCACGCCAGAACGCGACCGGCGGGCGCATCCCGATCAACGCTGTTCCCGGCGATATTGTTGAGGCCCTAGTGGGCTATCAGATTAGCCACACAGATGGCGCTTCAGCTCCCGTGGGCGCAAAAATCTGGGGTCTGAACACCGATACGACGGTCGCGGGTTACTCCCTCGGTGTCGCCGCCGCCTCTGACGCGAACCTCTCCGGCGGCGCCTCTACGCTTATCGGACCGCGCGTCGCGCGCACTTACCCCCATCCTCAGCAGACCTCGCTAACTAACAGTCGCCCGTCCTTCACACTGCGCCTCGCGGCGGGAGCGGTGAATATCCGCCTGCTGCTGTGGAAGCCGATCCTTCGCAAAACAGAGTTGAACCCCTACGCCGTGCCGACGTACGTGGGTTTGGACGGGATCAAGGGCGCGAGCGAGCGCCTGGGCTATCAGGCGGGTACGGTCGCCAACGCAAACGTCATCACCTTCAGGCCCGGAGCGTTCACGGGCGGCGGGGCGCCGGCCAACTTCTACACTGGCGCCAGGGTCTATCTTGGGGGGTCTGCGGCAGTCGGCTCGGGCGCCAAGCTGGCTGATGTCGCCGCAAACACCTGGACGTGGATGGGGTCGGGCATGACCAGCGGGACGGGCCAAGTCATCTATTTCGAGCTCGACGCCAACAATGGCAACGGCGGAACGGTGACCACCCGCTCGGCTGCGATTGCCGTGCCTTGATCCTGGGTCTTTGATGGCCGCCGTCACCCTCAAGCCGCTCCCCGCCCAAGAGGCCATCGACTACTTCAGGGGCAAGGGGCTGGCCGAGTCCTTCGCTTGGCAGGATGTCTGGCAGGAAGAGCACGCCCGCGCCTTCACGGTGGCCAAAGCGGGGACCGGCGACCTCCTCAACGACATCCGCCAGGCGGTGGACCAGGGCCTCGCCGACGGGACCACCTTCGAGCAGTTCAAGTCCGGCCTTCAGCCGCTTCTCGAGACGCGCGGTTGGTGGGGCAAGCAGAAGATGGTGGACCCGCTCACGGGCGAGGAGCGCCTGGTGCAACTGGGCTCGCCGCGCCGTCTGCGCACCATCTTCGATACGAACCTGCGCACGGCCCATGCGGCCGGCGCCTGGCAGCGCATTCAGGAGACGAAGTCGGCGCTGCCCTACTTGCTCTACCACCACACCGCCCAGAACCATCCGCGGCGCGAACACCAGGCGTGGGCCTCGCAGCCCGTCTGCCTTCCGGTCGATGACCCTTGGTGGCAGGTCCACTACCCGCCCAACGGCTGGGGCTGCAAGTGCTTCGTCACCCAGCTGAACAAGCGGATGATGGACCGGCGCGGCGTGGCCGAAACCGAGCGGCCGATCAAGTTCCCGCCCAAGGGCTACACCAACCCGCGCACCGGCGAAGTCATCACCGTGGAGCAGGGGATCGATCCGGGCTGGGGCTACAACGTCGGCGAGGCCTACATGCGGCCGATCACTCCGAAGCGCCGGCCAGGTGGGCCGATCGGTGGCGAAGGCGGCGGCGGGCCTGGGCCTGGGCCAGGGCTGCCGCCACTGCCGTCCGCAGGGCCCGCGCCGGAGCTGCTGCCGGAGACCGTGACGCAGGAGGCGGCCGAGGCGGCCTTCCTGGCCGACTTCGGCGCTACCCATGCCAAGGCGGCCGTTTTCACAGACGCGGCAGGCGAGCCATTCGTGGCGGGCGCCGACCTGTTCACCGACGCCGGCGGGAAGCCGGTCAATCTGACAGCCGCCGACCGGCGATCACTGCCGCTGGTCTCGGCCGCGATAAGGAACCCGTCGGAGATCCGCTGGGGTTGGCCCACCCGGGGCGGTGCGCAAATCCTGGCCCGCCTTTACCTGGCTCGCCTTCAGCACGCCGGCACGGTCGTTGATGTCGCGGTCGAGGTCACGGCGGGCAGCCTAGCCGACTGGTTCTGGGTGATCAGCCGGGACGACCAGGTGCTGATCGACCAGCTGCGCGCGGGTGAGCTGGCCTACTCGGCGGCCGCCGCGCCCAGTGACTGACTCAAGCCCCTTCCAAGAAGCCTCTGAAACACGGATAGTCGGCGCGTGAGACCCCTCTCACGCCAGTCGCGGCCGCGCCTCGTGCGCCAGCTGCAGCGCCCCTCCTCCCCGGCTTTTTCGGGGGTCAGGACTGGGCCCGCCCCGTCCTTCACCCCCTTCGCCTGAACCTGTTCAGGTTAGAGGGCTGCATGGGTTCCCTTGATGATGGGGGCTCAATGACGCGTCGCACCCTCACATCCTCCGTCGCCTTCCTCGCGGTCCTCGCCGACATCGGCGCCGTGGGCAATGGTGGCTGGGTCCAGCTGGTTCCGATGGGCAAGTTCCAAGCCCGCGACACCCGCGCCCCCTGGGAGCTGCGCGACCGCAGTCATGCCGACCAGGTCGTCGCATCGACCATGGCGTGGGCCGCAGGCCAAGACCTAGTCATCGACTACGACCATCAGTCCGAGGCCGCCCTTAAGCTGCAGGGCGCGGTCGCGCCCGCAGCCGGGTGGATGAAGCAGCTCGAAGTTCGTGATGACGGCATTTGGGCCCGGGTGGACTGGACGTCGCCCGCCACCGCCAAGCTGGCTGCCCTTGAGTATCGCTACATCTCGCCGGTGTTCCTGTTCGATCCGAAGACGGGCGCCGTCGAGACGATCCTGCGCGCCGGGCTCACCAACAACCCCGCCCTTTCCGACCTGGCCGCCGTCGCGGCCCAGGACCTTGTCGACCAAGAGGACCAAGACGACATGCTGAAGAAAATTGCCGCAGCCCTTGGGCTCGCGGACACGGCCACCGAGGCCGAAGTGCTCGCGGTTTGTGGCACGCTCGCCGCGACCCAGGCATCGATCAAAACCATCGCCCAGGCTGCCGGTCTGGATGACAAGGCCGACGCCACCGCCATCTGCGCGGCGGTGAAGACGGCCGTGGAAGCCGGTACGCCCGACCCCTCCAAGTATGCTCCGCTGAGTGTCGTGGCTGAGCTGCAAGCCCAGGTCACCACCCTGACCACCACCAACGCGGTGGACAAGGCCACCCTCGCCGTGGACGAAGCGACCGCCGCCGGCAAGGTCACGCCCGGCAACCGCGCGTGGGCTCTCGATCACGCGACCAAAGACCTCGCCAGCTTCAACAAGTTCGTGGCCAACGCTCCGGTGGTCCTCTCGGCTGGCGGGATCGCCGATCTCAACAAGCCCGACCCCGCCACCGCCGTGCTGTCGGCCGAGGACAAGGCGAGCTGCGCCCTGCTCGGCGTCGATGAAGCGGCCTTCCTCGAAACCCGCAAAAAGGAGCTGGCCCAGTGACCGCGCTCTCCACCCCCCGCACCATCGTCGAGCGTGATGGCCGCTCCTCCGTCCTCGGCATCAAGGCCGGGGTCGCCGTCCTTCAAACCGCCCTGCTGATGCAGGTCGGCGGGTTCTTGCGCCCCGCCCGTGTCGGCCAAGGGGCCACCACCACCGACAAGGCCAACGATGCCGCGACCTGCCGCGTCGTCGGTGTGGCGTCCGAGACCGTGACCGGCGGTGCGACCGATGGCGAGGTGAGCACCACCGTCCGCGCCGGCATCTACAACTTCGTCAACTCCGCCGGCATCGACGCGCTGACCGACGCCGACGTCGGCAGCGTCTGCTTCGTGGTTGATGACCAGACGGTCGCCCGCACCTCGGCCGGCGGCATCCGCCCACCCGTGGGCCTGATCGACGACGTCGACGCCGAGGGTGTCTGGGTCAAGGTCGGCCCGACCTCCACGCCCACGCGCCGGACCATTCAGCTGCCGTTCGCGATCAACGAGACGGACACGCTGGCCGGGACCTCGGCCGAGCTGGTCTCGCCCGTCGCCGGCAGCATCATCGGGATGTCAGTGATCGTGCAGAAGGCCGTCACCACCGGCGGCGACGTCACCGCCCTGGTGGGGGTCACCGCCGTCGCCGGCCTGACCTGCACGATCGCGGACGCCGCGCCCAAGGGGACCATCGTGGCCGACACCCCGACCCTGGGTGACGCGACCACGGTCGTCGCGGTCGGCTCCCGTATCCAGGTCGCGCCTGCGGCCGCCTTCAACACCGCCGGGGCCGTCTCCGGCTTCGTCGAAATCGCTCTGTAAGGAACCCCGCCTTGATCATCACCGCCACGTCCCTGGAGGCCCTGCGCACCGGCTTCCGGACCGAGTTCCAAGCGGGGGTCGCCGCAGCCGCGCCCCAGTTCCAGGGTCTCGTCACGCCCGTCTCCAGCTCCACGAAGGTCGAAACCTACGGCTTCCTGGGCGACTTCCCCATCTTCCGCCGCTGGCTTGGCGACAAGCGCATCCGGTCGATGAAGGAGAAGGCCTACCAGCTGGTCAACGAGAACTTCGAGGCCACGATCGGCATCCACAAGGACAAGATCGACGACGACAACCTGGGCCTCTATGCGCCGATGGTGAAGGGGTGGGGCCAGAGCGCCGGCTCCCTCGCCGACCAGCTGGCCTTCGAGGCTCTCGCCGCCGGTAACGTCCGGGTCTGCTACGATGGCCAGAACTTCTTCGACACGGACCACCCGGTCGGCGGCGCCGTTCCGGTGCAGGTGTCCAACATGTCGGGCGCCGGCGCAGTCCAGCCCTGGTTCCTGCTCGACACCTCCAAGCCGCTGAAGCCGCTGCTCCATCAGGAGCGGAAGAAGCCCATCTTCAACATGGTCACCGACCCGAACGACAGCCACGTGTTCTCGACGGGCGAGTATCTGATCGGTGGCGAGGCGCGCGCCGCCGTCGGCTACACCTACTGGCAGCTGGCCCATCGTTCGACCGCCGCTCTGAACGTCGCGAACTATGAGGCCGCCAAGGCCCAAGGTGCGGCGCTGGTCAACGACGAGGGCGAGCCGCTCGGCGTCGTCTACGACACCTGCGTCGTGGGCACCTCCAACGAGGCCGCCGCCCGGAACCTGTTCGAGAAGCAGAACCTCGCCGGTGGCGAGTCCAACATCTACTTCAACAAGGTCAAGGTCGTCGTCTCGCCGAGGCTTCCCTGATGCCGTTCCTCCGCGTCAGCGCCTCGCGCTCGCCCTACCGCCGTGGCGGCCTCGTGTTCGATCAGGCCCGTCAGTGGGTCATGGTCGACATGGTCGCCTTCACCGTCCTGGCCCTGTGCGCGATCGTCGCCGACCCCGTCCTCACGATCGAGGGCGGGGAGGCGGAGAAGGGTCCGTGGGCTCTTCTGCCCCCTGAGTTCCGCGCGCAGCTCACCGAGGCGACCCAGGCCATCACCACCGCCCCAGGCTTCAACCCGGAGCAGCTGGTGGTGGGCGCCGACTTCGCCGACCAGCTGCTGGACTTCCTCACCGGCGCGGCCGCCAGCGACCCTGCCCTGGCAGACGACCTGGCGCTCCGGCTGGGGGAAGCCGTCGCCAGGGCGGCCGAACTGGAAGCCCAGGTGCGTGACGCCCTGGACGCCGCCGCCGCCGCCCAGCGGCGCGCGGCCGACGCCGAGGCAAAGGCCGCAGCCCTTGCCGCCGAGGTCACCAGCCTGACGGCCGAGCGGACCGGCTTGGCCGCCAAACTTGCGGCGGCGAAGGCGGCCAAGGCGCCGGACAAGGCCAAGGCCAAATCCGAGACCAAGGACCCGGCTCAGACCGGCTCCTGATCCTGACCGCCTACCTGGGCGGGGAACACCAGTGCGGCGGGCAGCTCCCCAGGCGGGGGCCCGCCAAGACGAGCGTTGGCGGCGGGGGGCCTGGTCTCCGCCGTTTCAATTTTAGAGGAGCGCCATCGGCGCCATGGCCTACGCCGCCGTCCAGGACCTGATCACACGCTACGGCCAGCAAGAGCTGATCGAGCTGTCGGATCGCGCCGACCCGCCGACAGGCACCGTCGATGCGGCGGTCGCTGGCCAGGCGCTGGCCGACGCCGGCGATATGATCGACACCTATCTGGCGGTGCAGTACGCGCTTCCGATCGGGGCCGCCCCGCCTTCCGTCGTCGATGCCGCCTGCACCATCGCCCGCTACAAGCTCCATCGGGTCGCCCCCACCGAGAAGGTCCGCCAGGACTACGAGGACGTGCTGAAGTGGCTGGCGCTGGTGTCCAAGGGCACTGTCCGCCTCCCTGGCGTGACCGGCCCTGAGCCCGCCGGCCGGACCGGCACGGTGCTCATGCAGCTGCCTGACCGCCAGTTCACCCGCAAGACGATGCGGGGTCTCTGATGTCCGGCGTCGAGCTGCGCTTCACGGTCACAGGCGACGACCAGGTCGAACGCCAGCTGGCGATCTATGCCGCCCGGGCGACGAAGCTGCGTCCCTTGATGCTGATCTTCGGCGCGTACCTGGAGAGCAGCACGAAGGAGCGGTTCGAGACCAACATCTCGCCCGCCGGCCGCGCCTGGAAGCCGTCGATCCGCGCCCAGCTGCGCGGCGGCCCGACACTCGTTGAGCACGGCCACCTGCGAGACAGCATCACTCACGCGGCCAACGACACCGAGGTCGCCGTTGGCACCAACCTGATCTACGGCGGCGTCCACCAGGAAGGCGCAACCATCGTCCCGAAGACGGCCGGCGCCCTGCGCTTCCGGATACCGGGGCTGGGCTTCCGTATGGCGCAGAAGGTGACGATCCCGGCGCGGGTCTACCTGGGGATGTCTGACGAAAACCGGGCCGAGGTGCCGGCCCTGGCGGCCGACTATTTCGATAGGCGGGCCGCATGATCGGCGAAATCGAGAACGCCATGCTGGCGCGCCTGCAGGCGGCGTCGGATAGCGACGCGCTGGGCTACCGCTTCAAAAAGCTGGCCAGCCTGCCGATCGACTTCGACGAGCGCCTGGCGGAGTACGTGAAGGACTTCCCCGCGGCCTGGTCCGTCTTCAGTGGTGCAACGCTGGTCGAGAGCTACAGCAGCGGGGCCGCCAAGGTGGAGGGCTCTTTCGCCATCGTGGTTGCGGCCACCAACCTGCGAAACGAGGCCCAGGCCCGGCACGGCGGGGCCGCAGGTGAGATTGGCTCCTACCAGCTGGTATCCGATGCGGCAGGCCTGTTGCTTGGGCAAGAACTCGGCCTCGACATCGAGGCCGTCGCCTTCAGGGCGATCACCACCCTCTACAGCGGCAAGATGATCGGCGAGCGGCGGGCCAGCGTCCTCGCCCTTGAGATGACCGTCCGCTTCCTCATCTCGCCGGCCGCTGGCGCCGGTGACCTCAATGACTTCACCACGTTCCATGCCGACTGGGACGTCCCGCCCCTCGGCGGCATCGACGCCGATCCCGCCACACCCGGCGTGCAGCTGCCCGATGAGGGCCACGCTGACGCATCCGACACCGTCACCCTGGAGACCGCACCTTGAACCGCTACGCCGTTTGGGCCGAGCCGGGCCGCACCGTCCTCGATCCCACCACCCGCGCGCCGATCCCCACCATCGGCGACGCCGCCGATCCCCACGTCGTGGAGTGGGACTCCTACTGGGATCGCCGCCTCGCCGATGGCGACATCACCCGAGACGAAGCCCCGGCGGACGACGCCAAGGGCAAGGCCCCGAAGCGTCAGGAGTCCTGATCCATGCCGATCTCTTTCACCTCGATCCCCCTCAACATCCGCACCGTCGGCTCGCATATCGAGTTCGATGCCAGCCGCGCCCAGCGCGGGCTGCCGGCCATTCCCGCGAAGATCCTTTTCGTTGGCCAAATGCTCGCCGCCGGCACGGCCACCGCCGCCGCCCTGGTGCGCGTTCAAACCCCGGACCAGGCCCGTCAACTCTTTGGCCGCGGCTCGATGCTCGCGCGCATGTTCGCGCAGGCCAAGAAGGTCGATGATACGGTTGAAACCTGGGCCGTCCCGCTGGCCGATCTCGGCGGCGGTGCGAAGGCCACAGGCACCATCACGGTGACTGGTCCGGCCACGGCGAACGGCACGATCTATCTGCGGGTGGGCAAGGAGTCGGTGCCGATCGGCGTCTCGGCCGGCCAAGCGGCGAACTCCATTGCGACCGCCATCGGTGCGGCGATTGCCGCCAATCCCGACTTGCCGGTGACGGCGACAGTGGCAACGAACGTCGCCACCGTCAGCGCCCAGCACAAGGGGCTGACCGGCAACGACATCGACGTGCGGGTCAACTACTACCAAGGCGAGACACTGCCCGCAGGCGTCGGCCTGGCCATCGTGGCCTTGAGTGGTGGCACCGGAAACCCGGACGTCACAGCGGTCTTCACGGCCATCGGGGACACCCATTTCCCGACTATCGCCCTGGCCTACACCGACGCGGCGAACCTCGTCATCATGGAGACGGAGCTGGCGGCGCGCGCCGGCCCGCTGCGCCAGATCGAGAGCTTCGCCTATGCGGCCGCTAGGGGGACGCAAGGTTCCCTCTCGACCCTGGGCTCAGGCCGCAACTGCCAGTTCGTTTCCATCATCGGGGCTAACGCCAGCCCTTCGCCCCCGCCTGAGTGGGCCGCAGCGTACGCGGCCGCTATCGCCTTCAATGGCGCCATCGACCCCGCGCGGCCGTTCCAGACCCTGCCGCTGCCGGGCATCCTACCGCCGGCCGAGGCGGCGCGGTTCACTCGCACCGAGCGGGACCTACTGCTGAACAGCGGCATCTCCACCTTCACCGTCGATCCCTCGGGCGTCGTGCTGCTGGAAAGGCCGATCACCACCTACCAGACCAACGCCCAGGGCTTCCCTGATGTGGCGTTCCTGGACGTCAACACGGTCCTGACGCTCTTCTACCTGCGCTACACGCTGCGGGCCCGGATCGCGGCGAAGTTCGGCCGCTGCAAGCTCGCCGACGACGGCAACGTCTTCGGGGCCGGCCAAGCGATTGTCACGCCCTCCGACGTGCGGGCGGAGATCATCGCTCTCTTCAAGGACTGGCAGGAGCTGGGCCTGGTTGAGAACATCGCCCAGTTCAAGCGCGACCTGATCGTGGAGCGCGACGCCACCGACCGCTCGCGCCTCAACGTCCTGATCCCGACCGACACGGTCAATGCCCTGCGCGTCTTCGCCGGGCAAATCCAGTTCCTGCTCTAAGGAGGCCTTGAGCAATGTCTAATAAGCTGTTCGGCCGCGCCCGTATCACGGTCGATGGTCGCCTATTCGAGACCGCGAAGGGGGCAAGCCTCGACATCGGCGGCGTCAAGCGGTCGCCGGTCGAAGGCTCCCTGAAGGGCGGGAAGTTCACCGAGGCGGTCGCCGATTCCACGCTGGAATGCGACATCCTGGTCGACGCCAAGACCTCGCTCTCCGACATCGGCGCCATCGACGATGCCACCATCAACTTCACCTGCGACACAGGCCAGACCTACATCATCAACGGCGGCTATTGCGCTGACCCGCCGGTGCTGACCGAGGGCGAAGGCAAGGCCAAGACCAAGTTCATGGGCCCGCCGGCTGAGGAGATGGTCTGATGAGTAAGCTAAGCATCACCCCCGCCTTCAGCCACACTCTGCTCCACCCTGTGACGATCACGCTCAGGGGGCCGAAGGGCGAGCGCTCCGAAGAGATCACGACGGTCGATCTGCGCCGTGTGAAGGGCAAAGACCTGCGCGCCATCGGCGGCATCACGGATGAGGCCGAGGTCACTTTGACCCTGGTCGCCCGTCTGTCGGGCCTGGACGACCACCAGGTGGATGAGCTGGACGCGGCGGACATCGAGGTGCTCGGGAGGCAGATCGAAGCTTTTTTGAAGAGTGGCCAGAAGACTGGCCGGCGGCCTTCAAGGCCCTAGCCCTCGTCTTCCATTTCCAGCCCTCCGAGATTTGGAGGATGGACGCGCTTGAGCTGCGGATGTGGCTGAACCTCCTACCGACAGAGACTGATGAGTAACTTGATCTTCAAGCTGATCCTGCAGGCCGTGGACCGGATATCGTCCCCGGCCCGCGGAGTTGCGCGGTCGGTCAAGTCGATCACTGAGGCGGTCGGGCGGGGCGTACGCCCGGCCGCTGCGCTCGCGACCGCGACGGCCGCCGTTGGTCGCGCGCAACAGCAGACCGGCAGCGCGGCGGCGCAGGCCAAGGCGAGGACGGACCAGCTCGCCAATGCCCAGGCCCGCCTGACCCGATGGTCGGAAACTGCAGGCCGTGCACTGGGCGGCTTGCGCGCTCGGATGGCCGCCGTGGCCAAGTCCCCCATGATGGGGAAGCTGGCAGGCTTGGGCGTCAAGGCGGCGGCGGTTACCGGGGCCGCTGCCATAGCGGCCTCAGCGGCTTTGGGCGTCGGCTCCATCAAAACCGCCAGCCAGTTTGAGCAGTTTGAAACGGTCCTGACGACCGTTGAGGGGAGCCAGGCAAAGGCGAAGAAGGCGATGGCCTGGGTGAGCGACTTCGCCCAGACCACGCCCTACGAACTTGCCGGCGTAACCGACGCCTTCGTGAGGTTGAAGGCCTACGGCATCGACCCAGTCGATGGCACTCTGCGCACCTTGGGCGACACGTCCGCCGCCATGAACAAAGACCTCATGGATGCGGTGGAGATGATCGCCGATGCCCAAGGGGGCGAGTTCGAGCGGATCAAAGAATTCGGCGTTAAGGCCCAGCAGCAGGGCAACAAGGTCCGGTTCACTTACAGCCAGGCCGGCAAGGACATCACCGTCGTTTCGGACAAGACCGCCGCGGGCATCCGGAAGACGCTGCTTGGTATCTTCTCGGGACGGTTCAGGGGGGCGATGGACGCGATGTCCCGCACCTACGCCGGGATGATGTCCAACCTCTCCGACCTCTGGACCAACTTCCAGCTCCGGATCGCGACCGCTCCCGTTGGCGGGACGACGATCTTCAGCTGGATCAAGACCAACCTCACCACGCTGCTGGCCTATCTGAACAAGGCCGCGCTCGATGGCCGGCTGCAGAAGTGGGCCACCGATATCGCCGCCGCCCTGCTGCCGCTCTTGGAGCGGCTGAAGGCGCTGGCGACACAGGTGGACTGGGTGGCCTTTGCCAAGGGAGTCGTGACCTTGGCGAACGCCTTCGTGGCCCTTGGCCAGGGCATCGATAATGCGCTGATGGCCCGGACGAAATTCGTCCAGTGGGAAGCCAAAATCCCAATCCTCAACCGCTTCCCCGGGGTGCGGGAGGTTGCGGAGGGCGGCTACGGGACCGATCGGCAAAGGGCGGCAAAGGAAGGTCCATGGACCCCTGCGAAGCCCGCCCGCAGCAAGGTGGACCTGCGCATCCGGGTCGATCAGTTCGGCCGCGTGACGTCGGCCACTCCTTCAACGCCAGACCCCAACACCGATGTCTGGTCGCAGCTCGGCAACGCCGGCCTTGCATGGTCGCCGTTCTAGATGGCTTGGCGCGATGAACTCCAGGACGCGACGTTCCGAGGCGTGTCCTTCCAGGTGCGCGGACGGACCACTGAGGGCGGCCGCCGATCGGAGCTGCACGAGTATCCGCTACGCGACCTCCCCTGGGCCGAAGACCTCGGCAAGGGCGCGAAGAAATTCCAGGTCGAGGGCTATGTTCTGGGCCCCGACTATCTCGACGAGCGCGACGCCCTGGAGGATGCGCTCAACGCCGAGGGCGGCGCGACGCTGGTGTTGCCGTGGCGCGTCAGCGCGAAGGTGGTGTGCCTTCGCTATTCGCTGGGTGAGACGACCGCCGAAGGCGGCATGGCCACCTTCGGCATGGAATTCACCGAAGCCGGTGACAACCTCGCGCCCAGCGTCTCCACCGATACCCAATCCGTTGCGGCGGAAGAGGTGGCCAACGCGAAGATCGACGCCGGCGACAGCTTCGCCAGTTCGTTCGGCATCGAGCTGCAGCCTGAGTTTGTGACCCTGTCTGCCACTGACCTGCTGGCCGAGGCGGTGGGCGCGGTCAACGACACGGTCGGCAAGCTGACGGGGTCCGGCGACCTTCTATTCGCCTATGTCCAGTCCGCGCAGGACATGGCCAACCAGGTTCTCGACCTGGCCCGCGCGCCTCAGCAACTCGCCGTCCAGATGTTCAGCTTGGTGGCGCAGGTACGTGGCTTGGCGCGGACGCCGGCAGCCGCGCTGGATGCTCTGAGGGGCCTTCTAGACTTCGGCCGGGGCCTGCCGGCAGTTCTGGGCAGCACGCCTGCTCGCATTGCCCAACGGGCCAATCAAGCGGCCCTTTGCTCACTGGTCCGGCACGCCGCTGCGACCGAGACGGTGCTCGCGGTGGCGGATATGGACTTCCCCTCCTACGACGAGGCCGTTGCGGTGCGGGACGGGCTTGAGGGCCCGATCGACGACCTAGCCCTTGAGGCGGCCGACGCCGGCGACGACCAAGCCTACGCCGCCCTCCGCAATGTTCGGCTGGCCATGATCGCCGATGTGACGGCGCGCGGTGGATCGCTGGCTCGCCTGTTCACCTACCAACTGGCGACTGTCGAGCCCGCTCTCGTCCTCAGCTATCGCATCTACGGCAACGCCGGCCGAGATGCTGAGATCGTCGATCGCAACCGCGTTCGGCATCCCGGGTTCGTGCCGGCGGCGACCCCCATCGAACTGCTGACGCCGGAGGCCGGCGTTGGCTGACCAGGTCATCCTCAAGATCGCTGGCAAGGCCTGGGCAGGCTGGACTGAGGTGAGCGTCACGCGGTCCCTGGAGACGCTTGCCGCGACCTTTTCGATCAGCCTGACTGAGCGGTTGCCGGACAGCCCGGAGAAGCGCGAGATCGAAGCCGGAGCGCCCTGCGAGGTGTGGATCGGCGACGACCAGCTGATCACCGGCTACGCCGACACCGTCGAGCCCTATGTCGATGGTGAAACGCACCGGATCACGGTCGAGGGCCGCGACAAGACAGCCGACTTGGTTGACTGCTCTGCCGTGCATAGCCCTGGCAGCTGGCGGGGCCGCAAGCTGGAGCAGATCGCCAGCGATCTGGCGCAGCCTTATGGGATCACCGTCGCCGCGAAGACCTCGACCGGCGCCGCCTTCGCGCGCTTTGCTCTGCAGCCCGGCGAGTCCGTTTTCGAGGCGATGGACCGCATGGCAAAGCAGCGCGGCGTGCTGCTGACCACGAATGCGGCGGGCAACGTCGAGATTATCCGGCCCGGCCTCCAGGCCGCCGGCTATCGCCTTGCGCTCGGCGAGAACCTCAAGTCGATCGGATTCCGCAACGACCTTTCCGAACGGTTCAGCATCTACAAGCTGAAGGGGCACGCCGCCGGGCAGGCTGCTCTGAAGGGCTCCAAGGCCTCCCGGCCGGCAGCGGAAGCGAAGGACGCCGGGGTGCCTCGTTACCGCGCCCTGGTCCTGGTCAACGAGGGCGGCGCGACGCCGGCTTCGATGGCTGATCGCGCGAAATGGGAGGCGACCACCCGCGCTGGCAAGGGGCAGCGCGTGACGGCCGTCGTTGCGGGCTGGCGCGCGGCGAATGGCGAGCTCTATCGGATCGACCGTCTGGCCCCTGTGGCTGCTCCGCTGGTGGGCGTGGACCGGGATCTGCTCGTTTGCGGAGTGACCTTCAGCCGGGGTTCGCGGGGCTCGCTTACCCAGCTGTCGCTGGCGCCAAAGGAGGCCTTCAGTCTCCTCGCCGTGCCGGCGAAGAAGGGCAAGGGGAAGGGCGCTGATGCCCTGCTGAAGCCATGACCCGCGATTTCAAAGCCCTACGGCGTGCTGTCGCTCCGCTGGCCCGCCACTCTGCCCTCGGACTCGGTGTTGTGGAGATCAATCTCACGGGCGATGCGGACGCCCACCAGACCGCTCAGGTCGAGGGGTTGGACGACGAACGTCACGACGAGGTGCCCCACCTCCAACCTTACGGCATGTCCGCGCGTCCCAAGGCGGGCGCTGTAGGCGTCATGCTGGCCCTGGGCGGGCAGCGCGGTGAAGGGGTGATCCTGATCGTCGGCGACCATCGCTACCGCCTCACGGGCCTTGAGGAGGGCGAGGTCGCGATCCACGACGACCAGGGTCAGGTGATCCACCTCAAGCGCTCCGGGATTGACCTCTACACGCCATTCGATTTCGCCGCCCACGCTGGCGGCGACATGGCCTTCAGTGCCGATGGCAACATGACTTTCGCTGCTCAGGGCGATCTGTCGCTCAGCGCCGATGGGGCCGGCACTGTCCAGGCCGGCGGTGCGCTGACCTTGGAAAGCGACGACGTCCACCTCGGCGGGTCTGGTGGCGCGCAAGTCGCGCGCAAGGGCGACGCCGTGGCCGGCGGGGTGATCACCGGCGGCTCAACCAAGGTGAAGGCGCTATGACGGACATCGCTTTGACCTGGAGCGACGTGACTGCGGCCGCCGAGATGGTCCTCACCGGCGGCGACCTGGCTACGGATGACGGGCTGCAGACGGCAGTCATCATCAGCCTGTTCAGCGACGCCCGCGCTGCGGAAGACGACGATCTGCCCCACGCGGACGCAGACCGTCGTGGGTGGTGGGGCGACACCTATGCCGACGTCGAAGGCGACAGCATCGGCTCGCGTCTCTGGCTCCTCTCGCGCGGCAAGCAACTGCCCGGGACACTGACGGAGGCGAAAACCTACGCCCAGGAAGCATTGGCCTGGCTGATCGAGGATGGCGTCGCCGCGTCCATCGACATTGAAGCCAGCTATCCAGCCCCCGGCTTCTGGGCTCTCGGCATCGGAATCAGCCGCCCCCATGGGCCTGCCCGCAACCGCTTCGACTTCGTTTGGGAAGCCACCGCATGAGCTTTGCTCGGCCGACTCTCTCCACCCTCATTGAACGGGTGCGCGACGACCTCAACGGCGCGATGCCGGGCGCCGACTCGCGACTGCGGCGGTCTGTCTTGGGCGTTATCGCCCGGGTCGTGGCGGCGGTGGCCCACGGGCTCTACGGCTATCAGGCTTGGATCGCCAAACAGGTATTCCCTGACACCGCCGAGGAAGAACAGGCGGTTCGTTGGGCGTCGATCTTCGGCCTTGGCTTGAAGCCAGCCGTCGCCTCGACCGGCCCCGTGGCTGTCGCCGGCACGGCGGGCACAGTGCCGATAAACACCCTCCTCCAGCGCCGCGACGAGGCTCAGTACATCACCACAGCAGCGGCCAGCCTGGTCGCGGGGGTTGCGACACTCACTGTGCGGGCTGTCTCGCCCGGCGAGGGTGGCGACGCCGGCACCGGGACAATCCTGGAGTTCGTTTCGCCGGTCGCGGGTGTCAACGCTCAGGGCACGGTGGCCGCGCCGGGGATCAAAGGTGGCCTGGATCAGGAGAGCCCCGAGTCCCTGACCGGGCGGCTCCTCGACCGAATGCGCGACCAGCCAAACGGCGGGTCGGCCACGGACTATGAACGCTGGGCAAAGGAAGTGCCCGAGGTCACCCGGGTCTGGGTCTATCCCGAGAGCACAGGCGTGGGCACGGTCGGCATTCTCTTCGTCATGGATGGGCGGGCGAGCATTTTCCCCCTGGCCGGCGATGTGACGGCCGTAGGGGCCTACATCGCTGCTCGGCGGCCGGTCACTGCCCAGGTCACGGTCGCCGCGCCCACGTCCTCGGCAACCGCCTTCACCATCCAGCTCACGCCCAACACACCCGAAGTGCAGGCCGCCGTCACGGAGTCGCTGAAGGACCTCTATGCCCGCGAGGCTGAGCCCGGCGGCACCATCAAGATCAGCCATATCCGCGAGGCGGTGTCGCAGGCCGCCGGCGAGACCGACAACCTGGTTACGGCACCCTCGGCCAATGTGGTCGCCTCGGGCGGCCAGCTGAAAACGGTCGGCGTGATCACCTTCTCGGCGGGGCCATAATGGCGACGGCTGCAGACTATCTCGACCAGCTGAAAGGCCTGTTGCCAACAGGCCCGGCGTGGAGCCGTGCGCCTGGCTCGGTGCTCTCGAAACTGCTGACGGGTATCGCTCAGGAGTTTGCGCGGGTGGACGCCAGGGCTAGGCAGCTCATGGAGGAGGCGGACCCGCGCACATCGGTAGAGATGCTGGACGACTGGGAGCGCGTCCTCGGCCTGCCCGACGACTGCACGGCGGCGGCGACGACCGTTCCGGCGCGCCAGATCGCCTGCTTCCGCAAGCTCGCCGCCCTCGGTGGTCAGACCCCCGCATTCTACGTGGGCGTCGCCGCCTCCCTTGGCTACCTCGTCGAAATCCATGAGTTCGACCCAGACGTCGACGACTATGAGCCCGGGCTCGACATCTCCGGGAACAAGTGGCGGATGGTGTGGCGCGTGGACGTCCTGACCAGCACCGATTTTACCCTCTTCAGAGCTGGTGCCAGCTCGGCCGGCGATCGCCTCGGCAGCGGCGGTTCGACCGACCTTGAGTGCGTCATCCGCGAGCTGCGGCCCGCCCACACCCACGTCGTCTTTTCCTATTCGGGGTCCTGAGAACCATGCACGCGATCGACACCAGCGGTAATTCCGGCGGCCACTTCCAGGACACGGTGAACCCAAAGACCGTCGTTGGGGCGGATTGGCTGAACGACTACCAGGACAACGGCCTGAACCTTCTTGCCTCCTTCGGCATCACGCCGGTGAAGGGGAACTACACCCAGTTGGCGGCGGCGCTGTCGTCGGTGGGTCTGCCTGGTCGGAAGGCGATCACCAACCTCAACACCCTGACCTTCTCCGGCTTCTTCACCAGCTCCTCCACGGCCACCGGCCGGCCGTCAGGCGCGGCCGAAGGCATGATCACCAGCATCTTCGACAAGCTCGCCAGCGCCGACGGCTACCAAATGTTCGCCGAGCTGGCCGCCGACCGCATCTGGACCCGGCGCTGGGTCAGCGGCGCTTGGCAGGCCTGGGCGCAGATCGCGGGCGGAACTACAGGTGCGGGCTTCGACATCCGGCCGAGTGGCGTCATCGACCAGTGGGGTGTCGTGTCGGGTAGCGGGACAACGTTGGCGATCACCTTCCCGATCGCATTTCCGACCGCCTGTGAGCGGGTTTTGCTTTCAGCCGTGGGCACGAGCGGCAGCACTCAAGCGGTCGACCACAGCGTCAGCATCGGCCAGGTGCTCTCCTACGACCGCTTCGGGGCCGTGATCATCCGCAGCTCGGAAGACGAACCTTCAGACGTTTTCACCGTCCCCTTCAACGGCAACCCCATCACTTGGGACGCCCGCGGCCGATAGGAGCCTCCATGTTCTATTTCAGCGCCTCGACCGGCGGCTTCTACATCACCCAGCTGCATGGACCTCGCACGATGACGGTGCCCGATCCTGCGTGGGTTCAGCCCCAGATTCAGTTCACCACCACCCTCGACGACGGAGAGGTCCTGGAGTTCACGGTCGATGATGAAGCGGCCCGGCCGCCGATGATGGAGGTGCCCAATCCCGCCTGCCGCATCCCCGAGGATGCGGTGGAGGTCGAGGATGGGGAGCACCGATCTTTGATGGCGGCGCAGTCCAGCGGGTGGCGGATAGTTGCCGCTTCGGACGGCGGGCCGGGCATCGAATAGAACTGCCCCCTCCAAAAAATAGGAGGGGGGCCGAGGCGTTGCAGCGCCTTGAACCCGCGGGAGACTGACCCGCACCTCGCGTGGCCGCGCGGCCACGTTCAGTCCCTCCACCGGGCGCGCCGGCGGGGGTCAATTTGGAAGCATGTGTTGAGGGAGTCGATCCGTTGCGCCGGGTGCAGGGCGCTATTGTTTAAAGCCGCACCGTCTGCCATCGCAGATGTCATCGAGATTAAGTGCCGCCGCTGTGGCGACATGAACTTAGTGAGGCCACCGAGCCCCAACACGACCGCCACCAGAGCGGCTGAAGGGGCGTCACCTTGTGGCTCTACATACCGAATTCGTTCCTGAGCCCGCCGACTTTCGCGGGCTCTCCCTGTGCGCCGGCTATGGCGGCCTCGACCTTGGGGTCCATCTCGCCGAACCCAACTACCGGACTGTGGGTTACGTCGAGCGGGAGGCCCATGCAGCGGCCGCTCTCGTGGCCCGGATGGAAGACCAGGCCCTGGCTGAGGCTGCTGTCTGGAGTGACCTTAGAACCTTCGATGGCCGCCCATGGCGCGACCGCGTTCATCTGCTCTCTGCCGGCTATCCCTGCCAGCCCTTCAGCGTCGCCGGTAAGCGCCGAGGGGCAAGTGATCCCCGACATCTCTGGCCGGAGGTCGCGCGCATTCTCGACGAGGTCCAGCCCGAGTGGGCCTTCTTTGAGAACGTCGAGGGCCATCTCGATCTGGGCTTCTCCGACGTCCTTGGCGACCTTCGCGACCTGGGTTTCAGCACAACGGCGGGCCTGTTTACTGCGCGAGAAGCGGGCGCGGGCCACCGGCGTCGTCGGCTCTTCATCGTGGCCCACGCCGACCGCTGCCGACAGCGGCTACCAGCCGGACTTGATCCTAGCCGGGGGGACGGTGCGCCTGATTGCGCCGTTCGACATTGTGAAGGAGAGCGGCGGCCAGTTCCCCCTGTCCTACTCGGCGAGGAACTGGACGGTGCTGTGGCTGGTGCTGAAGGCGGTGGGCTGGACGTCGGCAATGGCTGCCGACCCATCTTCGCCCCCGGTCCGGCTGACTTTGCGGGCTGGGAAGGGCTCCTTCGCCGATGGCCTGATCTCCAACCCTGCCTTCTACGAGCTGACCATGGGATGGCCGATTGGGTGGACCGAACCCGGGGCGCCGGTAACGGGGTTTGCAGCGTGGCTGCGGGCCTCGCGTGGTCAACTCTTAAGGCTGCGCACGGCGTTCGGTGAGGAGGCTCTAGCGGCCCTCTAAGGGGCCTCTCAGAAGCTGGCTGGGGTCCGGGCCGAGTGCTCTAAAAGCTCTTGTCCCGGACCCCAGAAGCTTTTGTCGCGCTACACCCACCCGGTCTTCGCTACGCTACGACCACCCTCCCCCGATCGGGGGAGGGAAAGAGAAAGCGATCAGCCCTGCTTGTCGTCCGCGTTCTCGTCCGAACTCTTCCGACGCCCGCCCTTGGCCTGGGTCTGCGCCCCGGTCTTCTGCTTGGCCCAGTAGGCCGCGCCATCCTTCGGCTTGAACATCGCCCGAGGCGCGCCGTCTGCCGTAGCCACCGCGAACACATTGCCGTTCGGGTCATAGATCAGCCGGTCGCCGTTGGCCCGCTTGATGATCTCCGACCCGGCGGGCGGGGCGGCGATGAAGGCCTGGGCGGTGCGCACGTAATCCTCCACCGAGCCCGCGCCGAACGACTGGCCGTCGCGCTTGAAGTGGTAGCGGGCGTTGTCCTCCGCGCCATGCTGGCGGTTGGCGGCCCACAGGGGCTTGCCGTCCAGCAGCGGCGTCGGATCCTTGCGGTGATCGACGCCGGAAGCCGCGCCGCCGCGCGAGTCGGCGAAGGACGACTTCGCGCCCCCGTCGCTGGACGCCACGGTGCGCACGGCGGAAGCGCCGCCGTCACAGGCGGAAAGGGTAAGCGAAAAGGCCAAAACGGCCAGCACGGCGGGGCCGTACAACTTTGCACTGGTCATCGATTCAGCTCCCCAGCTGTCTGTGAAACGAGAGAACAAAGGGTGTCCGTGAACAAATAAGGAACAAGCAAAGCCGTTTGTCGAGTCCTATCTTTGACCCGTCCCGATTTGCTAGGAGGGACGGCCCTCTCTCAAGGATCGCGACCCTTGGCCAAAGCCCCTCAACCGCCGACGCCGAAGCCCGCGCCAACCCCCGTGGCCGTCCCCACCCCCGACAGGCGCGTCCTGCTGATCGTCGGCGGCGGCGTGGCGGCCTACAAGGCGCTCGAACTGACCCGCCTCCTGCGCAAGGCCGGCGTCGGCGTGCGCCCCCTGCTGACCAAGGCTGGCGCGCAGTTCGTCACCCCCCTGTCGCTGTCCTCCCTGGCCGAGGACAAGGTCTACACCGACCTCTTCTCGCTCACCGACGAAGCCGAGATGGGCCACATCCAGCTGTCGCGCTCGGCCGACCTGGTGGTGGTCGTCCCCGCCACCGCCGACCTGATGGCCAAGGCCGCCCACGGCCTGGCGAATGACCTGGCCTCCACCACCCTGCTGGCCACCGACAAGCCGGTGCTGATGGCGCCCGCCATGAATGTGCGCATGTGGCTGCACCCCGCCACCCAGCGCAACGTCGCCACCCTCAAGGCCGACGGCGTCCACATCGTCGGGCCCGACGACGGGGCCATGGCCTGCGGCGAGTTCGGCCCGGGCCGCATGGCCGAGCCGGCAGCCATCTTCGACGCCATCATGGGCCTGCTGGCCGGCGAGGCCTCGCGGCCGCTGGCCGGCAAGCACGTCATCGTCACCGCCGGCCCCACCGCCGAACCCCTCGATCCCGTGCGCGTCCTCACCAACCGCTCCAGCGGCAAGCAGGGCTTCGCCATCGCCGGCGCCCTGGCCCGCCTTGGCGCGCGGGTCACCCTGGTCGCCGGCCCGGTGAACCTGCCCACCCCCTTCGGCGTCGACCGGGTCGATGTGGAGACGGCGGTGGAGATGCTGACCATCTGCCAGGGCGCGCTGCCCGCCGACGCGGCGGTCTGCGTGGCGGCCGTGGCCGATTGGCGCCCCGACGAGGCCTTCGGCGTCAAGCTGAAGAAGGGCAGGGAGGGTCCGCCGACCCTGCGGCTGGTGGAAAACCCCGACATCCTGGCCACCCTGTCGGCCTCGGGCCCCCGTCGCCCCACCCTGGTGGTCGGCTTCGCGGCGGAGACCAACGACGTCATCGCCAACGCCCGCGCCAAGCTGGCCCGCAAGGGCTGCGACCTGATCGTGGCCAACGACGTCAGCGAGGCCGGCGTCATGGGCGGCGACGACAACACCGTGGTCATCGTCTCCAAGCGCGGCGTCGACAAGTGGGAGCGCGCGCCCAAGGCTGAAGTGGCCGCCAGACTGGCGCGCGGCATCGCCGAATCGTTGCAGTAGACGTCCATGTCCAGCACGCCCCCCATCATCCCGCTCACCCGCCTGGCCCACGCCGAGGGCCTGCCGCTTCCGGCCTATGAGACGACCGGCTCGGCGGGCATGGATCTGCGCGCGGCGGTGGCCGAGGGCGAGACCCTGACCTTGAAGCCCGGCGCCCGGGCCATGGTCCCCACCGGCCTGGCCTTCGCCGTGCCCCACGGATTCGAGGCCCAGGTGCGGCCGCGCTCGGGCTTGGCGGCCAAGGCGGGCGTCACCTGCCTCAATTCACCCGGCACCATCGACAGCGACTATCGCGGCGAGGTGCAGGTGATCCTGATCAACCACGGCCAGGACGATTTCATCGTCCGCCGCGGCGACCGCATCGCCCAGCTGGTCATCGCCCCGGTGGTCCAGGCCTCCTGGGCCGAGGTTGCCGATCTCGACGACACCGGCCGCGGCGCCGGCGGCTTCGGCTCGACGGGCGTCTAGAGGTCCTGCGGCCGTGTCGGCGCGGTGAAGCCGGCGATTGTCTCGTCCAGGGCCTGGGCCACGGCCAGGGTTCGCGAATCGGATCCGCGCGGGCCGATGATCTGCACCCCGACGGGCAGGCCCGAATGGGTGAAGCCGGCGGGGACGATGGTGGCGGGCAGGCCGCAGACGCTGGCCAGGGCGCTCCAGTGGGCCAGGGCGGCGTAGGGGATGCTGCGTCCGTCCGAGCTGCGCAGGGCGCGGCCGCCCGGCTGGTGGGCGAATGGGGCCACGCCCACGCAGGGGGCCAGGATGACGTTGCAGGTCTCGAACGCCGCCTTGGCCGTCAGGCGCAGGCGCGCCCGCGCCTCGACGGCGGCCAGCCACTGGCGGTGGTCGGCGGTGTGGCCGAGCACCTCGCCGGCCCAGGACCACGCTCCCATGCCCGTGCGGCGCAGGACGGCGGCGGGGGCCCGCAGGAGCCGCTCGCGCCAATAGAGCCCGGCGGGCTGGTCCTGGGACTCGGTCATGGACAACAGGTCGGCGAACAGG
>JAQGIP010000106.1 GCA_028291055.1 Caulobacter sp.
CAGCGCGCCGCCGAGCTGCCTTACTGGCTACACCGCTACAACTGGCATCGGCCACACGGCGGGATAAACTCCGCCACACCCATCAGCCGCCTCGGCCTAACCGAGGACAACCTGTTGAGGCTCCACATCTAGCCGGGGTCAGCCCCGCAGGAAGGCCATCTTCTCCACCGGCGCCAATCCGCCGGCCTCGCGCTCCAGGACCCCGAAGCTCGCCTCCGCCGCATCCAGGGCGAAGGTCAGACCCGCCTTGGCCGGTAGCCGGGCCACCAGCTGGGCCCCCATCGCCGCCGCCGGGGTCCACACGCCACCGGGCGTCACATCGCGCGGGACCTCGCGGGCCAGGCAGACGGCGGCCTCGCCGAGGATCTTGGAGGTGGAGCCGTAGCCGGGGTCCTTGTCGCCATGGACCACGGCCCTGAGCAGGCGGCCATCGGCGGCCTCGCCGATGAAGAGGAGATCGTAGGAGCCGTTCTCGCGTTCGTCCTTGGTCGGCCCTTCGCCAGGTTGCGGCATGCCGGCCGCGCCGAAGCTGAAGCCGCCCATGGCGGCGGCCGGGTCGTCCTGCGCGGGCTCGCCGGCGACCATCAGCATCTCGTCGTATTTGAAGTCCTCGCCCCAGGGGTGGCCCAGCATGAAGTTGGTGCGGTGGACGGCCTTGGTGTTGATGCCGGCCATCATGAAGGGCGCGACCCAGGAGCCGGCGGCCTTGTCCTCATAGGGCTTGTCGCCGTCGGGCTGCTCCGGGCCCGTGAAGCCGGGGGTGAGCGCGAAGGGGTTGGCCAGCACGGCGCCGATCGAGGGGTTGGCCTTGGCGGCGGTCATGGTGGCCATGCCGCTGTAGAGGGTGCCGCCCGACAGGCCGCCGGCGATCTCGCGCACGCGGCCGCGAACGCGGGGGACGGGGGCGCCCAGGCGCCTGGCCGCCTCGCGCTGCAGGTACCAGACGCCCAGGTCGAAGGGGATGGAATCGAAGCCGCAGGAGAAGACCAGACGGGCGCCGGACGCTTTCGCCTCGGCCTCGTGGGCGGCCAGCATCTCGGCGATCCAGTGGCTCTCGCCCGTGAGGTCCACATAGTCCGTGCCCGCCTTGGCGCAGGCGGCGACCAGAGGCGAGCCGTAGAGCTGATAGGGGCCGACCGTGGAGATGATCACCTTGGCGCGCGCGGCCATGGCCGCCAGCGAGGCCGCGTCGGCGGCGTCGGCCTGGATCAGCGGCAGGGCGGCGGGCGCGCCGATGCCGTCGCGGATTTCGGCCAGCTTGTCGAGGTTGCGCCCGGCCATGGCCCAGGTCAGGTCGCCTGATGCGCCGTAGGTCTTCAGCAGATGCTCGGCCACCAGCCGGCCCGTGTAGCCCGTGGCGCCATAGAGGATCACTTCGAAGTCGCGCGCCATGGTCCACTCCCTGTCGTTGTCGGATGCGACCGTCCGGCGCCAGGTGATCACGGTCAAGGTGTCGCGGACGTCTCGCCTTTTGCCCGGCGCGGCGCCACCTTGCGACCGCGACCTGAGTCGGCCATTCGAAGCCCGCCGGTCCGGATGGGAAGCGCATGAACCGTATCCGCCAGGTCTGGGCCGAGGGGCGTAGCGCCGTCGTCGGCTGGCTGCATATCCCCTCCGCCTTCAGCGCGGAGATCATGGCGCGGGCCGGCTATGACGGCCTGGTCATCGACATCCAGCATGGCGCCGCCTCCTTCCACGAGGCCCACGAGATGTTTCGCGCCATCGAACTGGGCGGGGCCGAACCGCTGGCCCGGGTCAGCGCCAACGACCCCGGCGAGATCATGAAGCTGCTGGATTACGGCTGCTATGGCGTGATCTGCCCGATGATCGAGACGGGGGAGGAGGCCGCCGCCTTCGCCGCCTCGCTGCACTATCCGCCCCAGGGCCGCCGCTCCTATGGCCCCCGCCGTCCGGCCCAGCGCTATGGCGCGGCCTATGTGGAGATGGCGTCGCAAAGCATTGTTTCGTTCGCGATGATCGAGACGCAGCTCGGCCTGGTGAACCTCGACCAGATCCTGGCCGTAGAGGGCTATGACGGCGTCTTCATCGGCCCGGCCGACCTGGCCCTGGCCTTGGGGCATCCGCCGAAGCCCGACCCCGACGCGCCGGTGGTGGTGGAGGCGATCCGCCACATCCGCGAGCGGGCGCATGCCATGGGCAAGAAGGTGGGACTGTTCTGCGCGGACGGCGCCTATGCCAGGGCGCGGATCGCGGAGGGGTTCGACCTGGTGTCGATCGCACCGGACTCTGCATTGCTGGCGGCGGGGGCGCAGGCGAGTTTGGCGGCGGCGCGGGGTTAGCCCAGCGCTTTCGCCAGACGCTCCAACCCCGTGCGCGTCATGGCCGGATCGGCGCCGAGGCCGATGCGGATGTGGTTTGGTTCTCCGAAGAACCGTCCGGGCACGACGCTGGTCTCAAAGTCCGCCTTCAGCCGCCGGAAGAAGTGGTCGCCGCCTTCGTGCGTGAGGCGCGGGAAGACGGTCGTGCCGTGCTCGAAGGTCGTCTGCTCCAGGGCCGGATGGCCGCCGAGGATGGCGCGGTAGGCGGCGCGGTTCTCCTCCAGGATGGCGGTGGCGCGGGCGCGCAGGCCGGCCAGCCGTCCGAAGGCCCAGAGGCTGAGCTGTTCGCCGGGGTGATTGGCGGTCGAGCCGAACAGGTCGTTGAGGCGCCACATGCGATGGGCCAGCTCGGCGGGCGCGAGGATCCAGCCGCAGCGCAGGCCGGTGAGGCCGTAGGCCTTGGTCAGGCTGGAGGTGACGACGATGTTGCCGCCGGGGGTGAAGCTGGTCGGGATGGCGCCGTGCGGCCCTGCCATCAGCTCCAGATAGACCTCGTCGACGACGACGTGGGCGCCGACCCTGGCGGCGGCCTGCGCAATCAGGGCGATCTCGGCGAGGGGCGCCAGGTGGCTCGACGGGTTGTGCAGGTTGGTCAGCACCACGAGCCGGGTCCTGGGCGTGATGGCGGCGATCACGACGGACGGATCGAGGCGCCACGCCTGGTCGGCCCGCCGCGCGAAAATGCTTAAGGAAGCGCCTAAATACTTCAATGCCGAGACCAGCAGCTCGTAGGCGGGCGTCTCGATCAGCACCTCGTCGCCCGGCTGGACCATGGCGGCAAAGGCCAGGTGGTTGGCGAAGGCCGTGCCGGTGGCGGTGACGACGTTGTTCGCGCCGATGCCGAAGCGATCGGCGATGGCCTCCAGCAGGGGCGGCCAGCCGTAGATGTTGTCGCCGTGCAGCGTCAGCTCCGGCAGGGGCCCCAGGTCGGCGAACTCGGCGTTGGCCACGCCGCTGGTCGCCAGGCTGAAGCGCGCGCCGGACTCCAGCTTGGCGAAGGCCATGTAGTCGGACGCCATGACCCGGGTCATACGCCGGCCTCCGCGCGGTTGCGGCGGCGCGAAGGCAGGCAGGGCGCGGGCGTGTCCATGGCCAAGGCTTAGCATGACGGGCGCGACGCGTAAGCGGCCTGCCCATGGTCAAGATCGTTCGGAACCGCGCCGCTTCCGCCGCGTCTTAACCTTAGGGCGCCACGCCCGCGACGGGGTGCGTAAAACGATGCCGATTCAAGGGATGTCCTGCCTGGTCTGCGCCTTCAACGAGGCCTCGCGTATCGACCAGATCCTCAACGCCGTGACCGGGCACCCGCTGATCAGCCAGGTGATCGTGGTCGACGACGGCTCCACCGACGCCACCGCCGAGCGGGTGGGCGCCTATCCCGATGTGACGCTGATCTCCTATGCCCCCAACCGGGGCAAGACCTATGCCCTGGCGCGCGGCATCGCGGCGGCGCGGGGTGAGCATCTGATGCTGCTGGACGCCGACCTGGCGGGCCTGTCGGCCGCCGACATCGACGCCCTGGCTGAGCCCGTCCTCACCGGCCGGGCGGACGTCAGCCTCAGCCTTCGGCGCAACAGCCTGGCCGTCTACCGCATGATGGGGCTGGACTTCATCTCGGGCGAACGCGTCATGCCCACGGCCCTGCTGCGCACGGTGGCGCTGGCCATGGAGGCCTTGCCGCGCTGGGGCGGCGAGGTGTTCATCAACCAGCTGATCATCGACCATGCGCTACGCGTCTCGGTGGTCGACTGGCCCGGCGTGCGCAACACCCCCAAGACCCGCAAGGTCGGCCCCTGGCAGGGGACCCTGGAGGAGATCAACATGGTGGGCAGCGCGCTGAAGGTGCTCTCGCCCCTGGGGGTGGTGCGCCAGAACATCGCCCTGCTGAAACTGGCCACAGGTGCGCCGGCGGCTGGCGTCCCAGGCCCTTCGGCCGCCTCCAAGTCTCCGCTCATCCCGACGAAAGTCGGGACCCATACTGATTTTCCGGAAGGGTCCGGCCCCCTAGAAGGCCGCGCTCGCTTCGGCCCGCAGGGCCGGTTTTGACAGGTCCCATGGGTCCCGACTTTCGTCGGGATGAGCGGTGTGTGTTGGGAACTTGGGACAACCTCCAAGCCCCCCCGCAACTCGCCTCCTAGAGGCTGGTGCGCACGCTCAGCAGTTCGGGGAAGAAGGAGCCGTCGAGCGCGCGGCTCAGATAGGCGACGCCGGAGCTGCCGCCGGTGCCGCGCTTGAAGCCGATGATGCGCTCCACGGTCTTCATGTGGGTGAAGCGCCATTGCTGGAAGCGGAACTCCAGGTCGACCAGCTTTTCGGCCAGTTCGTAGAGATCCCAGTATTTTTCCGGCTCGCGGTAGACGGTGAGCCAGGCGGCCTCCACCGCCGGATCGGCGCGGTAGGGGGCGGCGAAGTCGCGCTCCAGGTGGTCCATGGGGATGTCGAAGCCGCGCCGGGCCAGCAGGCGCAGGCTTTCGTCATAGAGGCTGGGTTGCGCCATCGCGGCCTTGAGGTCGGCATGGATATCGGGCGTCGGCTCATGCACCGGCAGGGTGGCCGGATCCTTGGCGCCGAGCAGGAATTCCAGCGCCCGGTACTGATAGCTCTGGAAGCCCGAGCTCTGGCCCAGCGAGGGGCGGATGCGGCTGTATTCGCTGGGGGTCATGGTGGCCAGCACGTCCCAGCTCTGGATCAGCTGGGTCTGGATGCGGCTGACGCGACTGATCATCTTCAGGGCCGGGCCCGGCTCGTCGCGACGCAGGTGGTCGCGGGCCGCGCGCAACTCATGCAGCGACAGGCGCATCCACAGCTCGGTGGCCTGGTGGATGACGATGAACAGCAGCTCGTCATGCTCGTCCGACAGCGGCTGCTGGGCCGACAGGATGCGGTCCAGCTTCAGATAGTCGCCGTAGGAGAGGTCGGGGCGGTGGAAGACGCCCGCCAGGTCGTCACCCGGGGCGTCGGCCGGATCGTTGGACATGCGGGCCCTAGCCCTCGACGGAGGTCACCGGGCGGTCGTCGCCGTCGGAGACCTCCTGATGCCACCGGCCGCCGGCGTCTTCCCAGGTGATGCCGACGTCGTCGCCTGGACGCATCTGCTCCATGGCCGCGCGCCGGGCCGCGCCCTTGGCGGCGTCGTGGGTCGAAAACGTCTCCGAATAGGATCCGTCGACGGTGTAGGCCCAGCCCCCATCGTGTTCGACGATCTTGTAGGTGACGCTGGCCATGCGGGCTCTCCTGAAACGATGTGGCCCCCAATGTCGTGCTTGGGGGCCATCACGCAAGCGCCAAGAGCGGTGTTGTGTTCCGCGCCCTACCGCGAGGCGCTGGTCGGGATGTCCTTGAAGGCCACGTCCTTGTCGACGCGCATGTCGCCCGGCAGGCCCAGGACCCGCTCGGCGATGATGTTCTTCAAGATCTCGTCGGTGCCGCCTTCCACCCGCGTGGCGGGGGAGCGCAGCAGCATGGCCTGGAAGCGCGCGCCGGCGGCCTGGGTCGCCGGATCGGTGGCGACGCCGCCCTGGCCCTGGAGGTCGAGCGCGAACATGGCCAGCTCCTGCATGGAGGCGCCGGCCACCAGCTTGCCGATGGAATTTTCCGGGCCGGGGGTCTCGCCCTTCGACAGGGCCGAGATCGAGCGCATGGCGGTGTATTTCAGCCCGCTGGCGCGCACCGCATAGGTCGCCAGGCGCGAGCGGACCATGCTGTCGTTGATGGCCGGGCCGTCGTCGAGCTGGAGGCTCATGCAGTAGTCGAGCAGCTCCGGGAAGCCCGTGGGCATGCCCGAACCGATGGAGAGCCGCTCGTTCATCAGGGTGGTCAGCGACACGCTCCAGCCCTGGCCCACGGCGCCCAGGCGCTGGGCGTCGGGGATGCGCACGTCGGTGAAATAGACCTCGTTGAAGCCGGAGGCGCCGTTGGCCTGTTTGATCGGGCGGATTTCGACGCCGGGGCTGTCCATCCGCAGGAAGAACATCGTCAGGCCCTTGTGCTTGGCGACGTTGGGGTCGGTGCGGGTGATCAGGATGCCCCACTGGCAGTGCTGGGCCCCGCTGGTCCAGATCTTCTGGCCGTTGATGATCCAGTCGCCCGTGCCGTCCTTGGCCGGCTCGGCGCGGGTGCGCAGGCCGGCGAGGTCGGAACCGCTCGCCGGTTCGCTGAACAGCTGGCACCAGATCTCCTCGCCCGCCGCCATCTTCGGCAGCAGGTCGCGCTTCTGGTCTTCCTGGGCCCAGGCCATCAGGGTCGGGCCGCACATGCCATGGCCGATGATGAACAGGCCGGAGAGCTGGCCATACGTGCCTTCTTCCTGCTGCCAGATCACCCGTTCGATGGGGGTGGCGCCACGGCCGCCGTAGTCCTTGGGCCAGTGCAGGCAGGCCCAGCCGGCATCGTACTTCTTCTTCTGCCAGGCCTTGGAGACGCTCATAACGTCGGCGCCCTTCAGCACCAGGCCGCCGAAGCCGCCCTGCTTCAGTTCGGGTTCCAGTTCGCGCGGCGCATTGGCGTCGAGCCAGGCGCGGACCTGGGCGCGGAAGGCGGCTTCTTCGGGGGTGTCGTCGAAGTTCATCAGCTTTCCTCCGGTTACGCCGCGGCCGGGGCGTTGCGCCCGCGCATGCGCTCGATGAGCAGGTCTTCCCAGGTCGATTGCGAGCCCAGCCCCAGGGCCAGGCCGTTGGAGCGGCGGTAGAAGAGGTGGCAGTCGAAGGCCCAGGTGAAGCCCATGCCGCCGTGCACCTGGATGTTGTTCTTGGCGCAATGCTGGAAGCTCTGGGTGGCCGACACCCGCGCGGTGGCCGCCGCCTGGGGCAGTTCCGCCGAGCCGGTCGAGAGCGCCCAGGCGCCGTAGTAGGCGTTGGATCGGGCCAGGGTGGCGGAGACATACATGTCGGCCAGCATGTGCTTCACCGCCTGGAAGCTGCCGATCTGGCGGCCGAAGGCGAAGCGCTCCAGGGCGTAGTCGCGGGCCATTTCGAGCGCGCGGTCGGAGCCGCCCACCTGTTCGAAGGCGATCAGCACGGCGGCGCGGTCCAGCACATTGGCGATGGTGGCCCAGCCGTCGATTCCGAGCGGTTCGACACTGGCGCCGTCGAAGACGATGCGGGCCTGGCTGCGGGTGGGATCGATGCTGTCGACGGCGTCGCGGGTGACGCCCGGGCCGCTCAGGTCGACCAGGAAGAGGCCGATGGCCTGTTCGCCCGCGCCCGAGCCGGTGCGGGCCGCGACGATGGCGATGTCGGCGACGTCGCCGTCGGGGACCGGGCTCTTGGTCCCGCTCAGTCTGCCGCCGGTGACGGTGGCGGTGATGGTGCGCGGCGTCACCTTGCCGGGGATTTCGGCGAAGGCGAAGGTTCCGATGGCCTCACCCGACGCCAGCTTCGGCAGCCAAGCCTGCTTCTGGCCTTCGGAACCGGCGGCCAGCAGGAATTCGGCGGCGAGGTAGATGGACGAGGAGGTCGGCACCGGGGCAAGCGCGCGCCCCAGCTCCTCGGCGATCACGCAGAGCTCGAGGTAGCCGGCGCCCAGGCCGCCGTATTCTTCGGGGATGGCGGCGCCCAGGAAACCCATCTCGCCCAGGCCGGCCCACAGCGCGCGGTCGAAGGGTTCGGGGCCCTCCAGGATGGCGCGCACGGCGGCGGAGGATGACCGGTCGGCGAGGAAGCGTCGCGCCTCGCGTCCCAACTGCTTCTGATCGTCGGAGAAATCGAAGTTCACCGCGCGGCTCCCATGGCTTTTGCGGCCATAGGGCGTCGATACCCCAGCGTCAGGCAAGCGGGGTTTTCAGTCGCCCTCTCAGGTCAGCATCTTCAGCAGCCAGGCCACCCGCTCGGCGTGGGCGGCGGGGACGTCGAGGTCGTGGCCGGCGTCGTAGACGTGGGCCTCCTTGGGCGTGGGGGCTGCATTGAAGACCATCAGGCCGCGCTCATTGGGGATATATTCATCGCGGGCGCTGAACTGGAAGAAGAAGCCCTTGGCCTTGGATCGGGCCAGGCCCGGCAGCAGGTCGAGGGGGGCCAGGGCGGCCTCGTAGCCGGCCTTGTCGGGGGATTTCTTGCCGAGCAGATACCACTCCGGCAGCGTCGCCGTGCCGGCCATGAAGACGAAGACCTTGGGGCGGCTATCCACCCCGGCCAGCAGCTGGCCCATCATCGCCCCGAAGTCGTGGCCGACATAGGCGATGCGGGTGGGATCGACGCCCGGCCGGGCGGTCAGCAGGTCGAGCGCGCGGCGCAGCTCGACCACCTGGCCCACCGTGCGGCGGTAGTCGGAGGCAGCGTCCTTGCCCATGGTGTCGAACCACTTGGGGTCGGCCCACATGGCATCCACCAGCAGGGAGGTGACGCCGTGAACGGCGAGTTTGGCGGCATCGCCATCGAATTCCGTGTGGTTGGTGGTCTTGGCCTCGCCCAGCCAGTGGACGAACAGCACGCCGGCGGTGCGGGAACGCAGGCGACCCTTGACCTGATCGGGCTCGATCAGCTCGCCGGTAACCCGGTGGCCGCCGGCGCCGATGAAGCTGATGTCGCGAGCGGTGACGCCCTTGGCCGGGTGGCGCAGGGTGCCGAAGCGGACATCGAGGGGCGCGGCGGCGTCATAGGCGAAGATCTCGGCGAGCGAGGCGGCCCGCGCACCGCCGGCCATCATCGCCAGGACGGTGACGACCAGCAGGCTGAACCCCAGCGCCCAGCGCAACGGCGCCCGCGCCGGCAATGCCTTGGTTCCTCCCATCGTCGCCTCCCCGCTTGACCCTCGAGCCATAGCCGATCCCGCCGGCGCGGGCTCGTGAACTCGACGTAAGGCGGGCTGGGCGCGATAAGCCGCCCGCTAGGGGAAGATGTCGGCGTTGGTCAAGGCGGTGAGCGAGGCGACCTGGACCTCCATGTCCCATTTGCCGTCGTGGTTGGTATCGATGCTGAGCAGCCAGTTGCCGCCGCCCAGGGAGGTGATCATGTGGGTTTCGCCGGCGATGCCCGACAGGTCGATCACGTCATGGCCGTTGGCGAAGGCCGCCACATAGTCGCGATTGGGCACGCCCATCCCGGCGTCGCCCTTGAAGAAGACCATGGAGGCGTGATCCCCGGCCGCGGCGTTCGGGCCGGAGCCGAAATAGTGGTCCTTGCCCGTGCCGCCGATCAGCACGTTGTTTCCCGCGCCGCCGTCGAGGGTGTCGTCGGATACCCCGCCGCTCAGGTAGTCGTCGCCGAGCCCGCCGTAGAGGGCGTCGCCGTTGTCGCCCCCGTCGAGATCGTCGTTGCCGTCGCCGCCGTAAAGGAAGTCCGCGCCGCCGTTGCCGGTCATCGCATCGTCGCCGCCGTCGCCATAGACGGTGTCGCCGCCCTGGCCGCCGATCAGGGCGTCGTTGCCGGCGCCGCCGTAGAGGGTGTCGTCGCTGCCGCCCCCATCCAGCACGTCGTTGCCGCCGCCGCCCATCAGCAGGTTCACCGAGCCGTTGCCGGTCAGGGCGTCGTTGTAGGCCGAGCCGGTCAGGTTCTCGACGGCGACCAGGGTGTCGCTCCCCGCGCCGAGCGTGTTCTGGGCCGCCACGATGGCCAGGGAAACGGTCACGGCGGAGGCCGCGCTGGCATAACTCGCGGTGTCCAGGCCGTTGCCGCCGTTGAGGGTGTCGTTTCCGAAGCCGCCGTCCATCACATCGGCGCCGTTGCCGCCGTAGAGCAGGTCGTCGCCTGAACCGCCGGACAGCAGATCGTCGCCGTCGTCGCCGAAGGCCTGGTCGGCGCCGGTCCCGCCGAACAGGGCGTCATTGCCCGCCCCGCCGTACATGAGGTCGTTGCCGACCTGATCGCCGCCGCCGATCGGAACCTCGCCCTCCGCGGGCGCGGCGTCGCCGTAGATGAGGTCGTTCTCGGTCCCGCCGTAGAAGCTGTCGTTACCCGACCCGCCGACCAGCTTGTCCTCACCGGCCCCGCCGTAGAGGAAGTCGTTGCCGACGCCGCCGTACTCCTGGTCGCCGCCGCCCTGGCCGAGGAAGGTGTTGGAGGCGGAATTGCCGATCAGAATGTCGGCGAAGCCGCCGCCGGTGACATTCTCGATCCCCGTGAAGGTGTCCATGCCGGCCGCCCCGGTGTTCTGGGGGCCGACGATGTTGAGGTTGATGCTCAACCCGCCAGCGACCGGGGTGTAGTCGAACAGGACCGTGTCGGAGCCGAAGCCGCCATCGAAGGTGCTGTCGGCGAGGCCGGCGCCGATGGTGTCGTCGCCGTCGCCGCCGTAGAAGGCCCCGCCGCCGTCGTCGCTGCCGATGAAGTCCGCGCCCGCGCCGCCATAGATCTGGTCAGCGCCGACATGCTGGCCGATGAAGCCGCCGCCGTAGAGACCGTCATTCCCGTCGCCGCCGTAGATCTTGTCGCTGTCGCCGCCGCCGAACACCGTGTCGTTGCCGCCGCCGGCGTCGATGGTGTCGCTGCCGTAGCCGCCGAAGATGGTGTTGACCGTGGCGCTGCCGGTGAGGATGTCCCCGAAGTTGGAGCCGGTGAGGTTCTCGATGGTGGCGAGGGTGTCCTTGCCTGCGGAGAAGGTGTCCTGGGCCGTGGTGATGGCCAGGCTGACCACGACCGCGCCGAGGGATTCCACGTAGCTGACGGTGTCGAAACCCGTCCCGCCGTACATCTTGTCGTCGCCGGCGCCGCCGTAGAAGGTGTCCACGCCCGCGCCGCCGTAGAGCAGATCGTTGCCGAGGTTGCCCTTCAGGATGTCGTCGCCGTCGCCGCCGTCGACCGTGTCGTTGCCGGCGCCGCCATCGAGGTCATCGTTCCCGGCCTCGCCGTAGACCTTGTCGTTTCCGTCGCCACCATCCGAGAAGTCGTTGCCCGCGCCGTCGTTGAGGGTGTCGTCACCCGCGCCGCCTTCGACCTCGTCGTTGCCCGCGCCGCCGTAGAGGATGTCGTTATCGTCGTTGCCGTGAACGGTGTCGGCGTCTTCACCCCCGTAGAGGGTGTCGTTGCCCAGGCCGCCGAGCAGCTGGTCGGAGCCCGCGCCGCCCCAGATCATGTCGTTGCCGTCGCCGCCGCCGAGCGTGTCGTCGGTCACGTTGGGATCGTAGCCGGCCAGGGGGTCGCCGCCGTAGAGCAGATCGTCGCCCTCGTTGCCGTTGAGGGTGTCGGCGCCCGCCTGGCCGTCGATCACGTCGGCGCCCTTCAGGCCCTCGATGAAGTTGCCCTGCTGGTTGCCGGTCAGGATGTCGTTGAAGTTAGAACCCTGCAGGTTGTTGATGTTGTCGAAGATGTCGCCGGCGCTATCGCTGCCGGCGCTTTGAGGCCCCGAAAGGCCGAGGTCGACGACGACGAAACCGCCGGCCTCCGCGTAGGACACCAGGTCCTGGGAATGACCGGTCCCGGCCACGTCGCGGCCGTGATAGGTGTCGAGGCCGGGGTCGCCCTCCGGATCCGAGGGGCCGCCATACATGTAGCTCTGGCCGCCGCCGTAGAGGATGTCGTCGCCCGCGCCGCCGCTCAGGCTGTCGGTGACGCTGCCGGCGAAGAGGATGTCGTTGCCGTCGCCGCCGTCGAGGGCGTTGGGCTGGTCCAGCGGGTCGAGTTGGCCGCTTCCGTCCGCGCCATAGATGAGGTCGTCCCCGGCCTGGCCGATGATGAGGTCGCTGCCAAGGCCGCCGATCAGCAGGTCGTTTCCGGAATCCCCCGCCAGGCCGTCGTCGCCGTCGCCCCCGTAGAGGACATCGCCGCCCGCGCCGCCCTGCAGGACGTCGTTGCCGGCGCCGCCGAACATGGAATCGAGCGTGTCGAGGGGATCGTTGTCGGCTCCCCCGACAAGCAGGTCGTCGCCGTCACCGCCGTAGAGTTCGTCCTGGCCGCCCTGGCCGTAGATCTCGTCGTTGCCGCCGGCGCCCAGGAGCACGTTGTCGCCGTCATGACCGAAGATGAGATCGGCGAAGTCGGAGCCGGAGACGCGATTGATGTTGATGAAGATGTCGCCGTCGCTGGCGCCGCCGACCTGCGGGCCGGCAAGGTTCAAGTTGACCACCACGCCCTGAGAGGCCTGGGAATAGTCGACCGTGTCCCACGACGCGCCGCCGAACGGGCCCGCGCCGCCGATGTAGGTGTCGTCGCCGACGAAGCCGAGCGGCCCGGTCGTGCCGCCGTGCAGGACGCTGAAACCGCCGCCGTGCAGGGTGTCGTTGCCTGAACCGCCTTCCAGCGTGTCCTGGATATTGCCGGCGTAGAGGACGTCGTTGCCGTCGCCGCCGTCGATCTGGTTGATCTGGGTCTCGAGCGGATCGGGATGGATTCCGAAGGCCCCGTAGATGACGTCGTCGCCGCCGCCGCCGCCGATACTGTCGGCGCCGTAACCGCCGGTGATGGTGTCGTTGCCGTCATTGCCGAAGATGAGGTCGGCGCCGGCGGTCCCTGTCAGGATGTCGGCGTTCGGTGTTCCCACGATCGTAGGCATTGGTTTCTTCCCACTATGCGATGCGGCGTGGACCCGCCGCATCTTTGGGGCGGATCGTGGGGCCGTGGGGCCGATGCGGTAAGGTGCAGTGACGGGCAAGGCGTTGCATGGCGTTGCACAGCCCGGCGTCGGGAAGCTGGAACAACCGGGCCCCGTTTGGCGCGCCTGACCGTCGCGAAAGGGGCTTCGCCAACCCAGCGTAAGGGGGGCTAGTGTCGCGGCGATTCCCGGAAGGACCGCTGTAATGACGCTCGATGCCCCCGAAGCCGCGAAGGTCGGCGCCGTCGCCGAAAAGCACCGCTTCGACGAGGCCCGGCTGGAAGTCTGGCTGAAGAAACACGTCGACGGCTTCGGCGAGGGCATGGTGGTGCGCCAGTTCCAGGGCGGCGCCTCCAACCCCACCTTCCTGCTCTCCGCACAAACGGCGAACGGCCCGCATCACTATGTGCTGCGCAAGAAGCCGCCGGGCGCCCTGCTGGCCAGCGCCCACCAGGTGGACCGGGAGTACAAGATCATGAAGGCGCTTGGCCCCACCGGCGTGCCGGTGCCGGTGATGCGGGTGCTGTGTGACGACGAGGCGGTGATCGGCACCAGCTTCTATGTGATGGACTATCTGGAGGGCCGCATCTTCCGCGATGCGACCTTACCGGACCAGACGCCGGCCGAGCGCGCGGCCATCTACGACGAACTCAACGCGACGCTGGCCAAGCTGCACGCCGTCGATATCGAAGCGGTGGGCCTCACCGATTTCGGCCGCGCGGGCGGCTATTTCGAGCGCCAGGTCAGCCGCTGGATCAAGCAGTACCGGGGCGCGGAGAGCGAGCACATTCCGGAGATGGAGGCGTTGATCGCCGACCTGCCCGGCATGATCCCCCCGGACGACACCGTCTCCATCGCGCATGGCGACTACCGGCTGGAGAACGTCATGTTCCACCCGACCGAGCCGAAGCTGATCGCGGTGCTGGACTGGGAGCTGTCGACCATCGGCCACCCCATCGCCGACATCGCCTACAACGCCTTCCTGTGGCGCTCGACCAGCCAGGCATGGGGGTCGCTGGTGGGCGTGGATTTCGAGAAGAGTGGTATCCCGTCGGAGGCCGACTATGTGGCCGCCTACTGCCGCCGTACGGGCCGCGACCACATCGACCACTGGAACTTCTACATGGCCTTCGGAATCTTCCGCCTGGCCTCGATTTCCCAGGGCGTCTACCGCCGCGTGCTGAACGGCGTGGCGGCCAGCGACCGGCCGGCGGAGAACGGGACGCCGGTGCTGGCGAAACAGGCGTTAGCGATCTTGAGGGGCGAGGCTTAGAACGCCGCCGTCGCCGGGTCGGGGCCGATGCGGCCGTCGGGCTTGTCCAACCCGGCGATCTTGCCCAGGTCGTCGGCGTCCAGCTTGAAGTCGAACACCTGGATGTTCTCCACAATCCGCGAGGGCGTCACCGACTTGGGGATCACGATCAGGCCGCTGTCGAGGTGCCAGCGGATGATCACCTGGGCCGTGGTCTTGCCGTGCTTGGCGGCGATGGCGCCCAGCGTCGGGTCGTCGAGCTGATTGCCGCGGCCGAGCGGGCTCCAGGATTCGGTGAGCACGCCGTGCTTTTCATCGGCGGCGCGCCAGGCGTGCTGCTGGAAGGCGGGATGCAGTTCGATCTGGTTCAGCGTGGGCGCCACGCCGGTCTCGCCGATGATCCGCTCCAGGTGCTCGGGCGCGAAGTTGGAGACGCCGATGGAGCCCACGCGGCCCTCCTGCTTCAGCCGCACCAGGGCCTTCCAGCTGTCCACGTAAAGGTCGCGCGTCGGCGAGGGCCAGTGGATCAGGTAGAGGTCGATGGTTTCCAGGGCCAGCCGGCCCAGGCTGGCGTCGAAGGCCTTCAGCGCGCTGTCGAAACCCTGGTGCTCGTTCCACAGCTTGGTGGTCAGGAAGACGTCCTCCCGGGCCACGCCCGAGGCTTTCAGCCCCTCGCCCACGCCGCGTTCGTTGGCATAGATGGCCGCCGTGTCGATGGACCGGTAGCCGGCCTTCAGCGCGGTCTCCACCACGCCGGCCGTCACGTCCTGCGGCGTCTGGAACACCCCCAGTCCGAACTGGGGCATGGCATGGCCGTCATTGAGCGTGACGTAGGGCTGGTCGGTCATCGGGCTGCCTCGGGCTGACGTTGGCGGAATAAATGGGGACACGAACCAATTTCCGGGAGGCGCCCGTGAACAATCTTCTGCATCGGCCGGAAAATGGTTTGGAGTGGACCCCTAGAATGAGACAGCAAAAATGGGGGACAGTTCTCTAAGAGGAGGACTGATGACCAAGGACCCTGCCCGGAGCTTCAGCCGGGAGATGAAGCTGAAGGTGGTTGAGCGGCTGGAGGCGGGCGAGACGATCGCGGCGCTGGCCCGGGAGCTCGGCGTTCACCGGCAGCTGATCTACAAGTGGCGCGATGTGCACCGGGCCGGCCGGCTGGGGGCGCGTCGTGGCCGCCCGACGCGGGCGGAGGCGCTGGCGCGGGCGGCGGGGTTTGCCGAGAGCGACGCCCTGGCGGCGGCCGAGCGCAGGATCGCGGCGCTGGAACGCAAGGTCGGCCAGCAGGCGGTTGAGCTGGATTTTTTTCAAGGAGCCTTGCGGCGCATCAAGGCGTCACGCCCGCTCAGCGACTGAGCTGGCGTAACGGGGTCTTCGCCCAGATCCAGGCGATGACCGGCCCGCAAGGCGATGGATCGATCGAGCGGTTATGCAGGCTGGCCGGGGTCAGCCGGGCCAGCTTCCACCGGGGTTGGGCCCGCGCGCAGCCTGACCTTGACGAGATGGCGCTGCGCGACGCCATCCAGCGCCTGACGCTGGAGCACCGCCACTACGGCTATCGGCGGATCACCGCGCTGCTGCGGCGCGAGGGCTGGTGCGTCAACGCCAAGCGGGTGTTGCGGATCACCCGCGAGGACAATCTGCTGTGCCTGAAGAAGAAGGCCTATGCGCCGGCCACGACGGACTCCAACCACGGCTGGCGGGTCTATCCGAACCTGGCGCGCCGCATGATCCCCATGGCCCCTGACCGGCTGTGGGTGGCCGACATAACCTACATCCGGCTGGAGCGGGCCTTCGTCTATCTGGCGGTGGTGCTGGACGCCTATAGCCGCAAGGTGGTGGGCTGGGCGCTGGCCGACCATCTGGCCGCCAGCCTGGCGCTGGAGGCCCTGGACAGGGCGCTTGCGATCCGTCGTCCCGTTCCAGACCAGCTCGTTCACCACTCCGACCGGGGCGTGCAGTACGCCTGCGGGGACTATGCGCGGCGCCTGGAGGCGGCCGGCGTCATGCCCTCCATGAGCCGCGGCGGCTGTCCCTACGACAACGCCAAGGCCGAGAGCTTCATGAAGACCCTGAAGACCGAAGAGGTGGACGGCTCCGCCTATCGCGACCTGGCCGACGCCAGGCGCCAGGTCGGCCGCTTCATCGAGGAGGTCTACAACCGCACAAGGCTCCACTCCGCCCTGGACTATCTCTCACCGATGGAGTTCGAAGAAACCCGCCTGTGGACGGCGCTAGCGCCGCCCACAGGCGCGACAGCAACAACCACTGTCCCCTAATTACGCTGTCTCACCAAAGGGGTGCGGTCCAGGTTCATGTCCCCATTTATTCCCGGCGCGGCCTTAGAGGCTCTGCAGCCAGGGGATCAGCAGCGCCGTCACCTCGGCCGGCCGCTCCTGCTGGGTCCAGTGGCCGCAGCCTTCGAGCACCTCGGCCACCTGCAGATTGGGGACCAGCGGGCGCATGCGCTCGATGGGGTCGGCGCCGCCCAGCATGTTGTAGGCAAGGTCGCGCGTCCCCGCGACGAAGAAGGCGGGCTGTTCGATCCTGGTTTCCTTGAACGGCATCTGCCAGGCCCAGTCGCGCTCGTGGTTGCGGTAGCGGTTGATCGGGCCCCGGAAGCCGGAACCCTCGAATTCGGCCACGTAGTAGTCGAGATCTTCCGGCGTCAGCCACGCGGGGAAGGGGTCGGGGTCGGTCAGCCCGGTCAGCAGATCGTCGGCGGCGGTCTTGTTGACCGGCCAGCTGTTGTCCGGGGCGTCGCCGCTGATGGCGTAGTAGAACTTGCGCAGGAAGTTGCGCGGGTCCGGGTCGAAGGCGGCCTCGGCCACGCCTTCGGGCTGGAAATAGGCCTGGTAGAAGAAGCGGTTCCGCTTGGTGAAATACTCGTTGAAGATGGCGCTGAAGGGCATGGGCGCCACACCGAGGTAGGGCACCGACAACGCCCCCACGGCCTGGAACTTGTCCGGCCGCGTGAGCGCCGAATTCCAGACGATGGGCGCACCCCAATCGTGGCCCAGCAGGATGGCCGGCGCGCCCGGCTGCAGGGCCTGCGCGACGCCCACAAGGTCGGAGACCATGTGGTCCATGCCATAGTCTTCGATCTTCGCCGGCTTGTCGGAGCCGCCGTAGCCGCGCACGTCGATGGCGCAGGCGGTGAAGCCGGCTTCCGCTACGGGTCCGATCTGGTGGCGCCACGAATACCAGCTCTCCGGAAAGCCGTGCACCATGATCACCAGCGGGCCGGAGCCCTGTATGGCGCAGCGGAGTTTCACGTCGCCGGTATCGATCATTTGAAAGTCGGGCATCGGCTTCCCCCTTGTTTTTCGCACTGTCGTTGACCTGCCCCCGCGTAATGCCAGCATGCTTCGCAAAACGACAAAAGATCAGGGAGCGGGAAGATGACGCCAGAGCGGCCGGAAGACTTCGACCTCGTGCGCTATGCGGTGGCCGACCACGTCTGCACCCTGACCCTGAACCGGCCCGACGTGCGCAATGCGCTCAACTTCCCGGCCTATGACCAGCTGGAGGCTGGCCTGCGCCACGCCCAGGCGGACCCGGAAGTGCGCTGCGTGATCGTCACCGGCGCCGACCCGGCCTTCTGCTCCGGCGACGACGTGCGCGAGATCATGGCCGGGCCCAAGGCGGTGTCGAAATCCACTACCCCTGTCGTACGCCACAAGCCGACGCCGGCCGCCATGGCCGCGCTGGAACTGGACAAGCCCCTGATCGCGGCGATCAACGGCTCGGCCGTGGGCTGGGGTATGGAACTGGCCCTGTTCGCCGACATCCGCATCGCCTCGGAGAAGGCAAAGTTCGCCGAGCTGTTCGTCAAGCGCGGCCTGGTCTGCGACGTGGGCGGCTTCTACCGCCTGCCCGCCATCGTCGGCCCCGCAAAGGCCGCCGAACTGCTGTTCACCGGCGACGTCATCGACGCGGCCGAGGCGCTGCGCATCGGCCTGGTCAGCGAAGTCACCGCCCATGCCGACCTGATGACCCGCGCCAATGCGATGGCCGCGCGCATCGCCATGAACCCGCCGCTAGCCCTGCGCTTCCTGAAGGAGGGCTTGAACCGCTCGGCCTACGGCGACCCGCGCGAGATCGGCGCCTGGGCCATCCAGACCATCCGCCACCTGATGACGACGGAGGATCACCGCGAGGGCGTGGCGAGTTTCCTGGAGAAGCGCGAGCCGGTGTTCAGCGGGCGGTAGGACTAGAGCAGCCGGATATCCTCGGGCTGGCGGTCATAGTGGTCATGCCGGCCGTCCACATATTTGATCGACGCTGCCAGTTCATCGGCGTCGGTGTCCTCGAGGGTCGCCACGGCCACCGCGTAGAAGCGGCCCCCGAGCGCCTCCTGGTCGCCCTGGGCGAAGACCCGAACGCCGCAGGTTCGGCAGAAGTGGTAGTGGAGGTTGGGCTCGGACCTGCTGGGCGGCGTCCATTGATAGTCGGCCACAGCGTCGTCACCGACGATCATGCGCAGATTGTCGGCCTTCACGAGCGTGAACCAGGCGCGCGACTTGAAGCAGATCGAGCAGTTGCAGCGCGTCGTACCCTTAGCGAGGTCGATGTCCGCTTCAAAGCGGACGGCGCCGCAATGGCAGCCGCCGTTGTAGGATTTCATGGCCATTGGCCGGTCCTCATGTATGCCCACCCTAGCGGCCCGCCGCCCACAAGGTTCCGGTTCGACGGAAAGGCGGAGCGCTTCTATCGACACTAATAGTGCCAATAGATATGTTGCGCGCAGAACCACGCTCCCCGGGAGGGACGCCCATGACCACCGAACCCCTGCTGCTGGCCGGCGCCCCGGGCTCTCCCTACACCCGCAAAATGCTGGCGGTGCTGCGCTACCGGCGTATCGCCTACCACTTCATGCTGCCGGACCAGGAGGCGGCTTCGGGTCTGCCGCAGCCGAAGGTGAAGCTGCTGCCCACCTTCTATCTTCCGGACGAAACGGGCGCGATCCAACCGGTCACCGACTCCACCCCGATCATCGACCGGCTCGAGCGCGAGCATGCGGGGCGCTCCGTCCGCCCGGCCGACCCGGTCATCGGCTTCCTCGACCAGCTGATCGATGACTATGGCGACGAGTGGCTGACCAAAGCCATGTTCCACTATCGCTGGGTCTACCAGGCCGACATCGACAAGGCCGCCGCCACGCTGCCCTGTTGGCGCGGCTTCTGCGTTCCGGACGAGGCGCTGGAGGCGGCGGGCAGGATGTTCTCCGAGCGCCAGATCGGACGGCTGGGCTTCGTGGGTTCCAACCCCGTCACCGGCCCGATCATCGAGGCCTCCTATGAGCGCTTCCTGGCCGCCTTCGAGGACCATCTGCGCCACCTGCCCTACCTGTTCGGCCAGCGCCCCGCCGCCGCCGACTTCGCCCTCTATGGCCAGCTGACCCAGTTGGCCGGCTTCGATCCGACCCCCATGGCGCTGACCCTGCGCACCGCGCCGCGCGTCCACGCCTGGACCGGCATGATGGAGGACCTCTCGGGCCTGGAACCCACCGACGCCGATTGGATCACCGCCGAGACCATTCCCGACACCCTGATCGCGCTGCTGAGCGAGATCGGCCGCGTCTATCCGCCGGTGATGCTGGCCAACGCCAAGGCGCTGATGAGCGGCGCGGACAAGGTGGAAGCCGTGGTCGATGGCCAGCCCTGGACCCAGGCGCCCTTCCCCTATCAGGCCAAGTGTTTGAAATGGCTGCGCGAGGCCCGCGAGGCCTTGCCGGACGCGGCGCGGGCAAAGGTGGATGGGATCTTGGCACCGACGGGATGCGGCGCCTTGTTCGCCTAGAGCCGTCCTCCCCAGGTCCGCCCAAGCGGACCGGCCGGGGAGGTACCGCGAAGCGGGGGTGGGGCTTACCGAGTCAAAGGATGAGCGTGTTCTGGCGTCCAGGTTTGTGCCGCCACCAACACCTGCGCCACAACGTGAATAGCCGTCGGAGTCGGCAAGCCCCCCCGTCGCTTCGCGACACCTCCCCGGCCGGCTCGCTGCAGGCTCGCCTGGGGAGGACGGCTATCTGGGCGCCACCTTGCCACCGGGCCTACCCCGCCTAAGCTCGCCCGCATGATCGCCCGCCTCGCCGCCATCGCCGTCCTGCTGCTGGCCGGCCCCGCCCTCGCCGACGAACTGGTCATTCCACCGGTCGAGTATCCCAAGGTCCTGCCCTATGCGGACACACCGGAGGCCTTCGTGCCGGACGGCTGGAAGGTCGACCTGCGGGCGGAAGGCGACCTGAATGGCGACGCCTTGCCCGATGTGGCCGTGGTGATGCGGGCCACCGATCCGCGTAATGTGCTGAACAACAAGGGGGGCTTTGGGCCGGACCCGTTCGACAGCAATCCGCGCATGCTGCTGATCGCCTTCCGGCAGGAGGACGGCCGCTACAGCCTGGAACTGCTCAACAACACCCTGATCCCGCGGGCCACCGAGCCGGAACGCTCCGACGTGTTCGAGGACGTCGATCCGCCGGCCATCAGCCAGGGCGTCTTCAAGATCGGCCTGGGCTACTTCTCCAGCGCCGGCGGCTGGGGCATGGGGCGCAAGAGCTATACCTTCCGCCACCAGCACGGCGGCTTCATGCTGATCGGCTTCGATAGCCTGAACGTCGAGCGCAACAGCGGCGAGATGAACGAGGTCAGCGTCAACTACCTGACCCGCAAGGTAAAGCTGACCGCCGGACGTATCGACAGCGACGCGGAGAAGGTGCGCTGGAAGGCGCTGCCCCGAAAGCCGTTGCTGTGGTTGAGCGACATCGGTGACGGACTGGACTACGAACCGGCCCGCTGAGCCAAGCGCCCTAGCGGACCCGCGTCACCACCTTGCCGCCGTCCATATGCTCCACCCGCCAGTCGCTGTCGGGCGCGTACTTCCGCACCGTCTTCAGATAGCGGTCGGGCCGATGGACGCTGAGCACGCAGGACCGGCCCACGGGGAGTTTCAGGAGCCGTTCGGTGAGATCGCCGTAGGTCTTGGACACCGGAGTGGCTCCTACTTCATGGTGGGGATGACGAAGCTCTGGTCGAGGACCGCGCCGCCCTTGGGCCAGCGCGCGGTGACAGTCTTGGTGCGGGTGTAGAACTTCACCCCGTCCAGGCCGTACTGGTTCAGATCGCCGAAGCCCGAGCGCTTCCAGCCGCCGAAGGAGTGGTAGGCGACCGGCACGGGGATGGGCACGTTGATGCCGACCATGCCGACCTCGACCTGTTCGGCGAACTCGCGCGCGGCGTCGCCGTTGCGGGTGAAGATGGCCACGCCATTGCCGTACTGGTGCTTGGAGGGGTAGCTGAGCGCCTCTTCGAATGTCTCGGCGCGGACCATCTGCAGCACGGGGCCGAAGATCTCCTCCTGGTAGGAGCGCATGTGCGGCTTGACCTGGTCGAACAGGGTCGGGCCCACGAAGAAGCCTTCCTCGCTGCCTTGGAGCTGGAAGCCGCGGCCGTCGACCACCAGCTCGGCGCCCTCGTCGACGCCCATCTGGATGTAGTCCTCGATACGCTGCTTGTGGGCCAGGCTGACCACCGGGCCGTAGTGGGCCTCGGCGTCGGTGGAGACGCCGATCTTCAGCCCGTCGATGGCGGCGATCACGCGTTCGCGCAGGGCGTCGGCCGTCTTGGCGCCGACCGGCACGACCACGGGGAGCGCCATGCAGCGTTCGCCGGCGGAGCCGTAGGCCGAGCCGATCAGGTCGGCGACCGTCTGGTCGAGGTCGGCGTCGGGCAGCACGATCCCGTGGTTCTTGGCGCCGCCCATGGCCTGGCAGCGCTTCCCGTTCTGGGCGGCGCGCTGATAGACGTAGTTGGCGATGTCGGACGAGCCGACGAAGCTTACGGCCTTGATCAGCGGGTGGTCGAGGATGGCGTCGACCACCTCCTTGTCGCCGTGCACGACCTGCAGCACGCCTTCCGGCAGGCCGGCTTCGATCATTAGTTGGGCCAGCATCACCGGCACGGTGGGATCGCGTTCCGAGGGCTTCAGGATGAAGGCGTTGCCGCAGGCGATGGCCACGCCGAACATCCACATCGGGATCATGGCGGGGAAGTTGAACGGCGTGATGCCGGCCACCACGCCCAGGGCCTGCTTCAT
>JAQGIP010000107.1 GCA_028291055.1 Caulobacter sp.
CAGCGCGCCGCCGAGCTGCCTTACTGGCTACACCGCTACAACTGGCATCGGCCACACGGCGGGATAAACTCCGCCACACCCATCAGCCGCCTCGGCCTAACCGAGGACAACCTGTTGAGGCTCCACAGCTAGAGCGCGCGCCAGCCGATGTCGGAGCGCGAGAAGCCGCCGGGCAGGCTGAGGGTCGCCAAGGCGCCATAGGCCAGGTCACGGGCCTCCGACAGGTCGACGCCCAGGGCGCAGACGTTCAGCACCCGCCCGCCCGAAGCCACCAGCCGCCCTTCGGCGTCGCGAGCGGTGCCCGCGTGGAAGACCACCGCTTCGCCGCCAAAATCACTGTCGGCGCCCTCGATCACGCCGCCGGCCTTGGGCGCGTCAGGGTAGCCCTCGGCAGCCAGCACCACGGTGATGGCGGCTTCCTCCCGCCAGGCCGGTTCGCTTAGCCGTGTCAACGCGCCCGTCGCCGCCGCCATCAGATAGGGAACGATGTCGCTGGCCAGCCGAAGCATCAGGCTCTGGCATTCCGGGTCGCCGAAGCGGGCGTTGTATTCCACCAGCCGCGGGCCGGTGGGCGTCAGCATCAGGCCGGCGTAGAGGACGCCCACATAGGGGTATCCCTCCTGCGCCATGCCCCGCACGGTGGGCTCGATGATCTCGCGCCAGGCGCGTTCGGCCGGTTCGGCGGTATAGATCGGCGCGGGCGAATAGGTGCCCATGCCGCCGGTGTTCGGCCCCTCGTCGCCGTCGTAGGCGCGCTTGTGGTCCTGGGCGTTTCCAAAGGCCATGGCGGCAGTCCCGTCGCACAGGGCGAACAGCGAGACCTCCTCGCCCTCCATGAACTCTTCGATGATCACCCGCGCGCCGGCCGTTCCGAAACGGCCGCCGAGCATGTCGACCACGGCGGTCTCGGCCTCCGCCAGCGTGGCGGCAATGACCACGCCCTTGCCGGCGGCCAGGCCGTCTGCCTTGATCACATAGGGGCCCGGCAGCGTCTCCAGGAAGGCGGCGGCGGCGGGCGCGTCCTCGAACACGCCGAAGGCGGCCGTGGGAATGCCATGGCGCGCGCAGAAGGCCTTGGTGAAGGCCTTGGAGGTTTCCAGCCGCGCGGCCGCCTGGCTGGGCCCGAAACAGGGAATGCCGATCTCCGCCAGCCGGTCGGCCAGGCCCACTTCCAGAGCCGACTCCGGCCCCACCACCACCAGGTCGGCGGCGATCTCCCGGGCCAGCGCGACCAGCCCGTCCACGTCGGTGGCGGCGATCTTGCGCGTCTCGCACAGGGCCGCGATGCCCGGGTTGCCGGGCGCGGACACGAGCCGCTTAACCGACGGCGAGCCGCTGATCTTCCAGGCCAGCGCATGCTCGCGCCCGCCCGATCCGACGAGGAGGATGTTCATGGCCGCCGTTTGGCGTGACGGCCCGCGCGGGTCAAGCGGGTTTGGCCACCAGCCGCATGCGCCGCCAGGCCCCGTAGCCGAACACCGCCACCCCGGCCCAGATGAAGCCGAAGCTCAAGATCCGCATCGGTGTCAGCGGCTCGCCCACCGCGACCCCGATGATGAAGCCGATGGTCGGTGCGATGAACTGCAGGAAGCCCACGGCGGTGAGCGGCAGCCGTCTGGCGGCGAAGGCGAACAGCGCCAGAGGTACGACGGTAGCGGGACCGGCCAGCATCAGCATGGCGGTGGTCGCGGGCGAGGCCAGCAGGTGGCCCGCGCCCGAATGCTGCATCCAGATCACATAGGCCAAGCCTACGGGCGCGAGATAGGCGCACTCCACGAACAGCCCCGTCTGGGCGTCGGCCTTCACCTGTTTGCGCAGGATGCCATAGAGGCAGAAGCTGACCGCAAGCCCCAGCGAGATCAGCGGCAGGCGGCCCAACGCCACGGCCTGGACGGCCACACCGATCGTGGCCAGCCCGATGGCGATCCTGCCCTCGGTGGACAGCCGCTCGCGGAAGAACAGCGCCCCCACCGCCATGTTGAGCAGGGGGTTGATGTAGTAGCCCAGCGCCGCTTCGATGATGTGGTTGGAGGCCACGGCCGCGACGTAGATGATCCAGTTGGTCAGGATGGCCAGGGTCGACAGCGCCAGCAGGCCCATGGTGCGCGGCTTGCGCGCCACGGCCAGAACCTGGGGCCATTGGCCCGACAGGATGACCAGGCCCAGCGCCCAGGGAAAGGCCCAGAGCAGCCGCTCGCCGATCATCTCCCACACTCCCACGCCCATCCCGCTCAGCAGGTGGAAGTAGAGGGGCAGGAACCCCCACACGGTGTAGCAGATGAGGCCGGCGATCAGCCCCGAACGGCGCTCGCCGTCCGGAGCCGACGGATCGCTCATGAGGTTAGGCCAGCGCCTTCTGCTTCAGCAGGCCCCGCTCGTGCAGCAGTTCGGCGATCTGGACGGCGTTCAGCGCCGCGCCCTTGCGCAGGTTGTCGGCCACGACCCACAGGTTGATGCCGTGATCGACGGTCTTATCGTTGCGGATACGGCTGACATAGACCGGGAACTCGCCCTGGGCTTCCTTGGGCGTGATGTAGCCGGTCTCGTCGCGGCGATCGACGACCACGATGCCGGGCGCTTCACGCAGGATGTCGCGCGCCTCGTCCTCGTCCATGGCGCCGGTGAACTCGATGTTCACGGCCTCGGAGTGGCCCACCATCACCGGCACCCGCACGCAGGTGACCGTCAGCTTGATCGACGGATCGATGATCTTGTGGGTCTCGTTCCACATCTTGGCTTCTTCGTCGGTATAGCCGTCGTCGCCATACTCACCGATGAAGGGGATCACGTTGAAGGCGATCTGCTTGGGGAACTTCTTGGGCTCCTTGGGGCCGAGCACGAAGATGCCCTTGGTCTGGTCCCACAGCTCGTCCATGCCTTCCTTGCCCGCGCCCGACACCGACTGGTAGGTCGAGACCACCACGCGCTTGATCGGCACCGCGTCGTGCAGCGGCTTCAGCGCCACGACCAGCTGGGCGGTGGAGCAGTTGGGGTTGGCGATGATGTTCTTGGGAATGGAATTGACCGCGTCCGGGTTCACCTCCGGCACCACCAGCGGCACCTGGGGGTCCATGCGCCAGGCCGAGGAGTTGTCGATGACGATGGGGCCCGCGCGGCCGATCTTCTCCGACCAGGCCTTCGAAATAGTCCCGCCGGCGCTCATCAGCACCAGATCGACCTTGGAGAAGTCGAACTGCTCGATGTCCTCGCAGGCGACGGTCCCGGACTTCCAGCCCACCTCCACGCCGATGGATTTGCGCGAGGCGATGGCGTGCATCTTGTCCACGGGGAAGTCGACTTCCTCCAGGATGTTCAGCATTTCACGGCCCACGTTGCCCGTGGCGCCGACAACGGCCACCCGGTACCCCATCGCGATCTCCTTCAAATTGAAGCGGTTCCGTTACGCTCCGGGACGCGGAGGCGCAAGGCGAGGAAAGCTGGCGCCACTTATAGAGCCCCCTCATTATAGGGATCGACGCCAACCACGACCGCTCAGGTAGTCGCGCCGCGCCCGCGATCAAGGCGGGCCGGCGACGCCCGCTCTTCAACAGGGCGGCGATCAGGGCTTTGGCGAACGCGATTATGCCCATTCGCACCCATCTCTTGCCGCCCGCCGTGCTGTCGGCCACAACAGCTCCACGCCGCCCGTCCGGCGCCCGCAACGAGACCGCCGCGTGCCCTTTGCCGAGAACTCTCCCGACCCCGAGGGCGAATTCCCCCTGGCGACGCCGGAATACCTCTTCTACCTGCTGTTCCAGATCGACCGGCAGCGTGACATGGCCTTCGAGCCCCTGTTGCAGCGCCACGGCCTGGCCCTCCACGACTGGCGCACCCTGTCGATCATCCGCCGGCTGGAAGGCTGCACCATGAAGACCCTGGCCATCTACAGCACCATCGACCGCACCACCCTGACGCGGACGGTGGACCAGCTGGTGACGGCGGGCCTGGTGGCGCGCATCACCCCGCCCAGCGACCGCCGCAAGGTCAGCCTGTCGCTGACCGACGCCGGCGAAAGCGTGCACGCCAAGGCCGTGGCCGAGCTGATCGCCTTCAACCGATCGATCCTGAAGGCCCTGTCGCCGGCGCGGCAACGCGAGGTCACCCGCGCGCTCAAGGTCATCCTGGGCGCCGTGGTTCCCGATCCCGTGCTGGCCCAGGACCTGCTGACCTATGGCCGCGCCGACATCGCCGGGCGGCTCTAGACGCCCTTAAACCTCTCGCGCGAAGATGCGCAGTTCCATGATGTCGCGCGCCAGCGCAGGGTCATTCACGGTATTGACCAGCATTTTTTCCAGCAGCCGGCAGACGGCCCGCTGGTCGGCTTCCTCTATGCCGGCGAGCAGGTGTTGGGCGGTGCCCACCTGGACCGCCTGGGCGCTGTGGTAGGCTTCCACCCCGGCCGGGGTGACCGTCAGGCAGACCTGGCGGCGGTCGGTGGGCGAGCCGGAGCGCTCGATCAAGCCCTCCTCCACCAGCCGGTCGACGGCGCGGGTCAGGGTGGTGCGATCGATGCCGGTGATGCGGGCCAGTTCGCTCATGGTGCAGCCGTCCAGCCGCCACACCCCGTACAGCACCCGCCATTTGGAGCCGTTGAGGCCGATCACATCCAGAGCCTCATCCAGCAGGGTCAGGCGGCGCTGGAAGATCTGGAACAGCAGGTGGACAAGGTAGCGGGCGGGCGGGAGCATGAATTCCCCCTCGGGGTCGGGATGCAGTTGCCCAAGCGCCATGTGATCCGCCCCCTTACGCTGTACAGGCATGGACCGTGCCGTATTTCGCGGAACCGCACAAGATGCATGCACACCCTGTGCAAATGCATTAAGCGGAATTGAACAAGGTGCATTTGCACTTTTATCTTGACTCCCATGTTCGGTGACCCTAAAGCCAAGCTCAGTGGGGCGATCGGAGGAAACCGGTGTCAAATCTGCGTTCTCTTTCAATCGCCCACCGTGAGCCGGCCGCCTGGGCCCTCCCCCCCGAACCTGTCCAGGCGGCCGTGCAAACACTCGAAAACGCGCGGCTGAAAGCCCAGCTCCTGGGCGACCTCAACCATGATCTGCGCACCCCGCTGAACGGCATCATCGGCCTGACCCTGGCGCTCGGCGCCACGCCGCTGACGCCCACCCAGCGCGACATGCTGGAGCTGATCCGCGTGTCCGGCCAGACCCTGGACCGCCTCCTGGAGGACCTTCTGCTGGCCGCTCGCGACCGATCCCTGAACGATATCCACGACGTCCCGCGCAGCGCGCGCCCGGACGACGCCGTCCGTCCCGCGTTCCGGCCGCGCATCCTGGTGGTCGACGACCAGGCCCTGAACCGCGCGGCCATGGAGATGATGCTGGAGCCCCTGGACGCCGATATCGTCCAGGCGGAGGACGGCGAGCGGGCCGTCAGCCTCTATGCCGAGAACGACTTCGACCTGGTGTTGATGGACGTGGAGATGCCGGTGCTGGACGGCCTCGCCGCCGTGCGCGCCATCCGCTACCTGGAACGCGAGGAAGACCGCGAGCGCACGCCGATCTTCATGGTCACGGCCAAGTCGGGTCCGGACAGCGAACGCGCCAGCCTGGCCGCCGGGGCCAGCCTGCACATCACCAAGCCGGTGACGCCCCAGCGTCTGTTGGCCGCGGCGCGGATCGCGATTCCGGACGCCCAGGCCTGATCCCCGGATCCGTCAGGCGCCGGCGGTAAGCGCCGCTTTAGGGCTTTTGGAACCCCTTGTGGGCTAACATCGGTGGCCGCCGGGGAGTCCCATGTTCACCGTCCTCACCTGTCTTTACCGGGATCACGACTATAGGTTGGTGGGACTCGCCGCCGCCGTGTGTCTGATCTCGGCCTGGACCTGCCTCAGCGCCCATCGCCGCGCCCAGGCCGCCTCGGGTGGCTTCCGGCTGGGCCTGCTGGGCCTCACCGCCGTGGTCGCGGCCGCCGGTGTGTGGTCCACCCACTTCCTGGCCATGCTCGCCTACCAGCCGGCGCTGAACATCCGCTACGACCTGCTGCTCACCGGCGCCTCGCTGATGGTGGCCATCGGCGGCTTCTTCATCGGCTTCTCCACCGCCTGCCTGCGCCCCACCCTGATCGGCCGCCTGACGGGCGGCGCCCTGGTCGGCGGCGCCGTTGCGGCCATGCATTTCACCGGCGTGGCGGCCATGCGGCTGCCGGCCACCCTGCTGTGGGACAAGGGCCTGGTCGCCGCCGCCGTGATCATGGCCAGCGCCATCGCCGCCATCGCCCTGGCCGTGGGCGGGTCCTTGAGCGACCGCCGCCGGCTCATCGCGGCCACGGGCCTGCTGGTGCTGGCCATCTGCAGCCTGCACTTCACCGCCATGGGCGCGGTGACCCTGCTGCCCAATCCCGGCGCCGATCTCGGGGCCGGGGCCGTCAGCCGCGGGGTTCTGGCCTCGCAGGTGGCGGTGTTCGTGGTGCTGATCCTGGGCGCCGCCGGCGCGCTGCTGGGCCTCGACCGCTATAGCGCGCGCAACACCCTGGGCAGCCTGAAGGGCGCGCTCGACGCCGTGCCCAACGCCCTGGCCTTCTTCGACAACCGCGAACGGCTGGTGTTCTGGAACGAGCCCTATGCGCGCGTCCTGCAGATCTACGGCGTGCGCCCCGAGCCGGGTCTCGACTTCCGCATGATGCTGACCCAGGCGCGCCATCGCGGCATGCCCAGCGAGGGCGCCCCGTCCGGGCGGGCGGCGAGGTTCCACGAGCGCGCGGCGCGTGAATTCGCGCTGCCGGACGGCCGCTGGGTCCGCGCCGAACTTGCCCCCACCCGCGACGGCGGCGCGGTGGTGGTGATGACCGAGATCACCGACCAGCGGCTGGCCGCGGCCACCTCCGCCTTCGCCCGCGAACAGGCCGAAGCCGCCAACCGCACCAAGAGCGAATTCCTGGCCAACATGAGCCATGAGATCCGCACACCCCTGAACGCCGTGCTGGGCATGGCCCAGGTGATGGAGCGCCACCCGCTGGCCGCCGACCAGCAGCAGCGGCTGGGCGTGATCCGCAGTTCCGGCGAATCCCTGCTGGGGCTGCTCAACTCCATTCTCGACATCTCCAAGATCGAGTCCGGGAAGATGGAGCTGGAGGACCGGCCCTTCGACCTGGCCCAGGCGCTGGCCACGCCCTGCGACGCCTTCGCGGCCCTGACGGCCCAGAAGGAGATCGCCTTCTCCCTGACGATCGCGCCCGACGCCCTGGGGACATGGTCGGGCGACGCCGCGCGGCTTTGCCAGGTGGTCTCCAACCTGCTGTCCAATGCGCTGAAGTTCACCACCGAGGGAGAGATCGGGGTCACCGTCGCCCGCGCGCCCGACGGCCTGAGCATCGCCGTGCGCGATACCGGCGTCGGCATCGCCGCCGACCAGCTGGAGCGGATTTTCGATCAGTTCGCCCAGGCCGACAGTTCCACCACCCGCCGCTTCGGCGGCACCGGCCTGGGGCTGTCGATCTGCAAGGAGCTGGTGGAACTGATGAGCGGCCGGATCTGGGCCGAAAGCCACGAGGGCGAGGGCTCGACCTTCGCCTTCGACATCCCGCTGCGCCAGGCGGACGCGGTGGTCCAGCCGCGCGCCGTTCAGGCGCAAATGCATGAGGCCGCGCCGCGGGCGCTGCGCATCCTGGCCGCCGAGGACAATCCCACCAACCGCCTGATCCTGGCCGCCCTGCTGGAACCGCTCAGCGTCGAGCTGGTGATGGCCGAGGATGGACTGGAGGCGGTGGACGCCTTCGCGCGGAGCGCCTTCGACGTGGTGCTGATGGACGCCCAGATGCCGCGCATGAACGGCGTCGAGGCCACCCAGGCCATCCGCGCGATGGAGGCCGAGCGCGGCGGGCCGCTGACGCCGATCCTGGCCCTGACCGCCAACGTCATGAGCCATCAAGTCTCGGAATATCTGGCCGCCGGCATGGACGGCCACGTGGCCAAGCCCATCCAGGCCGAGCGCCTGTTCCAGGCCATCGACGCGGCCCTGTCAGGCTCGGAAGAAGCGCCCGGCGCGGACCAGGCGGCGGCTTAGAGCGCCTTCAGCATCGCATCGCCCATCTCGGCCGTGCCCATCCGGCCGCCGAGGTCGCGGGTGCGCGCGCCGTCATCCAGCGCCCGCTTCACCGCCGCCAGCACCCGGTCGGCGATCTCGGCGCGGCCCAGCGACCAGCGCAGCGCCATCTCGAAGCTGAGAATGGCGGCCAGGGGGTTGGCCCAGCCCTTGCCGGCGATATCCGGCGCCGAGCCGTGGATCGGCTCATAGAGACCGGGCTTGCCGGGCGCGCCCAGGGCGGCCGAGGGCAGCATGCCCAGTGAGCCGGTCAGCTGCGACGCCTCATCGGAAAGGATATCGCCGAACAGGTTGTCGGTCAGGATGACGTCGAACTGCAGCGGGTTGCGCACCAGCTGCATGGCGGCGTTGTCGGCCAGCATGTGTTCGAGCGTCACGTCGGCGTAGTCGCGGGCGTGCAGGGCGGTGACCACCTGTTTCCACAGCAGGCCGCTTTCCATGACGTTGGACTTCTCGCACGACGTCACCCGGTTGCCCCGGCCCCGCGCCAGTTCGAAGGCCACGCGGCTGACCCGCTCGATCTCGCTGGTGGTGTAGACCTGGGTGTCGACGCCCCGCTGCTGGCCGTCGGCCAGGGTCTCGATGCCGCGCGGTTCGCCGAAATAGACGCCGCCGGTCAGCTCGCGCACGATCATGATGTCGAGGCCGGCGATCACCTCGCGCTTGAGGGTCGAGGCATCGGCCAGCGGTTCGAAACAGATGGCGGGGCGCAGGTTGGCGAACACTTCCATCGCCTTGCGCAGGCCCAGCAGCGCGGCTTCGGGGCGCTTGTCGCGGGGCGCGTCGGCCCACTTCGGCCCGCCCACCGCGCCCATCAGCACCGCGTCGGCGGCCAGGGCCGCGGCGCGCGTCTCGTCGGTCAGCGGCGTGCCGTGGGCGTCATAGCTGGCGCCCCCATAGATCATCTCCTCGATCCTCAGGTCGGGAGTCACGACGGCCGCCACGCGGCGAACCTGCGCGCAGACTTCCGGGCCGATGCCGTCGCCGGGCAGCAGGAGCAGGGTCTGAGTCATGGCGGTCTCCGGGTAAGGCAGGGCTTTGCGGGCCTCCGCTAGCATATGCTTGGCGCCCGTGCAGGGCGTTTCTGGGCGTCGCGAACCGTGGCCGTCGCGGGCGGTGGCCTCATCACAAGACCGCGACCGGACGCCGCACCCCCTTTTGCGTCGAGGCGGCTCGTGTCTTCCTGCGGTTACGCGCCCGTCAGAGGCGTGAATAGGTTTGAGGAAACAACACGATGGTCACCGCCATGGCGGCCTTCTCCGTCGCGATCCTGAAGTTCCTGGCCGCCGGCCTGGCCGAGCTGGCCCGCTCGGGCGTGCGCATCTAGTTTGCGCTATAGAGGTTCGGGGTCCCCGGCCTCATAGAGGGCGAGGCTGCGCTCGCCGATCCCCAGCGATGGCCACACCGCCCGCCACGTCCCCATATGCGGCGTCTGGAAATGCGCCTGCAGCGCTTCGCGGCTCGTCCACATCTCGGTGACGCGGATCAGACCGGGATCCAGCAGGTCCTGGGCATAGCCGTATTCGAGGCAGCCATCCTCCGCCCGGCTCGCCGCCACCATGGCCTCCATGGCGCTCCTGGCCCGGGCGAGGTTCTCCGGCGGCATCCGCACGGTTCCCAGCACCAGGATCATGTCAGCCCTCCAGCCAGGGGCGGGACAGCGCCGCCTTCATCTCGAAGACATCGATCTCGGGGCTGTGCTGCAGCGTCTCGCCGATGGCGTCCAGGCCCTTGATCAGCTTGTCCTTGCGCTGGGGATCGATATCGAAATGGAAGACCTTGCCGGAGGGCGAGACAACCGTCTGGCTCTCCAGGTCCACCGTGAACAGGTGGTTGCCGCCCTTGGCCTCGTCCATCAATTCGGCCACCTGCTCGGGCGGCAGCACCACCGGCAGCAGGCCGTTGTTCAGGGAGTTGCCGTTGAAGATGTCGGCGAAGCTGGGGGCGATGATGGCCCGGATACCCCAGTCCATGAGCGCCCAGGGGGCGTGCTCGCGCGACGAGCCACAGCCGAAGTTGTCGCCGGCGATCATCACGCCCGCGCCTTTATACTCCGGCCGGTTCATCACGAAGTCCGGCTTCTCCTTGCCTGCCTCGTCGAAGCGCAGGTCGTAGAACAGGCCGCGCGCCAGGCCCTCGCGGTCCACCTGTTTCAGGAACTGCTTGGGGATGATCTGGTCGGTGTCGATGTTGGCGAGGTTCAAGGGAACCGCGCGGGCGTCGAGGCGGGTGAAGGCTTCCATCAGCTGTCTTTCGAAGAACCGAGTATCAGGGTGGGCACGCCGGCCGGCGCATCGCGGACGGTAAAGACCTTGGTGCCGGGCTTGCGGCCCGTGCGGGCCTCGGAAACGTCGAAGCCCTCGCCGGCCATGCGCTCGCGCGCCGCGTCCACGTCGGGCACGCGCCAGGACAGTCCCCACAGGCTGTCGGCCTCGTCGGTGACCGGCGCCTTCAGGTCGGCGGCGATCTCGACCACCAGGTCGCCCAGCCGGAAGAACAGCAGCCGCGAGCCCCACTCCGGGTTGGAGCGGTCCAGCCGCATCTCCAGGCCCAGCCGGCCCCCATAGAGGGCGATGGCCCGCTCCGGATTGGGCGTACGGATGACGATGTGGTCGAGGCCGCTGACCGCCGACGCCTCATCCGCCGTGAAGAGCGCGGGCGGCAGGGCCTGCGGCTCCACCAGGAACAGGGTCGCCCCATGCGCCGCCTTGGCGTCGACCACCGAGGTCGGCCAGCGGCGGGTCTCATCGCCCTGGCGGGTGGCAATGGGGATGACATCGCTGGAGCTCACGCCGAGGCGCTCCAGCCGATGACGCGCCTTGGCCAGGTCGGGCGTGGTCAGCGCCATGCCCCACAGGCCCTCGCCGCTCTTCAGCCGCTGGGCCACTGCCCCGCCGGTGACGACGTCCAAGGCCGTATTGCCCAGCTGGAACCATAGATGCTCGCCGCCCGACCCGGCCCCGCGCCACTCCGCCGACCGGCCCAGCATGGCGGCCAGCCGGGGACCGGCCACATCGAGGTCGCGGACCGCCAGGGCGACATGGTCGAGGGCGGTGAACAGGCTCACGTCAGTTCGCGCACATCGGCGATGCGGCCCATCACGGCGGCGGCCACAGCCATGGCCGGGCTCATCAGGTGGGTGCGGCCGCCGCGGCCCTGGCGGCCTTCGAAGTTGCGGTTGGAGGTGGAGGCGCAGCGTTCGCCCGGCTCCAGGCGATCGGGGTTCATGGCCAGGCACATGGAGCAGCCCGGCTCGCGCCAGTCGAAGCCGGCCTCGCGGAAGATGACGTCGAGCCCCTCGGCCTCGGCCTGTTCCTTCACCAGGCCCGAACCCGGCACCACCATGGCCTTCACGGTGGAGGCCACCTTGCGGCCCTTGGCCACCGCGGCGGCGGCGCGCAGGTCCTCGATACGGCTGTTGGTGCACGACCCGATGAAGACGCGGTCGATCCTGGCCTCGGCGATCGGCTGGCCGGGGTTAAGGCCCATATAGGCCAACGCCCGTTCCACGGCGGCGCGCTTGTCGGGCGCATCATAGTCGGCGGGATCGGGAGCGCGGCCGGTGACCGGGACCACATCCTCCGGGCTGGTGCCCCAGGTGACCATGGGGGCCAGCGCGGCCACGTCGATGGACAGCTCGCGGTCGAACTTGGCGTCCGGATCGGAATAGAAGCCCTTCCAATAGGCCAGGGCCATTTCCCAGGCGAGCGCCTTGGGGCTGGCCGGGCGGCCCATCAGATAGGCGTAGGTCTTCTCGTCCGGCGCCACCAGGCCGGCGCGGGCGCCGCCCTCGATGGTCAGGTTGCACAGTGTCATCCGCTCTTCGATCGACAGGGCCTCGATGGCCTCGCCGGCGTATTCGATGACGTAGCCCGTACCGCCCGCCGTGCCGATCAGGCCGATCAGGGCCAGGGCATAGTCCTTGGCCCCCACGTCCAGGCCGGGCCGGCCGTGGAAGGTCACCCGCATGTTCTTCGACTTGCGCTGGCGCAGGGTTTGCGTCGCCAGCACATGCTCGACCTCCGAGGTGCCGATGCCGTGCGCCAGGGCCCCGAAGGCGCCGTGGGTCGAGGTATGGCTGTCGCCGCAGACGATGGTCATGCCCGGCTGGGTGCGGCCCTGTTCGGGCCCGACCACATGGACGATGCCGTTCCTGATATCGCCCATCGGGAAGAACTCGATGCCGGCGTCCTTGACGTTGCGCGCCAGGGTCTGGAGCTGCAGCCGCGCCTCCTCGTCGGCCACCGCGCCGACGCCCTTGGCCTGGCCCTCGGTGGGGATGTTGTGGTCGGCCACCGCCAGGGTGCGGTCGGGGCGGCGCACCGGGCGGCCGGCCGCGCGAAGGCCGGCGAAGGCCTGGGGCGTAGTCACCTCATGGATCAGGTGCAGGTCGATATAGAGGATCGTGTCGCCGTTATCCTCGGCGGCGACATGCGCGTCCCAGATCTTGTCGTAGAGCGTTTTACCGGACATGCCGGGGATGTAGGACTTGGGGCGCCCCTTCGTCCAGTGTTTGACGGCGATTGGGGGCATGATCGTGCGCCCCGGCAAAGCAGCCCAGGCCTTCCAGCGTCTCGCCGAGCGCCTCGTCCAGCGGGGTATGGGGCTCGCGGCCCAGCAGTGCGCGCAGGCGGCGGTTGTCCAGGCGGATCGGTTCCTTCCAGAGATAGCGCATCTCCGCCATCTCCCTGAACAGGGGTACGAGCGGCGACAGCGCCACCACCAACGGCCAGGGGAAGGCGCGGATAGGCAGGCGCGGGTCGCCCGCCGCCCGGGCCACGGCCTTGGCGAAGTCGCGGCCGTCGTCGAACCAGTGGCCGCCGAAGTGGAAGGCGTCGAAGTCCTCCAGCTGGTCCTCGCGGTCCATCAGGGCGGCCATGGTCTCGGCGACATCGGGCAGATAGGCCCAGGCGTGGCCCGACCCATTGCGCACCGGCTCGCTGATCGCCTTCACCGGAACGCCCGGCTTGATCATCCCCTGGCTGAGCCAGCTGTTGCCGGGGCGGGGCCCGAAGAAATCGCCGGCCCGCACGATCAGGACCTTGGCGCCCTGTGTCGAGGCCTCGCGCAGGCGCGCCTCCATGGCCGCCCGAATCGCGCCCTTGCGCGACTTGGGATGCTGGGGCGAACCCTCGCTCAGCAGGGGGAAGGCGTCGGGGCCGAAGTTGTAGATCGTGCCCGGCAGGATGATGCGCGCGCCCTCGGCGATGGCGGCGGCGATGGTGTTCTCCAACATCGCGGGAACCAGCCGGGGCCAGTTCCTGTAGCCCGGCGGGTTGGCGGCGTGGACGATGAGCGAGGCGCCCCTGGCGGCGCGGGCGACGGAGGCGGCGTCCATGGCGTCGCCGGGGATCCATTCGACGGTGGGGGGCCAGTTGGGGTTGCGCTCGCGGCGGGTCAGGGCGCGGACGCTCCAGCCGCGGCGGACCAGGGCGGCGGCGGTTTCGCCGCCGATGCCGCCGGTGGCGCCGATGACCAGGGCGGTTCTTGGGGGCGTCATGATTGATCTCCGGATTGATTGGGGGAGGATGCGCGTGGGCGGGCCTCTGCGGAATTGCGTAATGGCGTGGAGTTGTTATACGTTTTTGTATGGCTGAGGCGGACTGGAGCCACTATCGGGCGTTGGAGGCGGTGCTCAGCGAGGGCAGCCTTTCGGCGGCGGCGCGGGCGTTGGGACTGACCCAGCCGACGGTGGGCCGCCAGATCGCCGAGTTGGAACGGCGGTTGGGCGTGGTGCTGTTCACCCGCTCGCCGCAGGGCCTGCACCCCACCGACGTGGCCCGCGACCTGCGACCCCATGCCCAGGCGATGGCGGCGGCGGCCGGGGCGCTGGCGCGCGCGGCATCAGGCGGCGCGGGCGAGGCGCGCGGCACGGTGCGCATCACCGCCAGCGAGATCGTCGGCGCGGAGGTGCTGCCGCCGATCCTGGCGCGGCTGGCGCGCGCGCACCCGGGCATCGTCATCGAGCAGGTGCTGAGCAACCAGGCCGAGGACCTGCTGCGCGGGGCGGCCGACATCGCCGTGCGCATGGTGGCGCCCAGCCAGGAGGCGCTGACGGCGCGCAAGATCGGGGTGGTGAGGCTGGGCCTCTATGCCCATCGCAGCTATCTGGCCCACCGCCCGGCGCCGCAAAGCCTGGAGGAGATGGCCGGCCACGCCATCGTCGGCTTCGACCATGAGACCCCCTTCCTGCGCGAGCTGCTGCGCCGCCTGCCGGTGAGCCGCGAGCAGTTCACCTACCGCGCCGACAGCGACCTGGCCCAGCTGGCGGCGATACGGGCCGGGGTCGGGATCGGCTTCATCCAGCACGCCATCGCGCGGCGCGACCCGGGCCTGGTGGAGCTGCTGGCGGGCCAGCTCCCCTTCGAACTGGGGATCTGGGTGGCCATGCACGAGGACCTGCGAGCCAGCCGGCGCATGCGGCTGACCTTCGATGCGTTGGCGGAGGGGCTGGCGGGGTATCTGGCGCCGCCTCCATAAACCGGTTGCATTTACGTATCAGTCTGGCCAATGATCCGAGCCGCACCCAACGGAGGAGGCGCGGAGATGATCACCGTTTTCGGCGAAGGCAGGGGGTTTCGGGTCATCTGGCTGCTGGAGGAGATGGGGCTGGCCTACCGGCTGAGGCCGGTGGACCTGTTCGCCGGCGTCCAGAACGACCCGGAGTTCCTGGCCATCAACCCGGCCGGCTTCATCCCGGCGATCCAGGACGGCGAGGTCGTCATGGTCGAGTCGATCGCCATCATGGAATATCTGATGGGCCGGTATGGACCCACGCCGCTGGCGCCGGACCCGCGCGACGCCGCCTTCCCCGCCTATCAGCAGTTCCTGCACCTGGGCGAAGCGGGCCTGGCGGCGTCGATGTATTTCGTCAATGGCGCATTGCACCTGGCGCCCGAAGCCGAGCGGCGGAACTGGAGCGCGCGCCAGGCGATGAACGTGTTCGAAAGCCGCCGGGGCCTGGTGGCGCGCCAGCTCGCGCGCACGCCCTATCTTGCCGGCGAGCGGTTCACCGCCGCCGACATCTCGGTGACCTACGCCCTGGAGTTCGCCCAGAGGATCGGCGGCGCGGTCCTCGACGGGGCGGAACAGGCCTATGTGGCCCGCACCACCGGGCGCGAGGCCTATGGGCGGGCCATGGACAGCTGCCAGGCCACGAAGGCTTGGGCGGCGGAGGCGGCACGGCGGTGATTCTGGGCGGATCGCCCTGAGCGGCCTGTCCCCCCGCGGCGCTGACGGCGGCGGTGGAGCCCTACCTGCCCATCGTGCGCGTCCCGGCCCTGCTCGGGGGCGCCTACCCGGACCAGCGGGACGGGTTGATCCAGCAGGTCGAGGCGAGCCTGCGCTGGGAGACCTCAATCGCGGCGCGTTCGGTGCGCCGGCATGAGCGGCGCCACGCGTCGGTCAGGGGGCGGGGCGCCGCGAACAGACTCGGGCCATGCTCCAACGCGGAGGTTTCCATTCAAGGCTGCTTCAAGGCGCACGGATGTGAGAGGGTGAGTTCAGGCCCAGGGAGCCACAACGTGCCGGTCAAGTCGGGCAACCTGAAGATTGGACGCGAAGCGGTTCGTGAATTGGTCGCCGACAACTATCCGGCAATCGCTCGCAGCCTCCTGCGACCATTGCTTCACCTCCTCAGCACGTCACGGGAGGCCTGTGGCGGGGATGTCGACAAGTTCCTGATCATGCTCGTGATCGCAATTCGCACGACAGAGCACGAAGGCTTCGCCACCTATAGTCAGGCGCAACTGCTCAGTGGCGAGATTCCCATATTCCCGACGCTCGGCACGAATGTGCGATCCGTCGCGGAATCCACCGGCACGCCCAAGGAAACGGTTCGCCGCAAGGTCGGGGAACTCGTCGAAGCCGGATGGATATCGCGTGAGGGCAACGAGTTGCGGTTTACAGCGGTGGCCTACCAGGATCTGGCCGGGGTGCGCGTTGCGATCGAAGATCTCGCGGTGAGCAATTTCCAGGTGGTGACGGCCTTGGCGCGGCGGCAGCTCGCGTGACCGTCTGATCAATGGATCAGTCGAGCCGCGCCTTCAATTCAGCGAGACGCGCAACATTGGCCAGAAGCGTATCGGTCTTAAGCAGCTTTTCGAAGACGGCATCCGCGCCGAGCTTGCCGGCAAGGTCCAACAGGTCCAGCGCGCCAAAAAAGCGGCGTGCGGTGATGGCGATGATGCGCGAGTCCAGGTGCGCCCGCTTCACGGCGGAGATCAGTTCGATCCCGTCACGGTCCTCGATGAGGGTCTCTGTGATGAGAACATCGGTGGGACTCGCCACGGCCCGTTCAGGTGCTTTTCTGCCGTTCATGGCCACTTCGACGGTGTAACCGGCGCTGCTCAGGACGGTCCGGACAAGTTCCAAGGCTTCAATATCGCCATCGACCACCAACACCGACGCACGAGCCAAATGCGCCTCCACACAGTGAGTGCGCCAAGCGGCCCATCACGGCGCGGGCACTCCCTTCAGGCCCAAATTGGGGCGTCGGCCCCCTGAATTACATGAACTTTGCGACCACAACCTCGTCACGGGTGGGGCAGAAGCCGCTTTGGACGAGGTGTATGACAGAACTGGAAATGGACCCCGGCGCCCAGGCTGCCGGGGGGCGAATAACGTCGGTGGACGCGGCCGCCGCCATCGATCAATTCAGTGATGCCGGACTGCTCGCGGCCGGCAAGATCAATCTCATTGCGCTGGACGCGATCGTCTCGCGACTAGGCGACCGTTGGGCCACACGCCGCGACCAGATCCACGACTATGTCGATCGAACAATTCAGCGCCGCCTGGGCCCGAACGGTTATCACCTCAGGATTTCCGAGACAGACTTCCTGATCTGCCAGCCGGAACTCGGTCCATTTACGGGCCAGGCGGCATGCCTGCAGATCTTGCGCGACGTCCTGCTTCACTTCATTGGCGACGCCGCCCGGGCCGACGAGTGCGTCCACCAGGTCACCAAGATCAGCGCGACCGAGATCCAGGGCTCACGGGTGCGGGCGAGCGAGGTGGAGCAGGGCGAACGCATGGAACGCGAGGCGGGCGCCGCGCCGAAGCCCCGTCGCCCCCTCGACTACTGGACCCCGTTCGTCGCAACGGACGGGCGCGAACTCGCCGTGACGTGCGCTCTTGAGCCGGTGATCGAGCTCAAGGCCTTCAGTCGAATAGGATTTCGTGTGACCCGCCGGGTGCTTGTCGCAAGCTCGGATGAAACGGTGACGGCCGCGATGGTCCGCAACCTGACGCGGGCGGACATTCTGCGTATCGATTTGGCGACAGTGGCTGGTGGCATAGAGCAGCTGAGGGCGGCTACATGCGGGGGACCAAATCCCAGCCTCATCGTACCGGTCTCATTCACCAGCCTATCCAGCCAACGCGGGCGAACGCAGATCAGCCAGTTACTGGTGGAAGCCAAGGCCTTGGTCAGGCGAGGCGTCATTTGCGAAATCACCGACATTGAAGGGGTGCCGCAAGGGGCGCTGCTCCAGGTGGTGTCGCTGATCCGGCCCTATTGTCTCTTCATCGTGGCGCGGATTGATCTTGGGTCTTCAGCCATCTCCGCCCTGAGCCAACTCAAACACTCCGGAGTGCACGCGTTGTCGGTGGAGTGTCCGCAGGAGCTCACCGACGGCGCTTGGCGGCACTGGGTGAAGGGGACGCTCCAGACCGCGCGCCGGGTCGTCAGGTCCATCATGCTGCATCGCGTCGGCTCACCCCAACACGCCGAGATTGCCGCCGAGCTGGGCGCTACCCACGCCAGCTTCAGGTGATACGCGCAGGCTGGCGCGGGCGAATTAAGTATAGTGTCCCCTTATTTCAAGGGTTGGCAATCCGAGGGCTGGCAAGGGTTTGCGGCGATGCGGCGGGCAAGAAAAAGACCCCGGATTGCTCCGGGGCCTTGAACTTGTGGGGCGGAAAGTGCGCCCCCTCCGGCCCTTTGGGCCACCTCCCCCTGTCGCTTCGCGTCGGGGGGGGACTGGAGGTCTAGTCTTCGCTGGGGGCCGACTTGTCGTCGCGAACGCCGGTGCGTTCGGCGATACGGGCCGACTTCCCGCGGCGATCGCGCAGGTAGTAGAGCTTGGCGCGACGCACGACGCCGCGGCGCTTCACTTCGATGGATTCGATCATCGGCGACATGGTCGGGAAGACCCGTTCGACGCCTTCGCCGAAGCTGATCTTGCGGACCGTGAAGCTCTCATGCAGGCCGGCGCCCTGACGGGCGATGCAGACACCTTCGTAGGCCTGAACGCGCTCGCGCTCGCCTTCCTTGATGCGCACGTTGACGCGCAGGGTGTCGCCGGGCTGGAAATCGGGGGTCTTGCGGAGGGCGGCGAGACGCGCGGTCTCTTCCTTCTCCAGTTCCTTGATGATGTTCAAGGCCATGGTCTTATCGTCCTTTCTTGGGCTTGCCCGAGGTCGGGGGGCCCTTTGCCTGTTGATTGGCGAGATGCTGGGACCACAGGTCCGGCCGCCGCTCCCGCGTCGTCTCTTCTCGTTGCTGCTGCCTCCAGGCGGCCACGCGCTTGTGGTCTCCCGAAACCAGCACCTCGGGGATATCGGCGCCTTCGAACGTCCGCGGTCGCGTATACTGCGGATGCTCGAGGAGACCGTCCTCGAAGCTTTCTTCGCTCAGGCTCGCGGCCTGTCCCAGAACACCCGGGACCAAACGCACGCAGGCCTCGATCGCCACCATCGCCGCCGCCTCGCCACCGGCCAGGACCGCGTCTCCGACGGAGATTTCCTCGAACCCCCGGGCGTCTAGCACCCGCTGGTCCACCCCTTCGAACCGCCCGCAAAGGACGATCACGCCGGGCCCGGAAGCCCAGGCCTTGACGCGCGCCTGGGTCAGGGACCGGCCCCGGGCGCTCATGTACAAAAGCGGCCGCCCCGCCACGTCCACGCTTTGCAGCGCGGAGGCGATCACGTCCGCCTTCATCACCTGCCCCGGGCCACCCCCGGCAGGGGTGTCGTCGAGGAAGCCGCGCTTATCGTTGGAAAAGGCGCGAATGTCCACCGTTTCAAGACGCCACAGGTCCGCCTCGCGCCAGGCGGTCCCGATCAGGGAGACGCCGAGCGGGCCGGGGAAGGCCTCGGGGAACATGGTCAGGACGGTTGCGGTGAAGGGCATGGCGCGCGGCTTATAGACGGGCGGGGGGCGATGGGGAAATCGGGAGACGGGGACATGTACGCTCTCAGACGCTCACAATCGCTCCGCGGCGGCGGACCGTACGTGTCCCCCATGCCGCACGGCAGCCTTCAGGGGACATGTACGATCGGGAGCCCCGCCGGGGACGTCAAAGGTCTGAGAGCGAACATGTCCCCGGGCTTGGCCGGCGGCCGACTCATGTACGCTCTCAGACGCTCACAATCGTTCCACGGCGGCGGACCGTACGTGTCCCCCCATGCCGTACGCCAACCTTCAGGGGACACGTACGGTCGGGCGTTCAGTCCATCGATCTCGCGTCTGAGAGCGTACATGTCCCCGGCGCCGCCTCGCGCCCTTGCCCCTTTTGCCCCACGCGCCTAAAGCGCCACCTATGGAAGACACGGAAAACCTCGTCGAGACGCTGGCGCTCGAGCCTATCGAAGTGAACCTGTTCCGGGGGCGTTCGCCCAACGAGGGGTTTCCGCGCATCTTCGGCGGGCTGGTGATCGCCCAGGCGCTGCTGGCGGCCTATGAGACGGTGCCGCAGCGCATCTGCCATTCGCTGCACGCCTATTTCATCCGGCCGGGCGACGTGAAGGCGCCGGTGCTTTACCAGGTGGACCGCGCGCGCGACGGCGGCACCTTCACCACGCGCCGCGTGACCGCCATCCAGCACGGCGAGCAGATCTTCAACCTGGCCGCCTCCTTCCAGGACGTGGAGGAGGGGTTCGAGTTCCAGACGCCGATGATCGAGGCGCCCGACCCGGAGACGGCGCCGGACGAGCGCGCGATGATGGCGCAGTACCTGGACAAGATGCCTGAGCAGATGCGCCGCAACTTCGAGCGGCCCCGGCCGATCGACCTGCGCTGGGTGCAGCCGCAGTCCTTCTTCAAGCCCCAGCCCATGGCGCCGCGCAAACAGGTGTGGATGCGGGCCAAGGCCGAGATCGGGCCGGATATCCACCTGCAGCAGGCGCTGTTGGCCTATGCCTCGGACATGGCCTTCATGGAGACCGCGCTTCGGGTGCACGGCCTGACCTGGAGCACGCCGGGCCTGCAGTCGGCCAGCCTCGACCACGCCATGTGGTTCCACCGGCCGTCGAACTTCAACGAATGGATCCTGTTCGACCAGGACTGTCCCTCCACCTCCCAGGGGCGCGGCTTCGTCCGGGGCGAGATGTATTCCAGGGATGGCGCGCTGGTCGCCTCGGTGGCCCAGGAGTGCCTGATGCGGGTGCGCAAGAAGGATTAGCGCAAGGCCGGAAAGGACCCCGCTTTTCCTGCATCCATTTTCGACAAAGCTCGTTGGTTCGAGTCGAGCGGCGCCATTCCAGGGCGTCCGGAACCAACGGAAGATCCATGCCCGCCGACAACCGTGTACCCGCCAGCCTGCCCCGTGTTTCCACCGGTATCGCCGACCTGGACGGAATCCTGGGCGGCGGTCTGACACAGGACCGGGTCTATCTGTTGGAAGGCACGCCCGGCAGCGGCAAGACCACCATTGCCCTGCAATTCCTGCTGGAGGGGGCCCGGCTGGGCGAGCGCGGCCTCTACATCACGCTCTCGGAAACGGCGACCGAACTGCGAGAGGTGGCGTTCAGCCACCACTGGACGCTCGACGGCAATATCGAGCTGTTCGAGATGATCAGCGGCGACGGCCTCGAACCCGACGCCGAGCAATCCATCCTGGAGCCGGCCGAGATCGAACTGGGCGAGACCACCCAGGGTGTCATGGACTGCGTCGACCGCCTGAAGCCCACGCGGGTGGTGTTCGACAGCCTGTCGGAGATGCGGCTGCTGGCCCAGAACTCCCTGCGCTATCGCCGCCAGATCCTGGCGCTGAAGCAGTTCTTCTCGACCCGGCAATGCACGGTGCTGATGCTGGACGACCGCAGTTCCGACCCCGGCGACCTGCAGCTGCATTCCATCGCCCATGGGGTCATCACCCTGGAGCAGACGGCCCAGGACTATGGCTCGGCCCGGCGGCGGCTTCGGGTCGTGAAGATGCGCGGCATGAAGTATGCGGGCGGATACCACGACTTCGTCATCGAGACGGGCGGGGTCAACGTCTTCCCGCGCCTGATCGCGGCCGACCACCACCGGCCCTTCACCGGCGACCTCGTCACCACGGGCGTGAGACAGCTGGACGAGATGCTGGGCGGCGGCCTGGCGCCCGGCACCAACACCCTGCTGAGCGGCCCCTCGGGCGTCGGCAAGACCAGCACGGCCATGCGATCCGGCCTGGCGGCGCTCGAACGCGGGGAGAAGGCCGCCTACTACCTGTTCGACGAGGGCATCCCGACCTTCCTGGCGCGGGGCCGTTCGCTGGGCATGGACATGCAGCCCCATATCGACTCAGGCCAGCTGCAGGTCTTCCAGATCGATCCGGCGGAGCTGTCGCCCGGCGAGTTCGCCAGCTGGGTGCGGCGCGCAGTGGAGGAGGAGGGGGTCACCTTCCTGGTCATCGACAGCCTGAACGCCTTCCTGCAGTCGATGCCGGGCGAGAAGTACCTGCTGCTGCAGATGCATGAGCTGCTGAGCTACCTGAACCAACTGGGGATCATCACCCTGCTGGTGCTGGGCCAGCACGGCATCATCGGCGACGTGCGCTCCGACATCGATCTTTCCTACCTGTCGGACGGCATCGTGCTGTTCCGCTACTTCGAGGCCCACGGCAATATCTTCAAGGCCGTGTCGGTGGCCAAGAGCCGGGTGACGCCGCACGAGGCCTCGATCCGCGAATTCAAGCTCAGCAGCAGCGGCATCCTGGTGGGCGAGCCGCTGGCCGACTTCGAGGGGATATTGACCGGGGCGCCCGCCTATCACGGCGGCACGGCCCTGATCGCGACCGAGGGCTAGCGGGTGTCGGAACGCATCCTGCTATTGGCCCTGCGCGGGCGCGACGCGCCGGTCCTGGAGCAGCTGCTCGGGCGCAGCGGCTATGACTGCCACCGCTGTTCCAGCGGCGACGCGCTGGCCGACGAGATGGCGGCGGGCGCGGGGGCGGCGCTGGTCACCGAGGAATCGCTGGCCGAAACCGATCGCCATGGCCTGGCGCGCTGGCTGGAGCGCCAGCCGGCCTGGTCGGACTTCCCCTTCATCCTGCTGGCCACCAAGCGCTCGGGCCGCCGGCCGCAGAGCGCGCTGCACAGGCTGGAGCAGCTGGGCAATGTGGTGGTGCTGGAACGGCCGATCCACGGCGAGACCCTGACCAGCGCCGTGGCCTCGGCGCTGCGGGGGCGGCGGCGGCAATATGAGGCCGAGCGGCAGCTGAACGCCCTGGCCGCCGCCGAGGAGAGCCTGCGCCAGCTGAACGCCACCCTGGAGACGCGGATCGGCCAGCGCACGGTCGAACTGGCCCGGGCCAACGACCAGTTGATGCAGGAGATCGCCGAGCGCGAGCGGGCCCAGGCGGCCCTTGTCCAGAGCCAGAAGATGGAGGCGGTGGGCCAGCTGACCGGGGGCATCGCCCACGACTTCAACAACCTGCTGACCGTGATCGGCGGGAACCTGGAACTGATCCAGCGCCGCGCCACCGACGAACGCATCTCACGATTGTCGGACTTCGCGCTGCAGGCGTCCGACCGGGCGGCCAAGCTGACACGGCAACTGCTGGCGTTTTCGCGCACCCAGCGGCTGACGCTGACGCCGGTGGACATCAACGGGCTGATCCAGGGCATGACCGACCTGCTGGCCCGGGCCATCGGGCCGACCTACGAGATCGCCATCCGGCTGGACCCGCGCGACCTGTGGGCCATGGCCGACGCCAATCAGGTGGAGCTGGCCATCCTCAACCTGGCCATCAACGGCCGCGACGCCATGCCGGACGGCGGCGGCTTGACCATCGCCAGCGGCTGCGAGGCGGCGTCGTCGCAGAGCGGCCTGCGGCCCGGCGACTATGTGGTGGTGAAGGTGAGCGACACCGGCACGGGCATCCCCAAGGCCCTGCTGGACCGCGTGTTCGACCCCTTCTTCACCACCAAGCCGATGGGCAAGGGCACCGGCCTGGGGCTCAGCCAGGTCTATGGCATCGCCCAACAGTCGGGCGGCACGGTGCGGATCGACAGCGTCGAGGGCCGGGGCACGACGGTGGAGATCTGGCTGCCGGTGGCGCGCGCCCTGGAGGCGAGCGTGGCCGTCGCGCCGGTTGCCGCCGGCCGGCGCAAGGGGCCGCTGGAGCGGGTGCTGGTGGTGGAGGACGACGCCGGGGTGCGGCGCTTCATCGTCGAATGCCTGGAGATGCTGGGCTATGGCGTGACCGAGGCCTCGCACGGCCGCGAGGGGCTGGAGCGGCTGGCCGAGGCTCGGCCGGACCTGCTGATCGTCGACTTCGCCATGCCGGGCCTGAACGGGGTGGAGGTGATCAACGCGGCCCGCGCCCAGGCGCCCGACCTGCCGATCATCCTGGCCACCGGCTATGCGGACATGGAGGCCGTGCACAAGGTCATCGACCCCGAGCGGGTGCTGAGGAAGCCCTTCCAGATCGACGACCTGGAGCGGGCGGTGCGCACGGCGATCGGCGAAGGGGCGCGCGGGACGGTCGGGGCGGATTAGCGGGCGCCGTCGTCTGGCGCCCTACTCCACCTCTTGCGGCGGTGTGGCGACGATCTTGCCGCCGGCGATGTCCACGCTGGGGACGGCGTCGCGGGTGAAGGGCAGGTACCAGGTCTGGCCGCCCGCCTGGGGGTCGACCTCGATGATGTCGCCGGCCCCGAAGTTCTGGACGGTCTTGACGCGGCCGAGGGTCTCGCCGGTAGGCGTCACCACGGTCAGGCCGACCAGGTCGGTGAGGTAGAATTCGTCTTCGTCGGGCTGGGGCAGGTCGGCGCGGGCCACATAGAGGGCCAGGCCCCGGATGGCGTCGGCGGCTTCCTTGGTGTCCACGTCCTTGGCGCGGGCGACGACGCCGCCCTTCGCCACGCGCGCGGACAGGACGGTGAGCGCGGGCCCACCGTCCTGGGATTTCAGCTCGCGGTATCCGGCCACCGCCAGCGGGTCTTCGGTGAAGGTGGTGATACGCACCTCGCCCTTGACGCCGAAGGCGCCGGCCACGCGGGCGACGAGGATCATGCTCTCGCCGCCCATAGCCGCTTAGCCTTCGGCCGGCTTGTCGGCTTCCGGCTCGGCGGGCGCATCGGCCTGCGGGTCGGCGGAGGCTTCGGCTTCGACGGGGGCGGCTTCGACGGGGGCGGCTTCGACGGGGGCTTCAGCTTCGGCCGGAGCGGCTTCGGCGGCAGCTTCGGGGGCGGGGGCCTCTTCAGCGGCGGGCGCTTCTTCGGCGGCAGGCGCTTCTTCGGCAGCGGCTTCAGCGGCCGGGGCTTCTTCGGTCACGGCTTCGGGAGCGGCTTCAGGAGCAGCTTCTTCCACAACGGGTTCCGGCTCGGGCGCGGGCGGGTTGGCGGCCAGTTCGGCGGCGGCGGCGGCGCGGTCGGTCTCGCGCTGTTCACGCTCGGTGGCGCGTTCCTTGGCCTTCACGCCCGGCGTGCCCTTCTGGGGGTTGTTGCCGTGGGCCCAGGTCCCGACGCCTTGCAGGCTCAGGAAGCGCGCGACGCGGTCGGTGGGCTGGGCGCCCTTGGCGATCCAGGCCTGGATGGATTCCAGCTTCAGGACCACGCGGTTGGCGTCGTCCTTCTTCAGCAGGGGATTGTAGGACCCCACCTTCTCGATGAAGCGGCCATCGCGGGGCGAGTGGCTGTCGGCGACGACGATCGAGTAGTAGGGGCGCTTCTTGGCGCCGCCACGGGCGAGACGGATCTTCAGCATTCTGTTTAGTCCTTAGGGGTGTGTTCTAGGATTTCTTGAACGGGTTGAAGCCGGGGGGCAGACCGCCGCCCAGACCGGGAAGATTGAGACCGCCGGGAGGCTTTTGGCCGCCCATCAGGTCCTGGAGTTTCGCGAGGTCGGCCTCTGAGGGGCCGCCTTGTGGACCGCCGCCCATGCCGCCGGGAGGCAGGGCCGGCTTGCCGCCGCCCATGGCCTTCATGCGGTCCATGCCGCCGCCGCCCATCATGCCGGCCATGCGGGCAAAGCCGCGGCCGCCGTCCTTGGCCATCATCTTGAAGGCGTCGGCCATCTGGCGGTGCTGCTTGAGGAGGCGATTGATCTCGGCCACGTCGACGCCGGCGCCGGCGGCGATGCGGCGCTTGCGGCTGGCCGCCAGGATGTCGGGCTTGCGGCGTTCCTGCCTGGTCATCGAGCCGATGATCGCCTGCTGGCGGGCGAACATGCGCTCGTCGATGTTGGCCTCGGCGATCTGCTTCTTGACCTTCTGGACCCCGGGCAGCAGGCCCATGATGCCCTGCATGCCGCCCATCTTCTGCATCTGGGCCAGCTGGTCGGCCATCATCTCCAGGTCGAACTGGCCCTTGGCCAGCTTCTTGGCCATGGCCTCGGCCTTGGCGGCGTCGAGGTCGGTGGAGGCCTTTTCGACAAGAGCGACAATGTCCCCTTGCCCCAGGATGCGGCCGGCCACGCGCCGCGCATCGAAGACGTCGAGGCCGTCGACCTTTTCGCTCGTCCCGAGGAATTTGATCGGCAGGCCGGTGACGGCCCGCATGCTGAGCGCCGCGCCGCCGCGGCCATCGCCGTCGGCCCGGGTCAGGATCAGGCCGGTGAGGGGCAGGCGCTCGTGGAAGGCCTTGGCGGTGCGCACCGCGTCCTGGCCGGTCAGGCTGTCGGCGACCAGCAGGGTTTCGGTGGGGTTAGCGATGCGCGCGATTTCCGCGGCCTCGCTCATCATCGCCTCGTCCAGGGTGGTGCGGCCGGCGGTGTCGAGGATCAGGACGTCGAAGGCGCCCAGTTTGGCGGCGGAGAGCGCGCGGCGCGCGATATCGGCGGGCGACTGGCCCGGGATGATGGCGAGGGTCTCGACCTCGATCTGCTTGCCGAGCTGGGCCAGCTGTTCCATGGCGGCGGGACGGCGCACGTCCAGCGAGGCCATCAGCACCTTCTGGCGCTGTTGCTTGGTCAACCGCAGGGCCAGCTTGGCGGAGGTGGTGGTCTTGCCCGAGCCTTGCAGGCCCGCCATCAGGATCACCGAGGGCGGGTTGAGCGCGAGCTTCAGGTCCTCGGCGGTCTCGCCGCCCAGCATCTCGACCAGGCCGTCGTAGACGATCTTGACCACTTGGTCGGCGGGACGGATCGAGCGGATGACCACTTCGCCGGAGGCCGCTTCCTGGGCCTTGGCGATGAAGTCCTTGACCACCGGCAGGGCGACGTCGGCCTCGAGCAGGGCCACGCGCACCTCGCGCAGGGCCTCGGCCACGTCCTTTTCCGAAAGGACGCCGCGTCCGCCAAGCCGGTCGAAGACGCCGGAAAGCCGCTCTGTAAGTCCGTCGAACATTCTTCTTCCTTAAGGCCCAAACGCCATCGACCTCCGTGCGCGATCACGCGGACGGAGGGCCTCGCCGCCCTCGTCCCAGATAAGACCTGGGGGTCGTGGCGGTAGAGGGCGCTGATGACGATTAGCGCCGGAAGCGGCGGCTCTTAGGGGAAAAGGCGCGCGGGGTCAATGAATGGACGCCCGCCGCCTCAGTCCGCCGCGGCGGGCGTCGCATCCTCGCCGGCGAAATGGATGGTCACCTTCATGCCCTGGCCGGGCGCGGACTCGACCTCGATGCGGGCCTTGGCGTTCTGCAGTAGGGAGCGCACGATCAGGGCCGACAGCTTGCCGGGTTTGGGCCAGGTGGCGCCTTCCGGCAGGCCGACGCCATCGTCGGAGACGACCACGCTGCATCCCTTTGCATCGACCAGGCTGTGGAGGGAGATGGTTCCCCCCTCGCGCCCCTCGAAGGCGTGCTTCAGGGCGTTGGTCAGCAGTTCGTTGACCACCAGCCCGGCCGGCATGGCCACATTGATCGACACCGGCCAGGTATCGACCTGGAGGTCCAGGTGGATGCCTTCGACCGCATGGGCGTGCATCACGGCCGAGGCGATCTGGCTGAGATAGATGCCGAGATCGACGGCGCCTTCGGGCCCCGCCTCGTTCAGCGAGCGATAGAGCAGCGCCAGGGACTGGACCCGCCCGGCCAGGCGGTCGAACCGCTCGCCCGCCGCATTGTCGGGCAGGCTCCGCGCCTCGGCCCGGATCAGGGCGGTGATCATCTGGAGATTGTTCTTCACCCGATGCTGAAGCTCGAGCAGCTGGGTGTCCTTGTCCTGGACCAGCTGAAGCAGCGCCTCGCTCTCGGGACCTTCGCGCCGCGCGGTGGCGACCAGGGCGACGAGGCGGAAGACCGGATTGCCGGCGTCGTCCTCGATGATGTTCGACCAGGCGTCCACGTCGGCGGCGGCGTCGTCATCATGGGGGATGGTGAAGGCGCCGATGTAGTCGCGGTCGCCGGAGATGGTCTCGCCCAGGCGGCGCGCGTCCTCCCCGCCCCTGGCGACACCCGGCAGGCGCTCCCAGGGGCCGCCGATCATCGACGAGGCGGCCTCGCCGATGAGCTTCTGGAATTCCAGGTTGGCGAAGACGATGCGTTCGGACGGCCCGAGTTCGGAAACGGCGATGGCCACCGGCGCATGGTCGAGGAATTGTTTGAACCGGTCGCTTTCCAGCGCGTCGGCAAGATCAGGCGTGTCCAGAAGCTGTTCGACCTGTTCGGGCTTGTCGGCCGACGTCACCATGAGATGGGCCCCTCTGAACGAAGGTGGCAGGCGCGAAAGAGATACATTTCGCGTGCTTAGCACGGATCAAGGGGCGCCAAACGTCTTTCGCGGAAGGCGGCCAATGCGGGGTCGGCAACAGGGGGTTGCGAGTTCGGCGGCGCCGGTCACGGTCCGCTAACCCTGAAGGCGCGATGAAGGGACATGGGGCCGCTCCAGCGCATCACCGACATCCTCAGGACGGCCGCCTGGCTGCATGCCGAGCGCGCCAGGATCTATGCGCGGCTGCTGTTCTTCACGACGCTGGCGGTGCTGGTGGCGCTGACCGGGCTGGCGGTGGCGCACGGGGGTCTCGATCCGCGCGGGGAGCTGCTGGGCACGGACTTCGCCAGCTTCTGGGCGGCCTCGAAGCTGGCCTTGGGCGGCCATCCGCTGGACGCCTGGAACACCGGCGCCCACCACGCGGCCCAGACGGAGATCGCCCACAAGGACACCGGCTATGCGGCCTTCTTCTATCCGCCGGTCTATCTGCTGATCTGCCTGCCGCTGGCCGCCCTGCCCTATCTGGTTTCCCTGGGGGTCTGGCTGGCCGTGACCGGGTTTGCCTACGCCAAGGCCGTGCGGGCCTGGCTGGGCGAGAAGGCCGGGTGGCTGGTCATCGGGGCGTTTCCGGCCGTGTTCGTCAACATCGGCCATGGGCAGAACGGGTTTCTGAGCGGGGCGCTGATGGGCGCCGGCGCGCTGTGGCTGCGCTCGCGGCCGATCCTGGCGGGGGTGTGTTTCGGGGCCATGGTCTGGAAGCCGCACCTGGCCATCGCCGTGCCGATCGCGCTGATCGCGGCCAGGCGCTGGAGCACCTTCCTGTCAGCCGCCGTGACGGCGCTGGCGCTGGTGGGGCTGTCGGTGCTGGTGTTCGGCGTCGACAGCTGGCGCGCCTTCGCGGCCAGTTCGGCGCTGGCGCGCGCGACGCTCGAACAGGGGCTGGTCGATCCGGCCAAGATGCAGAGCACCTTCGCCGCCGTGCGGCTGTGGGGCGGGTCGCTGTCGGTGGCCTATGGCCTGCAGATCGGCGTGGCCCTGGCCGCTCTGGCGGTGCTGGCGTGGCTGAACCTGCAGCGCTACCGCCCGGAGGCGGAGGGCGCGGCGCTGATCGCGGCGGGGCTGATCGTCAGCCCCTTCCTGTTGGACTATGACCTGACCCTGTTGGCCTTCCCGCTGGCCTGGCTGCTGGCCCAGGGGGCGAAGGGCGGCTTCAGGCCCTGGGAGAAGACGGTGATGCTGGCGGCCTTCCTGCTGCCGGTGGCCTCGCGCAGCCTGGCCATGGGGCTGCACCTGCCCGTGGCGCCCCTGGTGCTGGGGGCGGTGCTGTTGCTGGTGGTGCAGCGCGGGCTGGCCGAACCGGCGGCCGAGGGCGTCGAGCCCTTCCCGAGCGACCCCCGCCTGGCCTAGGCTGGCCCTGACGGCGCGCGGGGGTAGGCATGGCCAGGGCAAAGACGGCAATAGCGGCGGCGAACGCCAATCCGGAACACGACGCCTTCCCGGAGAGCCGCGCCCTGCACGAGGCGCACGACAAGCGCATGCTGGACCGGATGCTGTTCTTCACGGACGCGGTGTTCGCCATCGTCATGACGCTGCTGGTGCTGGAGTTGCGTCCGCCCGACCTGGAGGCCGGCGACCTGTGGGTCAGCTTGCGCGCCATGACGCCGAAGTTCGTGGCCTTCGTGGCCAGCTTCGCGCTGTCGGGCATCTTCTGGATCGCCCACCTCAGCACCACCCGGCGGCTGATCCATTTCGACTGGCTGGTGGCCTGGTCCAACATCGCTTTCCTGCTGCCGGTGGCCCTGATGCCGTTCGCCTCGGCCATGCTGGGCGAGCAGCTGGGCGGCAAGGCAGTCTGGCAGGTCTATTCCACGATCCTGGTCGCCACCTCGACGATGATGACGGTGTTCGTGCTGGTCGCTTCGCGCGACGGCGGGCGGTTGATGGGCGGCCTGACCGCCCGGGAGCGGGGCTACCGCATCCTGCGCGCCATGGCGCCGGGCGTCAGCTTCGGCATCGGCCTAGTACTGGAGGCGCGGGATCTGAACGGCTGGGCCCACCTGTGCTTCTTCCTGATCCCGGTCGTGTTTCTGGCCGCGCGGGCCACGCTGGGACCCAAGACCGTGAAAGCCTAGCCCAGGCTTGATAGCGGTTCGCCGACCCCAAACTTCCGCTCATCCCCGCGAAGGGGGGGACCCAGGCTTTTTCGCCAGGGCCCGCCGATTCTACCGACGGGTCGGGGAGCGAAGCGTAGAGCCACTGCCCCTTCGTGCTCTTGGTGATCTTGGTGTTCGATCTTCGAGAGTCGGTGAGGCCGCTCGGGCGGTCAGGTTGGACCACCAAGCACACCAAGGACACCAAGGAGCCGAGCCGAGAGCGGATTCACTTCGTACTGACCGGGTCGGTGGGCTTTGCCTGGCCAGCTAAAAAGCCTGGGTCCCCGCTTTCGCGGGGATGAGCGGATGGTTTAGGGCAGCGCTTTCAAGTGGGTACGGCCCCATGCCCGAACGCCAAGAAAAAGGGCGGGCGCCCAAAGACGCCCGCCCCATCTTGAGGTCCGTTGAAGCGGACCCTTACGTCTTCTTCGGCGCCGGGAACCCCCGATCGCGCATCAGGGCGTCGACGGTGACGTCGCGGCCGCGGAAGTTGCGGAAGGCGACGTCGGCGGGGACGGTGTTGCCCACGCTCATGATGCAGTCGTGCAGGCGCTTGGCGGTGGCCTTGTCGTAGTAGCCGCCGGGGCTTTCCTCGAACGCCTCGGCCGCGTCGGCGGTCAGGGTGTCGGCCCAGATGTAGTCGTAGTAGCCGGCCGAGTAGCCGTCGCCGGAGAAGATGTGCCCGAAGTGCGGCATGCGGTGACGCATGACGATCTCTTCCGGCATGCCGATCTCCTTGAGGGTGTCACGCTCGAAGGCCTTGGGGTCGATCTTGGCGGAGCCCGCCAGGTGGACCTTCATGTCGACGATCGCGCTGGCCAGATATTCGACGGTGTCGAAGCCCTGGTTGAAGGTGCGGGCCTTTTCGATCTTGGCCAACAGTTCGGCGGGCATCGACTTGCCGGTCTGATAGTGGACGGCGAACTGGCTCAGCACCTGCTTGGTGGGCAGCCAGTGCTCGTTGAGCTGGCTGGGGAATTCCACGAAGTCGCGGGCCACGTTGGTGCCGGCCAGGGTGGTGTAGTGGACGTTGGAGTTCAGCCCATGCAGGGCGTGGCCGAACTCGTGGAACATGGTCGAGGCGTCGTCCCAGGAGATCAGCACCGGCTCGCCGGGCTTGCCCTTCACGAAGTTGCAGTTGTTGGAGACGATGGGCGTGACCTTGCCCTTGAAGTTCTCCTGGGTGCGGTACTCGTTCATCCAGGCGCCCGACTGCTTGCCGGCCCGCGCATAGGGGTCGAAGTACCACAGGCCGACCAGCTCCTTGCCGCGCGTCACCTCATAGGCGCGCACGTCGGGGTGGGCGCCCTTGACGGTGGGCAGCAGGGTGAAGTGGAAGCCGTAGAGCTGGCCGGCGGCCCAGTGCATGGCCTCGCGGATCTTCTCAAGCTGGAGGTAGGGCTTCACCTCGTTCTGATCGAGGTCGTACTTCGCCTTGCGCACCTTCTCCGAATAGAAGCGGTAGTCCCAGGGCGCGATCTTGATGCCGGCGCCTTCCTTGTCGGCGACCGCCTGCATGTCGGCCACTTCCTCGTGGACGCGGGCCACGGCGGGCTTCCAGACCTTCAGCATCAGGTCCATGGCGGCGTCGGGGGTCTTGGCCATGTTGTCGGCGGTGATCCAGTGGGCATGGGTCGGGAAGCCCAGGATCTTGGCCTTCTCGGCGCGCAGCTGCAGGATCTCGACGATGATGCCGTTGTTGTCGTGGGCGTCGCCGTTGTCGCCGCGGCTGATCCACATCCGCCAGCCCTTTTCACGCAGGGCGCGGTTGGTCGAATAGGTGATGAAGGGCTCCATGGAGGAGCGGGTGTTGGTGATCACCCACTTGCCCGGCATCTTGTGGCCCTCGGCCGCCTGGGCCGCGCCGGCGATCAGGCTGTCGGGCAGGCCGGCCAGATCTTCCTTCTTGTCGATGACCAGGGTGTAGGTCTCTTCGTCCGACAACTCGTTCTGGCTGAAGGTCGTGTAGAGGGTGGCCAGGCGCTGGTTGATCTGGGTCAGGCGCGGCTTGTCGGCGGCGCTGACGTCCGCGCCGGAGTGGGCGAAGCGGTTGTAGGTGACCCAGGTCAGGCGCTTCTGTTCGGCGGTCAGGCCCGAGGTTTCGCGCGCGTCATAGACGGCCTTGATGCGGGCGAAGAGGGCGACGTTCTGGGTGACTTCGTCGCCGAAGGCGGCGGCCGGGCCGGCCACCTTCTGCTCGACGGCCTGCATGGGCTTGTCGTCCATGGTGGAGGCAAAGACGCCGAACATGGAGAAGGCGCGACCGACGGGGCGGCCGGAATCTTCCAGGGCGGCGATGGTGTTGGCGAAGGTCGGCTTGGCCGGGTTGGCGGCGATGGCGGCGATTTCCTTGCGCGCCATGTCCATGCCGTTGGTCAGGGCCGGCTCGAAGTGGGGGACCTGGAACTTGCCGAAGGGCGGCAGGCCGCCGTAGGGCCCGGTCCACGGAGCCAGAAGCGGATTCCCGACCGTGGCGGCGGTGGCCAATTTCTTTCCCTTGGTGGCGGCGAAGGCGGGGTCGAAGGCGGCGGCGGCGGCCAGGGCCGTCGAGGCGGTCAGCAGATGGCGTCGATTCACGCTTGGTAGCTCCCGATGAAGGTCTTGTTGCGGGGACCCTAGGGCCTGATGACGCCCGCGTCACATGAACCGCGTGTAATGGAACCGCAATGGCGGTCGCGCGAATGGACGATGAGCCTGCGCGGCGATAGACAAACGCCATGGCTATTGGCGTTTTCGATTCCGGCGTGGGCGGGTTGACCGTGCACCGCGCCCTGGTGGAGCGGCTTCCCCAGGCGGACCTGATCTACCTGGCCGACCAGGCCAACGCCCCCTATGGCGGGCGGCCCGGCGAGGAGATCGTCGAGCTGACCAAGGCGGGCTGCATCCGGCTGTTCGAGGAGGGCGCGGACCTTATCGTGCTGGCCTGCAACACGGCCTCGGCGATCGCACTGCGGAGGCTGCAGCAGACCTGGCTGCCCGGATACCGGCGCGAACAAGGCCGGCCGCTGAATGTTCTGGGTATCATCGTGCCGACCATCGAAGCGGCCACAGGGCTTCCGTGGGAACACGAGGCCGAGCGCTTAAGCGACAAGGTGGAGAAGGTCGACATCCTGGGGGTGTTCTCCACGCCCGGCACGGCCAGCAGCCGCGTCTACGAGATCGAGATCGACAAGCGGCGTCAGGACGTGGCGGTGTTTTCCGAGCCGTGCCCGAACCTCGCGCGGATGATCGAGGAGGGTGCGGGGGCGGTGGCCTTGGCCAGCGAAGTGGAAAAGCACGTCAAGCAGCTGGCGACCCGCGTCGGCCGTATGCCGGATCGGGCCATCCTGGGCTGCACCCACTATGAGATGGTGGCGGACATGTTCCGCGCCGCCCTGCCCGTTGGCACGCCCCTGATCCACCAGCCGCAAGCGACGGCGGATGCGCTATCGCTCTATCTCGAACGGCGGCCGGAATATGTGGCGGGTGAGACGGGCGTGCGGCGCTTCCTGACCACCGGCGTGGCGGGGCCGCAGAATGGCTTGGTCGAGGCCTTCTGGGGCGCGCCGCTGCGGTTCGAGGCGGCTTAGGCGCCTTTCCCTCCCCTTCACGGATGTTCCCGGTCCAAACACCCGTAAAGGGGAGGGAAAGAGGGTCTACGCCGCCGCTTCCGCGGCCGTCACGCGGCTGACCGCGTTGACCACGGCGCCGATGCGCAGGGCCGCCTGGATGTTGGTGGCGGGCACGGCGTGCTTCTTCAGCTCGGCCTCGTGGCTGTCCAGGCACATGCCGCAGCCGTTGATGGCTGAGACCGCCACCGACCAGAGCTCGAAGTCGACCTTGTCGACGCCCGGATTGGCCAGCAGGTTCATGCGCAGCCGCGCCGGCAGGGTCTTGTACTCGGGGTTGGAGATCAGGTGCAGCGAGCGGTAGTAGACGTTGTTCATGCCCATGATGGCGGCGGCGGCCTTGGCGGCGGTGGCGGCCTCTTC
>JAQGIP010000120.1 GCA_028291055.1 Caulobacter sp.
CATGGAACGCTACAGCCGGGTGTTCAAACCGACTGAAGTCAAGATGATGCTGGCCTCGTTCGCCAATATGGAGACCATCCATATCGCGGCCTACGCTCTGCTGCTCGAGACCATCGGCATGCCCGAGGCCGAGTTCGGCGCCTTCATGGAATATGAGGCCATGAAGAACAAACACGACTTCATGCAAAAGTTCGGGGTCGAGACCAACGCCGACATCGCGCGCACCCTGGCCATGTTCGGCGGCTTCACCGAGGGCCTGCAGCTCTTCGCCTCCTTCGCCATGCTGATGAACTTCCCGCGCTTCAACAAGATGAAGGGCATGGGCCAGATCGTCTCCTGGTCGGTGCGCGACGAGAGCCTGCACTGCGAGGGCGTCATCAAGCTCTACCACGCCTTCAACGCCGAGACCGGCGCGGTGACCAAGTCCGTGGCCGACGACATCGTCGACTGCTGCAAGACCGTGGTCACCATGGAAGACCGCTTCATCGACCTGGCCTTCGAGGCGGGCGAGGTCCAGGGCATGACCCCGGAAGACATCAAGGGCTACATCCGCTTCATCGCCGACTGGCGCCTGCGCCAGCTGAAACTGCCGGAAGTCTACGGCGTGAAGGAAAACCCGCTGCCCTGGCTGCAGTCGATGCTGTCGGGCGTCGAACACGCCAACTTCTTCGAAGCCCGCTCCACCGAATATTCCAAGGCCGCGACCAAGGGCCAATGGCATGGCGCGGACGGCGTGTGGTCCAACTTCGATTCGATGATGTCGAAGCGCTCGGAAAACATCCTGCCGGCGGAATAGACGCCGAAACTTGCCCCTCCCCACAGGCGCGCCCAGCGCCGTCGGGGGGAGGCTGGCCAAGGGCGCTTCCAGCGGCGACACTCCGCCCATGTCCGCCAAGCTGATCCCCTTCGCCCTGCTGGCCCTCACCCTCGCCGCCTGCGAGTCGAAGGAAGACCGCGCCTTCACCGCCAGCCGAAAACAGGCGGAAAAGACGGTGCAGCAGACGCTCGGCCCCGCCGGCGGCGCCACCGAACTGCGCTGGGTGGTGCGCAACCAGGTCAACGGTGAGGAGATCGTCTGCGCCTACGCCGCGCCCAAGGACACGCCCAAGGGCCAGCGCCCCGTCGTCACCCCGGTGATCATCCGCAAGGGCAAGACCACCCGCCAGGAAGACGTCGGCAAGGAGGCCTTCGCCAAGATGCAGGACGACCTGTGCGGGCCGGACTGGGTCAAGGCCCGCTGATTGAGGGTTGAGCCCTGGTCGACTGCTGCAAGGATTTATCCACGAACCACACGAACCACACCAACGCTATCCGGGTAGGTGGGGGCGGTCACCAAGCGCTCCATCTAGGGAGACCACCAAGGTCACCAAGTACGCCACCGGGTGGGGGGCGGGTGGTGCTCCGGCGGGAGGTTAAACGGCCCGCTCTGCGGGCGAACGCCCCTAGCGGGAGCGTCGCGAAACCGGCTCAGGCGCCTTGGTGTGCTTGGTGATCTTGGTGGTCATTCCTTCGAGGAGGCCGGCGCCGCGCACCGCCCTTGCCGGAAGGCGTTGGTGTGGTTCGTGTGGTTCGTGGACAAACCTTTCGGACGCCGGCAGCGATCCGGACAGTCCAAGCTAGCCCTAGACCGCCGCCGGCTCGTCCTCAACCAGGCCCCGCTTGCCCTCCAGCCGGGTGACCACGGCCGCGGCGACGGAGTTGCCGACCACGTTGGTGGCCGAACGGCCCATGTCGAGGAAGAAGTCCACCGCCAGGATCAGCAGCAGCCCCGCCTGCGGCAGGTGGAAGAAGGTCAGGGTGGCCGAGATCACCACCAGCGAGGCGCGCGGCACGCCCGCCATGCCCTTCGACGTCACCATCAGCAGCAGCAGCATGGGGATCTGCTGCTGGATCGACAGGTGGATGTTGTAGACCTGGGCGATGAACAGGGTCGCGAAGGTGCAGTACATCATCGATCCGTCCAGATTGAACGAATAGCCCAGCGGCAGCACGAAGCTGACGATCCTGCGGGGCAGGCCGAACTTGACCAGCCCTTCGAGCGTGCGCGGATAGGCGGCCTCGGAACTGGCGGTGGAGAAGGCCAGCAGGGTCGGGTTGCGCACCGCCATGAACAGCGCCCAGGCCCGCCTGCCCACGGCCAGCACGGCGACCAGGAAGAAGGCCGTCCACAGCACGCCGAGCGACAGATAGAAGCCGCCCACGAACTGGGCATAGGTGCTCAGCACCTTGATGCCATGGCTGGCTACCGAGGAGGCCAGGGCCGCGAAGATGGCGAAGGGCGCGGTCAGCATCACATAGCCGGTGACCTTCAGCATGATGGCCGCGCCCTGCTCGACCACGGCCATGACGGCCGGCGCGCGGTGCTCGATGGCCGACACCGCCGTGCCCACCAGCACCGAGAACACCACGATCTGCAGGATCTCGTTCTTGGCCATGGCGTCGAAGATCGAGGTCGGGATCAGGTGGGTGACGAAGTCCTTCAGGGTGAAGGTGGCGACATCCACCTTGCCCAAGCTCGACGGGCCGGGATTGGGCAGCACCAGCCCCACGCCCGGATGCAGCAGATGCACCATGATCAGCCCGATGGTCAGCGAGGCGATGGAGGCCAGCACGAACCAGGCGATGGTCTTGAACCCGACCCCCCGGATCGCCGCCGCATCCTCCATATGCGCGATGCCCGACACCAGGGTGGTGAACACCAGCGGCGCGATGATCATCTTGATGGCGCGCAGGAACAGGTCCGTGATGATGCCCAGATAGCCCGTCACCTCCGGGATCTGGCTCTTGTCCACGAACTGGTTGATGCCCCACCCGGCGGCGATGCCGGCCACCATGGCGAAGAAGACAAAGAAGGTCAGAACGCGGTTCATTGGGCCCCCGAGCGGCGGTTAACCGCGCAGTTGTGGCGGGGATTGGCGGCGCGGTCTAGGCCGCCCTGCCGCGCGCCTCGGGCCACGATGGTCAATCTGCCGCAGGGTGCGTTAGCGGATTGAGCAACCCTGTTGGCGCATAGCTCGGGCCTGCGATCGCGCTGGTCGCGGCCCTTCCCCCCTCCGCCCCAATCGGAACCGCAAGCGTGCCGTCCACCGCCAGCCTCGACGAGGCCGCCATCCGTATCCATGAGAGCCGGGCGGGCCGAATGGCCGTTACCGTCGGCGGCGGGCTCATGTGCCTGTTGCTGGCCCCATGGAGCCTATGCCTGATCTGGATCGCCGTCGGTCTCGCCCTGGAGGGCTGGGGTGTCCTGTGCACGCGTGGCCAGTTCGCCGGCCGTCCGGTGGGTCACGTGACCCGCACGGCGTTCGCCATCTACTTTTCCCTCGTGAGCGCCAACTGGCTAGGGCTCAGCGTCCTTCTCTGGGTTCAGGGCGGGACGGCCGCCCAGGTCTGCGCGGCCGTCATCGTCACGGCGGTCGCCACCTTGAGCCTGCTGCTGGCCTTCCAGTCGGCCGTGGCCTTCCTGTTCGCCGGCGCGGGCCCCGCCCTGGTCGCCCTGGCGGTGGTGGTCGCCCACTCCCGTCTCGACACCGTCGCCCTGCTTCCCACGGCGATATGCCTGATCCTGTTGCTGCTGTTCGGCATTGGACGGGCGCGGGAAATCCCCTCCGCCCTGGCGGCCGAGCGCCGGCTCAGGGTCAGCGAGGCCCAGTTCCGCATCATCACCGACACGGTGTCCGACGTGATCGCCCGCACCGGCCTCGACGGCAAGCGCCTCTACCTGTCCGCCTCGGCCCAGCGGATGACTGGATATACCGCCGATGAACTGGCGGAGTTGGGCCTGGCCGTCATCATCCACCCCGACGACCGGGAGCGGATGGCGGTCGCGGCCTTCGAGATTGCCCGGGAGGGCGGCGAGGTGACGATGGAATGCCGGATGGTTGGCAAGGGCGGCCGGCTGATCTGGGCGGAGACCACCATGACCCGCGCCGCCGTCAACGGCGCTGACGGCCCTCTGGAGCTGGTGACGGTGTCGCGCGACATCACCGCGCGCAAGACCCTCGAACAGGAACTGACCCGGGCCAAGGAGAAGGCGGAGGCCGCGTCGGCCGCGAAATCCGACTTCCTGGCCAACATGAGCCACGAGTTGCGCACCCCGCTGAACGCCGTCGTGGGCTTTACCCGGCTTCTGCGCGAGGCCTCGGGGCTGAGCCCGGAACACGCTCGCTTCGCGACCTTGGCCAACGACGGGGCCTGCGCCCTGCTGGCCGTGATCAACAATGTGCTGGACTATTCCCGCCTGGAATCAGGCGCCGTCGACCTCGTGCTCTCGCCCTTCGACCCCCTGGAGCTGGCGCGGTCGATGGCCGCCCTGCTGAGCCTTGAGGCCGAGGGACGCTCGATCACCCTGGACGTGCGCGGCCAGGACGGTCCGGGATGGGTGAACGGCGACATCACTCTGGTCCGCCAGGTCCTGCTCAACCTGTTGGGCAACGCCCTGAAGTTCAGCGAGGGCGGGGTGGTCTCGGTCACCGTCGGCCAGACCCCCGTCGACGCCGGCCGGGTCACGCTTCGGATCGAGGTGGCCGACACCGGCATCGGGATGACGCAGGAGCAGCTCGGCCGGGTGTTCGGCCGCTTCGTGCAGGCCGATGGGTCGGTGTCGCGCCGGTTCGGCGGATCGGGCCTGGGCCTGGCCATCTGCCAGCGGGTCGTCCAGCTGATGGGCGGCCGCATCGGGGCGGAGAGCGCGCCGGACAAGGGCTCGACCTTCTGGTTCGAACTGGACCTGGCCACGGCCGCCGCGCCCCTGGCCGCCCCCGTCACGACGGACCGGTTCGAGAGCGCCGAAAGGGCCCTGCGGGTGCTGGTGGCCGACGATGTCGCCGTCAACCGCGAGCTGGTCGCGGCCCTGTTGTCGCCCTTCGACATTGAGGTTTCCATGGCCATCGACGGGGCGGAGGCGGTGGCCATGGCCGGCCGCCAGGCCTTCGACGTGATCCTGATGGACGTCCATATGCCGGTTATGGACGGCCTGGCCGCCGCCCGCGCCATCCGGCGGCTGGAACGCCCAGGCTCGGCCCATACGCCCATCATCGCCCTGTCCGCCAGCGTGCTGCCCGAACAGGTGGCCAGCTGCCTGGAGGCCGGCATGGATGATCACGTGGGCAAGCCCATCGACGCCGCGAAGCTGCTGGAGGCGATCGCCCGCGTGACGGGGCCGGACGCGCGTGATGCCGCGCCCCGACAGATGCGCCTGCCCTCGGCGGGATGATCCGCTCTCCGCCTCGCGCCCATCTCCGGTAGGACTACGCGCCGGCCGACGCGGCGACGAAGACCGCATACTGGGCCTCGAACGCGCGCCGGTAGGCGGGGCGTGCTTCGGCGCGGGCGATATAGGCGGCGAGGTTGGGGTGCTCCTCCAGGAGGCCCGAACCGCCCAGTCTTTGCAGCACATGCACCATCATCACGTCGCCGGCGCTGAAGTCGCCGTCGAGCCAGTCGGCGTCGCCGAGGCGGGTGGAAAGCGGGTCCAGGCGGGCGCGGATGCGGGCCTCGAGCATGGCATGGCGCTCCCCCGCCCAGGGTTTGTCGCTCTCCGTCAGGATGGCCATGGAGCGCTCCACGATCGGCGGCTCCACGGTGGCGAGCGCGGCGAACATCCAGGTGACCGCGCGCGCGCGGGCGCCGGCGTCGCACGGCAGCAGGCCCGCATGCCGCTGCGCGAGGTGGAAGACGATGGCGCCCGATTCAAACAGGGCCAGATCGCCCTCCTCATAGGTCGGGATCTGGCCGAAGGGGTGCAGCGCCAGGTGCGCGGCCTGCTTCATCTCCTCGAACGTCACCAGCCGCACCTCATAGGGCTGGCCGACTTCCTCGAGCGCCCAGCGGACGCGCATGTCGCGCGCCAGTCCCCGGCCGCGATCGGGCGAGGCCTTGAAGGCGGTGATGGTGGGGATCATGGGCGGGCTCCTGACGACGGCATGAGGCCGCCCAGCGTGACAGGGATCAGGGCGCCGGGCTTTCGCGTTATCCGCTTCCACCCGCGTCCTGTCCCTAGGAACGAACGGCCGCCGGGCCTTGCGACACGCGCCCGAATTTTTCTCGGGCGGGTCGGTTTCAGCCCCGGCTGGCCGCAAGCAGCAAGACATGACCAACAAACGGCCGCCTCCGGGGCGCCGCATAGGCTGAGTCAAATTCCAGCAACGCCGTTGGGACTAACCCCAGTCCATGAATGCCGGACCGGCCCAAGCCCCTACTGGGGCGGCGCCGAGCCGCTCTGGAAGTCGAAGCCCGGGTCGCGCTGCTTGCCGCCGCCGAACGTCCAGGTGAAGCCCACCAGCACCATGCGGGAATCGAAGTTGCGTTCGGTGGTGGTCTTCAGCGTGGCGGTGTCGATCACCTGACGGTCCTTGAAGGTGCCGAGCGCATCCTGGACCGTCATCACGAAGGCGACGTGGTCGGTGATCTTGTGGCGATAGCCGAGGTTCAGGCCGTAGATGGGCTCGCCGTAGCCCTGCGGCGTCAGCCGCTTGCCCAGCACGAAGAAGTTGACCTGGACCAGGTCGGCGCCGGTGACCTGCCAGTTGATGTTGCCGCGCCCCGAGGCGGTGACGATGGAGCGTGCGGCCGGAAAGCCCGGGCCCAGGCTGTCCAGCTGGCTCCAGAACAGGTTGCCGCTCAGATTATAGCTGAGGGTCTTCGACAGCCGCCCATTGGCGACCAGCTCCATGCCGCCGTTGCGGCTCTGGGCCAGGTTGGCGCGGCTGGTCAGGAAGACGCCGCCGCCCAGGTCGGTGACCACGTCGGCCACGCCGTTGTAGTTCTCGCGGTAATAGAGGGTGGCCAGATAGAGGGCCGGGCCCTTGTGCAGCTGGTAGCCCAGCTCCAGCGAATGGGTCTCCTGGGGCTTCAGGCCCGGGTTGCCGGCGCGGTAGTTGAGCGGGTCGATCAGGAAGCGGAAGGCATTGAACTCCTCCGGCCCCGGCCGCTGGACGCGGTGGCTGTAGCTGGCGGTGATCTGCTGGTTGTCGTCGAGCTTCCAGGCCAGGTGCAGGGTCGGATAGAGCCGCGCATAGTCGTTGGTATTGTGCAGCCCTTGCGTGACCTGGGTCAGGTCGAGGTGGGCGTCCTCCACCCGCAGGCCCGCCAGCACCGTCAACGGGCCGAACGGGTGCTCATAGGTGACATAGGCCTGACTGAGCGTCTGGCGATAGAGGAAGAGGTTGGTCAGCGCCGCGTCGGGCGTCAGCGCCCCGGCGGCCGGGCCCCGATAGCCGCGGTTGTTGTAGCGGTTGTCGTCGCGCTGGATATCGAAGCCCAGCTTCAGGGTGACGCCGCCGTCCATGGGGTGGACATAGTCCCCCTTCAGATCGGCCTGGGTCAGGCGGTTGTCGATGCGCTGCTGGTCGAAGGCGTCGGGCGCGGCGGGCAGCAGGCTCTGCGTCTGTCCTGATCGCACGCGGTCGTCGTTGGTGAAGTCGTAGCTGAAGTTCAGCGAGAAATCGTGGCCGGCGCCCTTGAACTTGCGGCGCAGGCCGGCCGAGACCTGGCCGTTGGCCCGCTGCTGATGGATGTCGAGGGTGCGGTTGAAGGCGCTGGTGGACGCGCCCAGCGGGTCTTCACCGTTGAAGTGGGCGAGGCTGTCCAGGTCGAACTTCACCACATTGAAACGGGCCTGGCCGCTCAGGCGGGTGACGGCGTCGAGGTCATAGTCGGCCGCGGCGCGACCGGTATAGCTGTCGACGAGGAAGTGGGTGGTCTGCTGCTGGAGCGTGTCGTCGAAGCCGCCGGCGACCAGCCGCCGGCGGTCCTCGTCCATAGCCAGCTTCTGGGTGTCGTGGCGGTAGCCCAGGTCGCCGGCCAGGGTCAGCTTCTTGGAATTGTAGCCGACGCTGGCGCCGGCCACCGCGCGGTGGCCGCTGCCCAGGTTCAGTCGCAGCGAGCCGGTGCGCCCCGCGCCCCTGGCCTTCTTGGTCACCAGGTTGATGATGCCGCCCGAGCCGTCGGCGCGGAACTCGGCGGAGGGGTTGGTGATCACCTCCACCCGGTCGATCTGGTCGGCGGGCAGCTGTTGCAGCGCCTGCGCCTTGTTGTCGCCCTGGAACAGGCTGGAGGGCTTGCCGTCGATCAGGATGGTGACATTGGGGTCGCCGCGCAGGCTCAAATTGCCCTGAACATCGACCTCGACGGAGGGGATGTTGCGCAGGGCGTCGGCTACCGAGCCCGACTGGGCTTGCAGGTCGCCGGAGACGCTGTAGCTGCGCCGGTCGATGGAGGTGCGCACCGGCGGCGCGGTCTGGCCGGTGACCACCACCTCGCCGACCTTCGGCGCATCCTTGTCGGCGGGAGCCGGAGCGGGCGCGGGCTTCGGCGGCGCGGCTGCCTGGGCCAGGGCGAGCGAAGGGACGGCAGCGGCCAGCGCCGCCCAAGCCAGATAGTGTTTCACCTGCTGGTCCCCTCGAACACGGACCGTGGGAAATTCACGGCCGACGGGCTATGTTACAACCGTATTTTGCGCTAGAGTACACGTGTATTTTCGGTAATGCAGACGGCGAGGCCCTTCGAGCGATGAAGATATCGGGCGCGGAAAGCCAGATCATGGAGGCTCTGTGGCGGCGCGGGCCCCTGACCCCCGACGGCATCGTGGCCGAGGTGGGCGATGAGCAGGGCTGGGCTCCCGGCACCGTCAAGACCCTGATCACCCGGCTGCTGCACAAGGCCGCCATCGAGGGCGCGCGTGAACCCCAGGGCTACTTCTATCGCCCCCTGATCTCGCGCGAGACCTACGTCCGCGACGAGAGCCAGAGCCTGGTCGACCGCCTGTTCGACGGCGAAGCCGCGCCCCTGGTCGCCCACTTCGCCGAGCACCGCGCCCTGACGCCGAAAGACATCCCGCTGCTCAAGAAGCTGATCGCGGACCTCGAAGATGAGTGACGCCCTGCACCTCCTGCTGCGGGTCAACGGAGCGGTGGCGGTGGCCGTCGTCCTGGTCATGGCCCTGCGCCTGCTCGCCCGGCGTCTGTTCGGCGCGCGCATCGCCTATGGCTTGTGGTCGCTGGCGCCCCTCGCCGCGCTGGCCATGCTGGCGCCCGCGCGGACGATGACCATCCAGGCGCAGCCGCTGGCGGTGATGGACGCGGTGATGCCCATTTCCGGCGGGCCCAATATGATGATCCAGGCGGCGGTCGATCCCTGGCTGCTGCTGGGCGGACTGTGGGCCGCCGGCGCGGTGGCCAGCCTGGCTTGGCTGGCGTGGCGCCAGCTGCAGTTCGGCCGCGCGGTGCGGGCCGGGCGCGCGGGGCCGGCGGTGGTGGGCGTGCTGCGGCCCCGGGTGGTGACGCCGCGCGACTTCACCGGGCGCTATACGGCGCGCGAGCAGCAGGTGGTGCTGGCCCATGAGGCGATGCATATCGCCCGCTGGGACCCGGCGGCCAATGCGCTGATGGCGCTGGCCTGCTGCCTCGGCTGGTTCAATCCGCTGATCCATGTGCTGGGGCGCTATCTGCGCATCGACCAGGAGCTGGCCTGCGACGCCCAGGTGGTGGCCGCCCATCCGACCGCGCGGCGCTCCTATGCCGAGGCCATGCTGAAGACCCAGCTGGCCGCCCGTCCCCTGCCGCTGGGCTGCTATTGGCCGGCCCAGGCCGCCCACCCGCTGGCCGAACGCATCCGCCTGCTGTCGCGCGGCACGCCGGGCCGCCTGCGCCGGATTATGGGCAGCGCGGCGGTGATGGTGCTGGGCCTTGGCCTCGCCTGCTCGGCCTGGGCGGCGCGCCCGGCCGTGGTGGTGGTGACCGAGGCGCCGCCCGTCGCCTTGCGGGCCCGGGCGGCCCTGGCGCAGCCTGCTTCCGCGCGGGCGCGGATCCCGAGCGAGACGCGTGCGCGCTC
>JAQGIP010000012.1 GCA_028291055.1 Caulobacter sp.
GGTGGTGACCGGCCGCGTCGAGCGCGGCATCGTCAAGGTCGGCGAGACGGTGGAGATCATCGGCATCCGTCCGACGACCTCGACGACGGTGACGGGCGTCGAGATGTTCCGCAAGCTGCTCGACCAGGGCCAGGCCGGCGACAACATCGGCGCGCTCGTTCGCGGCGTGGATCGTGAAGGCGTCGAGCGCGGCCAGGTGCTGTGCAAGCCCGGCTCGATCACCCCGCACACCAAGTTCGTGGCCGAGGCCTATATCCTGACCAAGGACGAGGGCGGGCGTCACACCCCGTTCTTCACCAACTACCGCCCGCAGTTCTACTTCCGCACCACGGACGTGACCGGCATCGTGCACCTGAAGGAAGGTGTGGAGATGATCATGCCCGGCGACAACGCCGAGCTGAACGTCGAGCTGATCACCCCGATCGCCATGGAAGAGAAGCTGCGCTTCGCCATCCGTGAAGGCGGCCGCACCGTCGGCGCCGGCGTCGTGGCCAAGATCGTCGAGTAGGCTTCACCGCCAACCGACCGGAAGATAGAAGGCCCCGGAGAGATCCGGGGCCTTTTCTACGGGCGTCGCTACGGCGCCGGGCAGTGGTTGGCTGGCGTCAGGTGAAGGTTGCGATAGTCCAGATTGATCTTGCGGTCATCGTCATGCGGACCATAGCCGCCGATAGTAGCCGTCCCGGCAAAAGTCGCGGGGACCGATCCGATATCCTTGCGCTGGATGCCCCCATACGGCCTGACAAGGAAGAGGCCACGCAATTCCCGCATCCGCTTGCCGCTGAGGAAGGTGATGCCTTGGCTGGCTTCGCCCTCGAGCACGCCATCGGAGGTGGCCGCCCGTCCGGCCCGTATGCGCCAGCCAGGGGGGAAGTGGCAGACGGCAATGACGTCCACGCCCCAGGTTTCGAACTTGAAGTCGCTGACGTACTGGCCAGTCTTCAAGGGAATGACCACGGACAGCAGGTAGGTATGGGAGTGTTGGCGCGCTGGACTCGCGACGACGGGCCAAGCGCTCACCGCTGCCGCAACGATGCCCGCTGTGGTGAGCCGAAGACAGGCTGAGGAGAATAGGGCGCGGCGCATGCATGATGATAAGCACGGCGCGCGGCGCAACGATACTAGCCGAGCCAGCCCGCGGCCTTGAGCTCGGCGACCTTGCCTCGCGCCACCGGCACGATGACGCCGCTGCGTAGTTTCAGCCGCATGCCTCCGTCTTGCCTTTCAGCTTGGTCTACCGCCGAGCGCGCCACCCACCACGACCGGTGGGTTTGCATGCCTTCCAAGCCGTCCAGTTCCGCCACCGCGTCGCGCATACGCATGAGGATGAGGTCGGAACCGAGCGCAGTATGGGCGCGGACGTAGTGGTCCTCCATCTCCAGGCACTGCAGGTCGCGGCCCAGCCGGGCCGGCAGGCGGGCCAGGAAGGGGGCAGGGCGGCCTTGCGGCTCGGACTGGGGGATCGGGTGCGGAGCGGGCAGGGCGCCCGTGGGGCGGCGCTGCATGAGGGCTCGGATGAAGACGTAGCCGCCGAGGATGGGGGCGGTCACGATGAGCACCTGCCAATAGCGCTCCAGCCAGGGCTGGCGCATGCCGACGTGCATGATCTGGGTCGTGGCCAGGAAGGTCACCTGCGTCATCGGCACGGCGCCCGCCACCACCGGCAGGGCGACGCAGGCCCACAGCGGCGCGCCCCAGCGCCGGCCATGGAGGATCGCCGGGCCGACCAGCAGGGAATAGATCACCGTGCCGGCCCAGAACATCACCAGCCAGGCGGCCATGCGTTCGGGCAGCGGCGTCTCGATGAAGGTGCCGAAACCGCCGACCGCGCCCAGGAAGACGCCGCCGGCGGTGCCGACCGCCAGGCGCCGGGCCCATTCGGCGGGGGAGGACAGGTCGTAGGCGACGGGCGGCTGCATGCCCAACTCATAGCGTCATTTCACGCTTCGCCAACGGTAGAGACGGGCCGCTCACGAACCCGCGGCCGCCATCCACGCAGAGGCGGTCGACGGGGACAGGGGAGACCGCCATCGCTGGGCCATCGCATCGCCAAGCCGAGGTCCAGTCCCGTGAAGCACTATTTCCACGCCATCAAATGGCTCGCCGCCGACCTGCTCTCCACCCTCTTCTTCGTGGCGCTCTACAGCCTCACCCACAATGCCATCCTGGCCACCGGCGTCGGCATCGCCACCGGCGTGGCGCAGGTGCTGTATCAGGCGGCGCGGCGGCGCCCCATCGACACCATGCAGTGGCTGAGCCTGGGCCTGGTGGTGGTGTTCGGCGGGGCGACGCTGATCACCCACGACAGCCGCTTCATCATGTTCAAGCCGACGCTGATCTATCTCGCCGTCGCCGCCGCCATGCTGAAGCCCGGCTGGATGAACCGCTACCTGCCGCCCATCGTGCTCGAGCATTCGCCGGATGTCGGCCGGGCCTTCGGCTATGTCTGGGCGGCGATGATGGCGGGCACGGCCGTGGCCAATGCGGTGATCGCCCTGACCTGCGACATGCCCACCTGGGCGATGTTCGTGGCCGTTTTCCCGATCGCCTCGAAGATCGTGCTCTTCATTATCCAGGCCGTGACCCTGCGGATCATCACCGGCGATCGCGTGAGGGCCAAGCGCAGCCTGGGTATCCTGGTGGAGGCCTAGTCCCGGACTTTAGTCTCTGGCGGCCCGGACCAGCGACTTGCCGAGGGCGAGGGGATCGAACTCGCCCTCGGAGATGTTGCGCAGCACGATCACCCCCACCCGCGCCTCCGGATCGAAGGCGGTCAGCGAGCGGTAGCCGGCGATGCCGCCCAGATGGCCCAGCAGCACATAGCCGTTGGCCTGGAACACCTGGAACCCCACCCCATAGCCGCCGTCGAGGCGGGCGTTGCCGGCCACCAGCAACTCACGGTTGGCCAGCAGCACGGACCTCGGCAGCACCTTGTCGGGGCCATAGCCCATCTGGAAGGCCACGAACCGGGCCAGATCGTCGACCGTCGAAAAGGCCCCGCCGCTGGGCGCCTTGTAGCCGCGTCCGGCCAGTTCCCGTTGCGGGGTCTCGCCGTGGGGCAGGCCGGCCTGGATCACGTAGCCGCGGGCCAGCTGGCCGGGTGGGACGGGCGGGTTGAAGGTGGTGTGGGTCATGCCGAGCGGCATGAAGATGCGGTTGTGGAGGTATTTGACGTAGGGGGTTTTGGCGGCGCGGGAGAGGGCCAGCGCCAGGATGGCGTAATCGATGTTGGAATAGGCATAGCGGATGCCCGGCTCGGCGGCGTAGCGGGTGCGGGGCAGGGCGGTGAGCAGGGCGGTTTCCCAGCCGGCGACGGGGCCCTTGGCGTAGGTGGTGGCGTCGTCGGACTCGACGGCCAGGCCCGAGGTGTGGGTGGCCAGCTGGAACAGGGTGACGGGTGCGGCGCCGGCGCGGCCGCCCCTGATCTGGCGGATCTCCGGCACGAAGCGCGAGACCGGGTCGGAGAGGTGGACGACGCCCTCGTTGACCAGCTGCAGCAACATCAAGGCGGTGAACTGTTTGGTGACGGAGGCCACGCGGTAGACGGTGGTCTCGCCGGCCCGCGCCCCGGTGCCGAGATCGGCGGTCCCGTAGCTGGCGGTCCAGGCCAGGCGGCCGTCGCGCACCACGCCCACGGTCAGCGAGCCGACCGGCTCCTTGGCAAAGGCGCCGCCGGCCAGGCCGTCCAGGCGGCCGGCCAGGGCGGAGGCGATGGGCGGATAGCGGAACGGGTCGGGCGAGGGGACGGTGGTCGCGGCCACGGCGCGCACAGGCGCCGCGCCCACGCCGGCGGGCGTCAGGGCGGCGGCCAGGGCGGCCACGACGGCCAGGCCGGTGATGAATGCGGATCGCAACGCTAGGCCCCCAGGTGGCGCCCCGGTAGACGGCGGAACGCGGCGCAACTTCTAGCCGACCCGGGCGATTGCCCCAAGCCGGGTGCGACACCGGTTCATGACAAGGTGGTCATGACCTCGAATTAAGCTGTCTGGCCAGGCCCCCCGGACTAGCTTGCCCTCAACATCTTGCCTTCAAGGGGAGCTACCCGCCATGCGCGCACTCATCGTCACCGCCGCCCTCGCCGCCCTGGGTCTGTCGACCGCCGCCCAGGCCGCCCCCTCCGTGGAGATCAAGGACGCCGTCGCCCGCGTGGTGGTGATCCCGGAGAACCGCACCGACGTGAAGGTGGAATTCCTGACCACCAACCCCGACCTGCCAATGACCATCGAAACCCGCGGCGACCGGGTCATCGTCAACGGCGGCCTGCGAGGCGGCCGCATCCGCGACTGCCGCTCGCACAACGGCCATGTGACGGTCGAGGTCCGCGACGTGGGGGACGTGACCTGGGAGAAGATGCCCCAGATCGTGGTGCGCACGCCGATGAATGTTCAGGTGGCCAGCGGCAGCGCGGTGTTCGGATCCATCGGCCGCTCCGACAGTGTCGAACTCTCCAACGGCGGCTGTGGCGATTGGCAGATCGCCAACACCAAGGGCGACCTGCGGGTCAACATTGGCGGCTCGGGCGATACCGAGGCCGGCTCGGCCGCCTCGTTGCGGGTGAACATCGGCGGCTCCGGCGATGTCCGCACCGCTGAGATCGGCGGCGGGGTCGATATCAAGATCGGCGGCTCGGGCGACGTCAGCGTCCTGTCCGTCGACGGCCCCCTATCGACCACGGTCGGCGGCTCGGGCGACGTCACCGTCAAGAGCGGCCAGGCGTCCGACGTCAGCGTCACCATCGGTGGCTCCGGCGACACCACCTTCAACGGTACGGCGGGCAACGTCAGGGCGACCATCGCCGGCTCGGGCGACGTGCGCATCACCCGGGTGACCGGAGAGGTCCACAAGGCCGTCGTGGGTTCCGGCGACGTGATCATCGGCCACTGACGCGCCCCACGGCGTCGGACGGCAGCGCGGCCATCGATCTTCGGATCGGTGGCCGTTTCGCTATTTGGAGGCCTGAATCCGGGGGCAGGGGCGTGCGGCGTCATTTCCCCTATTCCAACCGCCCCGGTCGGCTTGACGGAAATGGAATCACGGCGTAGAAGCCGCCCTCCTGTTGGACTGGCTGTGCGTCAGAGGGGCAACCCGAAGGCGCAGACGCGGTTCGCGGAACGACTCGAAGGACGCGTGAAAATGTCCAACGGGGTCTTCGGCCCACGCGATGAACGCGCGGGCCTTAATCGTTTTTGCGGGCGTCAGCGTACCGCGGGTCCTACGGGTCCTGCGGGTCGGTCTTTGAAATGGTCAAGATCACGCGGGCGGTCGCCGTCTGTAAGGAAACGTAGAGCGATATGGATCGTCAGAACATCCGCATCCGGCTCAAGGCCTTCGATCACCGCGTGCTGGACCATTCCACACGCGAGATCGTCAATACGGCCAAGCGCACTGGAGCAACGGTACGGGGCCCGATCCCGCTGCCGACCCTCATCGAAAAATTCACCGTCAACCGTTCGCCGCACGTCGATAAGAAGTCGCGCGAACAGTTTGAAATCCGCACGCACAAGCGCGTGCTCGACATCGTCGACCCCACCCCGCAGACCGTGGACGCGCTCATGAAGCTCGACCTGTCGGCCGGTGTGGACGTCGAGATCAAGATCTAAGGGATCCTGCCATGCGTACCGGCTTGATCGCCAAGAAACTGGGCATGACGCGCTTCTTCGATGAAGCCGGCCAACATGTCCCCGTGACCGTCCTGTCCCTCGAGGGCTGCACGGTCACCGCTCAGCGCACCCAGGAGCGTGACGGCTACGTCGCCCTCCAGCTCGGCGCGGGCGCCAAGAAGCCCAAGAACACCAGCCAGGCCATGCGCGGCCACTTCGCCAAGGCTCAGGTCGAGCCCAAGCGCGTGCTGGCCGAGTTCCGGGTCGACGAAGAAGGCCTGATCGACGTGGGCGCGGAATTCACCGCCGACCACTTCGTCGCCGGCCAGAAGGTCGACATCCAGGGCCTGACCGTCGGCAAGGGCTTCCAGGGCGGTATGAAGCGCTGGAACTTCGGCGGCCTTCGCGCCACCCACGGTGTTTCGGTGTCTCACCGTTCGCTGGGCTCCACCGGCCAACGCCAGGACCCGGGCCGTACCTTCAAGGGCAAGAAGATGGCCGGCCACCTCGGCCAGGAAACCGTCACCACCCTGAACATCACCGTGTGGAAGGTCGACACCGAGCGCGGCCTGATCCTGGTGAAGGGCGCCGTCCCCGGGACGGAAGGCACATTCGTGAAGATCCGCGACGCCATCAAGGGCACGCTGCCGGCCGAAGCCCCCAAGCCGGGCGGTTTCCGCAAGGCGGGTGAAGCTCCCGCCGCAGCGGCCGCCGCTGATGAACCGGCGACCCAAGAAACCCAAGTCGAAGCCACTACCGAAGCTCCGACCGAAGGGGGCGAAGCGTAATGAAACTCGACGTCATCAAACTGGACGGCGGCAAGGGCGGTTCGATCGAACTGTCCGACGCGATCTTCGGCATCGAAGACATCCGCACCGACATCCTGCAGCGCATGGTTACCTACCAGCTGGCCAAGCGCCGCTCGGGCAACCACAAGATCCAGGTCCGCAACGAAGTCTCGCG
>JAQGIP010000036.1 GCA_028291055.1 Caulobacter sp.
GGACATGCGCCCATACGGCCGCAAAGGCCTGGACCGTTGGAATAGGAGCGTTTGGATTTTTGAGTTCGGCCGGGGCGGCGCCTGGAACCGCCCTATGCGGGGCTCGCAATAACTGGGGACACGCACCCATTTCCGGCAGTGGTCCGGGATGAGGCCGATGTGCGGGACGGAAATCCGTGCATGTCCCCACTTATCGCTGCGGCTTGGATGTCGATACGATCTAGGAGTCCGGGGCAGCCTCAGATCACCGAGGCGCCGCCGTCCACCACCAGGATCTGGCCGGTGATGTGGTCCCCTGCCCGGCTGGCGAACAGCAGGCAGGCGCCCTTCAGGTCGGCGGGGCCGCCGAGTTGGCCGCGTGGGGTATCGTCGACCAGCTCTTTCTCAAAGTTCTCAAGGGTGTAGCCGGTCATCTTCGTCGGGAAGTAGCCGGGCGCGACCGCGTTGACCGTGATGCCCTTGGCGCCCCACTCGGCGGCCAGGGCGCGGGTGAAGTTGATCAGGCCGCCCTTGGAAGAGTTGTAGGCGATGGTGCCGATCATGCGCGGGTGACGGCCCAGCAGACCCTCCACCGAGGCGATGTTGACGATGCGGCCATAGCCGTTGGGGATCATCCAGCGCTTGGCTGCCTCGCGCGCCAGCAGGAAGGGCGCGGTCAGGTTCAACGCCATCAGCTTGTTCCAGGCGTCCAGCGGCATGTCTTCCGTGGGCGAACCCCAGGAGGCGCCGGCGTTGTTGACCAGGATGTCGACGCTCATGCCGAGGTCGGCGATCGCCTGCACGACGCGCTCCGGCTCGCCCGCCTTGCCCAGGTCGGCGGAGAAGGACACGGCCTTCACCCCGAGCGCGGTCAGGTGGGCGACGGCCTCATCCAGTTCGTTCTGCTTGCGGGCGGTGACGATGACGCTGGCCCCGAACTCGCCCAGGGCCTCGGCGATCTGCAGGCCCAGGCCGCGCGAGCCGCCGGTGACCAGGACGGTCTGGCCGGTGAGATCAAAAAGGGCTTTCAGGGTCGGCGTGAGGTCGGTCATAGCTGGACTTCCATGGTTCGCGCTTCGCATGAGTTGCGAGAAGTGCGCTGTAAGGCTTTGAATTCTCTATCCGGCGGTATAGCCGCCATCGACGAAGAGGGTCTGGCCGGTGATGAACCGCGCCGCGTCCGAGGCCAGGAAAACCAGCGCCCCGGTGAGGTCGTCCAGCTGTGACAGCCGGCCCATGGGCGTGCGGGCCACGACGCCGTTGTAGAGCGCCGGCTGGGTGCGCACGAGCTCGCGGTTGAGGTCGGTGACGATGACCGTGGCGGCCAGGGTGTTGACGGTGACCCCGTGCGGGCCGAGCTCGAAGGCCATGGCGGCGCCCAGGTTGGCCACCCCGGCTTTGCTGGCGCAGTAGGCGGTGCGGGACGCCATGCCGCGGGCCGACAGGATCGAGCCCATGTTGATGATGCGGCCGTGCTTTCGCTCGATCATGCCCGGCGCGAAGGCCTGGGAGCAGATGAAGGCGCCGGTGACGTTGACGTTCATGATCCGCGCGAACTCGTCCGCGTCGAGGTCGAACATGGTCTTGGGCGAGGTGATGCCCGCGTTGTTGAACAGGATGTCGACCTTGCCGGCCTCGCCCGCGATGCGCCCGGCGGCGGCGGCCACGGAGGCCTTGTCGGTGACGTCGGCTTCCACCACCCAGGCCTTCACGCCCTGGGCGCGCACGGCCACGGCCGAGGCCTCCAGCTTGTCGCGATTGCGGGCCACCAGCACCACGTCGGCGCCGGCCTGAGCGAGCGCCTCGGCGCCGGCCGAGCCGATGCCGCCGCCCCCGCCGGTCACCACCGCGGTCTGGCCGTCCAGCCGGAAACGATCGGTCATGGCAATCCCCTAGGCCGCCGTGCGGCGTAGCTCGATCAGCGCGTCGATGCGGGCGCGCAGATAGTCGTACTGGCCCTTCAGCATGGTGTCGCCGGTGGCGCACAGCCGCTCGGCCTGCTCGAGCATGGCCTTCAGGATGGCGTCGTCGTCATGTGATTGATCCGCCATCAAACCCTCCCACAATCCGCTCGTCCCCGCGAAGGCGGGGATCCAAGCTGAGCAACACGAAAGCTCGCAGCCGGGCGGCCGCGCGTTTCACCGCCATTCGCCCCACCCGGATACGCCGCTTGGGTCCCCGCCTTCGCGGGGATGAGCGGGGTGGGGGTGATTTCCATCGCCAGGCTCATAGCTTGTAGCCGGCCTGGCGCTCGTCCTTCCAGCGCCGGGCCTTGTAGGCGAACTCGGGCAGCTCTGAACGGGCGCATTCGGTTATGTCGATGTAGATGTTGGTGCGTTCCTTGACGGCCGCCCGCACCGAGGCGATCACCGCCTTACGCTCGGCCGGCGACAGCTGCGCGGCGTGGTCGGCGAAGGCCAGGCGCATGGCGATCTCGGTCTTGCCCTCATCGGTGTAGACCCGGCCCGCATAGTCCCCCACCTCGTTGTGGGAGAAGACGGCGGCGTCGATGGCGGTGGGCCAGACGTTGTTGCCGCGGATCTTCATCATGTCGTCGAAACGGCCGATGGAGCCCGCCTCGATGGTCTTCCAGACGGCGCCCGTGCCGGCGTCTTCCCACGACACGTAACGGGCCGCGTCGCCGGTGCGGAAGCGGATCACCGGGCTGCCCTCGACGCCCAGGTTGGTGGCCACCAGTTCGCCGACCTCGCCCGATTTCGTAGGCAACTTGGTCTCGGGATCGATGATCTCGAACATCGTCTCCCATTCGAACAGGCTGATCAGCCCGCGCGCGCCGTCACGCCCGAACACGCCGGCCGAGCCCGTGGAGCCGCCGAAGCCGTTGCACTGGGTCGAGCCATAGCCCTCCTGCAGGCGGCAGCCCCAGTGCTCCTCGATCCGCTCGGCCCATTCGAGGGGATAGCCCTCGGCGGCGATGAACAGGCCGTGCATGCCCGGAAACGCGTCGCGCGGGGTGATGCCCCGGTTCAGCAGCGCCTCGGTCAATGTGTGGAGGTAGTTGGTGGAGGCGTAGATGAAATGCACCCCGCCGACCTTCAGCATCAGGTCGATCTTGGCGTCGGTGCTCATGCCGCCGCCCACGTGGAAGGCGGTGGCGCCGATGATGCGGATGCCTTCGCCCGGCCCCCAGCCGCCGGTGGTCATGCCGCCGGCCGGCACACAGTTCATCACCGTGTCGCCGGGACGCAGGCCGCCCATGTACCAGGGCAGCGCGTGCAGATAGCCCAGCAGGTGGACGTCGCGCTGGCTGCGCCCATACATCTCCTGGCCCTGGCCGGAGGTGCCGCCGGTCATGTTGATCAGGGCGACCTGGTCGCGGCGGATCCCCAGCCGTCCGCCGAAGGGCGGATACTGCTGCTGGTCGGCCATGAAGTCGGCCTTGTCGGAGGTCGGGAAGCGTTCGGAAAACACCTCCAGCGAGGTGACGTCGGCGGCCTTGAGGCCCGCCTCGGCCATGCGCCGCGCATAGTAGGGGCTGGTCGCCTCCAGCCGCTCGACCTGGCGCTGGACCTTGAACAGCTGGAGCGCTTCCAGCTGCGGCCGGGTCATGTCGCGGAACTTCGCCAGCTGGGGCGAGTCGGCGAAGGGGTCGGCGACCTTGGTCCTGGAGGTCATCGGCAAAACTCCGAACTAGCCGGCGACGCGCGTCGCATTTTCACTTCGGCCTCCCCCAAACATCCGCTCATCCCGACGAAAGTCGGAATCCATAGGGCCAAGGCGGATTGGCGCTTTGGCTCACTGACGGTCACCGCCTGCCTCGCACGGTCCGCACCCCTCCGGTGCATCAGTATGGATCCCGACTTTCGTCGGGATGAGCGGAGGGTGGGGGTGGATTGGGCCGTCATCCGCATCATCAGGCCGGCTCGTAGACCGGCAGGGTGATCTCGTCGGTCACCTTGCGATAGGCCACCTTGACCGGCATGTCGGCGGTGATGTCGTCCACGTCGATGCCGATGATGTTGCCGGTCACCCGCACGCCTTCGTCGAGCGTGATCAGGGCCACGGCATAGGGCACTTCGGAGGCATAGATGTCCTTGGGCACCGGGTGGCGCACGACGATCCAGCTCCAGACCTTGCCCTTGCCGGAGACCTCGACCCATTCGGGCTTCTCGAGGCCCTGGCCCTGGCAGAAGGTGGCCGGCGGGAACTGGTATTTGCCGTTGGAGGCGCAGCGCTGGATCATCAGCCTGCCTTCACGCGCGCCTTCCCAATAGGGGGCGCTCTCGGGATCGGGAACCGGCAGGGGCTTGTTGTAGCTCATGGCTAGTTCCTCAGGATCATGGCGCTGGCGGTGGTCATCGCGCCGGCGGTGGTCAGGCAGATTTCGGCGTCCTTGATCTGGCGGGCGCCGGCGTGGCCGCGCAGCTGTTCGACGGCCTCGATCACATGGTTGAAGCCGTGGATGTAGGCTTCCGACAGCAGGCCGCCCGCCGTGTTCAGCGGCAGCGCGCCGTCACGCTTAATGCGTCCGTCCATGATGAAGCCGCCGCCCTCGCCTTCCTTGGCGAAGCCCAGGCCTTCCAGCGCCATCAGCACCGAGTAGGTGAAGCAGTCGTAGATCTGGGCCACGTCCACGTCGCCCGGCCCGATGCCGGCGCTCTTCCACAGGTCGTCCTTCAGATAGGCCAGGGCGTTATGGGCCTGGTCCGGATAGCGGATGGTGTCGAACAGGTCGTCGCCCTGGTTGGGCCCGCCGCCGTAGGCGCCGCCCATGATGTAGACGGGCTTGTGCTTCAGGTCCTTGGCCCGGTCCGCCCCGGTGATCAGCACCGCGCAGGCGCCGTCGCTCTCCAGGCAGATGTCGAGCATGCGGAAGGGGTCCACGATGGGCCGTGAGTTCATGTAGTCGTCGTAGCTCATCGGCGTGCGCTGCATGGCCCGCTCATTGAGCACCGCGTTCTCGCGGAAGGTCATGGCGATCTCGGCGAAATAGTCCGCCTGGGGGCCATATTTGTTGAGGTAGCGGCGGCACCACATGGCCATGGCCTGAGGGTAGGTGATCCAGCCATAGGGGGCCGTGTACTGCGTCACGCCATAGGCGTTCATGTCGCGCCCGCCGCCGAGCCGGAAGCCCGAGCGGCCGTTCATGGCGCGGTAGCAGAGCACGTTCTTGGCCAGGCCCGCCTCGATGGCCGCCGTCGCCGTGAGGGTGATCAGATTGGCCGCGTTGCCGCCGCTCTGGAAGTCGACCGCGTAGTTGGCTTGCGGGATGCCCATCTCGGTGGCCACGCCCATGGCGGGCGCGCTGTCATTGAAGTTGAAGGAAATGATCCCGTCGATGTCCTTGATGTCGACGCCGGCGTCGGCGCAGGCCTTGATGCAGGCCTCCGACGCCAGGCTGCGCACGGTGCGTCCCGAGTTGCGGGTGAAGTCGGTGTAGCCGATCCCCGCGATCGCATACTTGTCCTTCAGGGCCCACATGGCGGCTACTCCTTGAACGCCGGACGGCGTTTTTCCTTGAAGGCGACGAGGCCCTCGGTGGCGTCGAATTCGGTGGTTGCGTAACTATGGACATAGGCCTTTTCGGCCTTCAGTCCCGCCTCGAGATCATGGCTCAGCGTCAGGTTCGCCAGGTGCTTGGCGCCCCTCAGGCCGACGCGGCTCTTGGTGGCCATGGTGGCGATCAGCTCGGCCACGCCGGCTTCCAGATCGCTGGCGACCTTGCCGACCAGGCCGATGCGTTCGGCCTCCGCGGCGGTCAACAATTCGCCGGTCAGCATCAGATGTTTGGCGCGCAGCAGGCCAACGGACCGAACCAAGCGCTGCGAGCCGCCGGCCCCCGGCAGCTGGCCGAAATTCAGGTGGCCGTCGCCGATCTTGGCGGTATCGAGCGCCACGGCGAGGTCGCAGGCCAGCAGCAGTTCGATGCCGCCCGCCACGCAATGGCCGTTGACCGCCGCGATCCAGATCTTGGGCGACGCCTCGATGGAATTCAGCATCTCGAAGAAGTCGTCGAGGAAGGCCTGGAACTCGTCGGGGTGGGCGTAGAGGCGGATGTAGCCTTCCAGATCGCCGCCGGCGGAGAAGCTGCGCCCCTGCCCGGTCAACACCACGAAGCTGACCTCGGGGTGGCCATCGATCTCGGCGATGGCCGTCTTCAGTTCCTTCACCGTGGACCAGTCGAGGGGGTTCAGCTTCTCGGGACGGGCCAGGCTCAGGCGCGCGGTCGCGCCCTCATAGGTCAGTTCGAGATTGGCGTAGGGCTGGGTCACGGCGCGCTCATTGTCGGCTTGTCCGACAATTGGTCAAATAACATCGGGCCTGCTATGCAGCAAGGGCTGGGACGCGCGTTTGACGACGACTCGCGCGATATGTGGTGGACGGAGGATCGAAGCGGATGAGCGACGGGGGTCTTGGACGGCTGGAGCGGGCGCCGACCTACCGGCTCGTCTATGACGCCATCGAGCGCGAGATCCTGTCGGGCCGCCTGAAGATCGGCGATCCCCTGCCCACCGAAATGGAGCTGGCCGACCAGTTCGCGGTCAACCGTTCGACCGTGCGCGAGGGCATCCGGCTGCTGGAACAGTCCGGCCTGATCACCCGCGACGGCGGCAAGCGCCCGCGCATCTCCGCGCCCCACTACCAAACGCTGGCCAGCTCGGCGTCGCGCGCGCTGATCATGCATGATGTCACCTTCCGCGAACTGTGGGAGGCCTCCATGCTGCTGGAGCCCGCGACCGCCGAACTGGCCGCGCGCAATATCGATGCCCCGGCGCTGGCGGCCCTGGCGGCCAACCTGGCTGAGATGGAAGCGGCGGTGGACGCGCTGGAAAGCGGCGCCTCGTCGGATGTCGACGCCTTCACGGCCCTCGACAGCGCCTTCCACGAAATCCTGGCCGAGGCCACCGCCAACCGCGTGCTGATGCTGGCGCATGAGCCGGTGACCACCCTGTTCATCCCGGCAGGCCGCATCATCCTGCCCAGGCTCAAGACCTGGCGGCGCGTGCTCGACGCACACCGGCGCATCTATGGCTTCATGGAGACCAAGGACGCCGACGGCGCGCGGGCCTGGATGCGCAAACACATGGATGACTTCCGGCGCGGCTACGCCCTGACGGGGCTCGACTTCGACACCCCGCTGGATGCGGCCGCGTTGATGCGCTAGCCCACCACCGCCAACACCCCCTCCGTCGGTGGGTCGGATGAACGGTCCCAAGCACGTTTGGCGCCCTGCCCTACCCCACCACCGCCGCGTCGAAATCCTCCAGCACCGTCTCGCTGGTTTCACTCAACCGTCCCGTATCAATCTGCTTGACCCCCCGCACGCCAAACTTCGCGCGCATCTCGTCGGGGGTCAGGTCGAGGTGATCCTCGAACTTGGGCAGGAACAATGCGTCCGACAGGCGGCCCACCTCCATGCCGTACTGCGCCAGCTTCCACTTGGCCGGGAAGCTGCCCGGATAGTGCAGCAGGGTGCGGGTGAGGCCGGGCATGACCAGGAGGGTGTTCTGGGTATTGAGCAGGCCGGCCAGTTCCGGGCCGAACCAGCGGAACAGGTTGCCGAACTTCATGAAGGCCGGGACCGTCTCTGAGATGTAGTCGAAGCCCACGCCGCCCAGGATGTGCATGAAGTCGTGGATCTGCACGCCGCGCAGGAAGAAGTATTCGAACGCGCTCTTCGGCTCGAAGCTGGGGATGATGTCGATCTGCAGGTTCTGGCGCACCAGGTAGCTGTAGAAGACGCCGCCGACGCTTTCGGGCGCGCACTTTTCCAGGTCGGCCTTGGTCAGGCGCGACAGGAACCGCTCGCTGAGCCAGGCGTCCAGCTCAGGCCAATCCTTGCGCGCCTCGTTGAACAGAAACTCGATACGGTCGTGATCCTGAAGTTCGCGCATGGCCGCGATCAGGGACGGGATGCCGTAGGTCAGGGGCACGTCGTCGCCCGCCTTGCGCAGATTCTGGTCGACCACCCACTCGCGCACCCGGCCGTCGTTCAGGAACTTGGACGAGGAGATCAGCACGCTGCTCTCGGTGGTCACCGTGCGGCGGCCCCGCATCAGATAGGGAACGTCATCCATGCTCATCTCCACCCATTTTTCGATCGCTCGCCCCAATTTCGAGATCACTTGGCTCGCGAGCGGGCGCCTTGCGAGTGCGCCCTGATATGGTATCAATCTAGTCTATCTTTAATATAAAAGAAAAGGCGAGGAAGCTCATGACCGGTATGCTGATCAAGGGTGGCCGCGTAGTCGACGGCACCGGCAAGCCCGCCTTCAACGCCGACGTGCGGGTGCGCGACGGCTTCATCGCCGAGGTCGGCGCCAACCTCACCGCCCACGAAGACGAGCGGGTGTTCGACGCCGCCGGCTGCGAAGTGACCCCCGGCTTCATCGAGGCCCACACCCACATGGACGCGGTGATGTGGTGGCAGCCCAGCCTCGACCCCCTGCCAGGCTATGGCGTCTCCACGGTCGTCATGGGCAACTGCGGCTTCTCCGCCGCGCCGGTGTCCGACGACCCGGAAGTGCGCCTGGAGATGGTCAAGATCTTCACCTTCTTCGAAGAGGTCCCCATCGACCCCTTCCTGCAACGCCTGCCCTGGGACTGGCGCTCGTGGCCCGAGTACCGCGCCTCCATGGAGAAGAACGCGGCCACCTCCTGCAACCTGGCCGCCTTCGTCGGTCACATCGCCATCCGCCTGGCCGCCATGGGCATGGACGCCTGGACCCGCGCGGCGACGCCCGACGAAATCAAGTCGATGGCCAAGATGCTGGACGAGGCGCTGAGCGCCGGGGCCATCGGCCTGTCGTCCAACTTCATGGACCATGACAGCAAGGACCGCCCGGTCCCCTCGCTCCAGGCCGACGACGCCGAACTCTCCGCCTTCATCGATGTGCTGGAGCGCCATCCGGGCACCAGCTTCCAGCTGATCCTGGATACCTTCTTCCACCTCAACGCCCCCGACACGATGGAGCGCCTGGGCCGCCTGTGCAAAGGCCGCAAGGTCCGCGTCCAACTGGCCGGCGCCGGCGCCCTGCTTCAGTTCCAGGAGGGCATCCGCCCGAAACTGTGGGAGATCAACGCGCGTCAGAAGGAAGAGGGCCTCGACTTCTGGCCGTCCTTCGCCCACGTGCCGCCGACCACGGCGCTGAACTTCTACACCTCCTCCTCCTTCGCCCAGGCCAACGAATATGTCTGGCATGAGGTCATCCAGGCGCCGACCGACGAGGCGAAGCTCGCCCTACTCAACGACGCCGACTTCCGCGCCCGGGCCCGCGACAGCTGGGACAACAAGGCCTTCAAGCAGTCGCTGGTCGGCACGCCCTGGAAGATGCTGCTGACGGATTCCGCGACCGGCGCCGGCCCCCTGGGCCTGAACCTGCAGGAACTGGCCGAACAGACCGGCAAGCATCCCTCCGACGCCCTGGCCGACTGGGTCATCGCCAACGGCCTCCAGTCGATCGTCAACCGCGTGCCCCACGCCATGGAGCATCAGCTGACCATCGAGATGCTGAAGGATCCCCAGACCCTGGGCGGCATCTCCGACGCGGGCGCGCACGGTCAGATGCTGTGCGGCGGCGGCGAGAACATCCTCTTCTTCACCGAGTTCCTGAAGAAGGGCGAGCTGACCCTGGAAGAAGCCGTCCACGTCCAGACCGGCAAACAGGCCATCCACTTCGGCTTCGCGGACCGTGGCGTGATCCAGGTCGGCAAGCGCGCCGACATCGCCGTCTTCAACCTCGATGAAATCGAGCAGAAGCCCTTGAAGCGCGTGTTCGACGTGCCCGACGGCAAGGGCGGCAACACCTGGCGCTTCAGCCGCGAAGCCGCGCCCATGCGCCTGACCCTGGTCAACGGCGTGCCCACCTTCGAAAACGGCGCCTACACCGGCGCCACCCCCGGCGAAATGGTCGGCTCCTCGGTCGAGGGCTACAAGCTGGCGGCGGAATAGGGCTTAAGCCTCACTCCCGGAAATGCCGAAGGGCCGCGCCGTGGGGCGCGGCCCTTTTGCTGTGAACGGAATATCCCCAAGCGTTACGGTCCTACCCACCCCGCCCGAGCAGCACCTCCGCGACCTGGACAGCGTTCAGCGCAGCACCCTTGCGCAGGTTGTCGCCGGTGACGAACAGGGCCAGCCCATGGGTGACGGTGGGATCGTGGCGCACCCGTCCCACGAACACCGGATCGCGGCCCGTCGCGGCCAGGGGGTTGGGAACCTCCGTCACCACCACGCCCGGCGCCTGCCGCAGGATTTCCAACGCTCGCGCCGCCGAGAGCGCGGTCTCGAACTCCGCGTTGATCGACAGGGAATGGCCGGTGAAGACCGGCACGCGCACGCAGGTGCCGGAAACCGGCAGGTCCGGGATTTCCAGGATCTTGCGGGTCTCATCACGCAGCTTGGTCTCCTCCTCGGTGTAGCCGTCTTCCTCCAGGACGTAGTTGAGGGGCACGACGTTAAAGGCCAAGGGCACGGCCCACTTCTCCGGCGCCGGAAAAGCCACCGCCCCGCCGTCGTCGGCCAGGGCCGCGCCGCCGTCCGTGACCGCGCGCATCTGGGCCTCCAATTCGCGGATGCCCGCCAGGCCCGCGCCCGACGCCGCCTGATAGGTGCTGACCACCAGCCGCTTGAGGCCCGCCGCCGCGTGGAGGGGCTTCAGTACCGGCATGGCCGCCATGGTCGTGCAGTTGGGGTTGGCGACGATGCCCTTGGGGATGTGGGCCAGGGCATGCGGATTGACCTCCGACACCACCAGCGGGACGTCGGGGTCGCCGCGCCAGGCGGAGGAGTTATCGATGACGATGGCCCCGGCCGCCGCCACCTTGGGCGCGAGCGCGCGCGAGGTAGAGCCGCCCGCCGAGAAGAAGACGATGTCGAGGCCCGCATAGTCGGCGCTGGCCGCGTCCTCGACGGTGATCTCCTGGTCCTTCCACTTCAGCGTCGTGCCAGCGGAACGGGACGAGGCGAACAGGCGCAGGGAGGCGAGCGGGAAGGCCCGCTCGGCCAGCAGGGTGCGCATCATCTCGCCGACGAGGCCGGTGGCGCCGACGATGCCGACGTGGGGCGGACGGGAAGCGGAAAGGTTGGGGGTCATGGGGCGTCTCCTGGTGTGGGCGGAGGCGCGGGATCGACGGTGGTGAAGTCAGGCCCCGCGCATCGGCGGGGCTCTGTCCGGGTTGGCTGTGGCCTAGACCACGCACACACCCACAGACGCCCCGCCGAAGCAGGTAGTCTTGCAGGTAATCGCTTTGGTGGCGGCGGTGGACATGGCCAAGCTCTGTAGAGCCGGCGCGCGCGGCTGTAAACCGCGCGCCCGGGACTTTTGACGCTAGACGATCGTGGGTTTGCCGCGGGTCACGAAGGCCAGGACGCTCAGCAGCACGCCGGCGACTATCAGGAAGGCGCCCACGGCGGTGAAGGCCCCGTGCACGCCGAGTTGCGCGCGGATAGGCTTCAGGACGAACGGGTTGAGCACATGGCCCAGGAAGACCGCGCTCATCAGGTAGCCCATCGCCCGCGCGCGTTGCTCGGCGGTGATCCGGTCCAGCATGCGCGTGGCGAAGTAGGGGATGGTCATGCCCGCGCCGAAGCCTTCCAGCACCACGAACTTGAGGATGTCGTTGTAATCGGGCGACAGGCTCATGCCGATGAAGCCCGCCCCCATGGATACCGACGCCAGGACGAACGTCATGCGGCCGATCTGGCCGTAGATCAGGCCGAACACCAGGGCGGTCAGGATGCCAATCCCGGCGCTGATCATCGGGACGAGAGCAATTTTCTCCGGGGCGTGAATATTCATTTCCCCCAGCAGGAATGCCATTTGGAAGGAGGGCATTGCGTGGCAGATGGTCATCACCAGGGCCAGCACATAGATCGGCCAGACCTGCAGGACGTTGAACCGTTCCAGTGCGCGAGACCCGTCTGCCTTCTCACCCGACAACGAGATCGGTTTGTTGAAAGTGATAAGCGCCACTAGCAAAAAGAACGCCGGCAGCAGGAACATCCAGCCCGGCCCGCGCCAACCGAAGTGATTGATAAGCTTGGCGGAAACCCAAAAACTCCCAACGGTGCCGACCGACCCGATGGCCTGGCGGAACCCCATCAACAACGCGCGCCAACGGCCTACGAAGCGTTTTCCGATCAGCGTTGATAGCGAGACATCCGTGCAGATGAGCGCAAGCCCAAGCACGAAACGGGATGCCATGAGGCCCCAATAGCTCGGAACCCAAAGCTGGCACGTCCCCATGAGCGTCGACAGGGCGAGCCCTAGGAAGAGCGTCCGACGGATGCCGAGGGCCTTGACCAAGGGGCCAGCAAGAAAGCCGCCTATAGCCAATCCGGCGGGAGCAGCAACGACGACTAGCTGGGCATTGAAGGTGCTATCGACGCCTTTGAAATAGGCGGCAATCAGTTGCAGAGCCGGCACAACCGCCGTGAAGCACAGGGTGGTGACCATGCCGGCCGCCAGGAGGATGAAAATCTCGGTCCACTTGCGCCAGCCGGTGGCGGCGTCAGCGGGCGCGGGGGCGGCGACCTCGTTCGGGTCGGCCTTTTCGATGATGATCGCCACGCGTGTCTCCTCCCTCGGAAGTCAGGCGGACCGCTCTTGCCGGCGGACTCGCTCCTGTGGGCCACACGGCCCGTATCATCGGTCAGACTATGCTGGACAACATTGTCCGACAATCCGTCAATTGGGCCCGGAGCGATCTAACCCCGTCATGTCACCGATGCCCCCCATCGCTTGCGGGCATCTTCCTTAAGATCGCCCTTCGCCAGCTTGCCGCCCGAGGAGCGGGGCAGATCCTCCATCAGGACCAGGTATTCCGGGAACCACTCGCGCGACACGCCCCGCGCCTTGAGGTGGGCGACGATGCCCTCCAGCGTGACCTCACAGCCGGGCTTGGGCGTCACATAGACCGCGACCCGCTCGCCGAAGATGGGGTCCGGCGCGGCCACGGCGGCGACCAGGGCGATGTCCGGATGGGCGGCGACCTCCTCCTCGATGGCGGGCGCACTGATGTTCTTGCCGCCCCGGATGATGAAATCGGAAGTGCGGCCCACGACGCGCAGATAGCCCTCGGCGTCGATCTCGCAGATGTCGCCCATCAGCATCCAGCCGTCCTTGGTGAACAGCTTGCCGTTGGCGGCGGGATCATCCCAATAGCCCAGGCAGACGGCCGGGCCCCGGCAGGCCGGCTGGCCAGGGAGACCGGAACCGGTGATGTCGGCCATGGTCTCTGGATCGAAGAGGCGCACCTCCATCTCCTCGATGACGCGGCCGGCGGTGCGCAGGCGGCGCTCGCGGGTGTCCTGCGCCGTGGTGCGGCTGAGCGCGCCGGTCTCGTTGGAGCCGTAGAACTGTAGGACCGACGCGCCGGTGACCTCCTCGAACTCGGCGGCCCGCTCATAGGGCACCGCCTCGCCGCCGGTGAACATGCAGCGCAACGAGGAGAGGTCGCGAGGCTTCGCCGCCTGGGCGTTCAGCAGCATGATGAACTGAGTGGAGACACAACCGAGGACCGTGACCTTCTCCCGCTCGATCAGGTCCAGCGCCAAGTCTGCGTCGAACTTCTCCATGATCACGGTCGGCACGCCCAGCAGCGCCGGTGAGAAGTGGGCGGTCCATAGGCCGAAGCCGAAGGGGGCCGGCACGGCGCCCATGAAGACCTCATTGCCGGGGCGGAACTCCCCTGCCCGCTCGGCCAGATAGTGGAAATAGCCCCAGCGGTTCTGGGTATGCATCACGCACTTGGGCAGGCCCGTGGTGCCCGAGGTGGAGTTGATCATGAACAGGCTGTCGGGTCCGACGCCGGGGCCGGGCGCCTTGGGCGCGCCGATCACGGGCTCGCCGTCGATCAGGATGGCGTCGTCAGCGCCGGGCGACAGATAGTCCGGCACGGTGACCAGGCGTTCCAGGGTCACGCCCTTGGTGGCCAAGGTGGCCTGAAGGTCCTGGGGGCTGCGGCCGCGCAGGTCGGCGTGGGTGATCAGCGCCCGCGCGCCGGTCTTGCCCAGCAGGTGGGCGATCTCCTGGTCCCCGGCCCGCGAGCCCAGCCCCACGGTGATCAGGCCGGCCTTGGCGATGCCCACGAAGACCGCGTGGATGGCGGGGCCGTCGGGCATGATGACGGCGACGCGGTCGCCGGGCGCCAGGCCCAGGGTGACCAGGGCGGCGGCGATCTCGTCGGAGCGCCGCGCATAGTCGGCCCAGGTGAACCGGGCGTTGGCCATGATGTAGGCGGGGTCATCGGGGCGCTCAGCGGCAAGCTGATCGATGCGCGCCTGCAGCGGCTGATCGCTCCACCAGCCGTTGGCCTTCCAGGCCTTGGCGAGGGCGGGGTCGGCTTCGTGGCTTAATCCGTAGGTCATCAGGCGGCCACCTGTTCGGCCGGCGCGGCGTCGGCGCGGGCGAAGGTCTGGTCGGGGGTCATGGCGGCGGCGGCGATGCGCTCGGCCACCCGGGCCCGGTGGAAGGCTTCATCGCCCCAGGCGCCGGTCAGCGCGATGGTGCGTTTGAGATAGAAGTGGGCGTCGACTTCCCAGCTGTAGCCCATGGCCCCGTGGATCTGGATGCACATGCGCACGGCCAGGTCGGCCGCCGCCAGGGCCGCCAGCTTGGCGTGGGAGACGCGGGAGCGGGAGAAGACGTCGCCCTGGCCGATCTGGGCGGCGGCGGCGTGGACCACCGGCCGGGCGAACTCGATCTTGGTCTGGCAGGTCGCCAGGTGGTGTTTGACCGCCTGGTTGGCGCCGATGGGCTTGCCGAACTGGACGCGTTCCTTGGCGTAGGCGGCGGCCATGTCGACGGCGCGCTGGGCCAGGCCCAGGCCCTGGGCCGCCGCGAACAGGGCGCCGCGATCCAGCGCCACCTCCAGCAACGGGACCATCTCGCGCGGGCCGGCGACCACGGTCGACTCGGTAAAGACGACGCTGAACAGGCGGCGGAAGGCGTCGATGCTGTCGTGACGATGCAGGGTGGCCTTGGCTGGATCGACCAGATGCAGGCCGTCCTGGCCGGGGATCAGGATCACGCCCGCCGTGTCGGCGTCGGCGATCAGCAGGTTGGCGGGATGGCCCAGCGCCACGGTGATCTCACCGCCCGCGGCCTTCTCGGCCAGCGCCTTGGCGGCCGGGTGATTGATCGCGGCCAGCAGGGGCGCGCCAACGCCCGCATGCTCGATCAGCGGTTCGGGCAGGGCCGCATAGCCGCAGGCCTCGGCGATCAGCACGAGGTCGGTTTCGGACAGGCCCAGGCCGCCGGCGGCTTCAGGGACCATCAGGCCGGGCAGGCCCATGTCGAGGATGGCCTGCCAGCGGCCGGCGTCGCGGGCCTCGCCCGAGCCCATCAGCCGGCGCAGGTCCGCGCCCGTGCAGCGGTCGGCGAGCAGGTCGCGCACGACGCCCGCGCTCATCAGCTGCTCTTCGGAAAAGGTGAAGTCCATCGGCTAGCCTCGCGGCAGGCCGAGCACGCGCTCGGCGATGATGTTGCGCTGGATCTCGTTGGCGCCCGCATAGATCGGCCCGGCCAGCGAGAAGAGGTAGCCGTCCAGCCAGGGCTCGCCCGAGGTATCGTCGGTCAGCTCCGCCGCCGCGCCCTTGATCGACAGGGCGGTCTTGTGAAGAGCGACATCAAGTTCCGACCAGAAGAGCTTGTTACAGCTGGCTTCCGCACCGATCTTGCCGCCGGCCATCAGGCGCGAGGCGGTGGAGTAGATGGACAGCGCATAGGCGTCCGCGTCCATCACCGCCTGCATAACCGCCGCCTGTTGGGTGGCGTCCGGCATCGAGCGTTGGGACAGGGCCGCCAGCCGCGCTGCAGCCGCCTGGAACCTCGCGGGGCTGCGCAGCATCAGCCCGCGCTCGAAGCCGGCGGTGGCCATGCAGACGTTCCAGCCCTGGCCCTCGCCGCCCATCAGGTTGGCGGCCGGCGCGCGGGCGTTTTCCAGAAAGATTTCGGCGAAGCCGGCCTCACCATCGATCTGCGGGATCGGCTGCACGCGCACGCCGGGGGACTTCAGATTGAACAGGATCAGCGACAGGCCCTTGTGCCGCTCCGACCCCGCTTCCGTGCGGAACAGGCCGAAGGCCCAGTCGGCGAAGACAGCCCGCGAGGACCAGATCTTGTGGCCGTTCAGCACATAGTCGTCGCCGTCCAGGGTGGCGGTGGCGCGCACCGCCGCCAGGTCCGATCCGGCCTGGGGCTCCGACCAGGCCTGGGCCCAGATCTCCTCGCCCGTCGCCATCTTGGGCAGGAAGCGCGCCTTCTGCTCCGGCGTGCCGTATTCCATCATGGTCGGCGCCAGCAGGAAGACGCCGTTCTGGCTCACGCGCCCCGGCGCACCGGCGCGCCAGTATTCCTCCTCGAAGATCAGCCAGCGGATCAGATCCAGCCCCCGCCCGCCGTATTCCTCCGGCCAGGTCACCGCGCTCCAGCGTCCCGACGCCAGCACGCCCTCCCAGGCGCGATGGGCCTCAAAGCCCTCGGCGGTATCGAAGGAGGCCAGAGGTTCTTTGGGGACGTGAGCTTCAAGCCACGTCCGGACCTCGGCCCGGAAGGCCTGCTGCTCGGCGGTGTAGGTCAGGTCCATCAGAATTGGCTCATTAGAACTGGGCCTTGCCCTTGTCCTGGACGAAGGCGTCGCGGGAAGCCTGGCTGTCCTCATGCATGTACATCTCGAGCGTGAAGCCCTGCTCGAACCGGTAGCCCTGGTCGACGTCGCGGGCTTCGAGGCCGTTCAGGGCCTGCTTTGCCAGCACCAGCGCCGTGCGGCTCTTCCCAGCGATGACGCCGCAGAAGCCTCGGGCCTCGGCCAGGAGGTCGGCCTTCGGGACCACCTTGTGCACGCCGCCAAGCCGGTAGGCTTCGTCCGCCGTGATCCGCCCCCCGGTGAAGAAGGCCGCGCGCACGACATGCAATGGCAGCATCCGCGACAGGTGGCTGGCCCCGCCCATGGCGCCCCGGTCGATCTCCGGCAGGGAGAAGTAGGCGTCGTCGGCGGCAATGATGGTGTCGGATGCGCCGCAGATGCCGATGCCGCCCCCGATGACGAAGTTATGCACGGCGCTGACCACCGGCACGGGGCAGTCGCGCACGGCCTTGAAGGTCAGGTAGTTGCCCCGGTTCAGGGTGGTGATGCGCTCCGGATGGGCCTGCATCTCCTTGATGTCGACGCCGCCGCAGAAGCCCCGGCCCTCGGCGCGGATCAGCACGCAGCGCACGTCCTCGCGCGAGCCGGCCTCGGTGATCATCCCGGGCAAGGCGTTCCACATGACGCTGTCGAAGGCGTTCACCGGCGGGTGGTCGAACACCACTTCGGCGATGCGGTCGGTGATCTCGACGCGGATGGGCATGATGGCTCCTTCAGGCCGCCGCCGACGCGCGGTCGGCGCGTAGGGCGGCCAGGCGTGTGGCGGCGTCCGCGACGATGCGGTCCACCAGGTCTTTGCAGGTCGGCAGGTCGCTGATCCGTCCGGCCACCTGGCCCGAGGCCATCAGCCCCTCGTCGGGATCGCCGCCGACCACGGCCTTCTGGATCAGGGTCGGCGCGCTGGCCGCCATCATCGCCTGCGGCAGGGTCAGCCCCCCTTCGGAGGCCATGCCGCGCGCGGCCGCGAACAGCTGGCCGAACGGCGCGCCCGTGGCCTTGCGCATGGCCAACCCAGCCGAGACGGCGCGCGCCCAGCGCCCCATGGCGCCGCTGGCCTCGATGCGGTCCAGCAGGCGGTTACGCACCATGCGTTGCGGAATGCCATCGACCTTGGTGGAGACCACGATGCGGTCGGCGCCGGCCTCCAGATAGCGGGCCTTCACGGCCTCCGGCACCGGGCTTTCGGCGGTCAGCAGGAAGCGGGTGCCCATGGCGATGCCCACCGCGCCGTATGCCAGGGCGGCGGCCAGGCCGCGCCCATCGGCGAACCCGCCGGCGGCGACCACGGGGATCTTCACGGCGTCCAGAACCTGGGGCAGCAGGATGGTAGTGGCCACCGCGCCGGTGTGCCCCCCGCCCTCACCACCCTGGACGGTGATCATGTCGCAGCCGAGCTGTTCCATCTTCTGGGCGTGCTTCAGTGCGCCCACGGTGGGGATGCAGAGCACGCCCGCATCCTTGAACCGCGCGATCATCTTGGCGTCCGGCCCGCGCCCGAAGCTCACCGCGCGAATCTTCTCGGCGATGATGATGTCGACGATCTCCGCCGCGCCGGGCTGGAACATGTGGAAGTTGACGCCGAAGGGCCGGTCCGTGGCGGCCTTCACCTCGGCGAGGGCATCGCGCAGTTGAGCCGGCGTCATCACCGCCCCGGCCAGGAAGCCGAAGGCTCCCGCCTCGCACGATCCCACCACCAGTCTCGGCGTCGCCACCCAGCCCATCGCGGTCTGGATCACCGGATAGCGGCAACCCAGGCGCTGCGTCAGGATCGTGGCGAGCGGGTCACCCATCAACCCTCGCCAGATCCTTCTTGGGCGGCCTTCTTGTTGGCCGCCGCCATGCCCTTGCCGTCGAGACCTGCCAGCGAGTCGCCGCTGACCAGGTCGTTCTGAGCGTGGGCGAAGTGGTGCATGTGGAAGACGGCGTCCATGGCGGTGCGCTTGCCGCGCAGGTCTTCCACGTGATTGACCGCCTGCTTGGTCAGCGACAGGCCCAGGCGCGGCATCTGGGCGATCTTGCCGGCGATGACGGCGGTCTCGGCCTCCAACTGGTCGCGCGGGAAGATGCGGTTGACCATGCCCAGCTCATAGGCGCGGTTGACGCCGAGGCGCTCGCCGAGGAACAGGAATTCCTTGGCCACGCGGGGATGCAGTTCGAAGGCGTGGGCGAAATACTCCACGCCCGGAATGCCCATGCGCACGACCGGATCCTGGAAGAAGGCGTCGTCGCTGGCGATGATCAGGTCGCAGACCCAGGCCAGCATCAGGCCGCCGGCGATACAGCCGCCCTGGACCATGGCGATGGTCGGCTTGGGGATCTCGCGCCAGCGGCGGCACATGCCGAGATAGACCTCCTGCTCACGCACATAGAGCAGCTCGGCCTCGGGCTTGTTGACGTGGTCGTACCAGAGCGACTTGCGCTCGAAGGTGGTCTTGTGGTCGCGGCCGGGTGTGCCGATGTCGTGGCCGGCGGAGAAGTGCTTCCCCGTCGCCTTCAGCACGATGACCTTGACCGCGTCGTCGTTGACCGCGCGGCGGAAGGCGTCGTCCAGCGCATAGGTCATCTGGCTGTTTTGGACATTGTTGTAGGCCGGGCGCGACATGGTCACCCAGGCGACGCCGTCCTTGGCCTCGTACAGAACCGGTTCCTCGGTCTCATAGACCGGGTTCTGGGGCGCTTCGGGTTGGTTCAGGTCCATGATGCTCTCGCTTCAGGCTGCTTGGCGCACGCCGGGCGGATCGCCCTTGAACACGCTGGACCTCGCCCCGTGGGGGTCAAGGGTTTCGCGGATCAGTTTCAGTTGTTCGGCGCTGGGCGCCGGGGTGGTCGGAATGTCGGTGGGCCGTTCCAGCGGAAAGCCCGTGGCCGCCTGGACATCGTCGAAGGTGACGCCTGGATGCAGGGATTTCACGCGGATGGCATTGTCCTTACCCCCGAAATCCAGCACCGCCAGGTTGGTGACGATGATCCGCAGGTCGAGGAATTGGGGCTGCTTGCCGCCGGGCCAGCGGGCCGGGTTGTAGCCGACCGAACAGACGAAATCGACCTCGCCGGCCACGAAGGCGCGGGCGTCATGGCTCGGCACGAAATAGCTGTTGGCGTGGTTGATCGAGTTGCCCGGATAGCCGCGCACGCCCAGCAGGGCGGCCTTGGGATTGTCGCGCGGGCCGATGGTGGAGATGTTGGTCTGGCCGTAGCGGTCGATCTGCACCGGGGCCACCAGGGCGTGACGCTTGCCGCCATAGATGTTGTCGAAGGTGCGCGCGTAGCTCATCCAGCCTTCCGGCTTGATCGTGTAGTCGCCGCGCTTGCCCACCGGCACGGGCTCATCGACCAGGAAGACCTCGGCGTCGGTCATCATCAGGGCCGGGTTGAAGGTGGACTTCGCAAGGCCCGCGGCCAGACGTGGAATCACCGTGATGCCGGTGGCCAGCACCTCGCCGTCGCCGCGCCAGGCTTCGGCGCAGGCGGCGATGCAGAGTTCGGCCAGACTGTAGTCGCTCATGCTCTTGGCCTCACTCAATAGACGGGGGGCGGCAGGGCGCCGACCCGTTCGGCGCCGCCCACGGCGTCCAGATAATCCTGCGGGCTCACATCCACGAAGCGCGCCTTGTAGTCGGCCCAGGTCTCCGGCGTGGCCGAGGCCGCGTAGGTCTTCAGGTGTTCGAGATCGATGCCGTAGTCGGGGCCCGCGCCCGTCGGGTGGGCGCCGAAGGGCGTCTCGACCACGCCGGTGACGACGCTGCGCTCGAAGGGGTTGAACCGCGCGTTGGCGGCCATGTCCAACTCGGCCGTCGAGACCAGCTTTTCGGTGGAGACGAACACCTCATCGGCGGCGCGCGCGATCAGATCGTCGAAGAAGGGGTCGGGGCTGAGGATCAGGACATTGCCCTTCTCGTCGGCCCGGTGGACGTGGATCAGGGCCGCGTCCATGCGGATGGCCGGCGCGGCCAGCAGCACTTCGCCGTCTTCATAGGGGCTGGTGATGGTTTTCATGCCGGCTTCCACCGGCACGTCGGTGCCCAGGCCCACGCGGGTAGGCAGGAAGGGCAGCCGCATGGCGCCGGCCCGCAGCGACCATTGGGCCAGGCCCTCGTCCAGTTCACGCACCTCGAAGGCGTTCGATTGGCGGCCGGCGCGGAAGTGTGGGTCGAGCGGATAGTGGTCCAGCGAGCAGAAGGCGAAGACCAGTTTCTTGATCTTGCCCGAGGCCGCCAGCAGGCCGACGTCCGGGCCGCCGTAGGGGGCGACCAGGGTCAGGTCCTTGAGGTTGGAACGGGCGATGGCGCGGACCAGGGCCATGGGCTTGCGCCGCGTGGCCCAGCCGCCGATGCCAAGCGTCATGCCGTCTGACAGGCGGTCCACGACCGCGTCGAGGCTCAGGCGTTTATCGAGCATCGCTTCAGGCCCTCGCCTTCACTGCCGGCCGAGCAAACTTAAGCGAACCAGACAAACTCACCAGAACTCTCCCCTTGACCGACGCTGTCGCCGCGCCTTTCGTAGACATTCCATCCTAGCTATCATTTACAATATAGCGAATTCAAGGTGGGGCGTGATGCCGAACGGTGATCGAACGGACAAGTTGCCATGACCGCTATGAAGTCTCTCGTGGCCGCCGAGGCCCCCATCTTCCCGCCCGGCCTGGACATCCCCTCCCCCTATGCCGAGCGCATGGCCGGGCTTGAGCGCCGTGCGCTGAGCATCCCCTTCGGCTTGTCGGGATTCGGGGTGTTCCAGACGCGCATTCCGGCCGGAGAAATCTCGGGCCTGCATCACCGCCACACGCGGCGCGACGAGTTCATCTATGTGGTCTCCGGCCAGTTGGTCCTGGTCGGCGACGACGGCGAGACCGTGCTGGGCGCCGGCATGTGCGCCGGCTTCCCGGCCGGCGGCGCCCACCACCTGGAGAATCGCTCCGACGCGGAAGTCATCTACCTCGACATCGGCAGCGGCGCCGTTCCCGGCGACGAGATCGAATTTCCCGATGATGATCTGAAGCTCGCCCCCCCGGTGGCCGGACAGCGCCAGGGTTTCACGCGCCGCAACGGCGATCCGCTTTAGTCAGGACCGATCATGCCCATCGCCAAGCTGAGCGACGTGGACCTCTATTACGAGACCTTCGGCGAGGCCGGTCCGTGGCTGGTCTTCGCCCATGGCGGCGGCGACGTCTGCCTGACCTGGTGGCGCCAGGTCGGCGCGCTCAAGGACCGCTATCGCTGTGTCGTCTATGACGCCCGCTGGCATGGCCGCAGCAGCGCCGGGACCATGCCGGCCGAGGCCGATCAGGTGGGCTGGCGCGACCTGCTCGGGCTGATGGACGAATTGAAGATCGACCGCGCCTTCCTGAACGGCCACTCCATGGGCGGCGGAGCCGTGTCGGGCGTGGCCCAGAACCATCCCGATCGGGTGCGGGCCCTGGTCATGACCAACTGCGTGTTCGGCTTTTCCACCCCGGCCCTGTCGAAATGGGCGGGCGAGATGATCGACAAGGTCCCCAAGGGCTTCAACGTCCTGTCGGCCACCTATGCCGAAGGCTTCCCCGCGCGCGACCCGCAGGCTTTCGTGCTGCACCAGAGCCTGAAACACCTCAACCCGCCCCGGCCCGTGCCGCGCGATTCCAAGGACTACCTGAAGGCCTATGAGCGGATGCGCGACCAGCCGCCCGTGGACTATAGCGCCTTCGCCGTCCCGACCCTGTTCGTGCTCGGCGAGGATGACCGGCTGCAGGTCCCCTGGCTGGTGGAGGCCACGGCCAAGGTCGTGCCGGGCGCGCAGCTGAAGCGGATCGCGGGCTCCGGCCATTCGCCGCATGTGGAGCAACCCGAAACCTATCTGGCGATCCTGACCGCCTTCCTGGAGCAGCACGGTGGCTGAGCCGGTGAGAGCCAGCCGGCGCGGGGTATTGGCCGGACTGGCCGCCGCGCCGCTGCTGGCGGCGGCGCCCCCCTGCCCTCGCCCCGCCGGGGCCGATCTGGAAGCCCTGCGCGCGGCGGCGGTGTTCGCGATGCTGGGGTGACGACGCCCCCCTTGACAACATTTCGTCGTTTAGCTAAATGACGACGCATGAACAAGGTCTTCAAAGCCCTCGCCGACCCCACCCGACGCCGGGTTCTGGAACTGCTGCGCCAGCGGCCGATGGCGGCCGGCGAACTCTCCGACCACTTCGCCTTCTCCAAGCCCACCATGTCCGCCCACTTCGCCGTCCTGAAGGAGGCCGACCTAGTCGAGGCCCACAAGGACGGCAAGCAGGTCATCTACCAGCTCAAGCTCTCCGTCCTCGAAGACGCCCTGTTCGGCTTCGCCAAGACCTTCAACCTCGGGGGTGAGTCCCTCGCAGACGGGCCGGCCCCCAGCGCCACCCGCTCACAGGAAGTCAAATCATGACCGTCTCGCAAAGCGCCCACGCCAGGATTGCCCTGGTCTCCCTCGGCGTCGCCGCCGTTGCCGGCGCCAATTGGTATTATGCGCCCGAACGCGCCTGGGCCTGGCTTCTGGCCATGAGCGTCATGGCGCTCGCCTGGTTCGTCGTGATCTGCGTCGATCAGATCCGCCCCCTGGCCGAGCAGAGCCCGTCGGAGCGCGGCTATCTGGAAGGGTCGGTGATCTCCGCCGGCCTGCTGCTGATCGCCTCCCTCACCTACAAGCTGGCCCACAACTTCGGCGTCGACGGCGGCGTACTGGGCGACCGGGTCATGGGCGCCGGAGGCGGCGTGGTGATGATGGTCCTCGGCAACTACCTGCCCAAGGCCCTCGGACCGGTGACGGCCGCGCGCTGCTCGCCCGTGCAGATGCAGGCGATGCAACGCTTCGCCGGCTGGACCTTCATGATCGCGGGCCTGCTCTATACCGCCGCCTGGATATTCCTGCCGGTGAGCCTGGCCCACACGGTGGCCATCCCGATCGCCGCCACGGCCATCGTGCTGACCCTTGGCCGCCTGGTGCTGGCGATCCGCGGCGGCAGCCGAACCGCTTCCTCGCCGACCGCCTAGACCTGATGCGTCCCCATCGGTGGCAGCCACCGGTGGGGCGCCCTTACGCGATGGCTGCGATCTGAGAATGCGGCTTGCCAGAAGGCTCCGGACTCCTATCTTATATATGATAGAGAGTTTAAGGGCGACCCAATGAGCAAGCTGCAAACCTCGCAGCCCTACATCGTGGCGATCGGCGGCGCGTTGCGCGCCAATTCGTCGACCGAGAAGGCGTTGCGCGTCGTCCTGGCCCATGCCGAAACCCTGGGCGCGCGCACCAGCCTGTTCAGCGGCCCCGCCCTCGATCTTCCCCTCTACAACCCCGAATGCGCGGAGCGCACCCCCGCCGCCGCCCAGCTGCTGACGGCGCTCAGCCAGGCCGACGGCGTGATCCTGGGCTCGCCCGGCTACCACGGCGGCGTGTCGGGCCTGGTCAAGAACGTGCTCGACTATGTGGAAGACCTGCGGGGCGACAGCCGCTGCTATCTCGAAAACCGCGCGGTCGGCTGCATCGGCACCGGCGGCGGATGGCAGGGCGCCACGGCGGCCCTGACCTCGCTGCGCACCATCGTCCACGCCCTGCGCGGCTGGAACACCCCCCTGGGCGTGGCCATCAACACCGCCGAGCCCGCCTTTGACGGCGACGGCGCGCCCCTCGACGCGCGCCTGGCCTATCAACTCAACGCCATGGCCGCCCAGGTGGTCGACTTCGCCCGCCGCGCCGCCCCTACCCCTATCGCCGAAACCGCGCCGAAACTGCGCATCGCCGGCTGACCCGACGCCCGGAGCGTTCTCCCAACGCCTCCGTGGATCACTGCTCCCTCCCCGTCACCGGGGAGGGATTTTTTTGACCCCTCAAGCTGGCGGCATCAACACCGGACCAAAGCTGGCCGGCGATGGCGGCGATGAGGGTGGCGGGGATGATGGGTTTGAGGACGTCGCCGTCAAATCCCAACGCGCGCCGACGCGCCTCACCCTCGCTCTCCGCCCCGGCGGAAAAGGCCAGGATCGGCACATGGGCGTTGGGCCCGCCGCCGGTTCGGATCGCTTGCATCGCGTCGTGGCCGTCCATATGCGGCATGCACAGGTCCATTAGGATCAGGTCGAAGGGCAGACGCGCTGCGGCGCAGACGGCTTGTTCGCCATCGCAAGCCTCCGTCAACTGTGCGCCGAGCGGCGCGAGGATCGCGCGCACTAGTTCCCGGTTGACGGGATGATCGTCGGCCACGAGCACGCGTGTGCCCCGTCGAAACCGGGCCGGGGCCGCGGGCGTGTGAAGGTTGACGGCGTCGCAACGGGGGGCGGGGATTTCGAAGAAGAAGCGCGCGCCCCTGCCCGGAGAACTTTCCACGCCGATCGAGCCCTGCATGGCCTCCACCAGGCCGCGGCAAATGGCCAGGCCAAGCCCTGTTCCGCCGTGACGGCGGGTTGAGGAGCCGTCCACCTGCGAGAACCGCCGGAAAAGCCGCGCTTGCTGATCCCCGCTCAGACCCGGGCCCTGGTCGATGACGCTGATGACGAGGCGTTGCGAGCCCCGCTTCCAGTCCGCCACGACCCGGATTTCGCCGGCGTCGGTGAATTTCACGGCGTTGCCGACCAGATTCAACAGCAGCTGACGCACCCGATCAGGGTCTGTGGCAAGCGACGCGGGCAGACGCCGAGCCTCGAAGGACAAGGACAGGCCCTTTTCCGCCGCGCGCTCGGAAAACAGCTCGAGCGTCTCCTCGATCAATCGCCTGTTATCCGTTGAGCGAGGCCGAATTTCCACCTGGCCGGCCTCAAGCGCCGAAAAATCGAGGATGTCGTTGACGGTGGTCAGCAGCGCCGCGCCCGCGTTGGAGGCCTTTCGGATGTAGCCGCGGCTCGTATCGTCCAGGCCGGGGCGTTCCAGGGCAAGGCGGGTAAAGCCCAGCACGCTGGTCAGTGGGGTGCGCAGCTCATGGCTCATGTTGGCGAGGAAATCGCCCTTCACCGCGGCGGCCTCCTCGGCGGCGATGACGGCGGCGGCCAGTTCGACTTCCATCGCCTTGCGCTCGGTGATGTCACGCAAGCAGTTGATGACGGCGTGGAAGCGGCCGTTCTCGTCGCGCACAACCGACGGATTGCCCTCAATCCAGATCCATGAGCCGTCGGCGGCGCGCAGCCGGTAGTGGCAGGCGGGTTCGCCACTGGCCTCATCGCGCATGACGGCCAGGGTGAAGGCGTTGACCCGCTCCAGGTCCTCTGGGTGGACGAAGTCCGAGCAGCGGCGTCCGCACAGGTCTTCAGGCGCGTAGCCGAAATGGCGCGCACTGCTGGAGATGTATTTGATCACCCCGTCCGCGTCGTGTTTCAGGATCAGATCACGGGACGCCTCGGTCACCAGGCGGTAGCGGGCTTCGCTCTCGGCCAAGGCGGTCTCAGCGGCGCGGCGTTCGGTGACGTCGCGCAGAACCGTGATCACGCCCGTGACCGCGCCCGCGGCGTCCTTGATCACCGAAGGGCTTCCCTCCATCCAGACCTCGCGGCCATCCTTGCCGACAAGACGGAACTCGCGCAGCGCCGGCGCCGTAAGCCCACCCCCGCCTATCATCCCGGCAAAGGAGGCCTTCAAGACCTCGACATGCTCCTCGTGCAGCAATGCGCCGCGCGAGCGGCCGACGATGTCCTCCGGCTCATAGCCATAGCGGCGGACCGCCGACGAGACGTAGGTGATGGTGTCGGTGAGATCGATGCGAACGGTGATGTCCGCGGCCTGTTCGGCCAGTTGGCGGAAGCGCGCCTCACTCTCGGCCAAAGCCGCCTGCGCCAGTGTCTGTTCGGTGACATCGACGAGGGTGCCCATGACCGCCATGACCGCGCCGTCCGAGCCTCGCTCCGCGACCATGCGGCCGGCAATGTAGCGAAGGGCGCCGTCCGTCCGCCTGATACGGGTGACCACGCTTCCAATCGTCGCGCCGGTGGTAAGGGCCCGCCGCAAGCGTTCGCCGCAAGCCTCGGCGTCATCAGCATGGGTCATCGCCATCACGGCGGGCAGCTCCAGGCGCGCGCCCAGTTCAAGCCCATAGATGCGGTACATCTGATCGGACCAGGATATCGCGTTCGTAATCGCGTCCAGGCGCCAATGCCCCAGACCGGCTATGGCTTCGGCGGCCTCGGCCCGGCGGGCCTGCTCGGCCGCCTCGGCATAGGCCGCGGTCATGGCGGCCTCGGCCATTACCCGCTGGGTCACATCCACCCGCGTGCCGATCAAGGCGATCACCCTGCCCTCGGCGTCCTTCTCACAGACGGTCCGCCCGTCGGTGACGCGCCGCTGGCCATCCGGCAGCGTGATGCGGGTGCGCGCCTCGTAGGACTCGCCGGTGAGGATGGCCGCGGCCACGTCGGCGGAAGCGCGCGCGCGATCCTCTGGATCGATCATGCCCATGCTGACCGCCAGCGGCGCTTCGGGGGTGCGTTCAAGGCCGTAGATGCGGAACATGCCCGACGACCACGTCACGCGGCGGGCGGCCACGTCGAGGCGCCAGTGGCCAACGCCGGCGATCTCTTCCGCCAAGGCCGCCACTTGCTGATCGTGCATGTTTGGTTCGCGCCTTCGGCGTCCTGTTCCGCCGTGGAAACATAGGCTCGCGCTGGCGACCCCGCCGTTAACGGAAGCCGCATTCGGGCGCGGCGGGTTGACGCGGGAACCCGAAACGGCGCCCGGGTTGCGCCGTCGGATCAGGCCAGCTGAACCCGCACCATGCCGCCCAGGCGCGGACCCAGGCCGTCGCGGCCGGTGACCTCGACCTCGATGCAGCGGCTGCCGTCCATGTGGCGGCCATAGACCCGGCCAGCCAGCTGCATGACGGCGTTGTCGGGAGCGGGGATCTGGCGGGTGATGCGCACGCCGGCGACCACGGCTTCATGGCCGGCCCAGGCGGCCACGAAGCGTTCGATCAGGCCGGAGACCGGGGCGTCATGCGCCGGGGCGGGGATGTCGATGGCGGGAAGGGTCTGACCAAGCTGTGTGTCGTCGAACCGGCGGCGCAGGCTGGCCATGAACATCTCCACTGGCGGCGACCGCTCCGTAGGCGGATCGCTCTATCTGATATAAGATAGTAATGATAGATTTCAGACACGTCAACGCGCCTCGCGAAGGGGCCGCGAGGCGCGCGACGGATCAGAATTCGGCGGTGAGGATGACGCCGAAGTTGCGGGGACGGTTGAACACCACGTTCATGGTCGTGCCCAGGTCGATGGCCACCACCTTGAAGCGGTTGTCGGTCAGGTTGTCGCCGAACAGCTGCACCTTGAAGCGCATGCGCTCGCCGCCGAACGGGATGTCCGACAGGATCACCCGGGCGCTCAGGTTGCGGTCGATGCCGGAATGGACAGCCGTGTTGTTGGGCGACAGCAGGTCCAGCGAGCCGAACAGGAAGCTGGACTTGTAGCTGTAGTCGACCCGGGCCGTGAACCTGCCCACCGGCGTGCTGGGCGAGGCGTATTGGACCCCCGCATGGATGCTCTCCTTCGAGAGCAGGCCGAAGCGCGCCACACTGGCCACGTTCTGGAAGCAGGACGGGTCGTTCGGCGAAGCGGTGCAGACGGCCGGCAGCGGGCTGGCCCCGATGAAGTAGGTCTTATATTTCGGGAACACATAACCGTAGTTGAAGTCGGCCGAGAAGCCGGCGCCCAGCAGCGCCTGGCCCTCCACCTCGAAGCCGTCGTACTTGGCGCTGCCGGCGTTGACGATGAAGTTGGTGTTGCGCGGCGCGCCGAAGTACTGGCTGAGCTGCAGGCCGGTGTAGTCGGTGTGGAAGCCGACCACGTTCAGCCGCACCCGGCGGTCGAACCACTCAGACTTGACGCCCCATTCGGTGCTGACCGCCTTCTCCGGTGCATAGGAGGGCGCGTTGGTGGAGCCGGCGTTGAAGCCCCCGGCCCGGAAGGCCGAGGAGGCCCGGATGAACAGGAAGACATTGGGCAGCGCCTGATAGCTGGCCGAGGCGCTCCAGCCGCCGTTCGACCAGCTGCCGTCGCCGGTGGATGCCCGCACCGCGCCGGGCGCGGTGCTGGAGCCCGGCAGGCCCGTCGCCATGAGCGTGCCGGTAACGGTGGTCAGCCCCGTGGCGGAGGAGGTGGCGAAGGTCTCGGAGACGACGGTCTTGTTGTCCCGCGTCCAGCGCAGGCCACCGGAGATCTCCAGCTTGTCGTCGAACTGGTGCGACTTCCACCCGACCTGGGTGTAGGCCGCCACCGACTCGGTGGTCTCCGAATAGTTGACGCTGCGGTCGGTCATCGTGCCGACGAAGGCCGCGCCCGTGGGCGCGCTGATCTGGATGGTGCGCACCGTCTCGCTGACCGCCTCGTTGAAATAGTAGAGGCCGGCCACATAGGTGAAGTCGCCCACCGTCCCGGTGAGGTTCAGCTCCTCGGAGAACTGCCGCTGCTTGCCGGGTTCGGCGGGGGTCAGGTGGGTCAGCACCGGCGCCACGGTGGTCACGCCCAGCACATTGATCTTGCCCAGCACGTAGCTGCCGCCCAGTTGGCCCGTCAGGTTCTCGACGATGCGGGACCGCGCGGTGATCGACTTGAACTGCAGGCGCTCGCCGCCGTCATAGGCCAGGGTGAAGCGCGAGCCCTCGGTCTTGATCACCGCGTCGCTGTCAGTCAGGCGAGGGTCGCGGTTGGCGAAGTCCAGCGGCTTCTGGCTCATGATGAAGGCGGGGCCGCCGTAGGTCGGGCTCTGGCTGAAATAGGCCACCGCATTAGGGTTGGCCGCCACCGTCTGCCAGCCCACCGCCGAGGTCAGCTTGCCCTTGTTGACCGCCAGCTCGCCCGACAGATGGTCGGTGAAGTCCGCCGCGATCGTCAGGCCGGCGGACTTGGTATGCAGGCTGCCGCCCCAGTGCGATTTGCTGAAGCCGGGGAATTCCACCCAGCCCTCGCGGTCATGCTCCTGCAGCACCAGCTTGGCGCGGATGTTCTTCGGTCCGAACGCGCCGGTGTGCAGCACCAGCGAGCCGGTGATGTCGTTGTTGGTGCCGTAGCTGAGCGAGGCCGAGCCGCCCGCCGCCATGCGTGGCGACTCGGTGCGCACCAGGATGGCGCCCCCCGTGGTGTTGCGCCCGAAAAGGGTGCCCTGCGGCCCGCGCAGCACTTCCAGCCCCGACAGGTCGGGCAGGTCGAAAGCCGCGCCCGTGGGCCGGGGCGTATAGACGCCATCGACATAGAGGGCGACGGGCGGCTCGGAATAGAGGGCCACCGACGGCGAGCCGATGCCGCGCAGGAAGAGCAACGGGGCCACCGAACTGGGGCCGTTGGCGACCACCGTCAGGTTGGGCGCCAGCTGCTGCAGCCCCGTGAGCCGGGTGATGTTCAGCGTCTGGATCTGCTCCTTGGAGACGGCGGTCACGGAGACCGGCGTCGTCTGGACGTTCTCGTTCACCCGTCGGGCGGTGACCACCACCTCATCGAGGCTGGTCGGCTGGTCCCCCGCCGCCGGGGCCGGCGCCGCCAGCGCCGCGCCGGCGAAGCCGCCGCAAAGCGCCAGGGCGGAGCCGCCGACGAGGAGAAGTGACTTTACGCTACGGAAACCTACGGGCGCGGCAAGGCGCCGGACATGCTGGTGACTGGTCATCCTGATCCCCTCGGGGTTTGCGTTTCCTCGGGCCGCTTCAGGGTCGGCTCCGCTCGCCAACGTATATAAGACAGTAAGGATTGCAATGACCGATTGTCCGACAGTCCAGCCAGATGTAGGCTGAAGGCGCCCTAGGGGAAACAATCCCGGACCGCGCAGATGGTCGACCGCGGGCGGAGGAAGACAAGCATGGCGATCATCCTGCAGCCCGCCGACGACCTGGACGCCGAGCCCATCCCCTTGGAGGGCGAGCGCTGGCGACGCTGGCTGGGCCTCACCATCATCCTGGTCAACGGCGCCGCCAGCACCCTGGTCTTCACCAGCGTGACCCCCGGCCTCCAGCGGATCGCCGAGCATTTCAGCGGCGGCGACAGCGTGCTCTCCGCCCAGACCGTGGTGACCATGGCGCCGCTGGGCATGGTGATCACCGGCCTCTTCGCCGGCCTGATCGTGCGCCTCGTGGGCGTGCGGCGCGCCATCTTCTTCGGCCTGGCCATGGCCGTCTTCGCCGGCACCTGCCAGCTGTGGGTCAACGACCTGCGTGTCCTCTTCGCCTCGCGGGTGCTGCTGGGCGCCTCCCTCGTCTTCGTCGAGGTGGGGATGAGCACCATCCTGGCCGTCTGGTACGCCGGCAAGACGCGCTCGCGCCTGCTGGGCATCCGCCAGGCGGTGTCTTCCGTGGGCACCGTGGCCACCCTCGGCCTCTCGGCCTATCTGGTGCAGCACTTCGGCTGGCGCACGCCGGCCTGGATGTTCCTGCTGCTGGTGGGGTCGCTAGTCGGCGCCATGATCGCCTTCGACCGGCCCGTCAGCCAGCCCGAGACCCCGGCCGGCGACCGGGCCCTGGAACGGTTCTCCGCCCTCAGCCTGTGGCCCATCTACCTGCTGGCCATCGTCACCACCGCCATCCACGCCATGCCGTCCCTGCAGATGCAGTTCCTGCTCAAGGAGGACGGCATCACCAACGCCCAGCTGGCCACCCTGCCCGCCCAGATCAGCGCCGGGATCGGCATCCTGAGCGCGCTCACCTTCGGCTGGCTCTATCCGCGGCTGGACCGCTACACCTTCGTCTACGCCTCGGTCTTCATGGGCGTGGGCTTCATCGGGGCGGGTCTGGCGCCGAGCTACCCCTTCATCCTCGGCTGCATGGTCATCGAGGGCGTCGGCGCGGGCCTCACCCTGCCCTATTTCGCCAACCGCCTGCTGGGCCGCGTCAATGCCTCCAACCGGGCCGTCGCCCTGGGCTGGATCGGCAGCGCCACCTTCATGGGCCACGTGCTGGACCCGTTGATCATGAAGCCGTTCCGCGACAACTTCGGCATCCACCACACCTTCGTGATCATGGGCGGCTACCTGCTGGCCACGGCGATCGCGCTCAGCGTCCACGCCGTGCTGACGCGCGGCAAGCCGACCATCATCTAGCGCAGCGGGAGCATTTCGCATGAACGTCGGCTGGATCGGCCTGGGGATGATGGGCCTGGGCATGGCCTCGTGCGCCGCCCGCGCGGGACACCGGGTGGTCGGCCACAGCCGGGGAAATCCGGACCATGCCGCACTCAAGGCCGCCGGGGGCGGCCTGGACGCCGACGCCCGCGCCGTCGCCGCCGGCTGCGAGGTGCTCTGCATCAACGTCTTTACCGACGATCAGGTGCGCGACGTCCTCTACGGCCAGGGTGTGCTGGAAAGCCTGTCGCCCGGCGCCGTGCTGGCCATCCACACCACCGGCGATCCGGCCGTGGCCCGCGACGCCCAGGCGGCGGCGCCCGAGGGCGTGTCAGTGCTCGACGCGGCCTTCAGCGGCACGCCGGCCCAGGCTGCGGCGGGCGAACTGGCGATCATGGCGGGCGGCGAGGCGGGCGCCTACGCCAAGGCCCTGCCCGTCCTGGCGAGCTATGGCCGGCTGGTGCGCCACGTCGGCCCCCTGGGCGCGGGCCAAAGGCTGAAGCTGATCAACAACATGCTGTTCGCCGCCCACGTCCGCCTGGCCGCCGAAGGCTATAGCCTCGCCGAACGCCAGGGCTTCGATGCGGAGATGACCGCCGAGGTGTTGGCCGCCTGCAGCGCCTCCAGCCGGGCGCTGGCCATCATCGGCGACGGCGGCCGCGTGGCCGAGAACCTGGCCCGCATGCGCTTCTACCTGGACAAGGACATGGAGGTGGCGCGCCGCCTGGCCGCCGAGTCGGGCCTCGATCTCGGCCTGATCGGTGAGATCACGGACGGGTTTCGCCCAGACAAGCCCGCCTGACGCCGGTCGCCTGACGAGGCCCCTCACCCCGCCTTCATATACCGGAAGAAGTCGGGCGGCGTGTCGCTGCGCAGGCGGCGGATGGTGCGGCTGGCGATCAGCCAGGTCCCATCGATCTTCTCATAGGTCTCGTAATAGTGGCCGTAGCCGTGGGCGAACTGGGTCTCGCCGTCGTCGTCCCACCACAGCATGTCCTCCATCGCCCAGATGCCGGTGGCGGTGGTGTCGGAGGTGATCTCGATCTCCGGCGTGTGGGCGTGGTGGACGGTGGTGACCTTCACCTCCCCGTCCAGCAGGGTGCGGATCGCCTCCAGGATGGCCGCCTTGCCGACGGCCGCGAGCTGGCCGCCATGGCTGCCCAGGGGCGCCAGGCCCGCCTGGTCGGGACTGAAGGATTTCAGCACCGCGTGCGGCGCGTGGAGGGTGTCGTAGAGGACCCAGTCCTTCTGGTCCATCGCGCGGACGCGGCGGGCGAACAGGGTCTTGATCGCCTCGATGGCGAGGAGCTTTTCGATGGTGGTCATCGCGCGCCCCCAAAAAATGGAACCGGCGCGCCCCGCTGGAGCGCGCCGGCGCCGGTAGACGCTACTCGGCAGCGATGTCGAGAGGCTTCTTCGCTTCCGCGGCGGCGGTCGGGAAGCCGTACAGGCGCTCCGCCGTGCCGTGCAGGATGGCCGCCTTGGTGGGCGCGGGCACGCCGGCCATGGAGGCCTGGATGGTGCGCCAGCTGTAGGGATAGTCGGCCGAGATGTGCGGATAGTCGGTCGACCACATCACCCGCTCGGGGTTCATGAAGTTCAGGTTCGACAGGCCGAAGCTGTCGGTCATGTAGCCGAAGTAGAAGTGGTCATCGATATATTCGCTGGGCATGCGCTTGAGGCCGAAGTGGCTGACCTTTTCCAGGCGCTGGTAGTTGTTGTCGATCTGCTCCTTCACGTAGGGCACCCAGCCGAAGTCGACTTCGGCGAAGGCCACGTCCAGGGTCGGGAAGCGGTCGAACACGCCGTTGAACACGAATTCGATCAGGCGGTTGGGCGCGTCGAAGAAGCGGCCGTAGCCCGGCAGCTTGGCCTTGTGCGGACGCGGGGCCATCAGGCCGAGCGCCACGTGGACGTTGTAGGGGATCTTGTGCTCGGTGACGGCGGCCCAGACGTAGTCGTCTTCCTCGGTCATCACCGTCGTGCCGTTGGCGTAGCAGGCGGCCATGGCGCCGCGCATGCCGGGACGGCCGATGACGCGTTCCAGCTCGGCCACCGCCGCCTTCACCCCGCCGCGGTTGGGCAGGAAGACCAGGCCGCAGAAACGGCTCGGGTCATAGGCCACGTATTCCGACACGAAGTCGTTGTAAGCGCGCACCATGGCCAGGTGGTATTCGTCGTCCGGATGGGTGGCCAGAGCGGCCTGGATCGAAGGCGTGGGATACATCACCTCGCCGGTGACGCCGTCCAGGTCCTGTTCCTTGACCCGCGCGGCGGGGTCGTAGCCGCCGGCGCGCATTTCCGAGAACTTCGACCAGGCGGTCATCTTGTCGGCCGGCAGGCCGGCGCAGGCGTTCCAGCCGAAGTTACGCGGCTCGGGCAGGCCGTCGAACATCCAGGCGTCCCCTTCGGGGAAGCTCTTCATGTAGGGCGCGGTGTCCTTGAACTTGGCGGGCACCCGCTTGGTGAACAGGTCGCCGGGTTCGTTGAAGTGGCTGTCGCAGGAGATCAGCTTTGTACTTCCAAGGGGCATCACGCCGCTCCATTTTTCAATCTGATATAAGATTGTAAGGAAAGAGAATTGGCCTGTCAACGCGACGAGGGCCGGTTTGAAGGTGGAAAATCGCCGTATTTCGGCAAGGCTCCGGCGGTGTCGATGCCGCCGCAAGCCCCTGACCTCAAACGCAAAACCGCCGCGGAGCCTTGGCCCCGCGGCGGCGTCGCGATCAGTCGCGGCGTTAGAAGTCCGCGGTGAAGATGATCCCGTAGTTGCGGGGACGGTTGAAGATGCCGTTCATGGTGGTCGACAGGTCGACCGCCTCGACGATGTAGCGGTTGTCGGTGAGGTTATCGCCGAACACCTGGACCTTGAAGTGCATGTTGTCGCCGCCGAACGGGATGTCCGACAGGATGATGCGCGCGCTCAGGTTACGGTCGATGCCCGAGTGGATCTTGGTGTTGTTGGGCGACAGCAGGTCCAGCGAGCCGAACAGGAAGCTGGACTTGTAGCTGTAGTCGAGCCGTGCGGTGAACACGCCCACCGAAGTGGTCGGCGAGACATACTGGGCGCCCACGTGGATGCTTTGCTTCGACAGGAAGGGGAAGCGCGCCACGCTGGCGACGTTCTGGAAGCAGGACCCATCAGTCGGCGTCGTGGTGCAGATGGCCGGACGGGGGCTGGCCCCGATCAGGTAGTCCTTATACTTCGGGAAGACGTAGCCGTAGTTGCCGTCGACCGAGAAGCCGCCGCCCAGGATGGCCTGGCCCTCGACTTCGAAGCCGTCGAACTTGGCGGCCCCGGCGTTGGTGATGTTGGTGGTGTTCGGGCCGGCGATGAACTGCGAGATCTGCAGGTCGGTGTAGTCGGTGTGGAAGCCGACCACGTTCAGGCGCACGCGGCGATCGAACCATTCCGACTTCACGCCCCATTCGACGCTGACCGCCTTTTCAGGGGCGTAGCCGGGGGCGTTGGTGGCGATGGCGTTGAAGCCGCCGGCGCGGATGGCCGACGAAGCGCGCACGAAGGTGAAGATGTTGTCGGTGACCTTGTAGCTGGCCGACAGGCTCCAGCCGGTGTTGCCCCAGCCGCCGCGTGATTTGGACGGCAGGACCGTGCCGGCGGGGACGACCCCGGCGGTGCAGGGCGCCACGCCGACGCAGGGCGCGGTGACCGAGCCGGGCAGGTTGGTCGCGGCGATCGTGCCGATGACGGTGTTCGTGCCGGTCGAGGTGGTGGTGTTGGTGATCGACGACAGGGTCTTGCGGTCGGAGGAGACGCGCACGCCGGCGCTCAGTTCGAGCCTGCCGTCGAACATGTCGGGCTTGTAGTTGAACTGGGCATAGGCGGCGGTGGACTTGGTGGCTTCCGAATAGCTCACGGACTTGTCGCTGATGGTCGCGACGAAGGCGGCGCTGGTCGGGGTGTTCATCTGCAGGGTGCGCACCGTCTCGCCCACCGCTTCACGGAAGAAGTAGAGGCCGGTGGCGTAGCTGAGGTTGCCCACGGTGCCGGTGGCGTTCAGCTCCTGGCTGAACTGAACCTGCTTGCCCGGTTCGGTGGGCGTCAGGTGGGTGATCAGGGGCTGGACCGTGGGCACGCCCAGCACATTGACCTTGCCGAGGATGTAGCTGCCGCCCAGTTGGCCGGTCAGGTTCTCGCTCAGGTGCGAGTAGGCCGTGATGGACTTCAGCTGGAAGGTGTCGCCACCGTCGTAGGTGAAGGTGACGCGGTCGGAGTCGGCCTTGATGTTGGCCGAGTTGTTCAACTGGCGCGGGTCGCGGTAGGCGATGTCCTGCGGCGTGGCGCCGACGATCACCGGCGGGCCGCCGTAGGTGGGGCTGAGCGCGAAGTAGGCGGCGACGCCCGCGTCGCGGAAGGTCAGGGTCTGGAAGCCGACCGCCGAGCGCAGCTTGCTGTAGCTGGTGTTGGCCTCGACATAGAACTTGTCGGTCAGATCCGCGCCGACGGTCAGGCTGGCCGACTGGGTGTGCAGGCTGCCGCCCCACTCCGACTTGCTGAAGCCGGGGAACTCCACCCAGCCTTCACGCTCATGGTCCTGCAACACGATCTTGGCGCGCAGGCCCAGGGGCCCGAAGTCGCCGGTGTGGAAGACCAGCGAGCCGATGATGTCGTTGTTGCTGCCGTAGCTGATCTGGGCCTGGCCGCCCATGTCGTGGCGCGGCGCCTGGGTGGTGATCAGGATCGCGCCGCCGGTGGTGTTGCGGCCGAACAGCGTGCCCTGCGGACCGCGCAGGACTTCGATGTTCTTCATGTCGGGAATGTCGAAGGCGGCGGTCGTGGGCCGGGGCGTATAGACGCCGTCCACATAGAGGGCGACCGGCGGTTCGGAATAGAGCGCCACCGAGGGCGAGCCGATGCCGCGCAGGTACAGCATGGGGGCCACCGAACTGGGGCCGTTGGTGATGACCGTCAGGTTGGGCGCCAGCTTCTGTATGTTGTCCAGACGCGTGATGTTCAGGTCCTGGATCTGTTGCAGCGAAACCGCGCTGACCGAGATCGGGGTGGTCTGGACGTTTTCAGAGACCTTGCGGGCCGTGACCACGACCTCGTCCAGCGAGGTGGGCTGGGAAGTCCCTTGGTCGGCGTCGGCGGCGAAGGCGGTGGTGGCGCACATGGCGCTGAGCGCCAGGGCCGAGACCCCCGCCAGGACGGCGGCCTTTATGTTGCGGTGTGGCGTGGGCGCGGCGGACCGGGCGGCCGGGTTCAGGTTCGTCATTTTGTCTCCCCCATCTGGCCTATGCATGGCCATTCAGGACTCTGACGTTATGGGACAATCTTTTATAAGACAATGGAGATAGCGATCTGCTGCGGGCATCGCATGTGGCCAGGCAATCTCGCGCTTGTGGGGGCTGCCCGCCCTGCTCGCGATGGTTGAAGATGCGAATTCCCTTTCACCGGCATGGCAAATCGGCCGGCGGGGCGCGGATTCACGATTTTTTCCATCGGATCGATTGCGGCGCGGCCTTGAGGGGCTAAGAAGGCATCCTTGCAATGAAAGAGATGATGGAGGCCGCCAACGCGGGCGAGCCTCCGGGGGAAGCATCCATGCCGTCCTATCCGCGCCTGCGCGCGCCCATCGCCATCGGCGGGATCACGGCCCGTAACCGGATGATGATGACGACTCATGGGCCCAGGCTCTCTCAGACCCGTTATCTGCGCTATCTCGAAGACCGGGCCAAGGGCGGCGTCGGCATGGCCGGCTTCAACCTGGGCCCGCTGGGGGTGATGCAGTTCCCGTTCGGGCCCGGAACCCCTTATCCCGCCTACAGCGGCGACATGGACCTGGTCGCGCCCCACCCGCTGACCGCCGAGGGCCGGGCCTTCTACGACGCCATGATCCCCACGGCGCGCAGCTGGGGCGAGGCGGTCGCCGCGCACGGGGTGGTGCGGGTCGCCCAGCTCTATCACCCGGGCGCTGCCCAGCATTCCGACACCTTCCAGCCGGTGGTCGCCGCCTCCCCCATCGCCGACGACTATGAACGCCACAACCCCCATGCCCTGACCGGCGAGGAGATCGGCGACCTGACCCAGGCCTTCGGGCTCTGCGCCAGGCGCGCCGTTGAGGCGCGTTACGAGGTGATCGAGCTGCACTCGGCGCACGGCTATCTGCCCCAGCAATTCCTCTCGCCCCTGCTCAACCACAGGGATGATTCCTACGGCGGCGGCCTTCCTCAGCGGATGCGCTTCCTGCTCGATCTCGTGGCTGCGGCGCGCGACGCCACGGGCGGCGAGGTCCCCGTGGGCGTGCGGCTGACCGGACCGGAGCCGGAGGGCGGCCTGACCCTCGACGACATCGTGGCGGTGGCCCAGGCGCTGGAGGCGGCGGGCGCGGCCTATGTCAGCCTGTCGGGCGGCACCTATGCGGGTCTCTATCGCGGCGCGGGCCTGCCCTACGTCGCGCCGGCCTTCGTCAAGCCGGGCCCCAACGTGCCGGTGTCCGCCGCCGTGAAGGCGGCCGTGAGCATTCCGGTGATGGTGTCCGGCGCCATCACCACCCTGGATCAGGCCGAGGCGATTCTCGAGGCCGAACAGGCCGATGTGGTCGGCATGGTGCGCGCCCTGATGGCCGATCCGCGCCTGATCGAAAAGGGCCTGGCCGGGCACGGGGAGCGCACGCGGCCCTGCATCGGCGGCAACGAATGCCACTATGGCCGGCCCGTGGCCTGCGCGGTCAATCCGGCCACCGGGCGCGAAGCGGCGATGGAGTTGCATCCCGCGCCCCGGGCCAAGCGGGTGCTGATCGTGGGGGCCGGGCCGGCGGGGATCGAATGTGCCCTGAACGCCTCGGCGCGCGGGCATCATGTGACCCTGGCGGACCGAAGCGGCGCCCTGGGCGGCTTCCTCGATGTGCTGGCGCGCACCTCCGAGCAGGCGCGCTATGGCCAGTATCTGGACTATGCGTCGGCCGCCCTGGCCGACACCGACGTGACCCTGCGCCTGGGCGTCGAGGTGGACGCCGACTGGGTGCGCGAGATGTCGCCCGACGCCCTGGTGCTGGCTACCGGCGCGCGGTGGAGAACCGGCCTGGCCGGCGGCGCCATCGACGCCGCGAGCGCGCTGGCCGACCCCGCGCGGGTGGGCCGGCGAGTCGTGGTGGCCGGCGGGCTGGACGACCATCTGCCGCCCCTGGTGGTGGCCGACTATCTGGCCCGGCAGGGCCGCGAGGTGATCCTGCTGACCGAAGCCCCCATGGCCGGCCAGGCCCTGGAATCGGCCAGCCTCTACATGCTGCTCAAGCGGCTCAGCCTGGCGGGGGTGGAGATCCGCCCCACCACCGGCGCGGGCGCGCTGACGGGGCGCTCGCTGGCGGTGAGGAACAGCCTCACCAACGTCCCGGGCGTCATCGAAAACGTCGACACCCTGGTCGTCGTGGACGGCCGCGCGCCCAACGACGGCCTCGCCGCCGAGCTTCGCGGCCTGGTCCCGGAACTGCACCTGATCGGTGACGCGCTGTCACCTCGGCGCATGCTGCACGCGACGCTGGACGGGGCGCGGTTGGGGGCGCTGACGCTCTAGGTGATGGTGATCAACGGGTTATCCGCCCAGCATCACTCCCTCTCAGACGTCATCCTCGGACTTGTTCCGAGGACCCCTGTGTGCGCGGTCATCCGTGCTTAAGGGTGGCTTCGTCCTGTCCGCCCTTCACACGACTCCAGAGGGTTGCCGATAGAGGGGTCCTCGGAACAAGTCCGAGGATGACGATCGTGGGGGATTGGATGCCCTGCCCATCGTACCCGAGCGCACATTCGACCAAGAGTTCAGGTCAGCAGCGAGCCGCCATCGATGGCGAGGGTCGCGCCGGTGATCCAGCCGGCGGCGGGGCTGGCCAGGAAATGCACGGCCACGGCGATCTCCTCGGGCGTGCCGAACCGCCCGAGCGGCAACCGCGCCAGATAGGCCGTGCGCGCGCCTTGAGCCCCCTCGCCCGCCGCCGCGCCGGCGGCGGCCGCGCCCTCGCTCATCACCGGACCGGGGGCCACGGCGTTCACCCGCACCCCGTGGGGCGCCAGTTCCTGGGCCAGCACCTGGGTCAGCGCGATCAGGCCGGCCTTGGACGAGGCATAGGCCGCCTTGCCCGCCTTGGGCCGCAACCCCTGCACCGAGGCGATGCTGACGATGGCCCCGCCCCGCCCGAAGTCGCGCATGCGTCTGGCGCAGGCCTGGGAGACACTCATCGCCCCCTTCAGATTGACGTCCACCACCCGGTCCCAATGCTCCTCGTCCAGATCCAGGGCCGCGCCGGAGGGGAAGAGGCCGGCGCAGTTGATCAGGATGTCCAGGCCGCCGAACCGCTCCGGCGCCGCCGCCTGGGCCTCGCACGTCGCCCAGTCGCGCACGTCTCCGACGAGCCCCAGCGCCTGCCC
>JAQGIP010000038.1 GCA_028291055.1 Caulobacter sp.
CGACGGCGAAGCCACGGCCGTGCTCGCCGGCCCGGGCGGCTTCCACCGCCGCGTTGAGGGCCAGCAGGTCGGTCTGACGCGCGATCTCCTGAACGATGGTGATCTTCTCGGCGATGGTGCGCATGGCTTCCACCGCGCGGCTGACCGCCTCGCCACTGAGTTCCGCGTCCTTGGAGGACTGGCGCGCGATCTTCTCGGTCTGGGCGGCGTTGTCGGCGTTCTGTTTGATGTTGGAGGCCATCTCTTCCATCGAGGCCGAAGCCTCTTCGGCGGACGACGCCTGCTCGGTGGCGCCTTGGCTGACCTGTTCGGACGCGGCCGACAGCTCCTGGCTGCCCGACGACACATTCTCCGAGGCCGAAATCGCATCGGCCACCACGCCGCGAAGGCGTTCGACCATCCGCTCCAGGGCGAGACCCAACGTGTCCTTGTCCGACAGGGGCTTGGGCTGAACGGTCAGGTCGCCGTCGGCGATGGTGTCGGCCAGGGCGGCGGTGGCGCGCAGGTTGGCGGTCATCACATTGACCGTGTCGATGACATCCTTGATCTCGTCGTTGGCGGTGACCGTGACGTGGTGGTTCAGGTCGCCGATGGAGACCGCCTGGGCCATGCTGGACACCTTGGCCAGGCCCCGGCTGACCGACAGCGAGATCCACACGGCCGCGCCGGCGGCGATCAGCAACGAGATCCCGGCGATGGCGATCAGCAGGTTGCGGGTGGCCTCATAGTCCTGGTCGGCCTTGACCTCGGCGGCGTCGAGTTCGGTCTGCGACAGGTCGACCAGCTCCTGCACCGTGGTGGCGGCGTCGACGATCAGCTGGCGGCCCTCGCCCATGGACAGCGCCACGGCCTCGGCCTGATGGCCGGTGGTGTCGAGGGTGTAGATGCGGTCGTGGATTTCCGTGAACCGGCCCCAGGTCTTGTCGAGCGCGGCCCATTTGGGCTTGTCCTCGGTCCCGGCCAGGCCCTGCGTCTTCTGCAACAGGGCCTCGAAGGCGGCCTGTTCCTTATCGACGCCGGCCTCCAGCTCCTTCTGGAGCGGCGCCTCCTCGGTGAGCAGCGTGTTCTTCTCGGCCCGCACCACATTCAGCATGTGGATGTTGAGCTGCTGGGCCGCGCGCAATCGCGCCACCGGCCCGGCGACGACGGCGTCGCCCTCCTTGTTGGTCACGCCCAGGGCGTTGATGCCCATGACTGTGGCCACGATCAGCAGGGCGATCACGGCCGTGAAGGCCAAGGCCAGCTTCAGCTTGAGGGTAAAGCGCATGATGGTCTCGCGGCTCAGGAGGGCGTGAAGGGGATGACGGCGCCGGTGGCGCCGCCGCGTGTGGCGAAGATCTGGTCGAGGTCGGGTACGACGATGAGGTCGGCGCCGCGCTTGGCCAGGCAGCGGATGAAGTCGGCGCGCCAGCGCAGGCCCACCCGGGGCGCGTCCTCGGTGTCGGCGCGTTCGATGGTGGTGACCTCATGCACCTTGTCGGCGCGCAGGCCGATCAGGGTGGGGTCGCCGTTCAGCGTGTGTTCGATGACCACGATGCGGCTGTCGATGGTGACGGGGCCGCGCTCCAGGCCGAAGGCCAGGCGCAGGTCGGTGAGCGGGATCACCCGGCCGCGGAAGTTGATCACCGCGTCCACGAAGGGCGCGGCGCCAGGGACGGCGGTCTCCGGCAGCACGTCCAGCACCTCGCGGACGGCCAGGGCCGGCAGGGCGAAGGTCTCGCCTTGCAGATCGAAGGTCAGCACCTGCAGGGCGCCGGTTTCGGTTTGGGCGGTGTCGGTCATGGCCATGGCTCCGGTCATCGCGTTCACCCCACCGCGCGCAGCTGCGCGTCCTGCCGTTGGCCGGCGGAGACCAGATGGGAGACGTCGAGGATCAGGGCCACGCCGCCGTCGCCCAGGATGGTGGCGCCGGAGAAGACCTCCACGTCGGCGTGGAAGGGCGACAGCGATTTGATCACCGTCTGGTGGTCGCCGAGGATCTGGTCGACGACCAGGCCGACGCGCTCATGGCCGGTGGAGACGACCACCACCTTCTGATGCGGATCGGGCGCCTGGCCGGTCCTGAACAGGTCGCGCAGGCGGATGAAGGGGACCAGCTGGTCGCGCAGGGTGATCAGGCTGCGGCCCGTGGAGCGGATGTCCTGCTGCGGCGTCAGCTCGACGCATTCCTCGACGGCGGCCAGCGGGATCACATAACGTCCGTCGCCCACCCGGACCATCAGCCCGTCGATGATCGCCAGCGTCAGCGGGATGCGCAGGGCGATCTGCGAGCCCTTGCCGGGCTCGCTGGTCATCTCAATGGAGCCGCGCAGGCCCTCGATGGTGCGCTTGACCACGTCCATGCCCACGCCCCGGCCCGACAGGCTGGTGATGGCGTCGGCGGTGGAGAAGCCGGGGGCGAAGATCAGTTGCAGCAGTTCGTTGTCGCTGAGCACGGCGCCGGCGGCGATCAGGCCGTTGTCCTCGGCCTTGGCGCGCACCCGGGCGCGGTCGACGCCGCGGCCGTCGTCGGTGATGGTGATGATGACTTCCGCCCCGGCCTGGCGCGCGGCCAGGGTGACATGGCCGGTGGCCGGCTTGCCGGCGGCCAGGCGATCGGCGGGTGTTTCCAGCCCGTGGTCGGCGGCGTTGCGGATCAGGTGGACGAGCGGGTCGGCCAGACGCTCGATCACCGTCTTGTCCAGCTCGGTGGTCTCGCCCTCGGTGGACAGTTCGATGGTCTTGCCGGTGTCGCGGGCCAGGTCGTGGATCAGCCGGCGGAAGCGGCCGAACAGCTGGGCGATGGGCACCATGCGCACGACCATCATGGTGTCGCGCAGCTCGGCGGCCAGGCGTTCGATCTCCTCGGCCACGTCGCGCAGGCTGGTGTCGGTGGCGGCGGCGGCCACCTGGGTCAGGCGCGACTGTGCGATGACCAGCTCGCCGACCCGGTCCATCAGTTCATCGAGGCGTTCGGCGGGCACGCGCACGGTGTCGCCGCCCCGGCCGGCCTTGGCCTCAGTGGAGGGTTCGCCGCGGGTTTCGGCCACGAGCACGGGCGCGGACGCCTGGACGATCTCGGCGCCCGCCTCGGCTTCGGCTTCGACTTCGGGGGGCGCGCCGGTCTCCAGGGCCTCGATCTCCAGCGTCATGTCGTCGATGACGAAGATGAAGACGTCCTCGATGGCGTCGCGCGGGTGGCTGGTGGTGAGGATCACCTCCCAGCCCAGGTGGCATTCGGTGGGGTTCAGGGCCGCCAGGGCCGGGACGTTGTCGGTGATGGTGGCGACGGCGCAGTCGCCGAGTTCGCGCAGCTCGTCGAGTAGCGGCAGCGGCCGGGTGCCGTTGGCCAGGGCGTCGGCGGGCAGGCTGAAGCGCACCTTCCAGGTGGTCATGGCCGGGCCGGCGGGGGTGGCGGGGGCGGCGGGCGCGGCGGCTTGCGGCGCCGCCCCATCCACGGCGCGCTGCAGCGCCTCCAGCAGGGCCTGCCCGGCGCTCTCGGAGGCCTCGCGGCCCTCGGCCAGCGCGCGCATATGGTCCTGGGCGTTGAGTACGGCGGAGACCAGCTCGGCGCTGGCCGGGACCTCGCCCTTGCGGACGCGGTCGAAGGCGGTTTCGCAGTGGTGGGTGAAGGCGGCCAGGGCATCGAAGCCGAACATGGCGCCGGAGCCCTTCAACGTGTGCAGGCCCCGGAACACGGCGTCGACCAGGTCGCGGTCGCCGGGACGGTGGGCCAGGTCCAGCAGACCCTGTTCGATCGTTTCCAGGAGCTCCTGGGCTTCCTGGCGGAAGATTTCGACGGGATCGGCGTCGCTCATGAGGCCAGGACCTTCTTGACGATACGCACCAGCTGTTCGGGATCGAAGGGCTTGGTCAGCCAGCCCGTGGCGCCGGCGGCTTTCGCCTGGGCCTTGATCTCGGGGTCGCTCTCGGTGGTCAGGAACAGGATCGGCACGCCGGTGTGGGTCGCCTTGGCCCGCAGCTGGCGGATCATGGTCAGCCCGTCCATCACCGGCATGTTGAGGTCGGTGATGATCAGGTCGAAGGCCGCGGAGCCGGCCTTGGCCAGGCCTTCGGCGCCGTCGCCGGCCTCGGCGACGTCATAGCCCTCGCTGGAGAGCGCGATCTTGATCGCCTGCCGGATGCTCGCGGAATCGTCGACCGCCAGAATAGACGCCATGTCAGCAGTCTCCCGATTGATGAAGCCAGAAGGCGCGCTGGTCCGCCGTTTGCGCAAAGCCGCCGCGGTGGAGGGTTTCCAGCAGGCCATCGGTGGCCGGGGCGGCCAGGGCGAAGACGCGGCCGGTTTCCGAGGCGGTGCGGCGCGCGGATTCGATCAGCTGGACGAAGCTGAGGTCGACGGCCGACCCGGCGTCGATCCGCGCGGTGACGGCGGGGTGGGCGTCCAGCGCGTCGCGGAGCTGGGCGTGAGCGTCCGTCACGGTGCGAATGGTCAGTTCGCCTGACAACTCGACGACGACGGTCTGCGGTTTGGACGCGGCCACGGGTTCTACTCACACGGCGCCCGAGTCCCATGCCCAGGCTATTGTGAGTTACCCAGCTATCGGGCGGCCCCTAAGATAGGGTAAACCACTAGTTGCGGTCTCAGTATCCGCCCTACGACCGAGGCGATACTGGCAGGAAAAGCAAGGACATGCGCATAGCAGGTGTGGCGGTTTGACGCGGCCCTGATCTTGGCCCGGCCGCATCTGCATTTCGAATACTGGCGATATGCGAGACGCCGTAGGTAATTACCGCAGCCGGCGACCCATGACGCGCGGCGCCATGGGTCAAAGCTTCACGCAGGCGTGGGTTTTGGCCCCTCATCCCCAGGCTCGGCGTCCTGAGATCCGGGGACCGGCTCCTCGTCCCTTACGCGGCCGATCCAGCGCTGCACGAGCACGAAGAACAGCGGCACGAAGAAGATGCTCAGCGACACCGCCGCCAGCATGCCGCCGATCACCCCGGTGCCGATGGCGTGCTGGCTGCCGGAGCCCGCGCCGTTGGAGATGGCCAGCGGCAGGACCCCGAAGATGAAGGCCAGCGAGGTCATCAGGATCGGTCGCAGCCGGATGCGCACCGCCTCGATGGTGGCCTCCAGCAGCGTGCGCCCGCCCTTGTGCAGGTCCTTGGCGAACTCGACGATCAGGATGGCGTTCTTCGACGCCAGCCCCATGGTGGTCAGCATCCCAACCTGGAAATAGATGTCGTTGGACAGCCCGCGCAGGGTGGTGGCCAGCACCGCCCCCAGGATGCCCAGGGGAATGACCATGATCACCGACAGGGGGATCGACCAGCTCTCATAGAGGGCCGACAGCAGCAGGAAGACCACGAGGATCGACAGGGCATAGAGCACCGGCGCCTGGGCGCCCGACTCGCGTTCCTGCTGGGAAAGACCTGTCCATTCGTAGCCGATGCCCGGGGGCAGCTTCTTGACCAGCGCCTCCATCGACTTCATCGCCGCGCCCGAGCTCTTGCCCGGGGCCGGCGCGCCCTGGATCTCCATTGCCGACAGGCCATTGTAGCGCTCCAGCCGGGGTGAGCCGACCGTCCAGTGGGCGGAGGCGAAGGAGGAGAAGGGCGCCATCTCACCGACGTTGTTGCGCACAAACCAGCGGTCGAGATCGCTCTGCGTCATGCGGAATGGCGCGTCGGCCTGGACGAACACCTTCTTCACCCGGCCCCGGTCGACGAAGTCGTTGGCATAGCTGCCGCCCAGCGCGGTCGACAGGGTGGCGTTGATGTCGGCGGTGGTCAGGCCCATGGCCCCGGCGCGAGCCTGGTCCACGTCGATGCTCAGTTGGGGCGTGTCGTCCTGGCCGTTGGGGCGCACCACGGCCAGGGTCGGGTCCTGGTTGGCCATGCCCAGAAGCTGGTTGCGCGCGGCGGTCAGGGTCTCGTGGCCGACGCCGCCGATGTCCTGCAGCTCGAAGTCGAAGCCGGAGCTTGTGCCCAGTTCCGGCACGGCCGGCGGCACCACGGCGAAGACCATGGCGTCGCGGATCTGGCCGAACTCGCCCATGGCGCGCTGGGCCACGGCGGGCGCCTTCAGGTTGGCGCTCTTGCGGTCCTTGAAGTCCTTCAGCCGCACGAAGGCCAGGCCCGCGTTCTGGCCGGCCCCGGAGAAGCTGAAGCCCGAGACGGTGAACACCGCCATCACGGCCGGGTCCTTGGCGTAGTGGTTGCGCACCTGGTCCAGCACCGCCTGGGTGCGGCCCTCGGTGGCGCCGGGGGGCAGCTGCACCAGGGTGATGACCTGGCCCTGGTCCTCCTCCGGCAGGAAGGCGGTGGGCAGGCGCACATAGAGGAAGGCCATGACCAGGATCAGGCCGCCATAGATGGCCATCCACCGGCCGCCGCGTCCGAGGATGCGGCGCACCTGGCCCTGATAGCTCTTCGATGCATGATCGAAGTTGCGGTTGAACCAGCCGAAGAAGCCCTTCTTGGATTGGGCGTGGTCCTTCGGCACGGGCCTCAGCAGCGTGGCGCACAGCGCCGGGGTCAGCACCAGGGCCACCACCAGCGACAGCGAGATGGCCGAGATCAGGGTCACCGAGAACTGGCGGTAGATCACCCCCTGCGAGCCGCCGAAGAAGGCCATGGGCACGAAGACGGCGGCCAGCACCAGGGCGATGCCGACCAAGGCGCCGGTGATCTCCTTCATGGACTTGCGGGTGGCGTCCTTGGGTGAAAGGCCCTCTTCGGCCATCACCCGTTCCACATTCTCCACCACCACGATGGCGTCGTCGACCAGTAGGCCGATGGCCAGCACCAGGCCGAACATGGTGAGCGTGTTGATCGAATAGCCTAGCGCCGAGAGGATGCCGAAGGTGCCCAGCAACACGACCGGCACGGCGATGGTCGGGATCAGCGTGGCGCGCCAGTTCTGCAGGAACAGCAGCATGACCAGGAAGACCAGGAAGATGGCTTCGGCCAAGGTCTTGACCACCTCCTCGATCGACTGGGCGATGAAGGGCGTGGAGTCCACGGGCACGACATATTTCATGCCGGCCGGGAAGGTCGCCGAAAGCTCCGCCACCCGCGCCTTCACCGCCTTGGCGGTGGCCAGCGCGTTCTGGCCGGGAGCCAGCTTGATGGCCAGGCCGGCCGCGGACTGACCGTTGTACTTGGCCAGCGAGCCATAGTTCTCCGCGCCCAGTTCGACCCGCGCCACGTCGCCCAGCCGCACGGTGGCGGCGCCGGGGGTGTTCTTCAGGATGATGGCGCGGAACTGGTCGGCGGTCTGCAGCCGGGTCTGGGCGGTAATGGTGGCGTTCAGCGCCGTGCCGGCCACCGACGGCGTGCCGCCCAGCTGGCCGGCCGAGACCTGGGCGTTCTGGGCCCGGATCGCGGTCAGCACGTCGCCGGGGGTCAGGTTGAAGCTGGTCAGCTTGTTGGGGTCCAGCCAGATGCGCATGGCGTATTGCGCGCCGAACAGCTGCACGTCGCCCACGCCCTCGACCCGGCTGATCGGGTCCTGAAGGTGGGTGGCGATATAGTCGGCCAGGTCGGCGTTGCTGGCCTTGCCGTCCTCGGAATAGAGGCCGACCACCATCAGGAAGTTGCGGGTCGACTTCACCACGCTCAGGCCCTGCTGCTGGACCTCCTGCGGCAACAGGGCGGTGGCGGTCTGCAGTTTGTTCTGCACCTGCACCTGGGCGATATCGATGTTGGTGCCGGCGGCGAAGGTGATGGTGATGGTGGCCGCGCCGCTGCCGTCGCTGGACGAGGAGATGTATTTCAGGCCGTCGAGGCCCTTCATCTTCTGCTCGATGACCTGGGTGACGCTGTCCTCGACGGTCTTGGCCGAGGCGCCTGGATAGACGGCCTGGATGGCGACCTGGGGCAGGGCGATGTCGGGGTACTGGGCGATCGACATGCCGCGGATGGCCAGCGCGCCGGCCAGCATGATGACGATGGCCACCACCCACGCGAAGATGGGCCGGTCGATGAAGAAGCGGGACAGCATGACTGAGCTCTAGGCCTTCGCGCCGATGAGTTGCGGCTGCACTGCCGCCCCTGGCCGGACCTTCTGCAGTCCCTCCACGATCACCCGTTCACCGGGCGCCAGGCCCGACACCACCTGCCACTTGTCGCCGATTGTGGCGCCCAGGATCAGGATGCGCGGGGTAGCCTTGTTGTCGCCACCGACCACATAGACCTGGGCCTGGCCCTTGTTGTCGCGGGTGACGGAGGCCTGCGGGATCAGGATGCCCGAGGCAGCCACGCCCTTGGCGATGCGGGCGCGCACGAACAGGCCCGGCAGCAGCACGCCGTTGGGATTGGGGAAGACCGCCCTCAGGCTGACCGAGCCGGTGCCCTCGTCGACGGTGACGTCGGAGAACTGCAGCTGGCCGGGGGTCGGATAGACCGAGCCGTCCTCCAGGATCAGCGTCACCTGGGCGGTGCCGGGCGCGCCCAACTCGCCGGAGGCCATGTCGCGCTTCAGCTTCATCAGGTCGGCGGCCGACTGGGTGACGTCCACATAGATGGTGTCGAGGTTCTGGATGGTGGCCAGCGCCGCGGCCTGGCCGGCGGTAACCAGGGCGCCGGGCGTCACCGACGACTTGCCGACGCGCCCGGAGATGGGGGCCAGGACGCGGGTATATTGCAGGGCGATGCGGGCCTGCTGCACGGCCGCCTTCTGGGCGGAAACCGCGGCCACGGCCTGACGATAGGTGGCCTGGGCGTCGTCATTGGTCTGGGGCGCGACCCAACCTTCGGAGACCAGCTTGGTGGAGCGGGCTGCCTTCAGACGCGCGGCCTCGGCGGCGGCCTGGGCCTGGGCGAGGCCGGCGAGCGCGCTGTCCAGGCCGGCGCGGTAGGTGGCGGGATCGATCTGATAGAGGGGCTGGCCGGCGCGCACGTAGGCGCCTTCCTGGAACAGTCGGGCCTGGATCACGCCGCTCACCTGGGGACGGACATCGGAGACCTGGACGGCGGAGGTGCGGCCGCTCAGTTCCGTGGTCAGCGACACCGGCTCGGTATGGACCACGACCACGCCCACGGGGGCGGGACCTTGTTGGCCCGCGCCGCCGCCCGGCTGGCTCTTGGCCCCGCAGGCGGCCAGCAGCAGGCTGACCATGAGGACGGCGGCTGAGACGCCGCGATGATTGAATATGCCCATGATCGAACACCTGCGTTGAACGGACGCGGCGGACGACACTTGACGTAGCCCGCGAGAAACCCGACTTGAGAATGAACGTTCATTCTCACCCTGAGGCAGCAGATAGTGTCGAGGTCCCGACGGGTCAATGCCACGGCGGAAACAAGAATGCTGCAATGCACAATAATTTGAAGGTCTGCCCATGACCGAGGCTCTCGCGGCCTGTCGTCCGACCGTTGAAGCGCGCCGCCAGCAGATCCTGGACGCCGCCTGCGACTGCGTGCGCCGCTCGGGTTTCCATGGCGCCAGCATGGCCAGGATCGCCGAGACGGCCGGGCTGAGCGTCGGCCAGATCTACCGCTACTTCGAAAACAAGGAAGCCATCGTCGCCGCCATCGCCGACCAGGACCTGGCCGAGATGCACGAGAAGTTCGCCGAGCTTGAAGCCTCCGGCGACAACCTGGCCGAGGCGGTGATCGTTCACTGCTCCGACGGCATCGACCGCAACTATGATCCGGACCGCGCGGCGCTGCTGCTCGAGGTGCTGGCCGAGGCGGCCCGCAACCCGCGCGTGGCGACCATCGTGCAGGAGGCCGACGCCAAGGAGCGGATGATGGGCCGGCGCATCATGGAGAGCGCCGGACTGAGCGGCCTGGGCGAGCGCGAACTGGCCGCGCGCGGCGAGGTCCTGAGCATGCTGTTCGACGGCATGGTGACCCGCGCGATCTACAATCCCGGCGGCGACAAGGCGGCCATCAGCGAGGTGCTGCGCACCGTCATGCGGGGCCTGTTGAGCCCCGGCGCGCTGACGGGGGCAAGCCCTCTAGCCAAGGAACCGAACTGAGCGCATCCTCCTTGTATGTGGACGGCCCGCCCCAGAGAGCGGACCGGCGCAGGAGGAAACGTCATGGCCTATCAGGAAGCGCATCCTCGCGCCTATCCTCGCAAGAGCTGGACGGAATGCGGCGCCTGCTTCGCGCTCGCGGTGACGGCGCTCGGTGCCGCGGCCCTGGGCCTGCAGTGGGTGCTGCACCTGATCTAGTGCGGCGCTTCAGAAATTCGCCCGCTCTCTATGCAGGCCTTGAGCGAATTTCTGAATCTCCAGCCACCCTAGGGCGAGACGGGCCTATCGCTGCGCGCGCGCCGGCCGCTTCGGCCAACGCCGGGGCCGCCTGATCGTCCCCGGCGACCACTGGTCCAGCTATCGACCGCACAAGCGCGACACCGCCACGGCCTCTTGGTGAACCTTGGCGCCCTTGGTGTCTTGGTGATTCAAAGCAGCGCCGGCCTCAGTTGCGTCGCCGGAACGTGGGTTTACCGAGCGCCCGGCGCCCCCCACCGATGCGGCGATGTGGAGGTTCACACCTTCCACCTGTCCTTCTCTCCGAATGCGCAAACGGGCCCCGCGCAGCCCGCCGGACCCTTCTTCTTCGAGCCGGCCGGCGGGAGGGAATGATCCTATCGCCTGCCCGGCGGCTGAAATAGCGTGGCCGGCATGGCGGCCGACAGAAGCCGCCAATCGGGAGGGGAACAACCGCATGAATGCCCTGCTGTCCTTCTTCGCCAGCGGCCCGGACCGGCCGTTGATCACCGACCGCGACACGGTCGACAGCCTCTACCGGAAGTACCGCATCCAGGTGATGGTCGGCATCACCGGCGGCTATGCGCTCAGCTACACCTGCCGGTTGGCCATGTCGGTGGTGAAGAAGCCGCTGATCGACGAGGGCGTCTTCACCGCGACGGACCTGGGCAACATCGGCTCGGTGCTCTTCTACAGCTACGCCCTGGCCAAGCTGACCAACGGTTTTCTGGGCGACCACGCCAATATCAAACGCTTCTTCGCCTTCGGAATCTTCATGTCGGCCCTCCTGTGCGCCGGGATGGGGGCTTCGACCCTGCTCTGGGTTTCGATGCTGCTGTGGGGGTTGAACGGCTGGTTCCAGGGGTTCGGCGCGCCGTCGGCGGTGGTGTCCCTGGCCAACTGGTTCGCCAACCATGAGCGGGGCCGCTTCTACGGCATCTGGAGCACGTCCCACTCGGTGGGCGAGGGGCTGACCTATTTCGGCGTGGCCTGGGTGGTCTCCCACTATGGCTGGCGCTGGGGCTTCTATGGCTCGGGCCTGCTCTGCGCCGTCGCGGCGCTCGTCTGCTACCGCCTGGTCCAGGATCGCCCACGCACCCTGGGCCTGCCGCACATCGCCGACCGGAAGACCGACCACGCGGCCGCCACGGATCCGGCGGCGGCCTCGGCGGTGGAAGGGAGCAGGGGCAGGGTGTTCCTGACCCAGCTGGACCTCCTCAAGCAGCCCGCCATGTGGGCGCTCGCCCTGTCCAGCGCGCTTATGTATGTGACCCGCTACGGCATCGCCTCGTGGGGCATGCTCTATATGGAAGAGGCGCATCACTACAAAGCAGGGGCCGCCGCGTTGATGCTGACGCTCGGCACCCTGGCCGGCGTCGCCGGCTGCATCGCCTACGGCTTCCTCTCCGACCTGCTGTTCAAATCGCGCCGCCCGCCGGCCAACGTCCTCTTCGGCTTACTGGAGCTGATCGGCCTGGGCCTGGTCTTCTGGGGCCCGTCCAACCCCTGGTCGGTGGGCCTGGGTTTCATCCTCTTCGGCTTCGGCATCAACGGCCTGATCACCTCGCTTGGCGGCCTGTTCGCCGTCGACATCTCCCCCAAGCAGGTGGCCGGGGCCGCCCTGGGCTTCGTGGGGGTGTTCAGCTACCTGGGCGCGGGCCTGCAGGACAACATCAGCGGCGTCCTCATCGACAAGGGCACGACGATGATCGCGGGCGTTCGCCACTATGACTTCCAACCGGTGCTGCTCTTCTGGTTCGGCGCTTCGCTCCTGTCCCTGATCCTCGCCACGACCCTGTGGCGCGCGCGCCTGAAGGACTGATCGACTACGGCTTCCTGGGCGAGGAGGGCGGCCTGATCGAGGCGGCGTCTTAGGCGTCAGCGATTTCGGTGATCAGACGGTCGCGCCAAGCCGGTGGCGGAGAAGGTGGGATTCGAACCCACGGTACCCGCAAAGGTACTCCGCATTTCGAGTGCGGTGCATTAGACCACTCTGCCACCTCTCCGTACCGTAGATCGCGGGCTGGTCAGGCCCCCGTGGCGGAAGGCGCGGAACCTAGCGGCGGCGCCTTCATTTCGCAAGGCCGCCTTCAAGGTCTTTTCGCGGGCCTTTCGCCGCGCCTCAAATCCTCAGCGGAAGCTGCCGCCCCGGCCCTGGCCGGCGCTGAAGCGGCCGGCGCCGTCGCGGCTTTCGCCGGTGCGCAGGGTGGCCAGGCCGAGCCGCGCCTCTAGGCGGGTCGCCTCGCGCCAATCGAGGCTCCATTGCTCGAGCGCCGACTTGCGGTCGTTGCGCAGGCAGGTCTGGGGGAAGGCGGCGATCTGCTTGCCCAGTTCGATGGCGACGGCCAGGGCCTGGCCGTCGGGTGTGACGCGGTTGGCCAGTCCCATCTCCAGGGCTTCGCGCGCCGCCACCGGGCGGCCGGTGAGGATCATGTCCATGGCCCGAGACGCGCCGATCAGGCGGGGCAGGCGCACGGTCCCCAAGTCCACCAGCGGCACGCCGAAGCGGCGGCAGAAGACGCCGAACACGGCGCCCTCGGCGGCGACACGCAGGTCGGCCCAGCAGGCCAGCTCCAGGCCGCCGGCCACGGCATAGCCCTCGACGGCGGCGATCACCGGCTTGGTGGTCTGCATGCGGGTCGGCCCCATCGGGCCGAAGTCGCCCTCCTCGGCCACGCGGTTGGCGTTGCCGGCCCCGTCCTGCGCCATCGCCTTGAGATCGGCCCCGGCGCAGAACTGCCCGCCCGCCCCGGTCAGGACGGTGACGCTGACGGCCGGGTCGATCTCGGCGTGGCGGAAGGCCTCGTAGAGGGCGCGCGCGGTGGCCAGGTCCACGGCGTTGCGGCGCTCGGGACGCTCGATGGTGATGACGGCGACGGGGCCGTCGGCCTGGTAGGAGACATTTTGCATGACATGATCCTCCGCCCGGCCACGCCGTGATGACCCGTCCCGATGACTATCCGGCGCTTCGCGACGCGGGGGAAGGCAAGCCAGTCCTCAAGCGAAACCCCAGGGCGGGCCCATGAACAGCGCGCCGGGGTTCGCGCGGGCGGCGAATGGCCCTGTTCAAGCGCTCGGGGTTGAAGGAAAACAGCGGCGGCGCGGCCTCTCCGCGCCCAACCCGAGGATACCGTGGCCGCCAAGAATTCCAACCGCGCCCTGCTGACCTTCGTCCTGGCCGCCGTGGTGATCATCGCCGACCAGGCGCTGAAGGCCTGGCTGCTGGGCCCCTTCCACCTGGCCGCGCGCGGCACCGCCCCGCTGATCGGGCCGCTGCAACTGACCCTGGTCCAGAACCCGGGCGTCAGCTTCGGCCTGTTTCGGGCGGACGCCGACTGGGGCCGCTGGGCGCTGGCGGCGTTTTCCGGGGGCGTGGCCCTGTTCCTGGGCATCTGGGCGCTGCGGGTCACCCGGCCGCTGCTGGCGGTGGCCCTGGGCCTGGTAATGGGCGGGGCGGTCGGCAACCTGATCGACCGGGTGCGCTGGGGCACGGTGGTGGATTTCATCGATATCCGCGGGCTGATGTTCCCCTGGGTGTTCAACATCGCCGACAGCGCCATCACCATCGGCGTGGTGTTTCTGCTGCTGGACAGCCTGCGCCGCGAGGTTCCGTCGCACCCCCTGGAAGACGCGGCCTCTTAAGGCCGTTGGCGCCCGGCCGGGTTTTGGTTTATCGAAGGCGTTCAAACGAGGCCGGGGGCGGCCCGCTGGAGCATGCTTCTTATGAGTTTCAACCGTGTGATCGCCGCCGGTGTCCTGATTGTCGCCGCGGGTCTGGCCGGTTGCCAGTCCACGCAAAAGGCCCTGGGCATGCAGAAGGTGACCCCCGACGAGTTCCGCGTGGTCGCCAAGGCCCCCCTGGTGGTGCCGCCCGACTATGCGCTGCGCCCGCCCGCGCCGGGTGAACCCCGCCCGCAGGAACTGCAGCCGGAAAGCGCGGCCCGCGCCGCCCTGGTCGGCCAGCAGGCCGCCGCAGACCGCGACGACGGCGAAAAGTCCCTGGTGACCAGGGCCGGCGGCGACCGCGCCGATCCGCTGATCCGATTCGTCGTCGACGACGAGAACGGCGACATCGCGCACAAGGACAAGAGCTTCGCCGACCGCGTGATGTTCTGGCGCAAGGACAAGCCGGTGGTTTCCGCCGCGGCCGCCGGCTCCGACACCGCCGCGCCCGTGGACGCCGCCGCCGAAGAGGCCCGGGTCAAGGGCCTGACCGGTGGGGCGCCGATCCTGATCTCGCGCAAGAAGTCGTCCAAGATCAAGCTGCCCGGCCTCTGAGCCGCTTCTGATCTATCGGCCCTTGGAATCGGATAGGATGCCCGGCCCGAGCCTTTCCGTCGGAAAGGCTCTCTATTCTTAAGTGGACCATTTCCCGCGCCGAACCGGCGTCCACTTCGGCTGGAAATGGTCTGCCCGAGCCCTTCGTCATGCCCATCCGCCGCCTCCCGCCCGAAACCGTCAACCGCATCGCCGCCGGCGAGGTGGTCGAGCGGCCGGCCAGCGCCGTCAAGGAACTGGTGGAAAACGCCCTAGACGCCGGCGCGACGCGGGTCGAGGTCGAGGCGCACGGCGGCGGGCTGTCACGCATCCTGGTGGCCGACGACGGCCAGGGCCTCTCCGCCGACGAGTTGCTGCTGGCGGTCGAGCGCCACGCCACCTCCAAGCTGTTCCCCGACTCCGACGGCAATTGGGATCTGCTGCACATCGCCACCCTGGGCTTCCGGGGCGAGGCCTTGCCGTCGATCGGCTCGGTGGCGCGGCTCAACATCTCGTCGCGAGCGCGCGGCGCGTCCGACGCCTTTTCCCTGCTGGTCGAGGGCGGGGCGATGGGGGAGCCTTCGCCCGCCGCCTTCCCCGGCGCGCATGGGGCGCGGGTCGAGGTGCGCGACCTCTTCTATGCGACGCCGGCGCGGCTGAAGTTCATGAAGTCCGAGCGGGCCGAGGCCATGGCCATCGCCGAGGAGGTCAAGCGCCAGGCCATGGCCCATGAGGCGGTGGCCTTCTCCCTCGACCTGGACGGCCGCCGCGTGCTGCGCCTGCCCGCCGAGACCCACGGGCCGGAGGGACGCCTCGCCCGGCTGTCGGCCATCCTGGGTCGCGAGTTCCATGAGAATGCGCTGGAGATCGACCAGCTGCGCGACGGCGTGCGGCTGACCGGCTTCGCGGGCCTGCCCACCTACAACCGGGGCAATGCGGCGCATCAGTATCTGTTCGTCAACGGCCGCCCCGTGCGCGACCGGCTGCTGCAGGGCGCCCTGCGCGCGGCCTATGCCGACTATCTGGCCCGCGACCGCCATCCGACGGCGGCCCTCTATCTCGAACTCGATCCGACCCTGGTCGATGTGAACGTCCACCCCGCCAAGGCGGAGGTGCGCTTCCGCGATCCGTCGCTGGTGCGCGGGCTGATCGTCGGCGCGTTGCGCCATGCCCTGGCCGGGGCGGGACACCGGGCCTCCACGACGGTGGCGGCCGCCGCGCTCGACGGCTTCCGGGCCCAGGGCTTTCCGGGGCAGGGCTATCCGCCCCCGTCAGGCCCCAGCCCCGCCGGCTATTCCGCCTGGCGCTCGGGCGGCTGGGCGCCCAGTGCGACCACCCAGAGCTTCCCCGGTTTCGCCGAGGCCACCGCCCGCGTCGAACCCCAGGGCGACCTGGGCGAGGCGGTATGGAGCGCGGCCAACGCCCAGCCCGGCGCCCAGATCGTCGATCCCGTCGACTATCCGCTCGGCGCGGCCCGGGCCCAGGTGCACGAGACCTATATCGTCGCCCAGACCCGCGACGGCGTGGTCATCGTCGACCAGCACGCGGCCCATGAACGGCTGGTCTATGAGCGGATGAAGGCGGAGATGGACGCCGGCGGCGTGGCCCGCCAGACCCTGCTGCTGCCCGAGGTGGTGGAGCTGGATCCCGCCGAAGCCGACCGGGTGGTGGCCCGCGCCGATGAGCTGGCGGCGCTGGGGTTGATCATCGAGGCCTTCGGGCCCGGCGCGGTGCTGGTGCGCGAGACGCCCGCGCTATTGGGCGACACCGACGCCGCCGGCCTGGTGCGCGACATCGCCGACGACCTGGCGGAGAACGGCCAGGCCCTGGCCCTGAAGGAACGGCTGGCCGACGTCTGTTCGACCATGGCCTGCCACGGCTCGGTGCGAGCGGGACGGCGGCTGAGCGCGGCGGAAATGAACGCCCTGCTGCGCCAGATGGAGGTCACGCCGCACTCGGGCCAATGCAACCACGGCCGCCCCACCTATGTGGAACTGAAGCTTGCCGACATCGAGCGATTGTTCGGGCGGCGCTAGACAATGACCGCAGGCGACATAGCGTATCTTCAAGCGTAGGGTCGCGCCACGGCGTCCGGCACCTGCTGGGTTGCGACCGTTCACGGTCCAGATCGGCGTCCGATGCCTACCAGAATTCCCGGTCTCGAGAGCGCCCAGACCCTGGCCCAGGCCATCGTCAACACCATCCACGAGCCGCTGGTGGTGCTGAACGCGCGCTTCCATGTGGTGGCCGCCAGCCGGTCCTTCTACGACACCTTCCAGGTCAAGCCGGAGGAGACCCATGGGCGGCTGCTCTACGGCCTGGGCGATGGCCAGTGGAACATCCCCGCCCTGCGCCTACTGCTGGAGACCATCATCCCCGAGCGGGCCGCGATGGACGGCTTCGAAGTCACCCACGATTTCCCGGCCCTGGGCCGGCGCACCATGCTGCTGAACGCGAGGAAGGTGCTCTATGAGACCAGCCCGGACATCGCCATCCTGCTGGCCTTCACCGACGTTACCGAGCGGCGCGCCGTCGAGCTGGCCAAGGAAGAGCTGCAGACGCGCACGGATGACCTGCTGCGCGAGAAGCATGTCCTGCTCCAGGAGATGGAGCATCGGGTCGCCAACAGCCTGCAGATCATCGCCAGCATCCTGATGATCAAGGCGCGGCTGGTGACCTCCGAGGAGACGCGGCGACATCTGCGCGACGCCCACCAGCGGGTGATGTCGGTGGCGACGGTCCAGTCGCATCTGCACGCCACGGACGGCATCGATCAGATCGAGGTCAGCAGTTATCTCACCAAGCTTTGCGAGAGCCTGGGCGCCTCGATGATCGATAGCGACCGGCCGATCACCCTGTCGGTGAGCGCCGCCGAAGGCCGGATCGGCTCGGCGCGGGCTGTGAGTATGGGCCTGATCGTCACCGAACTGGTGATCAACGCCCTGAAATACGCCTTTCCGGACGACAAGGCCGGCTCACGCGTGACGGTGAGCTACGAGAGTCACGGCGACGATTGGAAGCTGGTGGTGTCCGACAATGGCGTGGGCAAGGCCGACGCGGGGGCGGGCGCGGGCGACAGCGCCGGTGGTCTCGGTACGGTGATCGTCCAGGCCCTGGTCAAGCAGCTGGACGCCCGGCTGGACATCACCAGCACCCCCCAAGGCGTGAGCGTGTCCGTCACCCGCGCCACCTTCACCTCCCTGCTGCCCCAGGCGGCCTAGGGGCCCGCCCTTAGCGGGTCACCACGTCCTTCTTCATCGGCGCCAGCTTGGCCAGCAGCTTGTTCTGGGCGCGGAAGGGCACGCCTTCCTTGTCCATGGCCCACTGCAGGTTTTCCACGAGCGCGTTCATCTCGGCCATGTTGACGCCGAGGTCCTTGTGCGAGCTGGCCATGTCGCGGCCGGTGTAGGCGCAGCCGCCACCCAGCACGTAGCAGAGCTGCTGCGCCAAATGGGTCTTCAGCTTGGCGATGTCGATGCCCTTGAACACCTCGGCGATGCGCGGGTCGGCGACGCTGCGGTCGATGGCGGCCTCGGCGATGCGCTGGATGCCGGCCTTGCCGTGGAAGGCTTCGAACACCGCCTGGTCGCTCATCGGCGTCGCGCCGGGATCACCGGGCTTGGCGGCTTCAGTGGGGGCGGGCGTGTCCTGGGCGATGGCGGCTGGAGGGGCCGCGGCGGCAACGGCCATCAGGGCCAGGGCGGCGGCGAGCATGAGAGGCTTGGAATGGGTCATGGTCGGATATCCGCTCAGAAGCCGGCCTGCAGGGACAGGTAGACGCCCCGCTGGTTCTTGAAGGTGGCGATGTCGCCCAGGTCCACATAGGCGGCGGTGATGGAGACGTGCTTGTTGAAGGCATAGGCCGCGAAGACGTCGAAGCTGTCGTCCTCCTTGGCGAAGCCCAGGTTGTCGGGCTTGGAGCGGAATTCGCCGCCGATCACCAGGCGCTTGGAGAGGAGGTAGCCGGCAGACCCCTCAAATTGCGCGCTGTAGTCGTCGTGCTTGTCGCCGCCGAAGCCCAACAGGCCGGTCTGGTTGGCCTTGGTCATGCGCACCGCGCCGCTCAGCACAAGGCTCTGGTCGAGCAGCACCTTGGTGCCGGTGACATAGTAGTCGACGCCGCTGTCGTGTCTGCCGCCGACAGCGGTGATGATCGCGCCCCGGTCGTTCTTCTTGTACTGCAGACCCACCGCGATCTGGGGCAGCCAACCCTCGCCATAGACGGCGTCGCCCGCGACCCGCAGCTTCGCGCCCAACACATCCTGGTGGAAGGTAAAGCCGTTGCCCAAGCCCAGCTTGCCGCCGGTCTCGCCGGTGTCGAACTCCTGCCGCGCGTAGCTGAGTTCCAGCCGGTCGAAGAGGCCGACCGCCACGCCATAGTCGCGCAGTTCATAGTCGGGCAGCTTGACGTAGGTGGCGTGCGCGCCCCCGCCGATGCCCTCGCGCGTCTCATAGCCGCTGATCACCGCCCAGGTGGCCAGGCCGCCGCCGGCGGAACCCTCGATGGTGGAGACGCCGCCGGTGAGCAGCAGCTTGCCGCCCTCGGTCAATTCGCCGTGCTGGATGATCTTGACTGCGTGGTCGATCTCTCCGGCTTGGGCGACTGTGCCAAGGAGCAGCGCGCCGACCGTGGCCAGCAATGTCCGTTTGAACGCCCGTGTCACCCGCATACCCCGCTCCAGATACCCCATCGGTGGGGCACCGGGATTGAGATTGGATTGACGGAACGCGGTTATCCGATGGTTTGCCTGCGCCCGGTTGCCGCTGGGGGCGGGCGGGGCCGGGACATGCACCGCCGTACACGTCCCTCCTCGCTAGAGGCTGGCTTCCGCGAAGGCCCGCATGGCGGCGGCATAGTATTCCGCCAGCCCCGGCGCGATGGCATCGTAGCGGGCCTTGAAGTCGGGGTTCTCCAGATAGAGGTCGCCCAGGCCGATGAAGGCGTCGCGGGTCGGCGGCTTCTTCCAGCTACGCCCGACCCAGGCGTGGTGACGTCCCATCAGCGCCCGCACGCCCGCCGAGTCGGCCGGCAGTCCGGTGGCCAGCGCCTTGGCCATGGCCTGCTCGATCTCGCCGGCCTCGGCCTGCAGGACGGCGAAGTCGCCCTTGCCCCAGTCCTTCATCTTGGCCTTGGCGTCATCGATGTGGGTGCGCATATCGCCGCCGTAGCGGTCCACCAGCCACGCCTCATACTCGGCCTGCTTTTCGGGCGAGAAGCCCAGGTACATCGCCGTATCGTCCATTTCCTTGTCTCCTTCGAGGGCGGCGAGGGTGTCGTCGATCGTGCGCACCAGCTGCTTCAGACGCCTGGCTTCCCCGTCGAGCGCCTTGCGGTGGGCCTTCAAGGCCGCCGCGCGATCGAACTTCGGGTCGTCCAGCACCGCGCGGATGGCCTCCAGGGGGAAGCGCAGCTCGCGGTGGAAGAGGATCTGCTGCAACCGCAACAGCTCCTCGCGTCCATAGTAACGGTAGCCGTTCGAACCGACGGCGGCGGGCTTGAGCAGGCCGATCTCGTCGTAGTGATGCAGCGCGCGCACGGAGACGCCCGACAGCTTCGCCACCTCCTTGACCGTGTACCTACTCATGTCCGTCCCTCACCAATGGACAGGGGAATGAGGCCTCACGGGGCGTGAGGGTCAAGCGGCGGCTTCGCGCGTTTATGCGGGGTGAGTGGAGAACCCCATGCAGTTTCACCGAGGCCGGCTGATAGACCACGTCCACCTTCGCGTCCGCGACCTTGAGGCCGCCAAGCGCTTCTATCGCGCGGTGCTGGAGGCGGTGGGGGCGAGTGTCGATGAGGCCACCGACCATCTCGCCTGCGACGAACTGTGGATCGACGAGGGCGAGCCCTTGAGCCACATCCACCTGGCGTTTCAGGCGGCCGATCATGAGACGGTGGCCCGCTTCCATGCAGCCGGCCTGGCGGCGGGCGGCCGCGACAACGGCGCGCCGGGCGAACGGCCCTACCACCCCGGCTACTACGCCGCCTTCCTGTGGGACCCGGACGGCAACAACATCGAGGCGGTGTTCCATGGGCCATCCACCCGCTCCGCCGACAGCGTGGTGGTGACGCCTGCCTGAAGCCTTGCTATGCTGGCGTTTCCAACCAGAGGCGCCAATGCTACCCCTTGCTTGCGAGGCTGGGGCCTAGCGGCCGGATAGACCCGACCGACTTGAGGCCCAATCGACCGTCCGCATGACCCCGCATGGGCCGGGCGCGCGACCGTTTGCCTCCAGGTCGGGACCATTCCCCTTGAACATCTCCAAGCCGCAGCAGCGGACGCTGCACGCCATGGCGCAAGGCGCCGTAATCAAACTGATCCGTGACGACAACGGCGACGTCGCCGCCGTTGAATGCATAACCGGCGAAGGCTGGGCGCTGAGCGACTGTTCGCTCGATGTCTTCAAATCGCTCAAACGCCGCCGGCTGATCGCCAGCCAGAACGGCCAGCCCTACCGCATCACCCGCGAGGGGTTGGCCAACCTGCGCTCGCAGTTGGACAACCGGGTGTCAGCCAGGAGCTTCTGACACCTTCAGGAAGTGGACGCGCGCGGCGCCGTAGTCGCGCGCGTCCAGGGCCTCGTAGCCGGGGACCTGGGGGTCGGCCTCGCCGGTCCCCTTTTCCAGCATGACCACCGCATCGGCGGTCAGCCAGCCGCCTTTCAGCAGGCCGGCCAGCGCCTTCTCGCCCAGGCCGTGGGCATAGGGCGGATCCAGGAAAGCCAGGTCGAAGGGGGCGCCATCGCCCGCCGGCTTGTCGCCGAGGTCGGTGGCGTCGCGGCGATGGATGCGGCTACGCCCGAACAGGCCGAAGGCGTCGACGTTTTCGCGGATGACGCCGCGCGCTTCGGCTTCGGTCTCCACGAACAGGCAGAAGGCCGCGCCGCGAGACAGGGCCTCCAGGCCCAACGCGCCCGATCCCGCGAACAGATCGATGACTCGTAGGCCGCGAAGGCCGCCCACGCCGCCCGGCGACCAGGGCGCATGCTCCAGGATGTTGAACACCGCTTGGCGTGCACGATCCGAGGTCGGCCGGGTGCCGGCGCCGGGTGGCGCGCGCAACACTCGGCCACGAAAATCACCGGCGACGATGCGCATGCTTGCTCCAGGCTCCAGGCTCGTGCTTAGCGGGAGTGGGCTTGGGTTCAAAGGGGCGTCGATTCTCCGTGTCGCGACTGGCAATGCCATATTTCGCGGGTGAGCAGCCGGGGGACCGCAATCCGGTCCGCCTGGCCGTGACCCTCGTCGTCGGCGCCATCGCGGCCCTGGTGGGGCTGGCCGTCGCCGGCCTGATCGGCATCGCGGGCTTCACCTGGGTGGCCGAACAGCTGGCGCCGGGCGGGGCTGCGCAGCCCGTGCCGATCAACGACCTGCTCGCCCATCCCGAACTGGCGCAGGGCAGCCTGCGGCTCAGCCTGGCGCTGATCGTGATGATCCCGCTGACCACGGCCGGCGCCGTCTTGGCCTTCCTGCTGGTGTCGAAACTGATCCTGAAGCGGCCGATGCTCAGCTACTTCACGGAGGCCGCGCGCTTCCGCTGGGTTCTCGTGGGCTTCGGCCTGCTGGCCAATGTGTTGCTGTTCGCGCCGATGGTGGTGTTCGAAAACTGGGCGAAGGTCGCCGCCGGCGCCTATCCCCTGGCCCAGGTCGCCCCCACCGCGGCCACCGGCCTGTTCTTCATCGCGGTCAACCTGGTGTTCTTGTTCGTCGGCGCCCTGGCCGAGGAGGTGCTGTTCCGGGGCTGGCTGCTGCGCCATGTGAAGGCGCTCGTGCGCTCTCCCTGGGCCGCGATCGGCCTGACCGCCGTGATCTTCGCCGTCGCGCATGGGGAATTCTCCTCCGCGCCGCTGATCGCCCTGGCCATCATGGGCGCGGGCTTCACCTGGATGACCGTGCGCACCGGCGGGATCGAACTGGCGGTCGGCGTGCACACGGCCAACAATCTGATGCTGGCGCTGTTCCAGGGCCCGCCCGGCCTTCCGCAAGGCAGCGACTGGAGCCTGACCCCCGGCAATCTGATGGACTTCGGCGTGACGGCGGCCAGCTACCTGGCCATCACCGAGGTCGCGGTGCGGCTGTTCCCACCGGCCGCGCGCGCGCCGGCCGAGCCGCCGGCCTCGGCGATCGCCGCCTTCGAATAGCCTCTAGCGCGGACGCTTCGGTCCGCCGCCGCCCGGACGGGACGGGGTCTTGCGCGCGTCGGCGCCGCGATTGCCGTGCGGAGCCGCCTTGGAGGGCCCGCTTCTCGGCCTGTCGTCTCTGGGCTTGTCGCTCCTGGGGCCATCACTTCGCGGCCCGGCGCTCCGGGGCCTGTCGCTTTTGGGCCTGTCGCTTCTCGAGTCCGGCCGCGCGCTGTCGCTGCGTCCCTTTCCCGCCGGCCTGCCGCCGGGCTTGGCGCGTGAGGGACGGGGTTCCGCCGCCGGGACGTCTAGGGGCTTGGCCCAGGCGGGGCGGGGCGCGGCCGGTTTCGGCGCGGCCTTGGCGCCGAAGGGCCTGCCGCCGGCCGTCTTGGCGACGGCGGGCTTGATCTTGGGCTTGGCCCAGCCGGACTTGTAGACCTTCTTGGGTTCGGCCTCGATGGCGCCGCTGCCCTTCGAACGGTCCGGCTTGCGCGCGCCCTTGCGGGGCTTGGCGCCGCGTCCGCGCGGACGCTCCTCGGCGTCGGAAATGTCGGTGGCGTGGCGCGGCGGACCCGCGCCCCGGCGGCGGCCCTCGGCGGAGGCCGCCGGCATCTTGAACTGCACGGCGTCGCCCTTGGGCATGTTGGCAGGCGCGATCACCCCTTCCAGCAGCTCGCGGATCACGCGCGGGCCGACCTCTTCCACATGCCCCTGTTCCAGGGTCCCCAGCGCGAAGGGGCCATAGGACAGCCGCAGCAGCCGGTTGACCTTCAACCCGATAGCCTCCAGCACCCGGCGCACTTCACGGTTCTTGCCCTCGGCCAGGGTGACGGTGATCCAGATGTTGCGCCCGCCGCTGGACGCCGTGCCGGCCACGTCTTTCGCCTTATCGAGCTTGGCCTCGATGGCGCCGTAGCGCACGCCCTCGACGGTGATGCCGTCCTTCAGGGTATCGAGCTTGGCCTGGGTGGTCTGGCCATAGGCCCGGGCCCGGTAACGGCGGACCCAGCCGCTCGACGGCAGTTCCAGCGCCCGTGACAGGGCGCCGTCATTGGTCAACAACAGCAGGCCCTCCGACGACAGGTCGAGGCGGCCGATGGAGATGACCCGGGGTAGGGTCTTGGGCAGGGCGTCGAAGACGGTCGGACGGCCCTTGGTGTCGACATGGGTGGTCACCAGGCCGACGGGCTTGTGATAGCGAAACAGCCGCGTGGGCTCGGCGTCGCCCACCACGACACCGTCGACGGTGAGGATGTCGCCGGGGCCGACCTTGACGGCCGGCGTGGTCAGCACCTTGCCGTTCAGCGCCACATGGCCGCCCTCGATCAGGCGCTCGACCTCGCGCCGCGAGGCGACGCCGGCTCGGGCCAGGGCCTTGGCGACGCGATCGCCGTCATTAGCGCCGCCGTCTTCGGGGGGCTTTGCGTTGTGGCCGTCTTGCGTCACATCTGGTCCTGACGAGTGGAAGCGAGGCTTGGGATAGCGCGTGACGGACGAAGACGCCATGCGGCTGGCGCTTGAGCAGGCGCAAATCGCCGCCGGGCGGGGGGAGACGCCGGTGGGTGCGCTGATCCTGGACCCCGCTACCGGCGAGATAGTGGCCGCCGCCGGCAACGGGCCGATCGGCGCGCATGATCCCACGGCGCACGCCGAGATCGCCGCCATCCGCGCCGCCGCCGCGCGCCTGGGCAACTATCGGCTGACCGGCCTGACCCTGGTCGTCACCCTGGAGCCCTGCGCCATGTGCGCCGGGGCGATCAGCCACGCGCGGCTGGGACGGGTGGTGTTCGGGGCGGACGACGCCAAGGGCGGGGCGGTGGTCCATGGGCCGCGCTTCTTCGAGCTGCCGACCTGCCATTGGCGGCCGGCGGTGACCGGCGGGGTGCTGGGCGAGGAGGCGGGAACGCTGCTGCGCGACTTTTTCCGGGCGCGGCGTAAAGGGGCGACCTGAGGCCGCTCGAGCCGCCCAGATATTTTTGTCACCATCGAACGTCGTTCGATACCGATTGTTATCCATGTGGAGCCAGGGTGGCGAGCCGAGTGTCCGTAGCCTTCGCCGAAAGTCCGCATGTCCACTTCCGCCCTCGCCGATTTCACCGCTCCGGCCGACGACGCCGTTCCGTCTGAAAGCCATGACGATCTGGGCTCCGCGCTGGCGGCGGTCCTACAGGCCGACCAGCGCCTGAGCATCGCGCTCAGGGCCGAACGCGCCATCGTGCATGAATTCAATCTGGAGACCGGCGAGCGCTACATCACCGCCACCTGTCCGGAGCTGGAGACCTGGTGCCGGGGCGTGTCGTTGTCCGACAGCGTCGACTATCAGGACCAGCCGCAGGTGCAGAGCGCCTACGACAGCTGCGCGGGCGAGGGCGAACCCTTCCGCATCCAATACCGGCTGAACCGCGACGACGGCAACGAGACCTGGGTCGAGGCCGTGGGCGAGCGCCTGGACGGGCCCGGCGGCAAGCGCGTCTGCATGGTCATCCGCGACATCACCGACCGCCGGCGCCAGCATGAGCGCATCGAGACCCTGGCCTTCCGCGATAGCCTGACCGGCCTGCCCAACCGCGCCGCCTTCCAGCGCGCCTTCGACGAGGCGGCCAATTCGGCCGACATGACCGGCGAGAAGTTCGGCCTGATCATGGTCGACGTCGACTACTTCAAGGACGTCAACGACACCCTCGGCCACGACGCCGGCGACGCGCTGCTCAAAAGCCTGGCGCGGATGATGATGAGCGCCTTCCGGGCCAGCGACACGGTGGCGCGCCTCGGCGGCGACGAGTTCGCGGTGATCCTGCGCAACCTGCACGGCGAGGACGACATGACCCGTCCGATCCAGGTGCTGCAGGGGCTGCTGCGCACGCCGGTCGAATACAACGGCCAGAGCTTCTCGATCAGCGCCAGCATCGGCGCGGCCCTGCATGCCGACCGCGACGACGAACCGACCCATGTCCTGAAGAACGCCGACATCGCCCTCTACAAGGCCAAGTACGACGGCCGTAATCGCGCCGTGGTCTTCCAGCCGACCATGCGCTCGGACGTGGAGCAGCGCGTCGAACTGTTGCGCGACATCCGCGCCGCCATCGGCCAGGGCGAGTTCGTCCTCTTCTACCAGCCGGTGATCGATGTGAGCGCCGGCACGGTGGCAAGCTTCGAGGCGCTGATGCGCTGGAACCATCCGGAGCAGGGTATCCTGCCGCCGGCCGCCTTCATGGAGGCCTTCGAGGACCACGACCTGTCGCTGCAGCTGGGCGAGGTGGCCTTCGACACGGCGCTCAAGCAGATGCGCCAATGGATGGACGAGGGCCTGGAGTTCGGCCGCGTCGCCATCAACATCTCCTCGGCCCAGTTCCGCACCGGCCGCCTGGCGGAGGACATCGCCGCCAAGCTCAAGCAATGGAATGTGCCGGCCGACCGGCTGACCATCGAGGTGACCGAGAACGTCTACATGGGCTGGGGCTCCGACGTGGTCGGCTCCACGGTGCGCGAGCTGCACGACGCGGGCGTGATGATCGCGCTCGACGACTTCGGCACCGGCTACGCCTCCCTGGCCAACCTGCGCCAGTTCCCCATCGACCGGCTGAAGATCGACAAGTCCTTCGTCCAGAACGCCGACGACGACGCCATCGTGCGTGCGGTGATCAACATCGGCGCCAGCCTGGGCATGAAGGTGGTGGCCGAAGGGGTGGAGAAGCTCGAACAGCTGGACGCCCTGTCGCGCTACGGCTGCGACCAGGTCCAGGGCTACCACTTCGCGCGCCCGATGCCGGCGGCGGACGTGGCGGGTTATCTCAAGGGCTTCAAGGGCTAGTCGTATCGGCCTGGTGCTCTAGGGGCCACGGCCGCTAGATCGACCACGAAGGCACGAAGGTCACGAAGAAGAGGGAAGCCTTTTACACGCCCTCGGTTCATCACCGCCCGCGAAGCGGCCTTCACCCATATTCCCAAACGCCCGGCCCAGCTTCGGCCTCTTCGTGTCCTTCGTGCCTTCGTGGTCCAACTTCGGGCCGTTGATGGATGCGCCGCCTCAGCGGACAAGACCGGCCTTCAATCCCCCGCGCCCGTGTGGTCGGCCTTCAGGTCTTCCTCGTCGATGTCATAGGCGAACAGGTCGCCCGGCTGGCATTCCAGCAGCAAGCACAGCTTGGCCAGGGTGGCGAAGCGCATGCCGCGCACCTTGCCCGAGCGGAACAGCGACATCTGGGTCTCGCTGAAGCCCATGCGCTCGGCCACCGACCGGGCGGTCAGGCCGCGCGCCTGCAGCACGGCGTCCAGCGTCACCTTCACCGGCATTCAGATGAAGCCTTCCATGGCGCGTTCCAGGGCATTGACCCGGGCCTGGGCCGCGATCGCCTGCTTCAGCATGCGCGCCACGATGATCAGCGCCAGGCCCAGCAGGCCCAGCGTCAGGGCCGGCACGTTGAAGATGGCGAAGCCGCCGGCGCGGTGCGGCGTCTCCTGGGCCAGGACGAAGGGCGCGGTGATCAGGGTCGCGATGGATCCGCCCATCAGCGCCAAGCCGATACGCGACAGGGCGCGGGTGACGGCCGGCTGCACGGCGGGGCCGCTGCGCGACAGGTCCGCGAACAGGCCGCGCAGGGTCCACATGGCCCATAGGTAGAACAACGACGGCGACCAGGTCAGTAGCAGCCGCGTCAGCGTCTCCGGATGGCTGGACTGCCAGCGGCTGACCACCAGCAGGGTGATGGCGATGACGCCGACGATGGCGATGATGGCCAGGGCGGCGACCAGGGCCAGCCAGCGGTTGAAGCTGCGGAAGCGGTGGGCCTCGCGTTCGTGATCGTCGGACATGCTCACGCCTCCCGGCGACTCAGGCTGACCATCATGGCCAGCAGGGTCAGGATGCCCCCGCCGATGCCCAGGGTCACGGCCATCATGTGCCGGGCATGGTCGCCGGCGATAACGCTGACCGGCATCACCCAGGGCACGAACACCGTCTCCGGCGCTCCGAAGGCGGCCACGGCGAAGAAGGTTCCGGCCACGCCCACGGTCAGCGGCGCCACGAAGCTGCGGAAGCGCAGCGCCACCCACAGCTGGATCATGGCCATGAACAGGGCCGCGCCCCACATCGCCGACAACAGCTTGATCAACAGCAGCCAGGAGAAGACCCCGGTGGGCGCGCGCTTGGGCGCCACATGCTCGACCATGAAGCCGGCCGCGCGGATCTCCAGCGCCAGCAACACCGACATCAGCGCGATCAGGCCCATGACCACGATCCCCTTGGCCGCGAACAGCCGCCACCGGGGCACGGGCAGGGCCAGCAGATGGTCCCAGGCGCGTGGGCCATGTTCCACCTGGGCGACCAGGATGGTGAGCGCGGTGATGGTCATGGGCATGACGAAATAGGCCCACAGCCCCGTGGCTCCGGTCAGGTTGTCGGTCCAGCTGGCCACGCGCACGCGGAAGAAGATCACGCTGAGCAGCACCGCCACCAGGGTGGGGGCCGCCAGGCAGAGCCACGCGACCAGGGAGCCCTTCAGCTTGCGGGCCTCGACATAGAGGGTGGTCAGCATCACGCGGCCTCCGCTTCAGCGGTCTGGACTTGCAGGTAGAGGGTCTCGAGCGTGGCTTGGCGGACGCTGAGTTCGATGACGTCGATGCCGGCGCTCACCAGGCGGCGGTTGATGGCGGCGGCTTGGGCGTCGCCACCGGTCAGGGGCAGGACCAAGCCGCCGGCTTCATCGATAGCGGTGAGTTTGTCCGCGGTGAGCAGGGCGCGGGCTCTGGCAAGGTCGCCGGTGCGCAGGAAGAGGTCGGGCGCCGCGCGCTTCAACAGCTCAGCGATGGGACCTTGGCGGACCATGCGGCCGTCATGCATCAAGCCGATGTGGGTGGCGGTCTGCTGGACTTCGGACAGCAGGTGGCTGGACAGGAAGACTGTGACGCCGCGCTCGGGCAGGGCGCGGATCAGGGCGCGCATGTCGCGGATGCCGTCGGGGTCGAGGCCGTTCATCGGCTCGTCCAGCACCAGCAGGCGCGGGCCGCCCAGCAGCGCGCGGGCCAGGCCCAGGCGCTGGCGCATGCCCAGCGAATAGTGGCCCATCCGGCGGTCGGCGGCGGCGCCCATGTCGACGATCTCCAGGGTGCGGTCGATCTCGCTGGCGGGCAGGCCCAGCAGGCGGCGCGTACCGTCTAGGTTCTCGCGGCCGGTGAGGTTGTCGTAGGTGGCGCGCGCCTCCAGCAGCGAGCCGGTCAGCCGCGCGGCGGCGATGCGGTGGCGGCCGACGTCGTGGCCGAAGATGCGCACCGCGCCCTGCGTCGGCCGCAACAGGCCGAGCATCAGGCGAATGGTGGTGGTCTTGCCGGCGCCGTTGGCGCCCAGGAAGCCGTAGATCTGGCCGGCCTCGACGGTCAGGTCGAGGCCGCTGACGGCCAGATGCCTGCCGAATGCCTTGCTCAAACCCACGGCCTGAACGGCGGGGGCGGTGTCTTGGGTCATGGATGATCTCCCATGCCCGGACCGGTAATTTAAGTGCTAGTTAAAGTCACGACTTTAAGTGTGAATTAAAATCCATGTCGCGCGCCAAGCTCAGATGAGCGCCATGTCGCGGCGCCTGACGGCGTCGCGGCGCAGGGGCAGGTCGGCGACGGCGACGTGATCGGTCCCGGGCAGGGCGCGCAGGGTGGCGCTGACGGCGCGTCCGGTGACGAAGGGCGCCTTCAGGGCGAGGCAGGCGGTGAGCTCGCGCCGGGTGCCGATGTTGGCCAGGCCGGGCAGGACGCGGTGCTTGCGGAAGGCCGGCACGCCTTCCATGAACCGCCGCGCCGCCAGCAGCCGGACCTTCTCGTCCCCCTGGGGCAGGGCATAGGTCACGCTGGTGATGCCGGCGTCGTCCGGCAGGCTGTCCACGGCGAAGGCGGGGTCGGCGACCTGCAGGTTGATCAGGCCGAAGTTGGGCCCCAGCAGTCCCTTGATCTGGCTCATGGCCGACCACAGCGGTTCGCGCGGGGTGTCATAGACCGACGCGGCCAGCCGGTGGCGCTGATCGAGGGGCAACTGGGCGATCATCGGCTCATAGGCGCGGCGCGCGGCGCCGTGCACCAGGGCGGAATAGTTGATCGGCACGAAGATCACGCCGCCTGCGCTGCCGGCCGCCCTGCTGGCCGCCTCCAGGCAGGCGAAGTCGTGTTCGGTGACGTGGGCCAGCGGCATGTCGGCGAGCCCGTCGACCACGCTCCACAGCGGCGCGCGGGGGTCCGCCCGGGCGGCCACCACCCCGCCGACGAAGAACTCGCGCTGGGTGTGATAGACGCCGCGGAAACCCCGGTCCGCGGTCTCCAGGCTCATGGCGTCCGGTGGCGGGCCGGCGGGCAGGGCAGGCTTGCCGTCCGGATAGGGCGGACGGGTATCCAGGGTGACCAGGCTCTTGATCTCGTCGGGGGTGACGGTGGTCAGCGCGCCATAGACGGCGGCCCCTCCCTTCTCGATCATCTCGCGCAGCAGGCCCGGCTCGGCGGCGGCGAAGCGCATGATGTCGTCCTGGCGGCTTTCCAGCACGATCAGGCAGACATCGCCGTCGCCCTGGTCGCCGAACAGCTTGTGGTGCAACTCCGTGACCAGCGCCTGCAGCTCACGCGGATCGAGCCGGTCGACACGCGGATCGGCGAGCGCGAAGGCGAAGGGCGCGATGGCGCCCCAGCGCCGGGGCCAGTTCCAACAGCCTTCCAGGAAGGCCCCGCCGATCTTGCCGACCAGGGCCGCCAAGGTGTCGGGGTCGGCGGAGACACCGCCTTCCGGCAACAGGACTCGAAGGCAGGCGATGGCCGTCATGGCGCGACTGTGCGCCCCCATCGTTAGCCAAAGGTCGCCAAGCACGGTTAGCGCCGGGTACGGCTCCGCTTGGCCTTCGCTGTCTCGCCGTTCGCCGGCAAACCGGCCCCTCCCCGCCGGAAGGCGCGCTAGATGTGGACCGCGTGCTGGACGGGCATACGCCTTTCCGTGGGCGCGTCGCGCTTGAGCAGGCGCGCCACCCGGCCCAGCACATCGGCGCCGCTGAAGGGCTTGGTCAGGCAGTCGCGGGCGCCGAAGCGCATGCAAAGCTGAAGTTCCCCTTCCGCCAGCTGCCTGGTGATGACGAGCGTGGGGATGGCGGATCGATCCTGGCGCGGATTCAGCGTCTGGAGCAGTTCCAGGCCGGTCATGTCGGGCAGCGCAAGGTCGACGACCAGGGCGGCCGGCCTGAAGTTGCTCAGCGCCTCGATGGCCGAGCGTCCGGTGCGCGCCATGCAGGGCTCGTAGCCGGCCACCGCCAGCCGCAGCTCGATCAGTTCCAGGATGGTCCGGTCAGGCTCCACGACCATGACCTTGAGGCCGCGGGTGTCAAAATCCATGGGCGGCCGGCCGGGCCGCGGAGCGCGGGCTCATCTCAGAACAGGTCAAGGGCGCCGGCCTCCGTGCGGTCGTCCGGCGTCTCTTCCGCGCCGCCGAAGGCCGTGGTCATGCGGTCCGCCAGGTCGCCCAGGGTGATGTCGCCCAGCGCCGTGGTCACGGCCAGGTCGGGTAGCGTCGAGGCGTCTTCGCTCATCCGCCGGGCGAAAGCCGACAGGCTGGTCAGGTGCTGGGCCAGCAGATCGACCGCATGCATGCCCTGCATGAGGCGCTCGCGCTTCTCGACCGGGACCGTCGGCATCAGTTCGCCGATCAGGGCGTCCAGGAAGATGCAGCGCGCGCCCGCCAGTTCGATCTCCCAGCCCAGGACATCGAATGCGGTCGCCACGCTGACCTTCAGCCCGGTTGTCGCGGGGGGGTGAGCATCCATCTAGGCCGCCGACCTTTCCACCATCCGCAGCGCCGGCTCTTCGCTCTGCAGCGGCAGTGTGGCGAACGGCCGGGGGGTGGCGTCGGGCGGCGCGCGCAGGGTGGCGGTCACCGCCTTGCCGGTGACGAAGGGGGCCTTCAACGCCACGCAGGCGGCCAGCTCGCGGCGGGTGCGCAGGTTGGATAGGGCGGGCCAGACGCGGCGCCGGTGGAACACCGCCGCGCTGCTCATGAACCGCTTGGCGGCCATCAGCCTCAGCTTCTCGTCGCCTTCCGGCAGGGCGAAGGTGACGCTGGTGACTCCGGCGTCCTCCGGTAGCTTGTCGGCCGCGAAGGCGGGGTCGGTGATCTGCATGTCTATGAGGCCGAAGCGGGGTCCGAGGAAGGTCTTCAGCTGGCTCATCGCCGACCAGGAGGGATCGCGCGGCGTGTCATAGACGGCCGCCGCCAGGCGGTGGCGCTGGCTGATCGGCAACTGGGCGATCATCGGCTCATAAAGCCGGCGCACGGAACTGTGGACCACCGCGGAGAAGTTGATCGGCACGAAGATCACCCCGCCGGGCCTGGCGACCGCCTCGCACGCGACGGCCAGGCAGGCCATGTCGTGCTCGGTGGTGTTCATGGGCATGTCCCGCAGGCCGTCGACCACGCTCCAGAGCGGGGTTCGCGCGTTGGGCCGGGCGGTGACGACGCTGCCGATGAAGAGCCCGCGGGCGTTGTGATAGACGCCCCGGAATCCGTGATCGGCCGTCTGCTGGAGGGGCGCGACCGGCGCCTCGGCCGGAAGCGCCGGGGTTGCGTGCGGGAAGGCCGGGCGGCTGTCCAGGGTGACGAGTTCGACGATCTGGGTCGGCGTGATCGACAGCAGGTGGCCGTTGAGGGCGGCGCCGCCTTTGCGCAGCATGGCCTGGAGGATCTGGGCGTCCGCCACGGCGAAGCGCATGACGTCTTCCTGGCTGCCCTCGAGGGTCATCAGGCAGACCTCCCCGATGCTGCGGTCGCCGAACAGCTTGCGCTGCAGTTCGGCCGACAAAAGTTGCATTTCCAGCGGATCGAGACGCAGCGCACGCGGATCGGCCAGGCCGAAGGCGAAGGGCGCGATGACGCCCCAGCGGCGTGGCCATTTCCAGCGACCCTCAAGGAAGGCGCCGCCGATCTTGGCCACGAGGCCGGCAAGGACATCAAGGTCAGCGAAGGTCTCGTCGCTGGGCAACAGGATTCGAAGGCATGAAACGGCTGTCATTCCATGGTTGTACGCTTCAACCCTTGGCCGAATGGTTTTCAGGGACCGCTTGTCGTGCGTGACCTATCGCCGCGCGGTCAGGCCAGCGCGCTTCCAGCCCCGCGCGGACCGCCGGCCATTCCTTGGCCAGGATGGAGAAAACCACGGTATCGTGGGAGCGGCCGGTCCAGGTGATGCGGTCGCGGCGCGGGGATCAGACGAAGTCCTCCGACAGCCGGTAGTCCAGCCGCTCCTTCACGCCGGGCCAGTCGTAGTCGGTGATCGAATAGACCACGGTGTCGCGCACATAGCCGGTCCAGGTAACCTTGTGGCTGCGCAGCACGCCCTCCTTGGTGGCGCCCAGCTTCTCGATGGCCGTCTGGCTGCGCGCGTTGCGCTCGTCGGTGAGCAGCTCCACGCGGATGGCGCCGGCCCCGAAGGCATAGGACAGCATCAGCAGCTTGCTCTCGGCGTTGACCGGGCCGGAGCGGACGTCGGGGTTCAGGAAGGTGGCGCCGATCTCGATGCCCTTATGCTCCGGGCGGGGATGCAGGAAGCTGGAGGTGCCGACCACCTTCTTGTCGCCCAGGCGGCGGATGGCGTAGCCGATGCGCTCGCCGCGCTCGATCTCGCCCATGGCCGCGGCCCACCACGTCTCGAAGCCGTCGCCACAGCCGTTGACGGAGACGATCTCCCAGCTCTCGGGATCACAGTCGATGGCGCCGCGCACCTCCTCGCGGAGTTCGGGGACCAGGGGCTCCAGCCGCACGTGACGGCCCTTCAGCGGACGAATCTTGAGTTTCATGATGGGGCCATGTTCGCCTCGTCGCATGGCTCCGCGCAAGCCGCTTGCGCCGGTGCATTGGGCAGGGCAGAATGAGTTCAAACGATCGTTTGAAAATATATCAGGGAAGGGCCGCCCCCATGGACTTCGATATCTCCGCCAAGGACCGCGTCTATTTCGACCGCGTGGTCGCCTTCATCGACGAGCACATCAAGCCCGCCGTCCCCGTCTACGAGGAGGAAATGAACGTCCTCGGCGCCGAGCGCTGGAAGGTGGTCCAGGTGGTCGAGGAGCTGAAGAAGAAGGCCAAGGCGGCCGGCTTGTGGAACTTCTTCATGCCGCCCCACTCGGGCCAGACCCATGTGGACGACAGCTTCGAGTTCGAAGGCCACCAGCTGACCAACCTCGAATACAGCATCATCGCCGAGCAGATGGGCAAGATCGGCTTCGCCTCGGAGGTGTTCAACTGCTCCGCGCCCGATACGGGCAACATGGAAGTGCTGATGCGCTACGGCACCCTGGAGCAGAAGGAAAAGTGGCTTCGCCCGCTGATGAACGGCGAGATCCGTTCGGCCTTCCTGATGACCGAGCCGGACGTGGCCTCCTCCGATGCCACCAACATCGAGACCCGCATCGAGCGCGACGGCGACGAGTATGTGATCAACGGCCGCAAGTGGTGGTCGTCCGGCGTGGGCGATCCGCGCTGCAAGGTCGCCATCGTCATGGGCAAGACCAACCTCGACGCCGAGCGTCACGCCCAGCAGTCCCAGGTGCTGGTGCCCATGGATGCGCCCGGCATCGAGATCGTGCGCATGCTGCCGGTGTTCGGCTATGACGACGCGCCCCACGGCCACGCCGAGGTGGTGCTGAAGAACGTGCGCGTGAAGATCGAGGACGGCCTGCTGCTCGGCGAAGGCCGCGGCTTCGAGATCGCCCAGGGCCGCCTGGGCCCGGGCCGCATCCACCACTGCATGCGCACCATCGGCACGGCGGAAGTGGCGCTGGAGAAGATGTGCAAGCGGCTGATGAGCCGCAAGGCCTTCGGCAAATACATCTCCGACCATTCGGTGTGGGAGGAGCGCGTGGCCCGCGCCCGCATCGACATCGAGATGTGCCGCCTGCTGTGCCTGAAGGCCGCCTGGATGATGGACAAGGCCGGCAACAAGGCCGCGCGCCTGGAGATCGCGATGATCAAGGTGGCCGCGCCCACCATCGCCCTGAAGATCATCGACGACGCCATCCAGGCCCACGGCGGCGGCGGCGTGACCACCGACTTCGGCCTTGCCAGGGCCTATGCCGGCCAGCGCACCCTGCGCCTGGCCGACGGCCCGGACGAGGTCCACTCGCGCACCATCGCGCGCATGGAATACGGCAAATACGGCGACCTGGTCTTCAAGCAGAAGGCCGAGAAGGAAGCGGCGCTTCACGTGCCGGGCATCCGCTAGGATCCACGCCTATCTGAATCGAAGAGGGCCCCGCCGGCGACGGCGGGGCCTTTTTTCTTGGACGCCCCGAAATACCTGACACTCGCTGTCAGGTAGGCGCCCGTACAAGCCTCGTCACAGACATCGAGGAGGCTCCCATGACCCATCAACCCACCCGCCGCGGCGCCATCGCCGTGACCCTCACCGCCGCCGCCCTGGTGTCATCCGCCCAGGCCGCGCCCGCCATGCCGACCGGAAAGGGCCGGGGCGACTTCGACTTCCTAGTCGGACGCTGGAACGTCAAACACCGCCGCCTCAACGGCCGTCTGGTCGGCAGCACCGACTGGCAGGTTTTCAACGGGACCAGCGAGCTGTGGCTGACCCTCGACGGCCTGGGCACGGTCGACGACAACCGCCTCGAACTGCCCGGCGGAACCTACCGCGCCATGGGCATCCGCGCCTTCGATCCGAAGACCGGCAAATGGGCCATCTGGTGGCTGGACGAGCGCTATCCCACCGCCATCGAGCCGCCGGTCTATGGAACCTTCAAGGACGGCGTCGGGACCTTCCTCGGCGACGACACCCTGGCCGGCAAGCCTATCGTGGTGCGCTTCCAATGGTCGAAGATCACCCCCACCTCGGCGCGCTGGGAACAGGCCTTCTCGCCCGACGGCGGCGCCACCTGGGAAACCAACTGGGAGATGGATTTCGCCCGCGCCTAGTCTTCCGCTGGCGCGTCTTCCGGCGCTTCGCTCTTGTAGTAGGGCTCGACCACGCCGTTCAGCTTGATGGTCATGGCGTTGCCCTTGCGGTCGACAGCCTTGCCCACCGAGACCCGCACCCAGCCTTCGCTGATGCAATATTCGTCGACGTTGGTCTTTTCCTCGCCGTTGAACTTGATGCCCACGCCGCGCATCAGCACGTCGTCGTCATAGTGGGCGCTGCGCGGGTTGACCGACAGGCGGTCGGGCGGGGTGTCGCTCATGGTCGGTCTCGGTCGAAAATAGCAGGGGAGGGGGTCATAGCCGCCCGGCGGCCCGGCGGCAATCACGGCGCCTTATGTGTCGGGTCGATCCACAACACACCTTCCGGCTTCTCCACCGGCTCGATGTCGAGATTGACCACCACGGCGTCGTTGTCGCTGCGCACCAGCACGCACTCCAGCGTCTCATCCGACGAGGCGTTGATCTCCTGGTGCGGCACGAAGGGCGGCACATAGATGAAGTCGCCCGGCCCCGCCTCGGCGGTGAACTCCAGCGCCTCGCCCCAGCGCATCCGCGCGCGCCCCGCGACCACATAGATCACGCTCTCCAGCGGCCCGTGGTGGTGCGCCCCGGTCTTGGCGTTGGCGTCGATGTGGACGGTGCCGGCCCACAGCTTCTGGGCGCCCATGCGGGCCCGGTCGATGGCGACAGCGCGGTCCATGCCGGGCGTCGTCGCACTGACCTCGCCCAGCTGATCGCCCGGCACGACGCGCACGCCGGTGTGTTTCCAGCCGTCAGGCGGTGTCGCGGGTTCGTCAGTCATCCGGCGAGGAGAAGCCAGCGCCCGCCGCTTGGCAAGCTACTCGCGCGCGAGCACGTAGCGGACCGCCCGTGTGCCCAGCGCCAGAGCCAGGGCGGTGACCACCAGGGCGCGGCTCAGATGCCCCGCCCAGCCCTCCACCGTGAACTCCAGCGCCAGCAGGCCGCAGAGCCCGGCTACGACCACGCCGGTCCAGTGGATGAAGCGCCCAAAGGCGCCGGCGGCGCCGACGTCGCGCCGCTTCAGGTGCGGCCAGAGGATGTTGAGCACGGGCGGGCTCCTTCGCGCGGGCGCCGGATGCGGCGTCCGCCTTGCTCGCCCATGAAAGTGACCTGCTTAGGCCCGCTCTGTTTCAGCGCGCGCGGCCGACGCAACGCAGCGCCGCCTTGAATGTCGTCAGTGCATCCTGGGGGGTTCGACCACGGTCTCTTCCCAGTCGCCCACGTCGTCCTGGATCAGCACGTGGCGCGGTTCCTGGTCGAGGACGGCGAAGTCGCTGGCGGCCTTGAGGGCCTCGTCCTTGGTGGCGTACTCGCCGAGCTCGCCTTCGGCCTCGTCGAGCAGGATCCACCGCCCGTCAAACGCCACAACGCTGAGATCGAACATCGCGCTCTCCTGCCCCAGGACCGCCTTATTTCACCGAACACGCGCCCTGCGCGCGGTGTCCGATGGTCGCAGCCCCAGGCAGTAGAGGCACACGTCGCCTCACCCGGAGGTTAATGGGCTTCAGTCGGCGTCGCGGAAATAGGGCTCGACCGGCCCGGAGAGCTTGATGGTCAGCTGCTTGCCGCGGCGATCGAGCGTCTTGCCCACAGCCAGCTTCACCCAGCCTTCGGAGACGCAGTATTCGTCGACGTTGGTCTTGTCTTCGCCCTTGAAACGGATGCCGACGTTCTTCGCCAGGATGTCGGCGTCGTAGAACGGGCTGTCGGGATCGGTGGAAAGGCGGTCGGGGAGCGTGTCGGTCATGGCGTCCGCCTCGCACAGCCGCGCGCGCGGTTCAAGCCTTGCCGCCTCTTGGCGGCGCCGTAGGGGAAGGCGTATATTCGCAAAGTCGGTATCTTTCAGAGTCGCTTGCAAGCACCACGCCGACCGCGCTGGGAGACGCACAGATGAAGCTCAGGACCCTCACGCTCGCCGTGGCCGTCAGCGCCATCGCGCTCGCCGCCGCCGCGGCCCCCGCGCCCTACAAGGCCCCGCGCAACGCCTTCGGCCAGCCGGACCTGCAGGGCAACTGGACCAACGCCACCATCACCCCCTTCGAGCGCGAGGCGAAGTACGGCGACCGGCTGGCGCTCACCGACCAGGAGGTGAAGGACCTTGAGGGCTCCAACGCCCAGCTCGTGGCCGACGGCGCCAAGCCCACCGACCCCAAGGCCACCGTCGCCGACCTGCCGACCAACTGCGGCCGCGGCTTCACCGGCGTCGATTGCGGCTACAACTCCGCCTGGGTCGACCCGGGCACGAGGATCATCGACATGGGCGGGGTGAAGCGCGCCTCGATCCTGGTCGCGCCGGCCAACGGCCGCCTGCCGAAGATGACGCCCGAGGCCGCGGCCAGGCTGCAGGCCCGCTTCGCCTCGGCCCGCGGCGGCCGCGGCTCCTTCGACAATCCGGAAAACCGCTCGCTCGGCGAGCGCTGCATCCTGTCGTTCGGCTCCAGCGCCGGTCCGCCGATGCTGCCGCTGCTCTACAACAACAACTACCAGATCGTGCAGACCAGGGATGAGGTCGCCATCGAGGTGGAGATGGTCCACGACCTGCGCCACATCCGCCTGGCCGGCGCCCACCCGCCGGCCGACGTCAAGCTGTGGATGGGTGACAGCCTGGGCCACTGGGAGGGCGACACCCTGGTCGTCGAGACCACCAACATGCGGCCCGAGCAGAACTTCCGCGGCGCCTCGGCCGGGTCGAAGATCGTCGAGCGGTTCACGCGCGTAGCGCCCAACCAGATCAAGTACAGCTTCACCGTCGACGATCCGGGCATCTACACCGCGCCCTACACGGGCGAAGTGGCGCTGAACGCCACCAAGGGGCCGATCTACGAATACGCCTGCCATGAAGGGAACTACGCCCTGCAGGGCATCCTGGCCGGCGCGCGGGCCGAGGAAAAGGAAGCTCTCAACGCCGCCAAGGCCGCCGCCGGCGGCGGCGGCGGGAAGTAGCTACCGGCAGCCTTCCACGACCTTCTCCAGGTCCGCGAGCCGGCGCTCGCGCAGCAGCCGGCCGGCGGCCATTAGCTGATAGCGGTCGGCCGCGCCGCCGGCGTCGCGCAGGGCTGCGTCGGTGTCGGGGTATTTGGGCGCGCGCGGCAGGCTTCGGGGCACGCAGGCCTCCTTCGCGGGAACGGGCGCCTTGACGATCACCGGGGCCCGGGCCAGGGCCGGGGCCGGCGCGGGCGCTGGCGCGGC
>JAQGIP010000049.1 GCA_028291055.1 Caulobacter sp.
GGCGTGACGACGGCGGGCGGCGGCGCGATTGGCGTGGGCGGCGGCGGCGCCACCTCGGCGGGCGGCGCCTCTTCACCCCCGGCCGGCGGCGGCGAGGATGTTCCCGGATCGACGGGCTGGGCGCGCACCAGGCTGGCGGCGGCCAACATCAGCAGGCCGGCGGCGATAACGGGAGCGCGCTTCATTTGGGGACGTCCGGGAGGCCATCGGCGCTGCTGGCGGCGGGCTTGTCGGCCGGCGCGGCGGCGCTAGGCGCGGGCCGGATCACCTGGCCGATCAGGCCGAAGATATCCACCGCGCCCTGGGTGTTGGGGATTTCGCTCCCGGCCTTGAGGTCTTCCGCCGAACCACCCGGCTCGATGGAGATGTGGGCGCCGCCCAGCAGGCCGTCGCTGGTGATCTTGGCGGTGGAGTCGGCGGGCAGCTTGATGTCGGGCTTCAACGCCAGATGCGTCTCGGCCAGGTAGGTCTTGGGATCGAGGGTGATGGACGACACGGTGCCCACCTTCACGCCCGCCACGCGCACGTCGGCGCCGGTGGCGAGGCCGCCGACCTGGCCGAAGCGGGCCTTCACCTCATACCCCGGCGCGGCCTGAGCGAAGCCGCCAACGCCCAGGGCATAGGCCAGGAAACCGCCGGCGGCCGCGAGCACGATCAGGCCGACGCCCGTTTCGGCCCATTGTTCGCCTCGCGCCATCGAACCCTACTCCCCGGTCCAGGCTTGGTAGTCGCCGGTGGCCGCCGAACGCTCGCCGCCCCGGGCGATCGCGCCCTGAGGCCGCCAGGCGTGGACGGTGCCGGTCAGGTTGGGGATGTGGCCCTTTTCCCAGGACTGCTGGAGCAGCGGCTCCTTGGTCGGCGGCTCATCGAAGGTGTAGTGCAGCCAGCCGTGCCAGTCCGGCGACACCTTGGAGGCCTCGGCATAGCCGTTGAAGATCACATAGCGGCGCTTGCGGGCGTCGTAGCTGTCCGACGCGTCCTTGGACTCGTAGTATTTATTGCCGGTCTCATCCTGGCCGATGAAGACGCCGCGGCGGCCGACATGCCATTTCAGGCCGAAGGACCCGCCGTTCCACCAGGTGAAGATCGCTTTCAGCACAGTCGCAAAGCCATTCAGACAAAGGGTCAGCAGGGCTCCCCGCGCGGGGTCCCCGAGTTGGCGCGACCATAGCGGCTGGCCCTGTCCAGGTCCAGCGGCCGGGCGCGCCGCGAAAACCCGTCACGGGTGCGACATCTTGTGGATGGAACCCCTCCGACCCCCAACATCTATTGCCCGCCCGGCGCCCGGCGCCTAATCCTTGAGCCTGAGTGAGTTCACGGAGAGTCGGGTCCATGCGTATCGAGCGGCGGTTCGCCAAACGGCCGGCCATTGAGGCCGAGCTGCGTACGGTGGAAACCGCCAACGCCATCACCGGCGTGGTGGCGCCGAAGGGATGGACCGACGCGCGGGTCGAGGCCTGGCTGGACTGGGCCGCCTGCCTGCCCAAGGACTTCCCCGCCCTGGAGCTACGCAATGCCCTCGCCCCCGACGCCGGCGCCGATCCGCTGCTGGGCGGCGGCCCGGAGCTGCTGGCCCGGCGCACCGCCGCCTGGGGCTGGGCGCGGGGCTACTTCCCGAAGGTGACGGACGCGCTGGCCTTCCGCGCCGAACTGCTGGCCATGCAGATGCAGGGCGTGTTGGCCTTCGGGACCGCGTCCGCCGCGCCGGTGCTCGCCACCTTGGGCGACGCCGGGTTCGAGCGCGCCGCGCGCGACCACCGCGACGCCTTCCGCCGCCGCGCCTATGCCGACAAGGCCGTGCGCGCCATGGAGCGGCGCCTGACCGCCGTGGCCGACGCCGTGGCCCGCTGCGAGGGCGCGCCCGCCGCCTGCCGCGACCCGCGCGAAAACCTGGCCCTGGCCCGCGCCGCCAAGGCCGCCCGGGAAGCCGGGGCCGACGACCGCGCCATCGCCGACGCCATCGTGGCCGGCGCGGGGGGCGATTTCGATTTCGGGAGCGACTGCGCCGACGCGCCCCTGCCCCTGCTGGTGGCCCGCGCCGACCGCGACACCGCTGCCAATGATGACGGCGTTCTTGGCTCCGCCGCGCGCCTGGCCTGGGAGACCTCGGGCGTGGTGCTGACCTTCGCCGACGATGACGCCGAACGCCTGGGAGCGGCGCTCGCCGCCCCGCGCGCCGCCATCGCGGTCACCGCCTTCGAGGACGAGACCGGCTTCGACGTGAGCGCCTTCGAACAGGCCGTGCGCCTGGCCACCCTGGCCCTCGACATCCTGGCGCAAGGCGACGCGCGCGGTGTCGCGCTGAGCCTGGCCGGCGTCGGCGACTGGCTGGTCAGCCATGGCCTGGCCTATGACTCCGATCCCGGCCGCGCCGCCGCCGCCGGCCTGTGGGCCCTGGCCAGCGCCAACGCCATCGCCGCCTCCGCCGAGACCGCCGAGCGCGTCGGCCCCTGTCCCGGCTGGCGTCCCGCCGCGCTGGAGACCCTGACCCGCCGCATCGCCGCCGCCGAGGCCCTGGGCGGCAACGCCCTGGCCCAGCGCGCCACGGAACGCCTGACCCAGGCGCGGGAGCGCGCCACCGCCGGCGGCCTGCGCAACCTGGCCCTGACCACCGTGCTGGAAGACCCGGAACTGGCGCTGCGCCTGGGCGGCGTGTCGTCCAGCGCCGCGCCCTGGACCGGCGCCGCCACCGTGGCCGAGACGGAAGACGGCGGCCTGGTCCGCACCGTGTCGGAAAACGCGTTGGCGGGCCTCGCCCGCTTCGGCATCGACGCCGCCGTGGCGCGCACCGCCGTGCTCGGCGCCGCCAGCCTGGCCGAATCCCCCGCCATCGACCACGCGGCCCTGGGCGCACTGGGCTTCACCGACCACGAGATCGCCGCCGTGGAAGCGGCCCTGCCCTTCGCGTCCAGCCTGGCCGAGGCCTTCTCCCCCGACGTCGTCGGCGCGGGCTTCCTCAGCGACGTGCTGGGCGTTTCCGCCGAAACCCTGGCCAAACCGGACTTCGACACCCTGGCCTTCGCCGGTTTCAGCATCGAAGACATCGCCGCCGCCGAGATCCATGCCCTGGGCGGCGCGGGCCTTTCCGCCCTGCCCGGCCTGCCTCCCGAGGCGCTGGGCGTCTTCGACGAACCCGCCCAGGTCTCGCTGGCCGCGCGGCTGGCGATGGCTGAGGCCGTCGGCCACTTCACCTGCGCGCCCGCTGCGACGACCCTGCCGCTGGCTTTCGACGCCACGCCCGCACAAGCCGCCGCCCTGTTGGCGCAAGCCGCCGCCAGCGGCGTCCAGGCCCTGCGACTGGTCCGCGCAGGACCGCCCGCCCGCTTCGCCCTCGACATCCCCGACGTGGAAGACGCCCTGCGCCGTGCAGAACCGCCGCCGGCCGAACGCATCGTCGAAAGGGTGGTCGAACGCGACCGCTCGCGCCGCAAGCTGCCCGACCGCCGCAAGGGCTATATCCAGAAGGCTGCCGTGGGCGGCCACAAGGTCTACCTCCACACCGGCGAATACGACGACGGCGAGCTGGGCGAGATCTTCATCGACATGCACAAGGAGGGTGCCGCCTTCCGATCGCTGATGAACAACTTCGCCATCGCGATTTCCATCGGCCTGCAATACGGCGTGCCGCTGGAGGAGTTCGTCGACGCCTTCGTCTTCACCCGCTTCGAGCCTGCGGGCCAGGTCACCGGCAACGACACCGTGCGCTCGGCCACCTCCATCCTCGACTACATCTTCCGCGAACTGGGCGTCAGCTACCTGGGCCGTCACGACCTCGCCAGCATCGGCGGCGACGACCTCAACGCCGATGGCCTGGGCCGCGGCAAGGCGGACGACGCCCTGGGCTTCTCCGATGAGCCCCTGCCCGCGCTCAAGTTCATGTCCAAGGGCTTCTCGCGCGGCGCGGCGCCCGACAACCTGGTCTTCCTGCCCTTCGGCGAGCGCAAGGCCGAGACGCCCTCGCGCCCGGTGAACCTGTCGGCCGACGTCTGCCCCGCCTGCGGTGACTTCGCGCTCTCGGCCATCGGCGGGCTGCTGGTTTGCGACAGCTGCGGCGCGCAAAGCGAGAAGCAGGCGGGCGGCTAAGGCCCCGCCGGGGACATGTACGCTCTCAAGAGCGAGACGCTTAAGCCCCGGCGCCCGACCGTACGTGTCCCCCAACGCCAGCGTTCAAACCGCGCCCTGCCTATGCGACGCGCGGGGACACGTACGGTCAGGCGCTATCGAGAACCTCAGACATTTGAGAGCGTACATGTCCCCGGCATGGCCGCTCACCAGCCCTTAAGCTAACCGCGTTAGCCTTACCGCGACATCTGACGCAGAAGGTCGCGCCGCCATGAACCGTTTTGCCCTGCTGGCGCTCGCCGCGCTGGCCATCGCCACGCCCGCATCCGCCCAGAACGGCGCCCAGATCGCCCGCGCCCGGGCCGGGGCCGACTGTCCCGGCTGCAACCTGTTCCAGGCCGACTTCAGCAACCTGGGCCTCAAGGGCCGCAACTTCTCCGGCGCGCGGCTGCGCCAGGCGGACCTGTCGCTGGGCGTCTTCAACCGCACCCGCTTCACCGGCGGCGACCTGCGCGACGTCAACGGCTATGGCGGCGTCTTCTCCAGCGCCAGTTTCGCCCGCGCCAACATGACCAACGCCACCTTCGTCGGCGCCTATCTCGAAGGGGCCAACTTCGCCGGGGCGACGCTCGTCGGGGTCAACTTCTCCGGCGCCCAGATGGATCATGCGGTGGGCCTGACCCAGCGCCAGCTGGACGGCGCCTGTGGCGACGAGACCACCACCCTGCCCCGAGGCCTGCGCGTCCCGCGCTGCCGCTAAATTCCCCGTCATTACGAGGTTTTAAGTGGCGCCTGCGCGCCCCAGACGGCACATGGAAACCATGGCTCGACTGGCAACACTCTTTGTGGCGGTTTTCGCAGGCTCGCTCGCCCTGGCGGGACACGCCTTGGCCGGCGCCGGCGACGATGATCGCGAGGTCGCCAAGGTCGTCTCGTTCGGCGGCCAGTGCGTGGGCTGCGAATTGTCCGGCCGCAAGCTGGTCAACGCCCAGTTCAACGGCGCCAACTTCTCCAAGGCCAGCCTGGTCGGCGCGGACCTGCGCGGCGCGGCCTTCAACCATTCGGTCTTCAACGGGGCCAACTTCGCCCGCGCCGACCTTCGCGGCGCCGAGGTCATGGGCACCCAATTCGCGGATACCAACTTCACCGAGGCCCGCCTCGACGGGATGGCAGCCCAGGCCGCCAACTTCCAGCGCGCCAACATGACCCGCGCGCGCTTCAGCGGCGCCGACATGAGCGGCGCCAACTTCATGGCCGCGCGGCTGGCCGGCGCCCGGTTCGACAACGCGGCCATGCCCGGCGCCGTCCTGATCAAGGTCGACGCTTCGGGCGTGGACTTCCGGGGCGCCGAAATGCAGGGCGCCAACATGACGGCCGGCCGCTTCGACAACGCCGACTTCCGCCACGCCGACCTGTCGGGCGCCACCCTGAGCCTGGGCGGTTTCGCCAACGCGGACTTCAGGGACACGGAACTGTCCGGCGCCAACCTGCGCGGCGCGGACCTGTCGAAGGCGCGCGGCCTGACAAGCGATCAACTCGAAAGCGCCTGCACCGACGCCAGCACCCGGTTGCCCAAGGGCGTCAGTCCCGGCCGCGCCTGTCGTCGGGTGATGATGATCCATGGCGCGCCGCCGGCTCCGCCCGCACCGCCCAAGCCCCCCAGGGCTCCGGCCGCGCCGCGCTACATCGCCACCCAGCGCGACTGATACGGATTTTGCGACGGCCGGAGAACGGATCCCCCGGCGCCTCCGGTCGCTAGACCTTCAGCGGCGGGACGACCCGCAGGTGCAGCTCTTTCAGCTGGCGCTCGGAAACTTCCGCCGGCGCATTCATCATCAGGTCCTGGGCCTGCTGGTTGAACGGGAAGGCGATGACCTCGCGGATGTTGTCCGTGCGCGCCAGCAGCATGACGATGCGGTCCACGCCGGGCGCCAGGCCGCCGTGGGGCGGGGCGCCGAAGCGGAAGGCGTTGATCATGCCGGCGAAACGGTCCTCGACCTCGGCCTGGGTGTAGCCGGCGATCTCGAAGGCCTTGAGCATGATCTCCGGCTTGTGGTTCCGGATCGCGCCCGAGCTCAGCTCCACGCCGTTGCAGACGATGTCGTACTGGTAGGCCAGGATATCCAGCGGATCCATGGTGTTGAGGGCTTCGAGCTCGCCCTGCGGCATGGAGAAGGGGTTGTGGGAGAAGTCGACCTTCTTCTCTTCCTCGCTCCACTCATACATCGGGAAGTCGACGATCCAGCAGAAGCGGAATTCGCCCTGGGCGATCAGCTCCAGGTCCGTGCCGACCTTGGTGCGGGCAGAACCGGCGAACTTGTAGAAGCTCTTGGGATCGCCGCCGACGAAGAAGGCCGCGTCGCCGGTCTTCAGGCCCAGTTGCGCGGCGATGGCGGCGGTGGCGTCGGGACCGATGTTCTTGGCGATGGGGCCGGCCGCGCCTTCCTCGGCGCCGTCTTCACCGGCGCGCCAGAAGATGTAGCCGAGACCCGGCTGGCCCTCGGACTGGGCCCATGAGTTCATCTTGTCGCAGAAGGCGCGCGATCCGCCGCCCGGCGCCGGGATGGCCCAGATGGCGTTTTTCTTGTCTTCCAGCATGCGGGCGAACAGGCCAAAGCCGCCGCCGCGGAAGTGGTCCGAGACGTCCTGCATGACCAGCGGGTTGCGCAGGTCGGGCTTGTCGGAGCCGTATTTGGAGACGGCCTCGGCGAAGGGGATGCGCGGGAAGGGATAGGGGGTGACGGCGTTGCCGCCCGAGAACTCCTCGAACACGCCGTGCAGCACGGGCTCGATGGCCGCGAACACGTCCTCTTGCGTCACGAAGCTCATCTCGACGTCGAGCTGGTAGAATTCGCCGGGCGAACGGTCGGCGCGCGCATCTTCGTCGCGGAAGCAGGGCGCGATCTGGAAGTAGCGGTCGAAGCCGGAGACCATCAGCAGCTGCTTGAACTGCTGGGGCGCCTGGGGCAGCGCATAGAACTGCCCGGGATGGATGCGCGAGGGCACCAGATAGTCGCGCGCGCCTTCCGGCGAACTCGCTGTCAGGATCGGCGTCTGGAACTCGGTGAAGCCGCCGGCGACCATGCGCTTGCGCAGGCCGTCGATGACCTTGGAGCGCAGCACGATGTTCTTGTGCAGGGTGTCGCGGCGCAGGTCGAGATAGCGGTGCTTGAGGCGGATTTCTTCGGGATAGTCCGGCTCGCCGAACACCGGCAGCGGCAGCTCGGCGGCTTCCGACAGCACCTCGAACGAGCGCACCCGAACCTCGACTTCGCCGGTGGGCAGGTTGGCGTTGATGGTCTCGGGCGAGCGCGCCATGACCTCGCCGTCGATGCGGATCACGCTCTCGGCGCGCACGCGGGTCAGGTCGTCGAACCCCGGCGTTTCCGGCGAGATGACCAGCTGGGTCAGGCCGTAGTGGTCGCGCAGGTCGATGAAGGCCAGGCCGCCATGGTCGCGCCGGCGATGGATCCAGCCGGACAGGCGCACCGTGGAGCCGGTGTCGGAGGCGCGCAGGGCGCCGGCGGTGTGGGTGCGATAGGCGTGCATGAAGGGTCGTTTTTGGCCGTGATTTGCGAGGCGCGGAAGGGCGCATGCACACCCCCGCTTGTCAAGGATTTGACACCCCTGGCGCTAGTCGAGGGCCACTCTTTCGTCGCCGCGCGTGACCGCCGTGGCCGAATGGTTGGTCGAGGGGAAACGCCGCGCCGACAGATCGTCGAAGATCGCCTTGCCGGCGGCGGGCGAGGCGGCGACCACGCAGAGGGTTCGTTCCCCCTCCCTGCCCCAGGACCATTCCACCGCGCGGCGCACGTCGGTGCGTTTGGCGATCACACCGGAAATCGTGTCGTGCGCGGCGCGGTTGATGCCGCAGCAGGCGCTGCCAAAGCTGACTTCGACACCGCACTGAACGTCGGGGCGGGCGGACAGCATGCCCAGCTGTTCGATGCCGACGGCGTGAGCGCAGGCGGCGGTGAGCAACAGGATCGGGAGGGTGGCCAGGATTTTCATGGGCTTATCAGACACGGCTGCGCGCCCATCCACAACCGCCGCGCCTTATCCCCACCCGCGTGGGGGCCCCGCATCGACCGCCGCCGCCGGGCTTGCTAAACCCCGCCCGTGCCGCTTCCGCCCCCCAGACAACTGCGCTTCGATCTCGGCCGCGCCCCGCCGCTGGAGCGTGACGACTTCGTGGTGTCGCCCGCCAACCTGGAGGCGGTGCGGATGCTGGACGCCTGGCCGGAGTGGCGCGCGGGCTGCCTGACGCTGGTCGGCCCCGAAGCCTGCGGCAAGACCCACCTGGCCAGCATCTGGGCTGCCGAGACCGGCGCTGTGCGTGCCGGCAGCGCGCCGCTGTCGGAATTGCGTGGACGGCCCGTGCTGCTGGAGGGCGCCGAGCGGGGCGTCGATGATGAGACCCTGTTCCACCTGATCGAGATGGCGGCCGAACCGGGCGGCGGCCTGCTGATGACCTCGCGCCTTTTGCCCCTGGCCTGGTCCAGCGACCTGCCCGACCTGCGCTCGCGGTTGAACGCCCTGCCCGTGGCCCAGATCGATGCGCCGGACGACAGGGTGCTGGAGGGTGCGCTCAGGCGCTTCTTCGAGGCGCGCCACATCACCCCGGCGGAGGAGATCTATCCCTACCTGCTGGCCAGGATGGAGCGCTCGGTGCCGCGCGCCTGGGAGTTGGTGGCCATGCTGGACGACGCGGCGCTGGAGCGTGGCCAGGCGGTTTCGCGCGCCCTTGCGCGACAGATTCTTGAAATCGACGGCGAGACCCCCGACCTCTTCCCCTGAGCCCTTGCGGCCCGTGGCCGGGTAGGCGACAACCGGGCGACTATCGCGCGAAAGCCCCTGGATGACCGACGCCGCGACCGAGATTCAGCCCCCCAAGCGCCCTGCCCCCGTGACGGCGGCCGACAAGGTGCCGCCCGTGCTGGACCAGGCCCTGCTGGCCTCGACGGAGCGCTTCTTCAACCGCGAGATTTCCTGGCTGGCCTTCAACAAGCGCGTGCTGGAGGAGGCGGAAAACCAGCGCCATCCGCTGCTGGAACGGCTGCGCTTCCTGTCGATTTCGGCCAACAACCTCGATGAATTCTACATGGTGCGCGTCGCTGGGCTGAAGGGTCAGGTGCGCGAGGCCGTGCGCGTGATCAGCCAGGACGGCCTCACCCCGGCCCAGCAGCTGGAGAAGGTCAACGCCGAGGCCTCCAACCTGATGGAGGAGCAGCAGCGCATCTGGCGCGGGCTGCGCACGGAGATGAACGCCGAGGGGCTGAAGCTGCTGGACGCCCGCGACGTGGGCGACGCCGACCGCGCGGCGGCGGAAGAGATATTCCTCAGCCGCATCTTCCCGGTGCTGACCCCGCTGGCCATCGACCCGGCCCACCCCTTCCCCTTCATCCCCAACCTGGGGTTCGCCCTGGCGCTGAAGCTGCGCCGGGTGGTGGACAACAAGAAGCTCTATGCCCTCGTGCCGGTGCCCCAGCAGGTGGCGCGGTTCTGGGAGCTGCCGCCGGGCGCGCGGCGCAAGAACCGCCATTTCCTGGCGCTGGAAAGCTTCGTCATCCTGTTCCTCGACCATCTGTTTCCCGGCTGCGAAGTCGAGGGCCGGGGGTTGTTCCGCCTGATCCGCGACAGCGACGTGGAGATCGAGGAAGAGGCCGAAGACCTGGTGCGTGAGTTCGAGGCGGCGCTGAAGCTGCGCCGGCTGGGCGAGGTGGTCCGCGTCAAGGTCCAGGCCAACATGCCCGTGGACCTGCGCGACTTCATCGTCGAGGGGCTGGATGCGGTGGCGCAGGACGTGATCCTGGTCGACGGCAAGCTGGGCCTCGCCCAGATGCACGAGCTGATCGTCGCCGACCGCCCCGAGCTGAAGTTCCCGCCCTTCATCGCGCGGTTCCCCGAGCGGATCCGCGACCTGGGCGGCGACTGTTTCGCGGCGATCCGCGAGAAGGACATCCTGGTCCATCACCCCTTCGAGAGCTTCGATGTGGTGGTGCAGTTCCTGCGTCAGGCGGCGGCCGACCCGAACGTGCTGGCCATCAAGCAGACCCTTTATCGCACCAGCAAGGACAGCCCGATCGTGGCCGCCCTGATCGCGGCGGCGGAGACCGGCAAGAACGTCACCGCCCTGGTGGAGATCAAGGCCCGCTTCGACGAGGAGGCCAACCTGAAGTGGGCCCGCGACCTGGAGCGGGCGGGCGTCCACGTGGTCTTCGGCTTCGTGGAGTATAAGACCCACGCCAAGCTGAGCCTGGTGGTGCGGCGCGAGGGCGACACCCTGCGCACCTACTGCCACTTCGGGACCGGCAACTATCACACGGTCACGGCCAAGATCTACACCGACCTCAGCCTGTTCACGACCGACCCGGCGCTGGGCCGCGACAGCGCCAAGCTGTTCAACTTCATCACCGGCTATGCGCGGCCCGAGCGGCTGGAGAAGATCAGCTTCTCGCCCGATACCCTGAAACCCGACCTGCTCAGCATGATCGGCCACGAGATCGAGAACGCCCAGGCCGGCAAGCCCGCCGCCATCTGGGCCAAGCTCAACGCCCTGGTCGATCCGGAGATCATCGACGCCCTCTATCGCGCCAGCCAGGCGGGCGTGCCCATCGACCTGGTGATTCGGGGCATCTGCTGCCTGAAGCCGGGCATCAAGGGGCTGAGCGAAAACATCCGGGTCAAGAGCATCGTGGGCCGCTTCCTGGAACACGCCCGCATCGTGGCCTTCGCCAACGGCCACCCCATGCCCAGCCCCCGGGCGCGCCTGTTCATGTCGTCGGCCGACTGGATGCCGCGCAACCTGGATCGGCGGGTGGAATCCCTGGTGCCGATCGACAATCCCACGGTGCACCAACAGGTCCTGATGCAGATCATGGTCGCCAACCTCAACGACGAGGCCCAGAGCTGGACCTTGGACGCAGCGGGCGGCTATAGCCGCGATCCGGCCTGGAACCGCAAAGGCGCATTCTCGGCCCATGACTACTTCATGACTAATCCCAGCCTTTCCGGCCGCGGCCACAAGGTGAAAGACCTGCCCAGCGCCTTCGACCATGTCGGCCCTCGCCGCCCCGTTTAAACCCCGTCCCGCGCTCTCCGGTGAGAGCCGCGACGCCGCCGTCATCGACGTCGGCTCCAACTCCGTGCGCCTGGTCATCTACCGCCTGGAAGGCCGCGCCATCTGGACGGTGTTCAACGAGAAGGTCCTGGCTGGCCTGGGCAGCGACCTCGGCGACACGGGGCGGCTGTCGCCCCGGGGCGTGCAGACGGCCCTGGCGGCGCTGCGCCGGTTCAGCGCCCTGCTGGGGGCCATCAAGCCGGCGGAGGTGTTCACCGCCGCCACCGCCGCCGTGCGCGACGCCAGCGACGGCGCGGACTTCGTGCGCCGCGTCCAGGCCGAGGCCGGCCTGACCTTGCGGGTGCTGAGCGGCGCGGAAGAGGCCCACTACGCCGCCCTGGGCGTGCTGGCCGGCGCGCCGGACGCGCAAGGGGTGGTGGGCGACCTGGGCGGCGCCAGCCTGGAGCTGACCCAGCTGGACGAGCTGGGCCCCGGCAAGGGCGTCTCCCTGCCGCTCGGCCCCTTCTCCATGCGAGGCAAGGAGAGCGATATCCGCAAGGCCGTGGGCGCCCAGATCGGCGCGGTGGCCCACACCTTCAAGGCCGACGCCTTCCATGCGGTGGGCGGCGGTTGGCGTAACCTGGCGCTGCTGCACATGCGCATGTGCGACTACCCCCTGCACGTGGTCCACCAATACGAGATGGGCCGCCGCGAGGCGCTGGACGCGGCGCGCGTCATCGCGCGGCTGCCAAAGGGTTCGCTGGAAGGCATTCCGGGCCTGTCCAAGAAGCGCGTGGAGACCCTGCCCCACGCCGCCATCGTCATGGAGCAGCTGATCGAACGGCTGGACCTGCAGAAGGTGGTGCTGTCGGCCTATGGCCTGCGCGAGGGGCTGCTGTTCGAGGCCATGCCGCCGGGGTTGCGCATGCGCGATCCGCTGCTGGAGGGCTGCGCGGCGCTGGCCACCCGCCAGGGCGGCGACGACGGGCTGGGCGCGGCGCTGGATGACTGGCTGGCGCCAGTGTTCGGCGCGCTGAAGCCGGTGTTCGGCGAGCGCGAGGACGTGCTGCGCGGCGCCGCCTGCCGGATGGCCGATCTGGGCGCGCGCCTGCACCCCGACCACCGCGCCGACCTGGCCTTCGAGCAGGTGCTGCGCGCGCCGATCGGCGGCCAGACCCACGCCGAGCGCGCCTTCCTGGCCGTGGCCGCCTTCGCCCGCCACGCCAGCAGCGCCAACTTCCCCGAGCCGGCGACCGTGGCCCGCCTGCTGGGCAGCGACCGCGTGCGCCGCGCCCGCGCATTGGGCGCCGGCGTGCGCCTGGGCTGTGACCTCTCCGGGCGCAGCGCCGCCCTGCTGGAACACGCCCACCTGGAGGCCCGCGACGGCCGCCTGGTGCTGGCCACCGCCCACGGCTGGGGCGACATGCTGCTGGGCGAGCAGACGGAAAAGCGCGCCCAGACCCTGGCCGGCCTGCTGGGCCTGACCCTGGAACTGGTGCGCAAGTGATCCGGGGACATGTACGCTCTCAAACGACGGGGAGTGTGTGCGAGCGTTCAACCGTACGTGTTCCCGACCTCGGATGGGGGACACGTACGGGCTGGCTCGGCGGCCGCTCCCTCAGGCCTGAGAGCGTACATGTCCCCGGTTCGCTCGAACCGGTGTGCAATTGGACCCGAAGCGCTCGCAAGTGATCGCGATTTACGTAGCGTAAGCTTCGTGGACACCCGTTTGGATTGAGCATAGCCTTCTCTCTCGTGGATCGCAGAGAGGGAGGCTTAGATGTTCGTGTCGAAGAGAATACTCGCCTGCAGCCTGGCGCTTATCCTTGGCGCCGCAGCCGCACCGGGGTTTGCCCGGGACGATGACCGCGATCGAAGCAGCGGCACGGAGGTAAACGAGGTCGTCGTCACCGCCGCGCGCGTCCGCCAGGGCGGCGCCCAGGACATCAACCACTTCCGCGGCGAGGCGCAGGCCCAGCGCATCCCCTTCCCCGACGACCTGACGGCCGAGGGCCTGATGGGCGACTATGACCTGGTGCTGGGCGCCGACCAGCCCTGCGGCCAGACCCTGTGCATCAACGGCGAGGCCATGAAGGTCAGCCTGATCGGCCGGCCGGACGATCGCATGATGGTGGGCCTGGGCTTCGGCACCAACATCGATGCCGCCAAATGGGACCGCAAGCCGCTGAACCTGGTGGCCGTCGTCGACAAGTCCGGCTCCATGGACGGTTCTCCCCTGGCCCGGGTGCGCACCAGCCTGCATCAGGTGGTCAGCCAGCTGCGGCCCGGCGACCAGATCAGCATCGTGCTCTATGGCGACCGCTCCTACCGCCACCTGGAGCCGACGATGGTGACGGCCTCCAACAAGGCCGACATCGACCGCTCCATCGACCAGATCGCCAGCGCCGGCTCCACCAACATGGAGGCAGGCCTGCAGGTCGGCTACGACACGGCCTTCGCCTCGCAGGACGGCTTCAAGGGCGTCACCCGGATGATGCTGTTCACCGACGAGCAGCCCAATGTCGGGCGCACCGACGCCGGCAGCTTCATGGGCATGGCGCAGGACGCCTCAAAGCGCGGCGTGGGCCTGACCACCATCGGCGTCGGGGTCCAGTTCAATTCCGCCCTGGCCACCAAGATCTCCAGCGTGCGCGGCGGCAACCTGTTCTTCCTGCGCGACGACGACGACGTGAAGGCGGTGTTCGGCGTCAAGCTCGACACCATGGTCAGCGAGCTGGCCTATGACGTGAAGATCGTGGTGCGGCCGATGAACGGCTACAAGGTTTCGGGCGTGTTCGGCGTGCCGGGCGACATGCTTCAGAACGAGGGGGCCGACGGGGTCAGCTTCGTGGTTCCCACGGCCTTCTTCAGCACCAACGGCGGCGGCATCTTCGTGACCCTGGCCCGCAGCGAAGCCTTCCTGCCCGATCCCGCGAGCGATGGCTCTCAGCCCCTGATCACCGGCGAGCTGACCTATGTCTCGGCCCTGGACGGCTCCTCGGCGGCCAGCCGCGTGGTCGTGGCCGCGCCGGACAGGGCGCCCAGCGCCAATCTCAAGCTCGGCTCCGTCCTGATCGCCGAGTATGTGGGGCTTCGCCAGGCGGCCACCCAGTTCCATGCCAACCATGACGTCGAGGGCTCCTATCAGACGCTTCGGCAACTGGCGTCGATGCTCGATCAAGCCGGTGATCCGCGCCTGAAGCCGGAGCGCGATCTGGTGGGCAATCTGTTCACCCAGACCGCCATGCTGTCCGGCCATGCGGGCGAGGCCGCCGGTGGGGTCAAGACGGCCTCGATCCCACGGTCACCCATGCTGCTGGCCGGCAATTGGGAGGTGACCAACGTCACCGGCGACGTCGACATCCGCCGCGGCGACCGCATCGAGATGGACTATGACAACAACATCCGGGTCGTTCACCGCACGCCGGTGAAAGGTGTGTCGCCCGACGACAGCGACACCTATGAGGCCAACGCCACCCAGGTGATGCTGCGGGACTCCAATGTCCTCTACAGCTGGCACATCAAGGGCGACCACATGACGCTCTACGACGACACCCACGAGGTGTCGTTGCGGCTGCATCGGCTACCCGTCAGCTCGGCCGACGACTGATTCACATGGGTCGCCCCAAGGCCGCCGAGGGCGTTTTTGGGGACATGTACGCTCTCAGACGACGGTGAGGATGTAGGACGCCCGACCGTACGTGTCCCCGGACTGTGATGGGGACACGTACGGTCTGGCTCAGCGGGTTATCGCTTAGATTCGAGAGCGTACATGTCCCCTCGCTTTCAGCCATTCGTGGCTGCCGAGGGGGCGGCCCGAAACGGCGGCTTCGCGCAGTGTCCGTCGCTCGGCCTCGTCGGTGTCGGCGTCGAAGAAGCTCGCCATTCCATCGCTGAGGCGGGAGGCCAGGGGTTCAGGCGTGAGCATCGGGTCGATCGCCAGGTCGAGATGACCGCGGACGCTCGACCACGGCCAATCCACAGCCTTGGAGGTGATGCCCGCGCGAACAGGATTGAGGCCCACATAGCGGGCGCAAGCGTACAGATACCGCTCGTCCATCGGATAGGAGGCGAAGCGGCCTTGCCAGAGGAACCCGTTCCAGCCCTCCCGGTGGTTGATCCGCCGTGTGTAATGGCGATGAGTTTCGCCCATCGCGCGGGCGAGCGCCGCCTCGTCCGCCGGCGCCACGATCAGATGGACGTGATTGGGCATCAGGCAATAGGCCCAGACCTCCACACCTGCCGTGCTGAAGAACTCCGCGGCTAGCCTCCGGTAGACGGCGTAGTCTTCATCGTTGAAGAAGGTCCGCTGGCGCCGGTTGCCACGCTGGATGATGTGGTGGGGCGCGCCGGGGAAGACGATCCTGGCTGAGCGGGGCATGGCGGGCTCCGAAGTAGATCAGAATGTTCTTATTTTGTTCACGGCACGTCAAGGGGACATGTACGCTCTCAGACGGCGGTGGGGACGCACGAAGCGCGCCCGTACGTGTCCCCAGCCCCTGTGATGGGGGACACGTACGATCTGGCTTAGTGGCCAGCCGTTTTCGGTCTGAGAGCGTACATGTCCCCGCTGGGCGGATGCGCCGCCGCTACTCGGCCGCCGCCGTCCTCGGCGCCCGGCGCACTTCCACGACACGCACCCGCGCGCCGTCCAGGACCAGGGCCAGTTCGCCGCGTTTGAGCTTCAGCGCGTCCGTACCGAAGGCCTGCAGCCGCCAGCCGGTCAGCGCGCTGACGTCGGCGTTGTCGTCGGCGGCGATCTTTTCCAGGTCGGAGACGGTGGCGATCAGCTTGGAGGCCACCCCGGAGTCTTCGGCGCGCGCCTTGAGCAGCACCTTCAGCAGTTCGACCACGGCGCCGGCCGCTTGCGGCGGCGGCGGGCCACGGCTCTCGACCTGGGGCGCGTGGGCTTCAGGGGCCTTCAGGGCGTCGCGAATCACCTGGAGCAGGTCCGGGCCGAATCGCGAGCCGGAGAAACCCTTGGGCACGCCGCGCAGGCGGTCGAGGGCGGCAGCATCGGTCGGCGCCTGGGTCGCCAGTTCGTCGATGGCCTCATCCTTGAGGATGCGGCCGCGCGGCTGGTCGCGCTGTTGGGCGGTGCGCTCGCGCCAGGCGGCCACCGCCTTGAACACGGCCAGGTATTTCGACGCATGCTTGCGGGGCTTGAGCCGCTTCCAGGCATTCTCCGGTGAGACGTCGTAGAGGGCCGGGTCGCACATGGCGGCCATTTCCTCTTCGACCCAGGCCAGGCGTCCGGCCTTTTCCAGCCGGTCGCTGAGCATCGGATAGAGGGTGGCCAGGTGGGTCACGTCGGCCAGCGCATACTCCAGCTGCTTGTCGGTCAGCGGCCGCCGCGCCCAGTCGGTGAAGCGGCTCGACTTGTCGATCTCCACCTTCAGCATCTGGCGCACCAGGGCGTCATAGGCGACCTGCTCGCCGAAGCCCGCCGCCATGCCGGCGATCTGGGTGTCGAACAGCGGTTTGGGCATGGCCTTCAGCACGTTGAAGATTTCAACGTCCTGCCGGGCGGCGTGGAACACCTTGAGGATGCTCTCGTCGCGCATGACCTCCAGGAACGGCTCAAGGTCGATCTCCTCGGACAAGGGATCGATGTTGGCCTCGATGCCGCCGGGAGAGGCGGCCTGGATCAGGCACAGTTTTGGCCAATAGGTGGTTTCGCGCATGAACTCGGTGTCCACGGCCACGAAAGGCTGACCTTTTAGCTTCTTGCAGAACGCCGCCAGTTCGGCGGTGGTTGTGATAGGCGTCATCGGCTAGCTATACCCCGGCGCGCGCCCGACTCCGCAAGCGCCAAGCCACATAAATACGCGGTTTCGCGTATTCCGTAACCAAAGAGCCACCGATGTCCGACCGCGAGAACGGCCTTACCTATGCGCAAGCGGGTGTGGATATCGATGCGGGGGCCGCTCTGGTCGAGGCGATCAAGCCCCTGGCGAGGTCGACTCGCCGCCCCGGAGCCGAGGCGTCGCTGGGGGGATTCGGGGCGCTGTTCGACCTGAAGGCGGCCGGTTACGAGGATCCGCTGCTGGTCACCACCACCGACGGGGTGGGCACCAAGCTGAAGGTCGCCATCGAAACCGGGCTGCACGACACGGTCGGCATCGACCTGGTGGCCATGTGCGTCAACGACCTGCTGGCCCAGGGCGCCGAGCCGCTGATGTTCCTGGACTACTACGCCACCGGAAAGCTGGACGTTGAGACGGCCAAGCGGGTCGTCGCCGGAATCGCCGAGGGCTGCCGCCAGGCCGGCGCGGCCCTGGTCGGCGGCGAGACGGCCGAGATGCCGGGCATGTATGGCGACGGCGACTATGACCTGGCCGGGTTCTCCGTGGGCGCGGTCAACCGCGACGGCGTGCTGCCGACCCTGGACGCCCAGCGGGCCGGCGACGTCCTGATCGCCCTGCCCTCCAGCGGACCCCACTCCAACGGCTATTCCCTGGTGCGCCGAATCGTCGAGCGCTCTGGGGTGGCTTGGGATGCGCCCTGCCCCTGGGCCGACGGGACCCTGGGCGAGGCGCTGATGGCCCCCACCCGCATCTACGTCAAAGCCACCGTGCCATTGATCAAGGCCAAGCTGCTGAAGGGCGGCGCCCACATCACCGGCGGCGGGCTGATCGAAAATCCGCCCCGCGCCGTGGCCGACGGCCTCGCGCCGCGAATCGATTGGAACGCCTGGGCCCTGCCCCCCGTGTTCGATTGGCTGCAACGCGAGGGCGGCGTGAGCGACCATGAGATGCGCCGCACCTTCAACTGCGGCATCGGCTTCATGCTGATCACCGGCAAGGCCGAGGCGCAGGACGTGCTGGCCCAGCTGCTCGACGCGGGCGAGGAAGCCTTCATCTGCGGCGAGCTCGCCGCCGCATGAGGACCAGGGTCGGGGTGCTGATCTCCGGCGGCGGGTCCAACATGGCGGCCCTGATCGCCGCCTCTCAAGACCCTGGCTGCCCTTATGAGGTAGCCCTGGTCATCTCCAACATCGCCGACGCGGGTGGGTTGGCGAAAGCCGCCGAAGCCGGCGTGGCCACGCGCGTAATCGACCACCGCCCCTTCGCCAAGGACCGCGAATCGCACGAGCGCGCCATCGACGCGGCCCTGCGCGAGGCCGGCTGCGACTATGTGGCCCTGGCTGGCTACATGCGCATCCTGACGCCGGTGCTGGTGAATGCTTGGGAAGGCAGGATGCTCAATATCCACCCGGCGCTGCTGCCCCTTTTTCCCGGCCTTCACACCCACCAGCGCGCGCTCGACGCGGGCGTGAAGGTGCACGGCTGCACGGTGCATCTGGTGACGGCGGGCGTGGACGAGGGCCCGATCCTGGGACAGGCGGCGGCGCCAGTGCTGGCCGGCGACGACGAAGCCAGCCTGGCGGCCAGGGTGCTGAAGGCGGAGCATGTGCTCTATCCGCGATGCCTGGCGGCCTTTGTCAGTGGCGTGTCCCTGCCCGGCGACGCCGACCAGATTCTGGTCAGCGGCTAACCCCCTTCCCTACCCTGGGGAACGACGCGCTACACTCAGCGCCATGCACGCCCTGCGCGCCCGGATCATCGCCAATCTCGCCGTCTTCGACCGCATCGCCATCGCTGTGGGCGGGCGCCGTCACGCGGCCGTGGCCATCGTGCTGTCGCCGACCGCGACGGGTCCGGCCTACCTGCTCACCCGGCGCGCGATGCATATGCGCCGTGGGGCCGGCAACTACGCCCTGCCCGGCGGCAACCTGGAACCCGGCGAGGACGCCATCGATGCGGCGCGCCGGGAAACCCAGGAGGAATTGGGCGTCGACCTGCCCCGCGAGGCGGTTCTGGGCCTGCTGGACGACTTCGTGACGCTGGGCGGCCATGTGGTGACGCCGGTGATCTTCTGGAGCGCCGAGCCGCTGAGCATGATCCCCAACCCCGAGGAGGTGCATGCGGCCTGGCTGGCGCCCCTCGCCGATCTCGATCACCCCGAGGCGCCCCGCCGAGAGGTCAATCCACTAGGCGGCCCAGCGATCCTCAAGATGCCGGCCAAGCATGGCTGGATGAACCCGCCGACGGCCGCCTGGCTCTACCAATTCAGGGAGGTGGCGCTCTACGGCCGCCTGGTGCGCACCGACGACATCGGCCAGCCGGGCTGGACGGCCCACTGAGCGGGGACATGTACGCTCTCAGACCGGCAATGCTGGCTCCGGCGCCGGACCGTACGTGTCCCCTGACGGGTGCATTGTCGTTTTTGGGGACACGTACGGTCGGGCCCTGGCGGCCACGGGTCATGCTTTTGAGAGCGTACATGTCCCCGGCCGCACAAAAAGAAAACGGCCGGGTCATCGCTGACCCGGCCGCCATGTTTCTCGAAACGCTTGAAGGCGTTTAGCCGACGATCTGGTCGTCGGTGAAGAACTGCACGATTTCCATCGCCGCGTTCTCGGCGCTGTCGGAGCCGTGGACGGTGTTTTCACCGACCGAGGGGGCGAACAGCTTGCGGATGGTGCCTTCGTCGGCGTTGGCGGGGTTGGTGGCGCCCATCACTTCGCGGTAGCGCGCGACGGCGTTGTCGCCTTCGAGAACCTGCACGACGACCGGCGAGCGGGTCATGAAGTCCACCAGTTCGCCGAAGAAGGGGCGTTCCTTGTGGATCTCGTAGAACTTTTCGGCCTGGGCCTTGGACAGGTGGATGCGGCGCTGGGCGACGATGCGCAGGCCGGCGGCCTCGATCACGGCGTTCACGGCGCCGGTCAGGTTACGCTCGGTGGCGTCCGGCTTGATGATCGAGAAGGTGCGTTCGGTCATGGCTAGGGGAGAGCCTTGCTTGTTTGTTTGGATTTGAGAGTGGCGGGGCTTATAGCGGCGGGCTTCCCATCCGCCAACCTCCCGTCCCAAACCTTTTATCCGGCTTTCCCTCCCCCATGCTGCAAATCGAGAACCTCACCTTCGACGCCTGGGGGCGGCGCTTCCTGGAAGACGCCAACGTCAACCTGCCCGTGGGGGCCAAGGTCGGCCTGGTCGGGCGCAACGGCGCGGGCAAGTCGACCCTGTTCAAGGTCATCCTGGGCGAGATGGAATCGTCGGGCGGCGAGATCAAGATGCCGCGCGGGGCGCGCATCGCCTCGGTGGCCCAGGAGCACCCGGCCACGCCGGAGACGCTGCTGGAGACCATCCTGGCCGCCGACACCGAACGCGCCGAGCTGACCGCCAGGCTGGAGACCGCCGAGCCGGAAGACCTGGGCGACATCTATATGCGCCTGATCGAAATCGACGCCGATGCCGCGCCCTCCCGCGCCGCCGAAATCCTCTCGGGCCTGGGCTTCACCAACGAGGACCTGACCCGGCCGATGGCCGAGTTCTCCGGCGGCTGGCGTATGCGCGTGGCCCTGGCCGCGGCCCTGTTTGCCGAACCCGACCTGCTGTTGCTGGACGAACCGACCAACTACCTCGACCTGGAAGGCGCGCTCTGGCTCGAGGCGCGGATGAAGAAGTATCCGCACACCGCCATCATCATCAGCCACGACCGGGAATTGCTCAATAATTCCGTCGGTTACATCCTGCATCTGAACGCGGGCAAGCTGGACTTCTACACCGGCGGCTATGACAGCTTCGAGAATCAGCGGGGCGAGAAGCAGCGGCTGCAGGAAGCGATGCGCTCCAAGGTCGAGGCCAAGCGCGCCCACATGCAGTCGTTCGTCGACCGCTTCCGCGCCACCGCCTCCAAGGCCACCCAGGCCCAGTCGCGGCTGAAGATGCTGGCCAAGCTACCCGAGGTCTCCGCCACCATCGAGGAGCGGGTCGCCCCCTTCACCCTGCCTTCGCCGCTGCGTCCGCTGGCCCCGCCGCTGATCCGCTTGGAAGGCGTCGATGTGGGCTACGGCGCCAAGCCGATCCTGCGCGGGCTGAACCTGAGGCTCGACCTGGACGACCGCATCGGCCTGCTGGGCGTCAACGGGGCGGGCAAGTCGACCTTCGCCAAGATGATCGCCGGCGCGCTGAAGATCGAGGCCGGCCACATGCACCGCGACCGGCGCATGAAGGTGGGCTGGTTCCACCAGCATCAGATCGAGGCGCTGGACCCGGCCGACACCCCGCTGGAGATCGTGCGCCGCGCCCTGCCCGACGCCAGCGAATCACAGCGCCGCTCGAAGCTGGCCCAGTTCGGCCTGGGCTTCGAAAAGGCCGAAACCACCGTGGCCAACCTGTCGGGCGGCGAACGCGCACGCCTGCTGCTGAACCTGGTGGCCATGGAAGCGCCCCACCTGCTGATTCTCGATGAGCCCACCAACCACCTGGACATCGACAGCCGCCGCGCCCTGCTGGACGCCCTGAACCGTTACGAAGGCGCGGTGATCCTGATCACCCACGACCGCTCGCTGATGGAGCTGGTGGCCGACCGCCTATGGCTGACGGCCGATGGCGGGGTGAAGCCCTTCGACGGCGACATGGACGACTATTCCAAGTTCGTGCTGGACCGCGCGCGCATCAATGCGCGCAACGCCAATGTCGCCGCCGCCGCCGCGATGGCCGCCGCCGAGCCGGAGCCGGTGGCCGCCCCGCCGCCGCCCGCGCTCGCCAAGCCGCTGCTCTCGCCCAGCACCCTGCGCCGCCGTCTGGAAGAGGCCGAACAGGCCCTGGCCCGGGCGACCAAGGTGGTGGCCGACATCGACACCTCGCTGGCCGATCCGACCCTCTACGCCAAGGACCCGGCCAAGGCCGCCGACCTGGGGCGCAAGCGCGTCACCGCCCAAGCGAAGCTGGACGAGGCCGAGGCGCTGTGGATGCAGGCGGCCGAGACGCTGGAGAAGGTGACGGGTTAGCCGGCCGGGGACATGTACGCTCTCAAAAGCGTGACGATGAAGCCCCGCCGCCCGACCGTACGTGTCCCCTGAGACTGAGCGGATGGGGACACGTACGGCCTAGCGCTGGAACGATATGAGCGGGCGCCTGAGAGCATACATGTCCCCCGCTAGCCGCACTTCACCTCTTTGACGATGCCGGTCTCGGGGTCGAAGACGATATTCAGCCGGTCGGCGCGATAGTCCATGGTGATGGCGCAGCTGGAGCAGTAGACGCGGCGCTTGCTCATATCGACGGGCACCGGGATTTCGCTCTTGTTCTTGCCGATCAGGCTCTGCAGCGGACGCGCGCCGCAGGTGTCCGGCGCCTGGGGCGGCGCAGGCGGGGGCGGCGGGGGCGCCACGGGTCTGGGCGGCGGAGGCGGCGGTGGTGGCGCGGGAGAGGCGCAGGCGCCGAGCGCCGCCAGGGACAAGCCCAGCACAATCAATCGCTTCACGCCTGCTTCTCCCATTTTCCGTCCGATGTCTGGCGCCAATAGGCGACCGGCAGGCCCGAACCCTTGAACACCCGCCAGCGCTCGCGCGCCGCGCCCATGGCCGTGTCGTCGCGGCCGTCGAACAGCACGATGCAGCGTTCGAACCCGGCCACGTCGCCGGGCTCGGCGTCGTCGATCAGGAACAAGGCCTGAGCCTTGTTGAGGTTGTCCTGGCCCGTGGTCAGCAGCACCGGCTGGCGCTCGGCCAGCGGTTCGCCGGCCAGGCCGTGCGGCAGGAAGCTGTCGTCACGCCAGCTCCACAGATAGCCGTCGAGGTGCTCCATCCGCTCGGTCAGCGGCGAGCGCACCAGCGCCCGCCACCCCCGCGCCAGGGTGCGTTCGAGAAGCTCGGGCAGCACCTGGTCGAGCGCGCTGCGCTCCAGATGGTAGAACCAGACCTCGCAGGCGCCGCCTTCAGCCATCCGTCGAGCTAGCCCTCGTAACAGTCGGCCACCAGCCGGTTCAGGAGACGCACGCCATAGCCGCTGGCGCCGTCCGGAACGGTGGCGTTGGTGGAGGGCTTGCGCCAGGCGGTGGAGGCGATGTCCAGGTGGGCCCAGGGGGTCTCGCCCACGAAGTGCTGCAGGAACAGGGCCGCCGTGATCGAGCCGCCCGGACGCCCGCCGGTGTTCTTCAGGTCGGCGATGGCGCTCTCGATCTGCTTTTCGTAGGCGGCCGGCAGGGGCATGCGCCACAGGGCCTCGCCCTCCCCGAGGCCGGCGGCCAGCAGGTTGCCCGACAGCTCGTCGTTGTTGCTGAACAGGCCGCCGAAGTCGTGGCCCAGCGAGATGATGATGGCGCCGGTCAGCGTGGCCAGGTCGACCATGAACTTCGGCTTGAAGCGATCGTTGCAGTAGTGCAGCGCGTCGGCGAGGACCAGGCGGCCCTCGGCGTCGGTGTTGATCACCTCGATGGTCTTGCCGTTCATCGACTTGACCACGTCGCCCGGACGCTGGGCCGCGCCGTCGGGCATGTTCTCGACCAGGCCCAGGATGCCGACCACGTTGGCCTTGGCCTTGCGGCCCGCCAGCGCGCACATGAGACCGGCCACGGCGCCGGCGCCGCCCATGTCCCACTTCATGTCTTCCATGCCGTCGGCGCCCTTGATCGAGATGCCGCCCGAATCGAAGCAGACGCCCTTGCCCACGAAGGCGATGGGCTGGGCCTTGGGATCGGCCGCGCCCTTCCACTGGATGACGGCCAGCTGGCTTTCGCGCACGCTGCCCTGGCCGACGCCCAGCAGGCTGCCCATGCCGAGCTTGGCCATGTCCTTTTCGCCCAGGATCTCGACCTCGAGGCCCAGGGTTTCCAGCGCCTTGACCCGGCGCGCGAACTCTTCCGGATAGAGGACGTTGGCCGGCTCGGAGACCAGGTCGCGGGTGAAGAAGACGCCGTCGGCCACCGCGTCCAGGGGCCCATAGGCGGTCTGGGCGGCGCTCGGGGCGTCACAGGCGATGCGCACGGTCTTCACCGAGGGCTTCTTCTCGGGCTTTTCGGTGGTGCGGTATTTGTCGAAGCGATAGCTGGCCAGCCGCGCCCCGAAGGCCGCCCGCGCCGCTTCCTCGGGCTTGGCGCCGGGCAGCAGGACGGTCAGCGTGTCCGCGCCGGAGGTCTTCACGGCCGCGAAGGCCGCCGCGCCGAACGACTCGGCGATGTCGCCGCTGAACTCCGGGGCCGAACCCGCGCCGATCACGGTGATGCGGGCGGCTTCCATGCCGGCCGGGGCGATCAGTTCCAGGCTCTGGCCCTTGGCGCCGGTGAAGCGCCCCGCGCCGACCGCGCGGCTGAGCGCCCCGCCAATGAGCTTGTCCACATCCTGGGCCGCCAGGGTCAGCTGGCCGCCTTCAAGCACCAGGACGGCCACGGCGCCGGTGCTCGCGGGCTTGGCCCGGTCGGCTTTGACGAATTCGATCTTCATAACGCGCTCCGAAAACTCTTGGGCTCGGCATAGTCCAACGTGGGGCCGACTTCAAAGGGTTCAACAGCGCCGGGTGACGTTCACGAGCGCTAGCGGTTGTGCCGCCTCCCCCACGGCGTGTAGAAGAACCGACCTCCCATGCGCCTGATCGAACGCTATCTTTTCCGCCAGCTCCTCGGGCCGACGCTTCTGGCGGTGGCGGCTCTTGGCGCGGTCGCGTTCCTGAGCCAGAGCCTGTCGAACCTCGACGTCATCGTCGACCAGCGCCAGAGCGCGCTGATCTTCATCAAGCTGACCCTGCTGGCGACGCCCCAGCTGCTCAACATGATCATGCCCATCGCCGTGTTCGTGGCGGCGCTGGCGGTGCTGAACCGCATGCAGACCGACCAGGAGCTGGTGGTGGTGTTCGCGGGCGGCATGAGCCGCTGGCGGGTGGTGTCGCCGGCCATCAGGCTGGCCCTGGGCGCGGTGCTGGTGGGGCTGTTGATGAACCTGTGGATCCAGCCGCTGACCTACCGGGCCATCCGCACCATCACCTATGAGGCCCGTTCCGACCTGGCCTCGACCCTGGTGCGCGCCGGCGAGTTCAGCCAGCCGTCGGCGGGGCTGACCGTCTATGCCAAGAGCGTCGACCACGACGGCCTGATCCACGACCTGTTCATCCATGAGGAGGGCGACGCCAAGACGCCGGGCGCCGACCCCAACCCCACGACCTACAACGCCCACGAGGGGCGCATCGTGCAGAAGGGCGGCCAGCCGGTGCTGGTCATGCGCCAGGCCTCGCGCCAGTCCCTGTCGAACGCGGGCGTGCTCGAATACCTGTCCTTCGACGAATACACCTTCCCGCTCGCCCCCTTCCTGAAGGCCGACGGCAAGATCCGCTACAAGCAGTCGGACCGCTTCATGCATGAGCTGTTCAGCCCCGACCTGCGCCAGGAGTGGGAGCAGAAGAACCGGCTGAAGATGCTGGCCGAGGGCCACGCGCGGCTGTCGACGCCCCTCTACAACCTGACCTTCATGGCCATGGCCCTGGCCGCCGTCCTGGGCGGGCCGTTCAGCCGGCTGGGCTATGGCGGGCGCATCGCCATGGTGGGCGGGGCCGCGGCCCTGGTGCGCATCGTGGGCTTTGGCGTCCAGGCGGCCTGCGACGACGACGCCTGGCTGAACGTCCTGCAGTATGCGGTGCCGCTGGTCGGGACCGCCTGGGGCTTCTGGGCCATCTTCCGCAGGCGGGCGGGCACCTCCGGCCTGCCCCGGCCCGCGCCAGCCCTGTCGGCCGCCACATGAGGCTCTGGCCCGGCAAGGTGGAGAGCTACGTGCTGGCGCGCACCAGCGCCGGCGTGGGCGGCGCCCTGGCCCTGCTGGGCTCGGTCGCCCTGCTGATCGACTTCGTGGACAACAGCCGCAACGTCGGCACCCGCGCCGAGGTCAGCTTCGCCGAGCTGCTCGGCCTGACGCTGATGAAGACGCCCCAGACCATATTGGTGCTGCTGCCCTTCGTCTTCCTGTTCGGCACCCTGGCCGCCTTCGTGTCCCTGAACCGCCGCAGCGAGCTGATCGCCATGCGCGCGGCCGGCGTCTCGGCCTGGCGCTTCATCTTCCCGGCTGCCTCGGTGGCCTTCGTGGTGGGGCTGTTGACCGCCACGGCCCTCAATCCGCTGGCCGCCATGCTCAACGCCAGGTTCGAGCAGTCGCGCGCCGGGCTGCTGGAGGGCTATTCCGCCGCCGCGCCCAAGCAGATCTGGCTGCGCCAGGGCGACAGCCGCAACGAGATGATCATCCGGGCCAAGGCCTACGACCAGCAGAACGGCATGGTGCGGCTCGAGGGCGTGTCATTGTTCCTCTACACCCGCGACGACCACGGCGCCCTGCAGTTCTCCCGCCGGGTCGAGGCGGACGAGGCGCGGCTGAACGCGGGCTTCTGGCGGCTGAAGGGCGTGCGCGAGGCCACCCCGGGGGCGGGCTCCATCCGCTCCGAGAGCCTGTCGATCCCCTCGACCCTGGACAGCCAGGCGGCGCTGGAGCGGTTCACGACGCCGGAGGCCATCGCCTTCTGGCGCCTGCCCCAGGCCATCGCCCAGACCGAGGCGGCGGGATTCTCGGCCACCGCCTACAAGATCCGGCTGTGGCAGCTGCTGGCCACGCCGCTGATGTTCATGGCCATGTCGGTGCTGGCGGCGGCGTTCTCGCTGCGGCTGATGCGCCTGGGCGGGCTGGCGGGGCTGGCCATCTCCGGCGTCGCCCTCGGTTTCGCCTTCTTCTTCTTCAATCAACTGTGCGGGGCGCTAGGCAAGGCCGGCACCCTGCCGCCGCCATTGGCCGCCGCCGCGCCCCCTCTTTTGGCGCTTTTGGCGGGCCTCACGTTGCTTTGCTATACGGAAGACGGCTGACTCGGCTATTGCGGGTGTGACCAGTCTGGGGCTGGACCGGTCCGGGGAGTGGATTGAGTGCAAAATGACTGACGGCCCTGGCTCCGGCCACCGCTCTCTGGTCCGCTTCAGCGCGGGCACGGCGATGCTCGCCCTGGCCGCGACGCTGGCCCCCGGCGCCGCACGCGCTCAGGCCCAGGGCGTCGATGCGCCCATGGCCACCAAGGGCTCCACCCCGGCGCCGGCCGCCGCCCCCGTCGCCGCGCCCGTCGACGAAGGGTTGGGCGAACGCGGCTTCTACCTGGAAACCGACCTGCTGATCCGCGACGGGACCAGCAAGACCGTGACCGCGCGGGGCGGCGTCGAGGCGCGCTATCAGGGCCGCACCCTGCGCGCCGACGAGGTGGTCTACGACAGCACCAACGGGGTGGTCACCGCGCGCGGCCACGTCCAGATCATCAATTCCGACGGCACCGCCCAGTTCGCCGAGGAGATGGTGCTGGACGAAGACCTGCGCGCCGGCATCGCCAAGGGCTTCTCCACGCGGCTGGGCGGCAACGCCAAGATCGCCGCCGCCACCGCCGTGCGGCGCAGCGAGAATGTGACGGAGCTCAACAAGGTCATCTACACCCCCTGCCCGATCTGCGCCGAGGACGGCTCGCCCAAGGAGCCCAGCTGGTCGATCCACGCCGACAAGGTGATCCAGGACCGCACCCGTCAGATCGTCTACTACAAGAATGCCGTCATCGAAATGTTCGGCATTCCAGTGCTTTACGCGCCGATCTTCTGGCACGCCGACCCACAGGCCGAACGCCAGTCGGGCCTGCTGGTGCCCAAGCTGTCGGCCGCGCGCCGCCGGGGCCTGTCCTACGAGCAGCCCTATCTGCAGGTGATCTCGCCCTCCCAGGACCTGATCATCAGCCCGCAGATCAACACCAATGTGAACCCGTTCCTGAACCTGGATTGGCGCAAGCGCTTCTACTCGGGCTACGCCGAGGCGCGGTTCGGCTACACCTATGAAACCGACCTGACCAGCAACGGCGACCACCTGGGCGACCGCACCTCGCGCAGCTACATCCTCGCGGACGGCAAGTTCGACATCAACGCCAAGTGGAAGTGGGGCTTCACCGCCGAGCGCACCTCCGACGACCTGATCTTCGACAAATACGATATCGGCAACGTCTTCGAGCAGCACGGCCTGATCGGCGCCGACGACCACCGGCTGATCAGCCAAGTCTATACCACCCGCCAGGACCAGCGCTCCTACCTGTCCATTTCGGCGATCAGCATCCAGGGCCTGCGCCCCAGCGACAACGACCGCACCTTCCCGACCATCGCCCCGCTGATCGAGGCGCGCTGGGAGCCCTCCGCGCCGATCCTCGGCGGGCGCCTGCGCCTGTGGGGCAGCGCGGTGGTGCTGACCCGTGAGCAGTCGCCCCTGGTCTCGACCGATCCGGGCGTCGACAGCCGCCGCGCGACCGTGGAGGCCAACTGGCGCAGCACGGTCACCTTCTCCAGCGGCCTGCGGGTCAGCCCCTTCGCCGACATCCGCGCCGACAGCTACAACATCTCCGACCTGACCCCCGCGCTGGGCTCCAGCGCCTCGGTGGGCCGCGCCCAGGGCGTGGTGGGGGTCGATGTCAGCTACCCCCTTATCCGCCGCGACGGCGAGCGCACCATCGTCATCGAGCCCCTGGCCCAGCTGGCCATTTCGCCCAAGAGCCACCTCGACCCACGCATCCCCAACGAGGATTCGACCACGTTCGAGTTCGACGAGACCAACCTGTTCCGGACCGACAAATTCCCGGGCTTCGACCTCTACGAGGGCGGCCAGCGGCTAAACGCCGGCGTGCGGACGTCGGTCTTCTACGATGACGGACGCGGCGGCAGCCTGCTGGTGGGCCGCAGCTATCGCAGCAAGCCCGACCCGATGTTCCCCGCCAGCAGCGGCCTGCAGGAGCGCCAGTCGGACTGGGTGGTCGCCGCCGAGGTCACGCCGATCAAGAGCCTGACGGTCTTCTCGCGCGCCCGGGTCGATTCGAACTCCAGCTCGGTGCGGCGCATCGAAGCCGGCGCCAACATCGATCTGAAGCGGGTGACGGGCTACGTCCGCTACCTTCGCGACAACCAGGACCCCACCGGCGTCAAGCGCGAAGACATCGACTTCGCCGGACAGGTTCTCCTCACAAAGCATTGGGGCGTCACGCTTTATGGCGTCCGAGACGTACAGGCCGATGTGTGGCGGCGGCGCGATATCGGCGTCTTCTATGCGGATGACTGCCTGCGCGTGGACGTCTATTACCAGCACAGCGAGACATTCAACCGCACCCTGGGGCCGTCGGACCAACTGTCCATACGCCTAACGCTCGCCACATTGGGTGATACAGGTTACAGCGACCCTCGCCGTGGCTATTGAGCGTGCGGGAGAGACCGCGCGGGGCGCGCGGGCGGCGAACAGAGGAACGACCATATCCATGCTTTCGGCGCTTAGCGTGACGAGCCTTCTTCGGGCTGCGGCGGTGTCCCTCACCGTGCTGGCCATCGCGGCCCCTGGCCCGGTGCTGGCGCAGGATGCACAGCAGCAGGCTCCCCAGGGTCTTTCCGAGTCCGTCGCGGCGACGGTCAACGACGACATCATCTCGACCTACGATCTGGTGCAGCGCATGCGCCTGCTGATCGTCACCACCGGGGTGCAGCCGACGCAGGAGAGCCTGCCGGGCCTGCAGCGCGAAGCGCTTCGATCGCTGATCGACGAGCGCCTGCAGATGCAGGAGCTTCACCGGGTGGAGAAGCAGCAGAAGCTCGACCTGGTGGCCACCGATCAGGAGGTCACCGACGAGATCACCGACATCGCCAAGAGCAACAACACCACGGCCGAGGCGCTGCTGGGCTCCCTGGCCGAGCGCGGCGTCGATCCCGTCACCTTCCGCAACCAGATCCGCACCAACATCAGCTGGCAGCGCTGGATCGCCGGCCGTTACGGCTCGCGCCTGCGGGTCGGCGACGACCAGATCAAGGCCCTCTTGCAGCGCCAGGCCGATTCGGCCACCAAGCCGCAGTATCTGGTCAGCGAAGTCGTGCTCGACGCCGCCCGCGTCGGCGGCATGGAAACCGCCCAGACCGGCGCTGAACAACTGGTCGCACAGCTGCAACAGGGCGCGCCCTTCGCCGCCGTCGCCCGCCAGTTCTCCAGCGCCCCCGACGCCGGCGCCGGCGGCGACATGGGCTGGATCGCGGCCAACGAAGTGCCGACCGAAGTCGCCCAGGCCCTGGAGGCCATGCGCCCCGGCCAGCTGTCGCGCCCGATCCCCGTCAAGGACGGCTTCTACATCGTGCTGCTGCGCGACAAGCACGCCGGCGCGACCTCGCAACTGGTCAACCTCAAGCAGGTCGCCGTGGCCCTGCCCGCCGACGCCCCGCCCGAAGCGGTGGAAGCCGCCCGGGTGACCCTGGAAGGCGTGCGGCCCAAGCTCAAGGGCTGTGAGGACCTCGAAGCCATCGCCGGCAAGACCGACGGCGTGCTGGTCGGCGACCTGGGCGAAGCGGAGGTCAAGGACCTGACCCCCAGCTTCCGCGAAGCGGTGGAAGGATTGCAGCCCGGCCAGATTTCCGCGCCGATCCGCACGGCGGCGGGCCTGCATCTGGTGGCCGTCTGCGCCAAGCGCTCAAGCGGCAGCCAGGGCCTCAGCCACGATCAGATGGAAGCGCGCCTGTACAACATGCAGCTTTCTCAGATCTCCAAGCGTTATCTCCGCGACCTCAAGAACGCGGCAACCATCGAAGTCAGGTGAAGACACGACCTCTAGCTCTGAGCCTTGGAGACCCCGCGGGGGTCGGAGCGGAGATCATCGTCAAGGCCTGGTCGGCGCTCCGCGAGACGGGGCTCGCCTTCATGGTGGTCGGCGACGCGGCCTCGCTGGCCGCCGCGCCGGGTGCGGGCGGGATCTCCATCCGCCCCGTCACCGGGCCTGACGAGGCCGCCCGACTCTTCCCCGATGCCCTGCCCGTGCTGGACCTGCCCCTGCGCGGCCCCGTGGTGGCCGGCAAGCCCTCTCCCAGCTATGCCGAGGGGGTGATCCGCTGGATCGAGACCGGAGTCGGCCTGGCGCTGTCCGGCGGCGTCTCCGGCCTCGTCACCGCGCCCATCGCCAAGGCGCCCCTCTACGAGGCCGGGTTCAGATTCCCGGGCCATACCGAATTCCTGGCCGAGCTGACCGCCGCCGCCCGCTTCGACGGCGCGCGCGGGCCCGTGATGATGCTGACGGCGGGCGACCTGCGCGTGGCCCTGATCACCATCCACGAGCCGATCGCCCGGGTCCCGTCGTTGCTGACCGTGGAGCGTATCGTCAACGCCGGCCTGGTTACGGCCCAGGCCCTGCGCCGCGACTATGGCGTGGCCACGCCCAGGCTGGCCGTGGCCGCCCTCAATCCCCATGCGGGCGAAGGCGGCGCGCTGGGCCGCGAGGAGATCGACATCATCGGGCCGGCGGTCCGCTCCCTGCGCGATCTGGGCGTCTTCGTCAGCGGCCCGTCGCCGGCCGACACCCTGTTCCACGCCGAGGCGCGGGCCGGCTATGACGCCGTGCTCTGCATGTACCACGACCAGGCCCTGATCCCGGTCAAGATGCTCGACTTCTGGGGCGGCGTGAACGTAACGCTCGGCCTGCCCATCGTGCGCACCTCGCCCGACCATGGCACCGGCTTCGACATCGCCGGCCGGGGCCTGGCGCGCCCTGACAGCCTGATCGCCGCCATCCGCATGGCCGCCGAAATCGCCGAGCGTCGCCACGGCGCCGCGGTCGCCGCATGATGCGCTCATGACCCTGGACGACCTGCCGCCCCTGCGCGAGCAACTGGCCGCCCACGACCTGATGGCGCGCAAGAGCTTCGGCCAGCACTTCCTGCTGGACCTGAACATTACCCGCAAGATCGCGCGCCTGGCCCGGATCGGCGAGGGCGACACCGTCATTGAGGTCGGCCCTGGCCCGGGCGGTTTGACCCGCGCCCTGCTGGAAACCGGCGCGCGGGTGATCGCCGTGGAGAAGGACCCGCGCTTCCTGCCCCTGCTGGCCGAGCTGGGAGGGGCCGTGGGAGGGCGTTTGAGCATCATCGAGGCCGATGCCCTGCGTATCAACGCCCCGGCCCTGATCGCGCCTGCCGCCACGGCGCACGTCGTCTCCAACCTGCCCTACAACGTCGGCACGCCCCTGCTGATCGGCTGGCTGACCGGCGCCTTCCGCCCCGCCTCCATGACCCTGATGTTCCAGAAGGAAGTCGCCGACCGCATCGCCGCCCAGCCCGGCGAGGACTCCTACGGACGGCTGTCGGTGATCTCCCAGGCCGTCGCGACCGCGCGGGTGGTGATGGACCTGCCGGCCCAGGCCTTCACGCCGCCGCCCAAGGTGGCCTCGGCGGTCGTGCGCCTGGTCCCGCTGGCCGATCCGCCGCCGGCCGGGGACATCCAGGCGCTGGAAAAAATCACCGCCGCCGCCTTCGGCCAGCGCCGCAAGATGCTGCGCTCATCGCTGAAGGTTCTGGGCGGCGGGGCCCTGTGCGCAGCCGCCGGAATCGACCCGAACGCACGGGCGGAAACGATTGATATTACTGGCTTCCTGGCCCTGGCGCGAGCGCTCCGGGAGAGCTAGGCAACTCACCCCACACTCAACGGGGACATGTTCGCTCTCAAACCCGCGACGATCCGGGTTGTGCGTCCGACCGTACGTGTCCCCCCACCTTCCGGCGCATTGGGGACACGTACGGTTTTGCGATACGGCCGGTCGTCAGTCACCTGAGAGCGAACATTTCCCCGGCGGGCGGCGGTCAGGAGGCAATTCCGCGATCTTGCCCGGTCTCCAGGACCGCATGACCTGCATGCCTCCCGCTTAGGTCGCCTCGCCCAGCAGGGTGTCGACCAGCGGCGCGATCCACAGGTTGCGCCCGCCCTTCAACCGTTCGGCGTGGTAGATGTGGGCCAGCTCCGCATAGGCGCGGTCGAAGTCGTCGTTGAGGATCACGTAGTCGAAGGTGGTCCACAGCGCGACCTCGTCCTTGGCGCGGGAGATACGCTCGCGGATGGTGTCCTCGCTGTCCTGGGAACGGGCGTGCAGGCGGCGGCTCATCTCGGCCAGGGACGGCGGCAGGACGTAGACCAGCACCGTGTCCTTGGGCGCCTGGGCGTGGATGCGCATGGCGCCCTGGTAGTCGATGTCGAACAGGACGCTCTCGCCCCGGTCCAGGGCTTCCATGATCGGCTTCTTCGGGCTGCCGTAGCGGTTGCCGTAGACCTCGGCCCACTCCAGGAACTCGTCAGCCTCGACCATCTTGTTGAACACGGCGCGGTCCACGAAGTGATAGTCGCGGCCCTCGTGCTCACCGGGACGCGCGTCCCGGGTGGTGGCGGAGATCGACAGGTGCAGGTCCTGGTGGTCGGCCACCAGGCGGCGCGTCAGCGACGTCTTGCCGACGCCGGAGGGCGCCACGACCATCAGCAGCAGGCCCCGAGTCTGGCGCTCCCCCGTCTTGCGATCGCCGTCACTCGACATTCTGTACCTGCTCGCGAAGCTGTTCGATGGTGGCTTTGAGGTCCAGGCCGATCGCGGTCAAGGCCGAGGTGGCCGACTTCGAGCACAGGGTATTGGCCTCGCGCATGAACTCCTGCATCAGGAAGTCCAGCCGCCGGCCGGCGCCCTTGCCATCGTCGCCGATCAACACGCGCGCGGCGTCGATGTGGCTTTGCAGGCGGTCCAGCTCCTCGCGCACATCGGCCTTCACGGCCTGGATGGCGGCTTCCTGGATGATGCGGTCTTCCGACGCGCCCTCGCCCACCAGTTCGGTCAGGCGCCGCGCGAAACGGTCCTTCAGCACGCTGGGCTGGGTGGCGGCCTCCGCGCCGGCGGAGCCGACCAGCTTGTCGATGGTGTCGACCAGGCCGGACAGGACGGGCGTCAGCGCCGCGCCTTCGCCCAGGCGGGACAGTTTCAGGGCGTCGAGCGCCTGTGCCAGGGACAGCGCCATGGCGGCTTCGACGGCGGCCTTGGCCTCCGGGTCGGCAGCCTCGTCGCCGGCCTCCACGACGCCGCGCAGGGCCAGCAGGCCATCAAGGCTGGGCGGAGCGGCCTTGCCGGCGGCCACCAGGGGCGCGCCGGCCGCCAGATAGCGTTCCAGGACGGCCTGGTTGATGCGTATGGCGGCGTCGGTGTCCGCCTGCTTGGCCTGCAGCCCCACCGTCACCTGGCCCCGCAGGAAGCGGCTCTGGCCGCCATCCTTGGCAGCCCGTTCCAGGGTGTCGAAGCCGGGTGGCCCCCGGAAGCGGATCTCGAGATTGCGGCCGTTGACCGAGCGGGCCTCGACGGCCCAGCTCCAGGCGCCGAGCGCCCCTTCCGCGCGGCCGAAGCCGGTCATGCCCGAGAGCGCCATCACTGGCCTCCGGCCAGGCCGGACGCGGCGGCGTCGTGGCGGGCCTTGCCGGCCCGTTCCAGGGCCCGCAGGTGCTCGACGTTGCGCTCGTGCTCTTCCAGGGTGGAGGCGAAGCTGTGGCCGCCGCTGCCGTTGGCCACGAAATAGAGTTCGGTGGTGCGCGGCGGGTCCAGCACGGCGGCCAGGGCGGCGCGGCCCGGGTTGCAGATCGGCCCCGGCGGCAGTCCGGTGATCTGATAGGTGTTGTAGGGCGTCACCGACTGCAGCTCCGACATCCGGATGCCGTGGCCCAGGGGCCGGCCGCGGGTCAGGCCGTAGATGATGGTCGGATCGCTGCCCAGGCGGATGCCCTGCTCCAGGCGGTTGAGGAAGACGGCCGCCACCCGGGGGCGCTCTTCGCCGAGCGCGGTTTCCTTCTCGACGATCGAGGCCAGGGTGACCGCCTCGTCCATGGTCTTGAACGGCAGGTCGGCGCGGCGGTGTTCCCACAGCTGGGCCAGCAGCTTGTCGCGGGCGTCCATCATGCGTTGCAGCACGGCGGCGCGGTCTTCGCCCCGGCGGACCTCATAGGTCTCCGGCAGGATGGAGCCTTCCGGCGGCACGGGGGCGACGCCGGTCAGTTCCGGCGCCTTGGCCAGAATCTCGGCCGCCATTTCGGAGGTGACGCCCTCGGGGATGGTCACCTGGTGGCGCACCACCCTGCCCTTGTGGATCTGTTCGAGGATTTGGGCCATGGAGGCGCCGGACGGGAATTCGTATTCGCCGGCCTTGAGGCCCCTCGCCTTGCCGGTGACCTGGGCCACGGTGATGAAGATGGCGCTGGATTTGACCGCGCCGGACCGCTCCAGGCTGGCCGCGATCTCCGGCAGGCCCGCGCCCTTGCGCAGTTCGACATTGACCGGCTGGTGGTCCTTGGTGGCCGGGCCCGGGCCCTGGTAGAGCCACAGCACATAGACGCCAAATAGCATCAGGGCCGCGATCAGGGTCACCCCCGCGCTGAACAGCGTGACCAGCAGGCGCCGGCGCAAACTCAGCCCCCCGGCCTGGTTCATCGGGCTCATGAGACCTTGCGGAAGACGACGGAGGCGTTGGTGCCGCCGAAGCCGAAGCTGTTGGAGACGGCGACATCGATCTTCATCGGCTTGGCCTTGTTGGCGATCAGCTGCAGCACCGCCTCGTGTTCCGGCTCGTCCAGGTTGATGGTCGGCGGCGCGACCTGGTCGCGGATCGCCAGGATGCAGAAGATGCTCTCGATGGCGCCGGCCGCGCCCAGCAGGTGGCCGGTCATCGACTTGGTGGACGACATCGCCACCCCGCCGGCGTCATCGCCCAGCAGCCGCTCCACGGCGCGCAATTCGATCCAGTCGGCCATGGTCGAGGTGCCGTGGGCATTGACGTAATCGACGTCGGCCGGGGCAACGCCCGCGTCCTTCATGGCCGCCTGCATGGCGCGATAGCCGCCGTCGCCGTCTTCGGCCGGGGCGGTGATGTGGTAGCCGTCGCCCGACAGGCCATAACCGATCACCTCGGCATAGATCTTCGCGCCGCGCGCCTTGGCGTGCTCGTATTCCTCCAGCACCACCACGCCCGCGCCCTCGCCCATGACGAAGCCTTCGTGACCCTTGTCGTAGGGGCGCGAGGCCTTTTCGGGCGCGTCGTTGAAGCCCGTTGCCATGGCGCGGCAGGCGATGAAGCCGGCAATGCCGATCTCGCAGATCGCGGCCTCGCAGCCCCCGGCGATCATCACATCGGCGTCCCCGTATTTGATCAGCCTGGTGGCGTCGCCGATGGCGTGGGCGCCGGTGGCGCAGGCCGTGACCACCGCGTGGTTGGGACCCTTGAAGCCGTAGCGGATGGACACCTGGCCGGACGCCAGGTTGATCAGAGCCGAGGGAATGAAGAAGGGCGACACCCGGCGCGGGCCCTTGTCGCGCAGCTCGATGGCGGTCTTGGCGATGGTGTCCAGGCCGCCGATGCCGGAGCCAAGGATGACGCCGGTGCGGTAGCGGTCTTCCTCGGTCTGGGGCTCCCAGCCCGAATCGCGGACAGCCTCGTCGGCCGCCGCCATGCCATAGAGGATGAAGTCGTCGACCTTGCGCTGGTCCTTCGGGGCCATGGTGTTGTTGGGGTCGAAGGACCCTTCGACATCCGGGCCGCCGCCGCCGCGCCCGTCCACCCGCGGCACTTCGCAGGCGATCTGGCAAGCGTAGTCGGTGGTGTCGAAGGCGGTGATTCGGTTGGCGCCCGACTTGCCGGCCAGGATGTTCTTCCAGCTGACATCCACCCCGTGGCCCAGGGGGGTCAGGAGGCCGAGACCGGTGACGACGACTCTACGCATGGGATGACTTCCTGCTGCGGTTCCTGACCGAGGCCAAGCGGCGCCCGGATGCGGATATATAGGGCCCTATACGAAAACCGCCGCGCGCAGGGCAATTTGGCCCATGCAGCGCGGCGGCGAAAGGTCGGCGATGATCCGGTGGGATCAGGCGCCCATCTTCTCTCCGATGAACTTCACGGCGTCGCCCACGGTTTGAATGTGCTCGGCCGCGTCGTCCGGGATTTCGATGTCGAATTCCTCTTCGAACGCCATGACCAGCTCGACATTGTCGAGGCTGTCGGCGCCCAGGTCATCGATGAAGCTGGCCTTCTCGGTGACTTTTTCCGGATCGGCGTCGAGGTGTTCGATGACGATCTTACGAACGCGCTCGAGAATATCGGACATTCGGTTTTAGTCCCTCTGTGACAGTTGTCCGCCCCCGGCAAGCTGCGCCGAGTGCGGGAAATCGGCCTGCTGGCTAGCATGTTCCTTTTGGGGAGGCCAGCCGTGCAGACATTCAGATCATCGCCATGCCGCCGTTGACGTGCAAGGTCTGACCGGTGACGTAGGCGCCTTCTTCGGCCGCGAGGTAAACGCACGCGGCGGCCACATCGCTCCCGGAGCCCAGGCGCCCGGCGGGAATCGTCCCCAGAATCGCCGCCTTTTGAGTCTCATTCAGGGCGTCCGTCATCGGGCTCTCAATGAAGCCGGGGGCCACGCAGTTGACGGTGATGTTGCGGCTCGCGACCTCCTGGGCCAGCGCCTTGGAAAAGCCGATCATGCCGGCCTTCGAGGCCGCATAGTTTGCCTGGCCCGGGTTGCCGGTGACGCCGACGATCGACGTGATGCCGATGATGCGGCCCCAGCGGCGCTTCATCATGCCGCGCAGGGCGGCGCGCGACAGGCGGAAATAGCTCTCGAGGTTGACCTTGATCACCTCTTCCCAGTCGGCGTCCTTCATCCGCAGCATCAGCCCGTCGCGGGTGATGCCGGCGTTGGCGACCAGGATGTCGAGGTCCTTGCCCGACGCCGATTCGGCCGCTGCGATCAGGCCGTCGACGCTGGCCGAATCGGACAGGTTGGCCACCACGGTGGAGGTCCGCTCGCCCAGCTGGGCCGCCAGATCCTGCAGCACGCTCTCGCGGGTGCCGGAGAGGATGACGTGGGCGCCCTGCTCATGCAGGGCCCGGGCGATGGCGCCGCCGATGCCGCCCGTGGCGCCGGTGACGAGGGCGGTCTTGCCGCTGAGATCGAACATCACGGGCTCCTAGAGGCTTTTGGCGAACGCTTCGAGGTCCGCCGGGGTGTTGAGGGGAACGGCTTCGGTGTCCGGAGCGATCCGCTTGACCATGCCGGACAGCACCTTGCCCGCGCCGGCCTCGGCGAAGCGGCTGACGCCGCCCTCGCCCGCCAGCCAGAGCATGCTCTCACGCCAGCGCACACGGCCGGTGACCTGCTCGACCAGCAGGGTTCGGATCTGTTCGGGGTCATGCACCGGGCTGGCCGTCACGTTGGCGACCAGCGGGACCTTGGGCTGGATGATGGTGGTGCGGCCCAGCGCCTCGGCCATGGCGTCGGCGGCCGGCTGCATCAGCGGGCAGTGGAAGGGCGCGGAGACGTTGAGCAGGATGGCGCGCGCGCCCAGTTCCTTGGCCTTCTCGATGGCCCGGTCCACGGCGGCCTTCTCGCCGGAGATGACCACGTTGCCCTGGTTGTTGTCGTTGGCGACCACGCAGACGCCCAGCTCCGCGCCGGCGGCGGCGGCCTCTTCGGCCAGGGCGACATCGGTCTTGGGCCCGATCAGCGAGGCCATGGCCCCCTGCCCCACCGGCACGGCCCGCTGCATGGCCTGGCCGCGCAGCTTCAGCAGGCGCGCGGTGTCGGAGAGGGTGATGGCGCCGGCGGCGGCCAGCGCCGAATACTCGCCCAGCGAATGGCCCGCCACGAAGGCGGCCTTGGTAATGGAGACGCCGAACTCCTTCTCCAGGGTGCGGACCACCGCCAGGCTGACGGCCATCAGCGCCGGCTGGGCGTTCTCGGTCAGGGTCAGCTGATCTTCGGGCCCCTCGCGCATCAGCTTGAACAGCTTCTGCGACAGCGCCTCGTCTATCTCCTGATAAACCTCCCGCGCGGCGGCGAAACTCTCGGCCAGCTCGGCGCCCATGCCGATGGCCTGGCTGCCCTGGCCGGGGAAAAGGAATGCGAGGCTCATGAGGGCCCTCCGCTGATTTCAAGGGCGGGAGGGTTAGGCGTAATGCGCCGTAGGGGCAAGCTTACCAACGCCCTCCTTCCTGGGTCGGTACGACTGAAAGTCAGCTTTGGACTCGGAAGGAAGAAAAGGTGGGAGAAGAAGCGTAAGAGGCCGAGCTAGACGCTGATACGTCGTAAGCCGTCTTTGAAAAGGACAACATTGAAGTTCATCAGGAACCCTAACGACCGAGATGACAGGCGCAGGTAGGTTCGGAGTTGAGCTTCATGGAGGCGCGAATGCGCCTCGACCGACTTCACTTCGATGATGATCTGGTCTTCGACCAAGAGGTCCATCCTGTAGCCACCCTCAAGAACAATACCCTTGTAAGGCACAGGCGCCGCGACCTGCCGCGCGACTGCAATGCCCCTCAGGGCAAGTTCGTGGGCCAGACATTGCTCATAGACGGATTCCAGAAGCCCGGGCCCGAGAGCGCGATGCACATGCAGCCCGGCATCGACCACGATAGTCGCAAGCCGCTCAAGCCGGGCGGAAGCCTCTTGCTCTTCTTTTCTCCCTTCCCTTCCTTCCGAGTCCAAAGCTGAGTCTCCCCCTCACCGTCGCCTAAGGATCGGATCACAAACGGCCCACCCAGCAAACCGCTTCCGTTGCCCCAGCGTCATCGCCTAGCCTCACCGCAAAACATAAGGGAGAGACGTCATGCGCGCCGTGGTTCGTCGAGCAGGGAAGCTGGTGTGCGATGAGATCGCGGACCTGGAGCCGGGCCCCGGCCAGACGCTGGTCAAGACGCTGGCCTGCGGCATCTGCGGGTCGGACCTGCATGCGCTGCACCACCTGGATCACATGGTGGCCCTGGGCCGCCGGGCCGGGCTGGGCGAGGGCATGGACACCTCCAAGGACATCGTCTTCGGCCATGAGTTCTGCGCCGAGGTGCTGGACAACGGCCCCGGCGGCGGGCGCTTCAAGGCCGGAACGCGCATCGTCTCCATGCCGGTCAACCTGAACGCCGACGGCTTCCAGGCGGTAGGCTATTCCAATGTCTATCCGGGTGGGTTCGCCGAGCGGATGGTGCTGACCGACGCCCTGCTGCTGGAAGTGCCCAACGGCCTGCCCACCGACACCGCCGCGCTCACCGAACCCTTCGCCGTCGGCCTCCACGCGGTGGCCAGCGCGGCGCTGGAGAAGGACAGCGTCGCCGTCGTCCTCGGTTGTGGACCCGTGGGCCTGGCGGTGATCGCGGCGCTGAAGGTGCGCGGCCACGGCCCGATCATCGCGGCCGACTTCTCGCCCCGCCGCCGCGCCGCCGCGGAGGTCATGGGCGCGGACGTGGTGCTGGACCCGGCCACCGTCTCGCCCTTCTCCAAGTGGGAGGAGTTCGGCGTGCCCGCCTCCTCCGCCGGCCTGCGCGAGGCGATGTTCTCCGGCAGGCAGGTGGCGCGTCCTGTCGTCTTCGAATGCGTCGGCGCGCCCGGCGTGCTGCAACAGGTCATCGACGGCTGCCCGCCCAAGGGCCAGATCATCGTCGCCGGCGTCTGCATGGAGGCCGACAAGATCGAGCCCTCGCTGGCCATCAACAAGCAGCTCGATCTGCGCTTCGTGCTTGGCTACACGCCCGAGGAATTCGGCCAGACCCTGTTCCACCTGGCCGAGGGCCGCATCGACGGCGCCAGGATCCTCACCGGCTCCGTCGGCCTGGACGGGGTCGCCGACGCCTTCGTGGCCCTGGGCAATCCCGAGGCTCAGGTGAAGATCATGGTTCATCCAGGCCTGGCGTGATGGCCTCTAGCCGCCGCTCAAGATCGGTCTATCTTTCCGCGCGACCCACTGGAGGGAACCCCATGAAACGCCTGATCCTCGCCGCCTGCGCCGCCGCCGCTCTGCTGGCCACGCCCGCCCTCGCCTCGCTGAAGGTCGGCGTCGCCGCGCCCGAGTTCAAGGCCGACGCCTCGCTGGCCGGCGAGCCCTACAAGTTCGACCTGAACGAGGCCCTCAAGAAGGGTCCCGTGGTGCTCTACTTCTTCCCCGCCGCCTTCACCCAGGGCTGCACCATCGAGGCCCATGAGTTCGCCGACGCCAGCGACGACTTCACCAAGCTGGGCGCCACCGTGATCGGCGTCACCTCGGGCAACATCGAGCGCGTGGCCGAGTTCTCCAAGAGCGAATGCCGCAACAAGTTCGCGGTCGCGGCCGACCCCGGCCTGGTCATCGCCGGCCAGTACGACGCCAAGCTGGCCATGAAGCAGGGCTATTCGGACCGCACCACCTATGTGATCACGCCCGACCACAAGGTGGCCCTGGCCTACACCAACCTGATGGACCCCTCCTCGCACATCACCAAGGCGATGGAGACGGTGAAGGCCTGGCGCGCCGCCCATCCGATGAAGAAGAAGTAGCCTGATGGGGACATGTACGCTCTCAGGCGCTTGAAGGCCTGGATGCGACGGCCTGACCGTACGTAGCCTGATGGGGACATGTACGCTCTCAGGCGCTTGAGGGCCTGGATGCAACGGCCTGACCGTACGTGTCCCCAAACCATCGGCGCGGAGGCCTGCCCCGCCGCTTCCGGCGCCCGAGGCCGGGGACGCGTACGGTCCACCGCCGGCGCGCAATGGGGAATGGTCTGAGGGCGTACATGTCCCCGGAGGCCGCCGCCCTTGCCTTCCAGACCCCATGCGTGTATCAGCCCCGCCTTCACGGAAAGCGGTCTCCGCGCGGAACGTCAAAGGGTCGGGCTTCGTCCGGCCGCCGCACTGAGAGCCATCGTATCCGGCGGATCTTCCGCCGCCGGACGCGCCGCTTCCATTGGGAAGAAGGAAAGCATGGCGTTCTACGAACACGTGGTCATCGCGCGGCAGGACATTTCCCCGCAACAGGCCGAACAACTCAACGAAGACCTGAAGGCGATCATCGAAGGTCTGGGCGGTCACATCGCCAAGATCGAGTACTGGGGCCTTCGTAACCTCACCTACCGCATCAAGAAGAACCGCAAGGGTCACTACTCCCTGCTCGCTATCGACGCCCCCGCGGCGGCCGTGCACGAGATGGAGCGTCAGCTGGGTCTGAACGAAGACGTTCTGCGCACCCTGACCATCCGCGTCGAAGAGCTCGACCTGGAACTGTCCCCCATCCTCGCCCGCCGCGACCGCGAACGTGAACGCGAACGCCGCGACGACTTCATGCCGGTTTAAGGGGAGCACAACTCATGACCGACGAAACCATCGCCACTGAAGGCGCGGCTCCGGCCGCCGGCGGCGCCCGCCGTCCCTTCTTCCGCCGCCGCAAGGTCTGCCCCTTCTCGGGCGCCAATGCTCCCAAGATCGACTTCAAGGACGTCAAACTCCTGCAGCGCTACGTTTCCGAGCGCGGCAAGATCGTCCCCAGCCGCATCACCGCCGTCTCGGCCAAGAAGCAACGTGAACTGGCCAAGGCCATCAAGCGCGCCCGCTTCCTGGCCCTGCTCCCCTACGTCGTGAAGTAGGAGACAGGACCCATGAAAGTCATTCTGCTCGAACGCGTCGAGCGCCTCGGCGCCCTCGGCGACACGGTCACCGTGAAGGACGGGTTCGCCCGCAACTTCCTGCTGCCCCGTCACAAGGCCCTGCGCGCCAACAACGCCAATATGAAGGTGTTCGAAGCCCAGCGCGCTGAGATCGAAGCCCGCAACGCCAAGGCACGCGAAGCCGCCGGCGGTCAGGGTGAGACCCTCGACGGCACGCAATACATCATGATCCGCCAAGCGGGTGAAACCGGCCAGCTCTACGGTTCGGTCACCGGCCGCGACGTGGCGGACGCCGTGAACGCCGAAGGCGGCAAGATCGAACGCGCGATGGTTGTCCTCGACAAACCCATCAAGACGCTCGGCCTGCACGAAGTGAAGGTCCGCCTTCACGCCGAGGTCATCATCACCGTCGCCATGAACATCGCCCGTTCCATGGACGAGGCCGAACGTCAGGCCCGTGGCGAGAACGTCATCGCCATGCAGTTCGAAGAAGACGCCCGTATGGACGCCGACGCGGCTGCCGACATGATCCAAGGCGGCGCTGGCAAGGCCGTCAACGACGCCGGTGGCATGGAAGAATAGGCTTCAGCCTCAAACTGAAGTTCGAAAGGAAACGGCGCGGAGCAATCCGCGCCGTTTTTCTTTGCGCCCTGCGCGTTGCGGCGCCGCAACATCAGGCGAATTCTCCTCATTGGGGAATTGTTTACCCTATTTGATGGATGCCGACCGCCGCCGCCCGCATCGTCTCGTCACTACCCCACGTCTACCCGACGTGGCCGGGCGCCCCTCACCAGTACGTCCGACCGCGGCAGGCAGAGGGAGCGGCGTGACAGCCATCACGCCGCTCTTTCGCCGCCCCAATCGCCCGCCCGTCCGGATGTGACGCAGCGGCGATCGAATGTGATTCCAACACAGGCTTATCCACAGAGGCGACTCTTCCTGGGGACAGGCCGCACGAAGCTGCGAATGTCGCATGCGGGAGGGTGCGCCCTTAAGCTATCGGTAAGCCATGGCCCTCGTCCCCGTTCTAGATCTCCGCCCTGTCCCGATGGAGACGGCGATCGCTCGCGCGCCCTCCAACATCGAAGCCGAGCAGGCCCTGCTGGGCTGCCTGCTGTACGACAACGCCGCCTATGAGCGGCTCTCCGATCTACTGAAGGGGCCGCACTTCTACGAGCCCTTCCACGGCCGCCTGTTCAGCGCCATCGAGAGCCATGTGCGCAAGGGCCAGCTGGCCGAGCCCATCCTGGTGGCGGGCGAGTTCACCAACGATCCGGCCTTCGACGAATTGGGCGGCCTGCGCTATCTGGCCGACCTGGTGGACCGCGCCCCGCCGGCCGCCAACGCCGCCGACTACGGCCGGGTGATCTATGACCTGGCCCTGCGCCGCGAGCTGATCCGCATCGGCGGCGAGATCGCGCTGGAGGCCCGCGACGGCGACGCCGACCACACCGCCCGCGACGTCATCGAGAACGCCGAATCCCAGCTCTACACCCTGGCCGAGAGCGGCTCGGCCTCGACCGGCTTCGTGCCCTTCGCCGACGCCCTGCGCGGCGCCGTGGAGATGGCCGCCGAAGCCTATAGCCGCGACGGCGGGCTGGCCGGCATCTCCACCGGCCTGATCGACCTGGACCAGAAGCTGGGCGGCCTGCACCCCTCCGACCTGCTGATCCTCGCGGGCCGTCCCTCGATGGGCAAGACCGCCCTGGCCACCAACATCGCCTTCCACGTGGCCAAGCACTACGCCTGGGAGCCGCAGCCGGACGGCACCAAGAAGACCGTCAACGGCGGCGTCGTCGCCTTCTTCTCCCTGGAAATGAGCGCCGAGCAGCTGTCGATGCGGATGCTGGCCGAAGCCTCGGGCGTATCGTCCGACCGCCTGCGGAAGGGTGAGATCGAGGCCAGCGAGTTCGGCCGGGTGCGCGACGCGGCCATGGAAATCCAGGAAGCCCCGCTGTTCATCGACGCCACCGGCGGGCTGTCCATCTCCAAGCTGGCGGCCCGGGCGCGGCGCCTGAAGCGCTCGGCGGGGCTCGACCTGGTGGTGGTCGACTACCTCCAGCTGGTCACGGTGGACAGCAGCCGCGGCGATTCCAACCGGGTGCAGGAGGTCAGCGCCATCACCATGGGCCTGAAGTCCCTGGCCAAGGAACTGTCGGTGCCGGTGATCGCCCTGTCGCAGCTGTCGCGTCAGGTGGAAAACCGCGAGGACAAGCGCCCGCAGCTGTCCGACCTTCGCGAATCCGGCTCGATCGAGCAGGACGCCGACGCCGTCATGTTCGTCTACCGCGAGAGCTACTACATGGGCCGCGCCGAGCCGCGCGAAGGCACGCCCGAGCACCTGACCTGGCAGGAAGACATGGAGCGCGTCGCCGGCCAGGCCGAGGTGATCATCGGCAAGCAGCGTCACGGCCCGATCGGCACCGTGAAACTGTCCTTCCACGACGACCTGACCAAGTTCGGTAACCTGGCCCGCGACGGACGTTTCGAGGTCCGCTAGGGTCTGTACCCAATTGGAAGCGCGGCCCTAAACCCAGCCGCTCATCCCCGCGCAGGCGGGGACCCAGGCGTTTTTGCTGGCCAGGCCAAGCCCATCGCCACGGTCAGTACGAAGTGAATCCGCTCTCAGCTCGGCTCCTTCGTGTTCTTGGTGTGCTTGGTGGTTCACCTCGCCGCGCCTGACCCGGTCTCAACGCCTGCAAAGATCGACCACCAAGATCACGAAGAACACCAAGGGGCAGCAGCCTTCCGCTTCGCTCCCCGACCGGTCAGCAGACCCGGCAAGCCTTAGCTAAAAAGCCTGGGTCCCCGCCTGCGCGGGGAGGAGCGGGCGTTTGGGGTAAGTGAACATATTGAGTCCAAGACCCTAGGTCGTATCGACATTCAGGCCGCAGCCTCGCAGAGGGCGGTTCCGGGTGGCGGCGGGAGCCGGCCTTGTCGACGCCAAGCCCTTGCGCCGACCCAACCCGCGTCTCGTGGCCCAGGCGCCGCCCCTCCCGAATCCAAAAATCCACACCGCCCTATTCCAACGGTCGGGGCCGTTGCGGCCTTATGGGCCCATGTCCATCGGCCCCGACATCACCCCGACTTCGGCCCCCATCCCTGGCGACCCGCGCCCGGATGACCCCGACGCTTGGGGCGAACGCCGGCTGGCGATCCTCTCCGAACTGGCGGAAGCCGGTCTCGAGATCGCCCTGGCCCTGAAGACCCGCATCGTGGAGACGGCGGCGGCGGAGCCCGACGCGGACTCCGCCCGCGCCTGCGCCGACCTGACCCGGGCCTTCGACCGGACGTCGCGCGCCGTGCGCATGAGCATCGCCCTGCGTGAGCGGGTGGCGAAGGAGGCCGCCGCCGGCGGTCAGGCCGCGCGCACGGCCGCCGATGACGCCCGAACCCACCGCGCCGGCCGCGTGCGGCGCATCGTCGGTCGGATCGCCGAGGTTCGCTACACCGACCGCGCCACGCGCGAGGCCTTCGACAGCCAGGCCCGCGAGCGGCTGTACGACCGCGACATCACCGGTGATCTGAAAGCGCCGATCGGCGCGCTGGTGGCCCAGATCTGCGCCGACCTGGACCTGTCGCCCCGCTGGACGGCGATGGCGCAGGAGGCCTGGGCCCAGGAAGAGATCAATGAGCGCCCGCCGGGCTCGCCCTACGCGGCCTGGCCCGATCTTCCACCTGACAAGCCTGATCCGAAGGGCCCCGAGACCTGGGACGACGGGGATTGGGACGAGCAATTAGAGGACGGTGAGGACGACGAGCCGGATGACCCCGGAGGGGGCGGCCCCTAGGGTCAAGCGAAATTCCGCACCGGCGCCGGTGACCCGCACAAACGCGAATGCCGATCCGCCTTAGGGCTGTATTGCGCGCCAACCGCGACCCTCCTAGGGTCAAGCGACTGTAACGGCACGGGAATACCCGGCCGCGTGGGAGTACGCCGCCTTGACCGACATTCCCGCTGGGAAGCTGACCCAGCATTCGCCGAAGGATCGCGCCTTCTTCGGCCACCCGCGAGGCCTGGCCTTCATCGCCCTCACCGAGGGCGGCGTGACCTTCTCCTACTACGGGATGAGGGCCATCCTGGTCCTCTACATGGCCAACCAGCTGCTGACGCCGGGCCACGTCGAACACATCTGGGGCTTCCAGGCCTTCAAGAACGCCGTCGACCACATCTATGGCCCCACAGCCCTGGGCAAGCCCCTGGCCTCGGCCATCGGCGGCCTCTTCTCCACCGTGGTCTTCGCCACCCCCTTCCTCTTCGGCCTGCTGGCCGACCGGGTGCTGAGCCGCAAGGGCACCATCATGTGGGGCGCGGCCATCCTGACGCTGGGCCACTTCCTGATGGCCTTTGAGTCCACCTTCCTCATCGCGCTGGCCTGCCTGTTCACCGGCATGGGCTGCATAGGCAACCTCAAGGCCCAGGTCGGCAGCCTCTACGAGGCCGGCGACAACCGCCGCGCCGACGCCTTCCAGCTGTTCGTCCTGGCGGTCCAGGTCTCGGTGATCTTCTCGCCGCTCATCTGCGGCAGCCTGGCCAAGTCGATCGGCTATGAGTGGGGCTTCGGCGCCGCCGGCGTCGGCATGGCGCTGGGCTTCGCCATCTATCTGATGGCCGGCCGCTGGCTGCCGCCGGACCCGGTGGTCAAGACCGCCGACGGCAAGAACGCCCGGCCTCCGCTTACCAGCAAGGACTGGCGCACCATCAGCGTGCTGGTTCTGCTGCTGCCCGTCCTGGCGCTGACCGCCGTGGCCAACGAGGAGATCGGCAACGCCTACCTGCTTTGGGGCCAGGACAATTTCCAGCTGATGTTCTTCGGCAAGGAGATGCCGGTGTCCTGGCTGGTCTCCCTGGACGCCATCGTCTCCACAGTCACCCTGATCCTGTCGGTGATGTTCTGGCGTTGGTACGATAGCCGCTTCAGGGCTTTGTCGGAGATCACCAAGGTCGCCATCGGCGCCACCATCACGGCCTTCGGTCCCCTGGTCCTTGTCGCCGCCTCGATGCACGCCGCCGGCGGCCATAAGGTCGGCCTCGGCTATGGTCTGGCCTTCCACATCATCAACGACTTCGGGTTCGCCAACGTCTACGCGATCGGCCTGGCGCTCTTCTCCCGCGCCGCGCCGCCGGCCTTGGCTGCGACCATCGTCAGCGCCTTCACCCTGCACCTGTCGATCACCAACTTCCTGGTCGGCAAGCTGGGCACCTATCTGACCGTGATGCCCGGACCGCTTTTCTGGGGCATGCACGCGGCCATCGTCGGCGTGGGAGCCGTATTGCTCTTCATCTTCGCCTTCTTCTTCAGGAAGACCCTGGCGCCGGACGAGCCGACGGCGCCGCTCGATCAGCCGATCCTCAGTCCGGACGCGGCGGCCGCGTAGGAGGGGCCGCGCAATAAAGGCAAGCCAAGGCGACATCGCGTTTGCTATGCGGACGCGATGTCCCCGTCTTCCTTGAACCCGACGCTTTCCCTCACCGTCGACCTCGACGCCCTGGCCCACAACTACCGTGTCCTGCGTGACGCCGCCGGCGGCGCGGAGGTGGCGCCGGTGGTCAAGGCGGACGGCTATGGCCTTGGCGCGAGCGCCTGCGCGCGCCGGCTGTGGGCGGAAGGCGCCAAGAGCTTCTATGTGGCGCGGCTCACCGAGGGTGAGGCCCTGCGCGCCGACCTGGGGCCGGATTCCGTCATCTATGTGCTGGACGGGGTCACCCCCGGCGCGGCGTCCCGCCTGGCGGCCGCCGGCCTGACCCCGGTGCTGAGCAGCCTGGCCCAGCTCGACGAATGGCGCGCTTCCGCCGCAACGAGCCGCCTCAAGGCCGCCCTCCACATCGACACCGGCATGAACCGCCTGGGCCTGCGCCCGGAAGAGGCGCGCGCCCTTTCCGCCGACCGCCTCGCGGACATCGACCTGCTGCTGACCCATCTGGCCTGCGCCGACGCGCCCGCCCATCCCCTCAATGAGGCCCAGCGCAGCCTCTTCGCCGAGACCTGCACCGCCCTCCCCAAGGCCCGCGCCACCCTCGCCAACACCGCCGCCGTCTTCCTCGGCTCCACCTACACCCTCGACCAGGTGCGCCCCGGCATCGGCCTCTATGGCGGCGGCCCGCTCGGCGTTCCCGACGCGCGGCTGAAGGCCGTGGCCACCCTGGAGGCCGCCATCCTCCAGGTGCGCACCGTGCCGCCGGGCGAGAGCATCGGATACGGGGCTGACTTCGTGGCCACACACCCCATGCAAGTCGCCATCCTGGCGGCCGGATATGCCGACGGCGTCTTGCGAAGCTTCAGCCCGGGCGGCTATGCCTGTCTGGCCGGAGAACGCCGGCCTTTGCTCGGCCGGGTTTCCATGGATCTCATCGCCATCGACGTGACGGGCTGCGACGCCGCCGTCCCCGGCGCCATGGTCGAGCTGCTGGGCGCCAACGTGGCCGTGGACGACGCCGCCGCCCTGGCCGGCACCAGCGCCTATGAACTGCTGACCCGCCTGGGTTCCCGCGCCGAGCGGCGCTACGTGGGCGCGTTGGGATGAATCCCATCCAGGCTCTTGGCCGTTCGACGCTGGCCCTGCTGCGCACCGCCGGCGCGGTGGCGATCTTCGCCGGGCGAGGCCTGGTCAGCGCGGTGATGCCGCCCGTCTTCTTCGGCCAGACCGGCCGCCAGCTGATGGCCATCGGCTATCTGTCGCTTCCCGTGGTCGGCCTGACCGCCGTCTTCACCGGCGCGGCGCTGGCGCTCAACATCTATACCGGCGGCGGGCGCTTCAACGCCGAGCAGATCATGCCGCAGATCGTGGCCCTGGGGATCACCCGCGAACTGGGCCCGGTGCTGGCCGCCCTGATGCTGGCCGGCCGGGTGTCGGCCGCCATCGCCGCCGAGATCGGCGCCATGCGCTCCACCGAGCAGATCGACGCGCTGAAGACGCTATCGACCGACCCCTTCCGTTATCTCGTGGCCCCTCGCCTCGTCGCCGCCATCATCACCCTGCCCCTGCTGACCCTGGTGGCCGACATCATCGGCGTGGCCGGCGGTTGGCTGGTGGCCACCCAGACGCTGGACTTCAACACCTCCACCTACATCCGCAACACCTGGGACTTCCTGCAGAGCTGGGACGTGGTGTCGGGCCTGATCAAGGCGGCGGTGTTCGGCTTCATCGTGGCCCTGATGGGCTGCTACCACGGCTTCAACGCCTCGGGCGGCGCGCGCGGCGTCGGGCGCGCGGCCACCCACGCGGTGGTCTCCGCCGCCATCCTGATCTTCGCGGCCGACTACCTGCTGACGAGCCTGTTCACCCGATGACCGCCAAGCTGGCCCTGCGCGGCGTGACCAAGAGCTTTGGCGGCAAGCCGGTGCTGGACGGTATCGACCTCGACGTGGCGACGGGCCGCTCGCTCGTGGTGATCGGCGGCTCGGGCCAGGGCAAGTCGGTGACGGTCAAGATCGCCATCGGGCTGATGGTGCCCGACGCCGGCCAGGTCCTGATCGACGGGCGAGACGTGACCGAGCTGAAAGGCCAGGCGAGGATCGCCCACGCGGCCAAGTTCGGCATGCTGTTCCAGGGGGCCGCCCTGTTCGACAGCCTGACGGTCTGGGAGAACGTGGCCTTCCGGCTGATCAACGCAGACCGTGTGCCCCGGCCGGCGGCGCGCGAACGGGCGCTCGACGCCCTCTCCCGCGTAGGACT
>JAQGIP010000052.1 GCA_028291055.1 Caulobacter sp.
TTGATGCCGAGGGAGATACGTTCCTTCTCGACGTCCACATCCAGGACCTTGGCCTTGACCATGTCGCCCTTCTTGTAGCGGGCGACCGCTTCTTCGCCCGAGGCGGCCCAGTCGATATCCGACAGGTGCACCATGCCGTCGATGTCGTTGTCGAGGCCGATGAACAGACCGAATTCGGTGGTGTTCTTGACCTCGCCCTCGACGGTCGAGCCGACGGGATGCTGCTGGACGAAGGCGTCCCAGGGGTTGTCCATGGCCTGCTTGAGGCCGAGGGAGACGCGGCGCTTGGAGGCGTCGACGTCCAGGACCACCACTTCCACTTCCTGCGAGGTGGAGACGATCTTGCCCGGATGGACGTTCTTCTTGGTCCAGGACATTTCCGAGACGTGCACCAGGCCCTCGACCCCGGCTTCCAGCTCCACGAAGGCGCCGTAGTCGGTGATGTTGGTGATCCGGCCGGTGAACTTGGCGCCCACGGGGTATTTGGCTTCCACGCCGTCCCAGGGGTCGGACTGGAGCTGCTTCATGCCGAGCGAGATGCGCTGGGTGTCGGGGTTGATCTTGACGATCTGCACCTTGACGGTGTCGCCCACGGCCAGGACTTGGCTGGGGTGCGAGACACGCTTCCAGGACATGTCGGTGACGTGCAGCAGGCCGTCGATGCCGCCGAGGTCCACGAACGCGCCGTAGTCGGTGATGTTCTTGACCACGCCTTCGCGCACTTCGCCCTCTTGCAGCTGGCTGACCAGCTCGGTGCGCTGTTCGGCGCGGGCTTCTTCCAGGATGGCGCGGCGCGAGACGACGATGTTGCCGCGCGGACGGTCCATTTTCAGGATGGCGAAGGGCTGTTCCTTGCCCATCAGCGGGCCGACGTCGCGCACGGGGCGGATGTCGACCTGGCTGCCGGGGAGGAAGGCGCTGGCGCCGCCCAGGTCGACAGTGAAGCCGCCCTTCACGCGGCCGACGATGGAGCCCATGACCGGCAGGTTCTCGGCGTAGACGCCTTCCAGACGGGTCCAGGCTTCTTCGCGGCGGGCCTTGTCGCGGCTGATGACGGCTTCGCCCAGCGCGTTCTCGACGCGCTCCAGGAAGACCTCGACGTCGTCGCCGATCTTCACGGTGGCCTTGCCGGCGTCATCGACGCCGAATTCCTTCATCAGGATGCGGCCTTCGGTCTTCAGGCCCACATCGATGATGGCGAAGTCTTTTTCAATGCCGACAACGCGGCCTTTGACGACGGTGCCCTCGGCGAAATCGCGGTCGCCAAAAGCTTCGTCGAGGAGCGCGGAGAAGTCGTCGCGCGTGGGGTTCATGCTCATTACGTCGGTCAAGATGTACGTCTCGTGTTGAGGACGCGAGCCGTGGAAATCCACGGAATCGGGGCGTCGGTTGATTTGGGAGTTCAGGCTTGCCCGCGGCGACGAGGGAATGCGCGGTTGGTTTAGCCCAGGGATTGCTCCCAGCGGGCGCGCGCAGTCTCGACAATGCGGCGGGCCGCATCGAAGGCGCCGTCTATAGTCATTTCGGAGGTGTCGAGCAAGACGGCGTCGCTCGCCATCGCCATCGGGCTGTCGGCGCGGGCGGTGTCGCGGTGATCGCGCACGCGGATATCGGCCAGGATGTCGTCGAAGCTGATGGTTTCATCCTGCAGCAGCAGCTGCTTCCAGCGCCGCTCGGCGCGGACCTCGGTGGAGGCGGTGACGAACACCTTGGCCGGGGCCCAGGGGGCGATGACGGTTCCGATATCGCGGCCGTCGACCACCGCGCCGGGCTCGCGGCGCGCGAAGGCGATCTGGAACTCGCGCAGCACCTGACGCACGGGCGTGAAGATGGCCACCCGGCTGGCGGCCTCCCCGGCGGCGCGGGTGCGGACTTCCGGGCGTTCCAGTTCGGCGGGATCCAGGGTGCGGGCCACGGCGGTGGCGGCGACCTCATCGGAAAGGTCGCCGCCGCTCTCCAGCAGGCGCACGCCGACGGCGCGGTAGAGCAGGCCGGAGTCGAGCACCGGATAGCCGTAGAGGGCGCCCAGCTTGACGGCGATGGTGCCCTTGCCCGAGGCGGCGGGGCCATCGACGGCGATGGTGAAGCCGCTCACGAGATATTGGCCCCCAGCCCGCGCATCATCGCCTCAAACCCCGGGAAGCTGGTGGCGATCATGCCGGGTTCGTCGACGCTGACGGGCTCCTGGCTGGCCAAGCCCAGCACCAGGTGGCTCATGGCGATGCGGTGGTCGTGGCTGGTCTCCACCTGGGCGCCGCCCCTGGGCGGCTTGCCCGTGCCGCGCACGATGAAGCCCTCGGGCTCCTCCTCCACGTCCACGCCGCAGGCCTCCAGGCCGCGCGCCATCAGGGCGATGCGGTCGCTCTCCTTGACCCGCATCTCGCCGACGCCGCGCATGATGGTCTCGCCGACGGCATAGGCCGCCGCCACGCCCAGGATCGGATATTCGTCGATCATCGACGGCGCCCGCTCGGGCGGCACCACGACGCCTTTCAGGGCCGAATGGCGGGCGGTGACGTCGCCCACGGTCTCGCCGCCGGTTTCGCGCACGTTGTCGATGGAAATGTCGCCGCCCATCTCGCGCAGGGTCTCGATCAGGCCGATGCGCAGGGGGTTGAGCATCAGCCCTTCCACGGTGACTTCCGAGCCGGGGACGATCAGCGCCGCCACCAGCGGGAAGGCGGCCGACGACGGGTCACCCGGCACGGACACCTTGGTCGCCGTGAGTTTCTGGCCGCCCTTGATGCGGATCGAACGCTCCGGGCCGTTGTCGGAGACGACCACCTCGGCCCCGAAGGCGCGCAGCATGCGCTCGGTATGGTCGCGGGTGGGTTCCGGCTCGATCACCTCCACGCCGCCCTCGGCGCCCAGGCCGGCCAGCAGCACGGCCGACTTCACCTGGGCCGAGGCCATGGGCAGGCGATAGGCCAGGCCGCGCAGATGACCGCCCTTCAAGGTCAGGGGGAGGCGGCCGCCGTCACGGGCCATGAAGCTCGCGCCCATCTTGGCCAGGGGATCCAGCACCCGGCCCATGGGGCGTTTGCGCAGCGAGCCGTCGCCGGTGAAGGTGGCGGTGATCGGAAAGCCGGCGGCGGCGCCCATGATCAGGCGCACGCCGGTGCCGGCGTTGCCGCAGTCCACCACATCCGAAGGCTCGCAAAAGCCGCCCTGGCCCTCGACGCGCCAGGCGCCGTCGCCCAACTGAGTCACCCCAGCGCCGAAGCTGCGCATGGCCTCGGCGGTGCGCAACACGTCGTCGCCCTCCAGCAGGCCGTCGATCTCGGTGACGCCGGTGGCGAGCGCTCCCAGGATCAGCGCGCGGTGGGAAACGGACTTGTCGCCGGGGGCGCGGACGGCGCCCTTCAGCGGCCCGCCGGGGCTCGCGGTCAGCACCTCGGCGGCGCTTGCGTGCGGGGCGGCTGACGCCATGCCGGGACGGGCTCTCTCTATATTCTGCTGGCCGGAAGGGGGTTTGCCTTTTGACAGCGCTCCCCGCGCGTGGCAAGGGAGCCGCCGCTTACGCCCCCCACACCAGAGGACTGCCTTGGCCAATCCCGAACTGGGCGCAAAACAGATTTGCCCCAACTGCCAGTCGAAGTTCTACGACCTGGGCCGCCGCCCGGCTCACTGCCCCAAGTGCGGTGAGGATTTCGACCCTGAAGAAGCCATCCGGTCGCGCCGCGTGCGCGCCCGCACGGCCACGCCCGATTACGAGGCCGACGAGGAAAAGCCGGAGAAGCCCGCCGTTGAAGCCGATGGCTTCGAGGACGAGGCCGACGACACCCCGGAACTCGACGAAGCCGTGGAGGCCGAACCGGCCGTCGACGACGACGACACGGAGGCCGATCCCGGCACGCCGGCGCCGGCCGCCGACGACCTGGGCGTCGACTTCGCCGAGGACGAACCTCTCGAAGAAGACGAAGCCGACGACGTTCCCTTCCTCGAAGACGAGGACGAGGACGACTTCCCGGAAGACGAGATCGAAGGTCTGCCGGGCGAGGGTGACGACGACCGCTAATCGCGGCTGTTCGGCACAGTCCGGAAAAAACAGGGCGGGGAAGGGTTGATCGGCGAAAGCCGCTGGCCTATTACCCCGCCCTCCCTCTCGGCCCCGGTCGCGAGGGACCCGATCTCTTCGGGGCTATAGCTCAGCTGGTAGAGCGCTTGAATGGCATTCAAGAGGTCAGCGGTTCGACTCCGCTTAGCTCCACCAATGGAAGCCCGCCGGTAACCCCGGCGGGCTTTCGCCTTTTCAGGCCCCTTCCTTCCTTGGCATGATCGGATCGGATCGAATCCGGAGGCGGCATGGCGCTGGCCCTCATCTGCCCGCTCGACATCAGCCCATCGGATCGGACCGGGATCGAAGCCCTGCGCGCCGCCCATGATCCTCAGTCTGGCCGCGTCGAAGCCCATTTTACCCTGGTGTTTCCCTTCGAGGGGCTAGATCCGGACGCACTGGAGCGGCATGCCGGGGCGGTGGCGTCGGCGGCCCCCGCCATTGCCTTTCGCCTGACGGCGGCGCGTGCGGTTCGCGACCTCCTGGCCCCGCGCAGCCACATCTTCCTGACGCCGGACGAGGGCGAGGCGGATATCCGCGGGCTTCACGCCGCCCTCTATGCCGGACCGATGGCGCCCTGGCTGCGGGCGGATATCCCCTACGCGCCGCATGTGACGGTGGGCGCATTCGGCGATCACGCGGCCGCCGAGGCCGAATGCTCACGGATCGGGCCGGTCGATATCGCCGGAAGGCTGGGCGCCCTGGACGTGATGAGCGTGGAGGCCGGCTGCATTAGCCGCCTCGCACGCCTGCCCTTGGGCTAGACTGCAGCGCAGACAAGACGAGGACCGACATGGGCAAGGAAAAAGGCCAGCGGGATTTCCGCGGCGAGGACCGGCTGGACCTCACCGAGCGCCATCAGATGGAATATTGGATGAAGCGCTGGGGCGTGACCCGCGACCAGCTGACCGCCGCCCACCGCAAGGTCGGCAAGTTCATCAAGGACATCGGCGACGAGTTGGGCAAGAAGCGCTGAGGCTGGGTCGTCCGACCACCCCAACATCCGCTCGTCCAAGAGCCCAGGCTGGAGCGACGTCAGCCCGCCGGCGCGAGATGCAGATACAGGTTTGAACTGAACGGCCCCAGCGGCAAGCCGCTATAGCTGACCCGCGCGGCGCGGCCGGCGGGCGCCAGCGCCCTCAGGTCCTTGGGACCGACCAGCACCAGTTCGTCCTCCTCCAGCCACGAGGTCTTGCCCAGCGCCTTGCAGGCGATCGCGAAAGTCGGGCGCGTGTAGTGGAGGAGCGGGATGGCCGTGTGATGTTCCACGGGAAACCAGCGGTTGGGCGCACTGATGAAGACCTGGCGCGCCACCCGAGCCAGTTCGGCGACGAAGGCGGCCTGGCGCTCGGGGCCCCCCACATGCTCGATCACCGCGTTGGAGGTGACGATGTCGAAGCTCAAGTCGGCGAAGGGCAGCGGTTCGCCCGGCGCGATGCGCTGATAGGCGACCTGGGGGAAGGCGGCGCGGAAGTCCTGGCCGGCGCCGAGGCCCACGGCGGTGATGTTCTGCGGGTGCGGATACTTCCGCTCCAGCATGTTGGCGCCATCGCCCACCACGTCGGAGACGCCGACATCGAGGATGCGGTCGGTGGCCGTGGGGCGGCACAGCCGCAGGAAGTCGGCATAGATGCGGTCGCGCGCGGCGATCATCACCCGCTCACTGAGCGAGTTGGGCGCGGCGGCGTCGTAATACTGGCTGTCGTGCAGGGCCTGGCTCATGCGGCGCGCTCCCGGAAGGCCAGGCGGCCGATGCCGATATAGTTGACGACGGCTCCGGCGACAGCAGCGGCGACGAAGGCCACGGGCCGCGACGACAGGCCGGGCAGGTGGCCGGCGACAAGGGCCAGGAAGACGGCGTAGTTGGCGCCCGCGCCCAGGCCGTTGGCGATCATATAGCCAACCCACTGGCGGCCCAGCCGCTCGCGGCTGAGATTGCCGAACACGAAGCGGCCGTTGCCGAGAAAGGTCAGATGCAGGGCGGTGGTGAGCGATACGGCGCGGGCCAGGGCCTCGGGCCACCCCAGCGCCAGGCCGAGCGTCAACAGGCCCGCATCGACGGCGAAGCCCACGGCCCCGACGGCCGCGAACCCTGCCAGCCGGGCAGGCGCGGCCTTCACGACCCGCTCAGCCAGCGCAGGGCGCCGGGACCGGGCTGGGCCAGGTAGGCGAAGCGGCGCTGCTCCAGCCGTCCGCGGGCCACGCAATCGAGGATCAGGCCGCAGGCGAGGCTTAAGAGGCCGGTGACGCCCAGGCCGACGCCGACGATCAGGGTCGGAAAGCGCGGCACCAGGCCGGTGGCCATATAGTCGAGCACGACCGGCAGGTTCATCGCCCCGGCCAGCAGGAAGGCGGCGGCCGCGCAGCCCCCGAAGAACTGTAAAGGCCGCTCCTCGCGCAGCAGCAGGCCGATCATGCGCAGGATGCGGATGCCGTCGCGGATGGTGTGCAGCTTGCTCTCCGATCCCTCGGCGCGGGCGCCGTAGAGGGTGTCGATCTCGCGGGCCGGCAGGCGCATCTGCAGGGCGTGCACGGTCAGTTCGGTCTCCACCTCGAAACGGGCGGAGGAGGCGGGGAAGCTCTTGACGAACCGGCGGCTGAACACCCGGTAGCCCGACAGCATGTCGCGGAAGCGGCGGCCGAACACGGCGCGCACGATGCCGGTCAGCACGCGGTTGCCGATGCGGTGGCCGGGGCGGTAGGCGGCCTTGATGTCGCTGACCCGGGCGCCGGTGACCATGTCGAGACCCTCCTCGACCAGGGCGGCCACCAGGCGCGGCGCGGCGCCCGCCTCATAGGTGCCGTCGCCGTCGACCAGCAGATAGACGTCGGCCTCCACGTCCGAGAACATCAGGCGCATGACGTTGCCCTTGCCCTGCAGCGCGGCGGTGCGCACCACCGCGCCGGCCTCGCGGGCGGCCTGGCGGGTGCGGTCGGTGGAATTGTTGTCGTAGACGTAGATGGCGGCGTCCGGCAGGGCGGCGCGGAAGTCGGCCACCACCTGGCCTATGGCCGTCTCTTCGTTGAAGCAGGGGATCAGCACCGCCGTGCGGATGACGGCCGCGGGCGCGGCCTGGGCGTTGCGCGCCTCGGCGGCCAGGGCGCGGGCCTTGGCGGCGGTGGGGTCGGTCTGAACGGCGAGCGGCATGGCCAGTCCTTCTGTCGCCGCCATGCTTAGGCGAAAGGCCCTAATGAGCCGCAAATTCCGCCGCGCTCTGTTCGGGCGCGGGCAGCGGCTCCGCCAGCTCGGCCGGGGCGGCCCTCGCGCGCCGCACGATCAGGATCAGCCAGGCCCACAGCAGGATCGGCATGGGCTGGACATGGGTCGCCCCGGCGATGGCGGGGGCCAGCAGCGGCGAGACGATCACCGCCGCCATGGTCAGCTTCTCCCAGGGCCGGAAGCCGCGCGCCACGCCGTCCGACCACAGCCACAGGGCGGCGAAGGTCAGCACCACCATGTCGTAGTCCCAGGCATAGGGAGAGGCCAGGAAGGCCCCGGCGGCCAGGGCCGCGCCCTTCACCGGGGTGGGCGCGCGGCTGCGCCAGGCCAGGAAGACCGCGACGGCGGCGCCGAGGGCCGAAAGCGCTTGGACGCCATAGGCCGCCAGATTGCCCAGGCCCAGCAGGCGCACGGCCGCATAGAGGCTGGGCATGCGCGGCCAGAAGCTTTCGCCATGCTCCAGCAGGGCCCGATGCAGCGGCGTGTGGGCGATGAAGGCCGCCCAGGCGTCCCAGCCCAGCAGCAGGCCCGAGGCCAGTGCAAGTCCCACCACCGCCACGCCGGCGGAGAGGAAGGCGCGCCACTGTCCCGCGGCCAGCAGGGCCACGGGGATCAGCAGGCCCAGCTGGGGCTTGTAGCTCAGCAGTCCGAACAGCAGGCCGGCGATCCACGGGCGGCGGTCGAGCAGCATCACGCCCCCGGCCAGCAGCACGGCGGAATACTGGCCGTTCTGTCCCGCATAGGCGTTGAGGAAGGCGGCGGGGGCGGCCAACTGGGCCAGCAGCGCCATGCGCCAGCCCATCCCGGCCCGCAGCATCCCGGTCCGCAGCATCCAGGCGCCGATCAGCGCTCCGCCGATCAGCCACAGGGCCAGGGCGGGGACGTAGGGCAGCAAGCCGAGGGGCAGGGTGAGCAGCATGGCCGACGGCGGATAGCCGTACCATTTGAACTCCGCGCCGGGCGCGGTCAGGCCGCGCTGATAGGCGAGGAAGCCGTTGATGTCGTAGGCGGCGGTGGCGTGGCCCTGGTCGGCGATGCGGGCGCCCGACCAGTAATTGACGAAGTCGCGCGCCAACTGCTCGCCGTGGGCGTCCACATGGCCGGGGCCCGAATGGGTCCAGAAGTCGAAGGCCAGCATGGCGAGCGCGCAGAGCGCGAAGACCAGGGCGAAGCGGCGGATACGCTCGCCGGTCAGCCAGGGCGCCTGGCGAAAGAGATCGAGCATCATCGCCGCCGCCGCTCCGTGCGGCGCCAAGGGCGCGCCGCTTGTGGCGCACAAGGCTGCATAGCGGCTTTAGGTCGGGTTAAGCATGCGCCGGATCAAGCGCGGAGTCTCAGGCCTGGCTGCGGGCCCGCATCGGCCATACCCGCACCATCACGGCCCAGGCCACGGTCCCGGCCACGGCGGCCAGGCCACCGGCCCATTGCAGGGCGCTCATGCCCTCGGCGGCCCGCGCGCCGGTCATGGCGGCCACGACCACCACGGCGAAGGCGGAGGTGTATTCGCCGGCGGCGATGGCGTTGACGCGCTTCAGCATGGGATCGTCCCCCGATAGGTCCGGCTTAGGACGAGGTTTATGGCGTGGCCGGCGCGGGCGGTCACTGCGGCAGATGCCCGCGCCGGGCGCTTGCGCAGCGGGTTGCCCATCGCCACCTATGAGGGGAACCGCGAGACCGGCCGCCGCCTTTGGGACCGTTTTCGCGGGAGTCGCTGACAAGGACTCGAGGACCAACCACGATGACGACCCGCACCCTGCTCTTCGACAGCCCCTTCCTGTTGGGCTTCGAGCATACCCGCAACCTGATCGAACGCGCCGCCAAGGCCGCCACGGAGGGCTATCCGCCCTACAATGTGGAAGCCCGGGACGGCGGCGGTGTGCGCATCACCCTGGCGGTGGCCGGCTTTTCGCCGGACCAGCTGGAGGTGAGTGTCGAGGGCAGCCAGCTGACCGTCGCAGGACGGCGTGACGCGCCGGCCTCCGACGGTGACCGGGCCTTCCTGCATCGGGGTATCGCGGCCCGAGGGTTCCTGCGCGCCTTCGTGCTGGCCGACGGCATGGAGGTGGAGGCGGCGACCCTCGAACACGGCCTGCTGCATGTGGATCTGAGCCGCCCGGACCCGGAATATCCGGTCAAGCGGATCCCCATCCGGACAGCGTGATGAGCAAGCAAACCCAAGTCGCGCAAAGGGCCGGCCGAACCGGAGGCCCATCGGCGCGTTCAATGAGTCAAGGAGGCGGTCAAATGACGCCACATCTACTGACGACCGAAGCTTTCGCCGCCCTGGGCGCGCCGGACCTGGTCTATGTCCGGCCCGTGAGGGCCTCGGAAATCCTGGCGGAGGCTCCCGCTGAACAGACGCTGGACCTGGATCCCGCGCAAACCCTCTATGCCGTCCACCGCGCGGACGGCGCGCGCCTGGCCGTGATGGCCGACAAGAGTTCCGCCGTCGCCGCCGCCCTGGCGCATGAACTGGCGCCGGTTTCGGTGCACTAGCAAATGGCTTTCCCTCCCCCGATTGGGGGAGGGTGGCTGCCGCGCAGCGGCAGACGGGTGGGCGGGCGCCCTAAGCGGCGCACGTAAAGCCTTGACCCGATCTATTCAGCACCGACCTATCGAGTTTAGTGGGCGCCTGCCCACCCGCCTCGCTGCGCTCGTCACCCTCCCCCGATAGGGGGAGGGAAAGAGTTACCCGCTACGCCGCCGACGAATGCACGTCCCTGACCAGCAGCGCATAGAGGGTGTCCGGCGAGCGCGCCATGCGCAGCTGCTGGCGCAGGTCGGCCTGGCGCAGCAGGCGCGACACCTGGGCCAGGGCCCGCAGGTGCTGGGTGCTGGCTTCCGGCGGCGCGAACAGGGCGAACAGCAGGTCGACGGGCTGCTCGTCGATGGAATCGAAATCCACCGGCTGATCCAGGCGCACGAAGACGCCGCGGATGGCGGTGAGGCCCTTCAGGCGGGCATGGGGAATGGCGATGCCCTGGCCCACGCCGGTCGAGCCGGCGGCCTCGCGTTCCATCAGGGCATCGAGAATGACGCCCGAAGGCAGGCGCAACTGACGGGCCGCCAGCTCGGCTATGGCGCCGAGGGCCTGACGTTTCGTCGATGCACTGAGGCGGGCGGCCACGGCCCCCCGATCCAACAAAACCCCGATATCCATACGCTTTTCTTGAACTCGCTCGCTGACCGCCGACCCCGTACGGTCACTAACGCCGAACTGTGTCAGGCGCTCCCGTGCGCCTTGGCTCCATTCAACGATTTTGTGCGTTCCGGGTCGATCCAGCCGATGTTCCCATCGGGCCGGCGATATACCACGGCCAATCCGCCGTGAGCGACGTTCCTAAACACGATTGTTTGAGATTCGGTCAAGTCGAGTTCCATGACCGCCATGGAAACGGTCATCGTCTTCACCTCGGCCAGGGATTCGGCGATCACCATGCCGGTGGGCGCCCCCGCCGGGTGTTCCGAATCGGATTCCCAGCCGTCGATGTCGCCCGTTTGAGCGTCCTCATCGTCGTCGGGCGCGCGCAGGGTGTAGTAGGCCGCCGTCTCGGCCGCCTTGGCGGTGGCCGCCACGGAATGGCTCTTCAGCCTGCGCTTGTAGCGGCGCACCCGGGTTTCGATCTTGGCCAGGGCCGCGTCGAAGGCCGTATGGGCGTCGTTGCCCAGGCCGTGGCTCTGGAGCGCCTGGCCGGAGGCCAGCTTCACGCCGCAGTCGACCCTGAAGGAATGCCCCTCCTTGGAGACGACAACCTCGGCGTCGCCGCCGCGGTCGAAGTATTTTCCGATGGAGGACGTGATCTCGTCGGTGACCCGCTCACGCAGGGCATCACCGACGGCGACATGTTTGCCGGAGACCTGTACTTGCATAGGCGGTAGCGAACGCCTCGCCAGGGCAGGTGTCAAGCAAGCACGGACACCGCCCCGAACGCAGTTTTGTGACGGAACCTTTCGACGTTATCCGTCGAGTACCTGACGCAACCTCAGACCGCCTCGCGCAGCACCCTGCGGCGCTCCACCGACGAGGGGATGCGCATGGCCTCGCGGTATTTGGCCACGGTGCGCCTGGCGATGTCGACGCCGGCCTCTTTCAGGATTTCCACGATGCGGTCGTCGGAATGGACGGTGGCCTCGCTCGCCTCCGCCTCGATCAGCTGGCGGATGCGGTGGCGCACGGCCTCGGCCGAGTGGGCCTCGCCGCCGGACGACGACTGGATGGAGGAGGTGAAGAAGAACTTCATCTCGAACACCCCGCGCGGGGTGGCTAGGTATTTGTTGGAGGTGACCCGGCTGACGGTGCTCTCGTGCATGCCGATGGCGTCGGCGACGGTCTTCAGGTTCAGCGGCCTTAAGTGTTCGACGCCAAACGCGAGGAACCCGTCCTGCTGGCGCACGATCTCGCTGGCCACCTTCAGGATGGTCTTGGCCCGCTGGTCGAGGCTTTTGACCAGCCAGTTGGCCGACGCCATGCAGTCGGAGACGAAGGTCTTTTCCTGGTCGGTGCGCGTCCCGCCGCTGACCCGGGCGTGATAGCGCTGGTCGACCAGCACGCGCGGCAGGGTGTCGGTGTTCAACTCCACCAGCCACAGCCCGCCCAGGCCCTCGCGCACATAGACGTCGGGCACCACCGCATGGCTGGGTTCGCCGCCGAAGGCCGCGCCGGGCCGGGGCGTCAGGCCCTTCAGCTCGGAAATCATCTCGCGCAGGTCTTCGTCGTCGACGCCACAGACGCGGCGCAGGCCCGGCATGTCGCGCCGCGCCAGCAGTTCGAGGTTGTCGAGCAGCGCGGCCATGGCCGGATCGAAGCGGTTGCGCTCCTTCAGCTGCAGGGAAAGGCATTCGCGCACGTCGCGGGCCAGCACGCCGGTGGGCTCGAAGCCGTGCAGCACACCCAGCACGTCTTCCACCATCCGCACCGTGCAGCCCAGCCGCTCGGCGATCTCGAAGATGTCGGCGCGCATATAGCCGCCCTCGTCCGCCGCATCGATCAGCACCGAGGCGATGGCGCGCTGGGATTCGTTCAGCGTGGTGACCGACAGCTGCTCGTGCAGATGTTCCGACAGGGTCTTGGCGCGGCTGAGTCGGCCTTCCATGTCGTCGTCGAGTTCGAAGGAGCCGCCGGATCCGGCGCGCGACCAGTCGACCTGGCCGCCGGCCTGTTGCGCGGCCTCGTCGCCGGCGTCGCCGGTGGCGCGTTCGCCGGGCGCGGCGTCGGCGAAGGCGTCGCTGGCGCCGCCGTCATATTCCTGGGCGGCGGTGGCGTCGGGGACGTTGTCGGCGGAAAAGTCGGTGGCTTCGATGCGGGCGCTGTCTTCGGGCTCGGGCTCGGCGTCGCGTTCATCACGCTGGAGCAGCGGGTTGCGCTCCATCTCGGCTTCGACGAAGGCCTCCAGCTCGACATTGTTCAACTGCAGCAGCTTGATGGCCTGCTGCAGCTGCGGCGTGATGACCAGACTCTGGCCCTGCCGTATCTCAAGTCGCGGACTGAGCGCCAAAACCGCCCTCCCCAGGCGTTCGAAACGTAAAACCTGGGGTGAGAATGGCGGCCATTGGTTAACGTCGGCCAAAGGCGGCGCCGTTCTTGCACTGACGCGCGGTCGAGCGAGGTGGCATGGCCTATTTACGTTGGCGGCGGTTCCTCGAACTGGCCGCCCTGGACCACCCCTGGGTGGGGGAGACCTTCATGCGCCGGGGTGGGGCCGGCCCGGGCGCGCGGCCCGCTGCCTATTGGGACCGCCTGCACAGCGGCGGCTACGACCGCCTGCTGAACTCCGAGCAGCGCCACCACCATCGCCTGCTGGCCGCCCTGGTCAGCGAATCCGTGGCCCATCCGCGCGTGCTCGACATCGGCTGCGGCGAGGGCGTGTTCCACGATAGCCTGCGTCCCTTTGCCCCGGCCGCCTATCTGGGCGTCGACCTCTCCGATTTGGCGATCGCTAAGGCGCGGGCGCGAATCACCGACCCGGCGGCGCGCTTCACGCTCGGCGACGGCGCGCGCTATGACGCGGGTGCGGAGCGCTTCGACGCCATCGTCTTCCCCGAATGCATCGAATACCTGGGCGATCCCATCGCCCTGCTGGACCACTACGCCCGCTTCCTGGCGCCCGGCGGGGTGTTCGGCGTGACCCAATGGCTGGGCCTGAAGCCCCTGCGCCTCTGGCGGCAGGTGAAGGCGGCCGCCGATATCGTGGATGAGGCGGTGGTCAGCGCGCCCTGGGGCGGGGCCTGGCAGGTGTGGACCTGCAAACCGAGGGGATAGCGCGCAACGCCTCTCCACCTACCGTCATTGCCGGAACAAGTCCGGCAATGACGGTAGAATAAGGGGCTAGAACCGGTCGCCGAGATAGACGCGGCGCACGTCGGCGTTGGCCAGCACCTGTTCGGGCGAGCCCTCGAACAGCACCTCGCCGGAGTGGATGATGGCGGCGCGGTCGATGATGCCCAGGGTTTCGCGGACATTGTGGTCGGTGATCAGGATGCCGATGCCGCGCTTCTTCAGGTAGCCGATGACTTCGCGGATATCGGCGATGGCCATCGGATCGATGCCGGCGAAGGGTTCATCGAGCAGCATGAAGGCCGGCTCGCTGGCCAGCGCCCGGGCGATTTCCACCCGGCGGCGTTCACCGCCCGACAGCGACACGGCCGGCGCGGCGCGCAGGTGGTCGATGTGCAGCTCTTCCAGCAGCTTCTTGGTGCTCTCGCGGGCCTTCAGGTCATCGGGCTGGCGCAGCTCGACCACGGCGCGGACATTCTCCTCCACCGTCATGCCCCGGAAGATCGAGGCTTCCTGGGGCAGGTAGCCCAGGCCCATGCGGGCGCGCTGGTACATGGGCAGGGGGGTGATGTCCTGGCCGTCCAGGTAGATGCGGCCATAGTCGGCCGGGACCAGGCCGGTGATCATGTAGAAGCAGGTGGTCTTGCCGGCGCCGTTGGGCCCCAGCAGGCCCGCCACCTCGCCGCGCGCCAGGCGCAGGGTGACGCTCTTGACCACCGGGCGGCCCCGGAAGGTCTTGCCGATGCCGTCCACATAGAGGCCCTCGGTCGGGCTGGCCTGAGGCACGGCGTCGCGAACCGCCGCGATCGCGGTCTCGCCCTGCGCGGGCATGGCGCCGCCGATCGGGCCGACGTGCGACAGGATGGAGGAGCGGGGCGTGGTGTTCATCGGCGGGGCCTTTAAGCCCGTTACTTCTGAGCGGTGGCGTCGGGATAGACCACCGCGCGGACCCGACCGGGCGCGCCGCGGCCATGCGGGCCTTCCATCAGCACTTCCTTGGTGGCCACATTGATGGTCAGCCGCTCGCCGCGCGCGACGCTCTTGCCCTGAAGCACGATGACGTTGCCGCTGACCACGATGCTGCCCGAGGCGATGGAGTAGACGGCGTGGTCGCCGCGCACCACCTGCTCGGGGGTCACGTAGTAGACGTCGCCGTCGGCCTCCAGGCGGGTTGCGTCGCCGCAGCCCTTGGCGGTCTTGGCGGCGAAGGCGGTGATGGTGTGGGCGCGCAGCCGGCGGTCGTCTTGCAGGGCCTCGGCCTGGCCGCGGAAAACGGTCTTGCAGCTGTCGACCGACACCTGCGATTCGTCGGCGGACATGTCGATCGGCGCCTTCGGATTGGCGGCCGAAAGCTGGGCCCAGGCACTGCCCGCCGTAAGGCAGACGACCAGAGCGGCGCTCGCCGCGAGCTTCATCCCCGACATATTCATCCTCGAACCGCTAGCGGACCTCGCCCCTACTTAGTGCTGATTGAGCCGGGCGCGAACCCCACCCTTGAAATTCGCGGTCTTACCTTTGTTGTCGACACTAAAGGAACCCGCCTGAACCTGGCCCATGGGACCGTCGGCGGCCATGCTGGACTTGCCCACCAGCTCGCCCTTCCTGGTGTCGACCAGGGCCTCCTGGCTGGCGAAGCGGTAGCCGGATCCGTCGTCGAGCCGCACGTCGCCGTTGAGGCGCAGCATGCGGTCGCCCTCGCGATAGACGCCCGTCTTGGCCATCAGGCGGGTCGGCGTGGGCGTGTCGTTTCCGAGCGAGACATAGGGCTCCTGCAGCAGCACCTGCTGCTGGTCGTTGGGATCGCGCGACGCCTCCTTGGCCGACAACACGAAGGCGCGGCCCTTGCTGTCGCGGCCCTGGAAGCGGGGATTGACCATGTGGATGGAGCCCAGGGCGTCCTTGAGCACCTTGCTGGGCGCCAGGATGCCGGACAGGGCCACCGCGCCGATCATGGTGATGACGATGATGCCCATCGCCACGGGCAGGACGCGGCGCAGCACCTTGATGGCGCGCGAATGGCGCCGCCACCGCGCGAAGTCGGCGGTGCGCGGGCCGGCCGGCAGCGCTTCGGGGTTGATCGGCGGATGGCCGTCGGCGGCGCTCATGGCGCGTGCCTCCTGAAGGGGCCCTAGCTGTGGGCGAAGATATCCACCTCTTCCCAGCCGGCCAGGTCAAGGATGGCGCGGTGGGGCAGATAGGCGAAGGCGGCCTTGGCCAGTTCCATGCGGCCCTCGCGCACCAGCATGGCGTCGAGCCGGATGCGCAGGGCGTGCAGGTGCAGCACGTCGCTGGCGGCATAGGCCAGCTGCTCGGGCGAAAGCGTCGGCGAGCCCCAGTCCGAACTCTGCTGGGCCTTGGAAAGATCGACGCCGATCAGCTCGCGGGTGACGTCCTTCAGGCCGTGGCGGTCGGTGTAGGTGCGCGCCAGCTTCGAGGCGATCTTGGTGCAGTAGACGGGCGAGGTCGTCACCCCCAGGTGCAGCTGGAACATGGCGATGTCGAAGCGGCCGAAGTGGAACAGCTTGGTGACGCTAGGGTCGGTCAGCAGCTTCTTCAGGTTGGGGCAGTCGTAATCCGGGCGCGACAGCCGCACCACATGGGCGTCGCCGTCGCCGGCCGAGATCTGCACCACGCAGAGCGGGTCGCGGCCCAGGCGCAGGCCCATGGTCTCGGAATCGATGGCCACCGAGGTGACGCCCGCGAACAGGCCGTCGGGCAGGTCGCCTTCATGCAGATGATTGGCCAAGTCGCGAAGGCTCCGGAGGGTTGAATACAGCCCCTTACCTATAGGTCTTCTTCCGGGGCGCAAGCCAAGGGGCGGGCGCCCGGTAGGTATGTGGGGAGGCCGACGAGCATCGTCGTCTCGAGGCGGTCTGATTTTTGGGGATTTCCGCCGGCCGCGGAACTAACTCGCGACCGGCGGTATCGGGATGGTGCCCAGGAAAGGACTCGAACCTTCACGGCCTTACAGCCACTGGCACCTGAAGCCAGCGCGTCTACCAATTCCGCCACCTGGGCACGCTTCCCGACACCGCCGGATCGCGAGAGGGGGCCTCTTAGGGCGCCGCTGTTTTGCGGTCAATGGCCTGTTGTTCGATCAGCGGCCGTCCGTCCGCATCGGCGGGGTCTTGCCGAGGTCGATGATCAGCCGCGCGACCAGATAGTAGCGGGGGGTCACGGTGGTCGTGTCCATCCACTCATGGTCGGTGTGGAAGTCGCCGCCCACCGGCCCCAGGCCGTCGATGGCCGCCGCGCCCTCGGCCGAGGCCAGGGCCGATTCCGAGGCGCCGCCGTTGCCGGCCAGCCCCAAAGGCCTGCCCAATTCGCCATAGATGCGCTGGGCGCGGGCCGCCAGGCCGGCGGTGCCGGGGTTGTCGCCCAGCGGCGGGAAGTTGCCGGTGCGGCTCACCTCGACCGTGGTGTCGGGCACCAGGGTGGTCTTGGCGTTGGCCTGGAAGACGCCGGTGATGCGGTCGTAGTCCTCCAGCTTGCGCACCCGCACATTGATGGTGGCGGAGGCCAGGTCGGGGATGACGTTGGTCCGCTCGCCGGCCCGCAGGACGGTCAGGTTGACCGTCTCCTGGTCGCCGGAATGGGGGAACTTATCCAGCACCAGCAGCTGGTGCAGCAGCTCCACCGCGGCGTTGCGGCCGTTCTGGGGCGCGACGCCGGCATGGGCGGCGCGGCCGTGCACGTCGATGCGGATATTGGCCGAGCCCTTGCGCCACACGGTGACGGCGTCCGGCGCGTCGCCGGGCTCCATGTTCAGCTCCACGTCGTGCTCGCGCGACAACTTCTTGATCAGCTGGGTGGAGCCGGGCGAGCCGGTCTCCTCGCTGCCGTCGATCAGGACGGTGATCTTCGCATAGTCCTTGTGGCCCAGGCCTTTCAGCACCTCCAGCACGGTCAGGGCCTCGACCACCCCGCCCTTCTCGTCGGTGATCCCCGGTCCGCTGATGCGCTCGCCGTTGACGCTCCACGACCATTTGGCCGTCGTGCCCTTGGGAAACACCGTGTCGATGTGGGCGATGATCAGGATGCGGACCTTGCCCGCGCCGGTCAGGGTGAAGACCAGGTTGTCGGCGGCCACGTCGGGCGCTTCCGACTTCGCCACCTCGACCGCGGCGCCCAGGGCCTTGAAGCGCGGGATCAGGATGGCGTGGATCCTGGCCGCGCCCTCCAGGTCGCCGGTCTGGGAATCGATGGCCACCAGCTGCTTCAGCAGGTCCAGCGCCCCCGGCGTGGCGGCTTCCACCGCCTTCCAGACCTTCTCGTCGCGCTTGCCGGCCTTGATCGGCTTGACCGCCGGCGCCTTGGCGGGCGGCGCCTTCTCCTCGGCCAGGGCCGGCCCCGCCAGAAGCGCCATCGCCGCCGTCGTCATCCACGCCGCTTGCCAACGCATGCCCGTACCCTCGTGACCCAAAACGCGGTCACGCTAACCATGCCCGGGCCGTCTGGAAAGCCGCCCGCATTGCGCGTCGCGGCGGCGTGGTCTATCCGACCCTCGACATCTAAGGACGATAAGCATGCAGGGTCTGGTCACCGTTTTCGGCGGCACGGGGTTCGTGGGCCGTCAGGTGGTGCGCGCATTGGCCAAACAGGGCCTGCGCGTCCGGGTCGCCGCGCGCAACGCGGGGCGCGGCTATCGCATGCGCATGCTGGGCGATGTCGGCCAGATCGAGGTGGTCCAGGCCAACATCCGCTCGCCGCTTTCCGTCGAGCGCGCACTGATCGGCGCGGAGACCTGCATCAACCTGGTGGGCGTCGGCTATGAAAGCGGCCGCCAGGGCTTCCAGGCCGTGCATGTGATGGGCGCCAGGACCGTGGCCGAAACCGCCAGGGCCAAGGGCGTCACCCGCTTCGTCCAGCTGTCCGCCATCGGCGCCGATACGGGCTCGGCCTGCAAATACGCCCGCACCAAGGGCGAGGGCGAAGCCGCCGTGCGCGCCGTCTATCCCGATGCGGTGATCCTGCGCCCGGCCTTCATCTTCGGCCAGGAGGACAGCCTCCTCAACACCGCCGCCCTGATGGCCTCGCTGAGCCCCGTCCTGCCGGTGATCGGTGGAACCAACGGCCCGAAGCTGCAACCCGTTTGGGTCTCCGACGTGGCCGCCGCCGTGGCCAAGGCCGTCATCGACCCGGCCTGCGCCGGCCGCACCTACGAACTGGCCGGCCCGTCCGTGCTCACCCTGCGCGAACTGCTGCAGTTCGTGCTGCGTGAAACGGGCCGCTCCCGCGTCCTGCTGCCGCTGCCCTATGCGGTGGCCGACCTTGTCGGCATCGGCGGCGACATCATGGCCGGCCTGCGCGGCATGGTGGGCCTGGTCCCCCCGCCGCCGCTGACCCGCGACTACGTCGAGCTTCTGAAGAGCGACAACGTCGCCGACCCGGCCCTGCCCGGCCTGGCCGAGCTGGGCGTCACGCCCGCCGCCCTGGAGGCCATCGCGCCCACCTACCTCTACCGCTACCGCAAGGGCGGACAGTACGCCGAACTGCCCGCCGGGGCCTACTGAGGCCCGGCGCCGTCCAGGCCCGTCGGGCCTAGATCACCTTCATGTAGAGCAGGCCCAGGCCCAGGGCGCCGACCACGATCCGCCACCAGGCGAAGGGCGTGAACCCGCGCCGCTCGACGACGGCCAGCATCCAGCGGATGACGACGATGGCCACGATGAAGGACACCACGAAGCCGACGCCGATAAGGCCCAGATCGTGGCCATGGATCATGGTGCGGTTTTCCCAGGCGTCCTTGGCGAAGGCGGCGCCCATGGTGGGGATGGCCAGGAAGAAGGAGAATTCCGCCGCCGCCTTCTTGTCGAGGCCGAGCAGCAGGCCGCCGGCGATGGTCGAGCCGGAGCGCGACACGCCCGGCACCAGCGACAGCAGCTGGAAGAGGCCGATACCGATGGCCGTGCCGAGGCTGAGCTTCATGGCGTCACGGGTGCGCGGCGCCGGGGCGAACCGCTCAAGCAGCAGCAACGCGATGCCGCCGAGCAGCAGCGACCAGCAGATGATCAGCGGGCTGTCGAACAGCACCTCCTTGATGAACTTGTAGACCGTGACCCCGGCGATCACCGCCGGGATGAAGGCCAGCAGCACCGTCAGCACGAAGCGCCGCGCCTGCGGATCGGTGGGCAGGCGCAGCAGCACATTCCACAGCCGCTGGAAGTAGACCACCACCACGGCCAGGATCGCGCCCAGCTGGATCAGCACGATGAAGGTGTTCCAGGGCACGTCGCCCAGGTGCAGCGCCGTCTTGGCCAGCAGCAGGTGGCCGGTGGACGACACCGGGATGAATTCGGTCAGGCCCTCGATCAGGCCCAGGAAGATGGCGATCAGCCAGTCGGTCATCGATGCTCTCGACGTTGGGGGTTACAAGGCATAATCCACAAAGTGGACGATATTTGCGGCATTCTTGATCGGGCCGGTCACAAACCGGCCAGAGTCGACAAAAAATAGTCCAATCGGTGGACTATAGCGTTTTCAGGGTCAAATTTGCCCCCATAGAGACCGGCCAGACCTCGGGAAGGGAAAGTCCGGCCATGGCCGAGCGCATGTTGAAGTTCACCACCGTCGAACGCCGCACGCCGCAAAAGCGCGCCGCGGAAACGCGCGACCGTGATTTCCATGAGATCTACGCCGATTTCATCGATGAGAAGGCTTCCGAGCAGGCGTCGCGCTGCTCCCAGTGCGGCATCCCCTTCTGCCAGACCCATTGCCCCCTGCACAACAACATCCCCGACTGGTTGCGGATGACCGCCGCCGGGCGCCTGCAGGAAGCCTATGACCTGTCGCAGGCGACCAACAACATGCCCGAGATCTGCGGCCGCATCTGCCCGCAGGATCGCCTGTGCGAAGGCAACTGCGTCATCGAGCAGTCGGGGCACGGCACCGTCACCATCGGCTCGGTCGAACGCTATCTGAGCGACAAGGCCTGGGAGGCCGGCTGGGTCAAGCCGCTCACGCCCCGCGCCGCCCGCAGCCAGTCCATCGGCATCATCGGCGCCGGACCGGCCGGCCTCGCCGCCGCCGAGCAGCTGCGCGAAGAGGGCTACAGCGTCACCGTCTATGACCGCCACGACCGGGCCGGCGGCCTGCTGATCTACGGCATCCCCGGCTTCAAGCTGGAAAAGGACGTGGTCGAGCGGCGCACACGTCGCCTCGCCGACGGCGGCATCATCTTCAAGCTCGGCTTCGAGGTCGGCCGCGACGCCACCCTGGCGCAGCTGCGCGAGCAACACGACGCCGTGCTGATCGCCACGGGTGTCTATCAGGCCCGCGACCTTACCGTCCCGGGCGTGGGTTCGAACGGCGTGGTGCCGGCGCTCGACTATTTGATCGCCTCCAACCGCAAGGGCTTCGGCGACGACGTGCCGGCCTATGAGTCGGGCGAGCTGAACGCCGAAGGCAAGGATGTGGTGGTCATCGGCGGCGGCGACACCGCCATGGATTGCGTGCGCACGGCGGTGCGCCAGGGCGCCTCCTCCGTCACCTGCCTCTACCGCCGCGACAAGGCCAACATGCCGGGCTCGTTGCGCGAAGTGACCAACGCCGAGGAAGAGGGCGTGGTGTTCGAATGGCTGGCCGCGCCGCGCGCCGTCACCGGCGAGGCCGCCGGCGTTTCCGGCGTGCGCGCCGCGCGCATGCGGCTGGGCCCGCCGGACTCATCGGGCCGCCAGGCGCCGGAAGAGATCGAGGGCGGCGACTTCGAACGCCCCGCCGGCCTGGTCATCAAGGCCCTGGGCTTCGATCCGGAAGACCTGCCCACCGCCTTTGCCGAACCCACCCTGAAGACCAGCCGCTGGGGCACGATCCGCGCAGACCTGAAGACGCTTGAAACCAACCTCGACGGCGTCTTCGCCGCCGGCGACATCGTGCGCGGCGCCTCGCTCGTGGTCTGGGCCATCCGCGACGGCCGCGACGCGGCCGACAGCATCCATAGCTGGCTACAGGCCAGGGCGGCCTCACCAGCCCTCATCGCGGCGGAGTGACGATCATGACGATCCGTGAAACCGACACCGAACGCTATCACCGCAACCGCCAGGCGCTGATCGACGGCCACGCCTACGATCCGTCCACCGAGCGCGACGCCTGCGGCGTGGGCCTGGTCTGCGCCATCGACGGCCAACCCCGGCGTGAAGTGGTCGAGCTGGCCATCAAGGCCCTGAAGGCCGTCTGGCACCGCGGCGCCATCGACGCCGACGGCAAGACCGGCGACGGCGCGGGCATCCTCGTCTCCGTGCCGCAGGACTTCTTCGCCGCCCATGTGGAGGCCATCGGCCACAAGCTGCGCCCCGGTCCCGTCGCCGTGGGCCAGGTCTTCCTGCCCCGCACCGACCTGGGCGCCCAGGAGGCCGCGCGCACCATCGTCGAGAGCGAGGCGCTACGCTTTGGCTTCTACATCTACGGCTGGCGCCAGGTGCCGGTGAACACCGCCGTGATCGGCGAGAAGGCCAATGCCTCCCGCCCCGAGATCGAGCAGATCATGCTCTCGCCCCCGGCCGGCATGGAAGGCGAGGCGCTGGAACGCGCCCTCTACCTCTGCCGCAAGCGGATCGAAAAGCGCGTGGCCCAGTCGGCCATCAACGGCTTCTACCTCTGCTCCTTCTCGGCCAAGTCCCTGATCTACAAGGGCATGTTCCTGGCCGAACATATCGACGAATTCTATCCCGACCTGCGCGACGAACGCTTCGCCGCCGCCGTGGCCATCTTCCACCAGCGCTATTCCACCAACACCTTCCCGGAATGGCGCCTGGCCCAGCCCTTCCGCATGCTGGCCCACAACGGCGAGATCAATACGCTGAAGGGCAACGTCAACTGGATGAAGAGCCATGAGATCCGCATGGCCGCCCAGGCGTTCGGCGAGTTCGGCGACGACGTGAAGCCCGTGGTCCAGCCCGGCGGCTCCGACTCCGCCGCCCTCGACAACACCTTTGAGGTGCTGGTCCGCGCCGGCCGCGACGCCCCCATGGCCAAGGCACTGCTGATGCCCGAGGCCTGGACGGCAAAGTCCGACGAGCAGATGAAGCCGTCGCACAAGGCCCTCTACAGCTACTGCAACGCCGTCATGGAGCCGTGGGACGGCCCCGCGGCCCTGTGCGCCACCGACGGCCGCTGGGTCGTGGCCGGCAAGGACCGCAACGGCCTGCGCCCCCTGCGCGTCGCCTATACCGACGACGGCCTGGTGATCATGGGCTCCGAAGCCGGCATGTGCGGCGTCGCCGAAAACCGCATCGTGCGCAAGCTGGCCATCGCGCCTGGCCGCATGATCGCCATCGACCTGGCGGAGGGGCGTCTCTACGGCGAAGACGAGATCGTCGACCGTCTCGCCGACGCCCACCCCTACACCGAGTGGCTGGGCAATATGGTCGATCTGGAAAAGGAGATCGGCCCCGGGCCAGAGCCGCGCAAATACGCCGGCGAGGAACTGATCCGCCGCCAGGCCGCCGCCGGCCTGTCGCTGGAGGACCTCGAACTGGTCCTGGCCCCCATGGTGGAAGACGCCAAGGAGGCCATCGGCTCGATGGGCGACGACGCCCCCCTGGCCGTGCTGTCGGACCAGTACCGGCCCCTGTCGCACTTCTTCCGACAGAACTTCAGCCAGGTGACCAACCCGCCGATCGACCCGTTGCGCGAAACGGGCGTCATGAGCCTGAAGACCCGCTTCAAGAACCTGGGCAACATCCTGGCCCAGGAAGAGACCCAGACCGACGTCTATGTGCTGGAGAGCCCCGTGCTCACCAACGGCATGTATGAGCGCATCTTCACCCTGCTGGGCGAGAAGTCGGCGGCCATCATCGACTGCACCATGCCGCTGCCGGCGCCGGAAGCCCGGCCCGGCGACGCCCTGCGCGCCAACCTCGACCGCATCCGCGCGGACGCCGAGGACGCCGCCCTGCGCGGCTGTTCGACCATCGTGCTCAGCGATGACCTGAGCGGGCGCGACCGCGTCGCCCTGCCGATGATCCTGGCCACGGCGGGGGTGCACTCCCACCTGGTCGGCAAGGGACTGCGCTCCTACGTCTCCATCATCGTGCGTTCGGCCGAATGCCTCGACACCCACTATTTCGCGGTGCTGGTCGGCGTCGGCGCCACGGCGGTCAATGCCTGGCTGGCCCAGGAAAGCTTCCAGGACCGGCTGGACCGGGGCCTGTCGGGCGATCTGACGCTTCGCGACGTCTGCGTGAACTTCAAGACGGCCATCGAGCAGGGTCTGTTGAAGATCATCTCCAAGATGGGCATCGCGGTCATCTCCTCCTACCGCGGCGGCTACAACTTCGAAGCCGTCGGTCTGTCGCGCGCCCTGGTGGCCGAATTCTTCCCCGGCATGCCCTCGCGCATCTCCGGCATCGGCCTGGCCGGTCTGGAAACCAAGGCCGTGGAAATCCACCGCAAGGCCTGGAACCCGGCCGCCGTCAGCCTGCCGGTCGGCGGCTTCTACAAGGCGCGCCGCTCCGGCGAGGCCCACGCCTTCGAGGCGCGCCTGATCCATACGCTCCAGCACGCCGTCACCACCGGCGACTACGACCTCTACAAGCGCTGGTCCGAAGGCCTGGCCGCCGAGCAGCCGATGCAGCCGCGCGACCTGCTGGACTGGCGGCCCGACCGCACGGCCATCGGCGCCGACGACGTCGAAAGCGTCAACGAGATCAGGAAGCGCTTCGTCACCCCCGGCATGAGCCTGGGCGCCCTGTCGCCCGAAGCCCACGGCGCGCTCAACATCGCCATGAACCGCATCGGGGCCAAGTCGGTCAGCGGCGAGGGCGGCGAGGATTCCGCCCGCTACCGCCCGCTGCCCAACGGCGACAACCCCAACAGCGCCGTCAAGCAGGTGGCCTCCGGCCGCTTCGGCGTCACCGCCGAATATCTGAACCAGTGCCGGGAAATCGAGATCAAGGTCGCCCAGGGCGCCAAGCCCGGTGAGGGCGGCCAGCTACCCGGCTTCAAGGTCACCGAGATGATCGCGCGCCTGCGCCACGCCACCCCCGGCGTGATGCTGATCAGCCCGCCGCCGCACCACGACATCTACTCGATCGAAGACCTGGCCCAGCTGATCTATGACTTAAAGCAGATCAACCCGGATGCGCGCGTCTGCGTGAAGCTGGTGTCGATGACCGGCATCGGCGCGATCGCCGCCGGGGTCGCCAAGGCCAAGGCGGACGTCATCCTGATCTCCGGCGCGGTCGGCGGCACGGGCGCCTCGCCCCAGACCTCGATCAAATACGCCGGCGGTCCCTGGGAAATGGGCCTGTCGGAAGCCAACCAGGTGCTGACGCTGAACAACCTGCGCCACTCCGTGCTGCTGCGCACCGACGGCGGCATCCGCACCGGCCGCGACGTGGTCATGGCCGCCATGCTGGGGGCGGAAGAGTTCGGCATCGGCACCGCCAGCCTGATCGCCATGGGCTGCATCATGGTGCGCCAGTGCCATTCCAACACCTGCCCCGTGGGCGTCTGCACCCAGGACGAGGCCCTGCGCGCCAAGTTCACCGGCACGCCGGACAAGGTGATCCAGCTCTTCTCCTTCATCGCCGAGGAGGTCCGCGAGATCCTGGCGCGGCTGGGCTATCGCAGCTTGCAGGAGATCGTCGGGCGCACCGACCTGCTGGCCCAGGTCAGCCGGGGCGGCGAACACCTGGACGACCTCGATCTCAACCCCCTGCTGGTCCGCGCCGACCCGGGCCCCAACAAGCCCTACAACACGGTGATCGGCCGCAACGAGGTGGCCGATACCCTCGACGCCCAGATCGTGCGCGACGCCGCCCCCTTCCTGCTGCGGGGCGAGAAGATGCAGCTGACCTACACGGTGCGGAATACCGCCCGGGCCATCGGCGCGCGGGTCTCCAGCCACATCACCCGCAAGTTCGGCATGACGGCGCTCCCAGGCGGCCACCTGACCCTGGAGCTGAAGGGCTCCGCCGGCCAGAGCCTCGGCGCCTTCGCGGTCAAGGGCCTGCGCATCGAGCTGACCGGCGAGGCCAACGACTATGTGGGCAAGGGCCTGTCGGGCGGCTTCATCGTCATCCGCCCCTCGCCCCACCTGGCGTCGCCGGAGAGCAACGTCATCCTCGGCAATACCGTCCTCTATGGCGCCACGGCTGGCCGGCTTTTCGCGGCCGGCCAGGCGGGCGAGCGGTTCGCGGTGAGGAACTCCGGCGCGGTCTCCGTGGTCGAGGGCGTCGGCGCCAACGGCTGCGAATACATGACCGGCGGCACGGTGGTGATCCTCGGGCCCGTGGGCGGCAACTTCGCGGCCGGCATGACCGGCGGCATGGCCTATGTGCTGGACCTGCACGACCGCTTCGCCGCCCAGGTGAACAGGGACAGCGTCGTCGTCCAGCGCCTGGCGTCACCCTATTGGGAGGGTCAACTCCGCGCCCTGGTGGCCGAACACGCCCATGAGACCGGCTCGGCCTTCGCCGAGGCGATCATCCGCGACTGGGACCGCATGAAGGGGATGTTCTGGCAGGTCTGCCCGAAGGAGATGATCAGCCGCATCACCCATCCGCTGAGCGAGCCTCAGGCGGCCAACGAGACCGAGAGCGCCTAGTGTTTTAGCGGTGCGTCGCGGGCGGGCAGGCCGGCGTCTGGTCCGGGTCGCCCAGCCCGTCTTCACGCTCGACCTCGACGCAATCGCTCGTCACGAAGGGTTGCGGTCCCACGCCGGGCCCGACCGGCCCCGCGCCGTAGTAGCCGCGACGGTCGCTCTTGGTCTGGCTGAAGGCAACGCCCGCTTCGCCGCGATCACCGATGGGGCCGCTCAGGGCGACATAGCCGCTGCGGTAGCCTCCCGTGCCCACGGCCACGCCGACCTCGCCATGGATACGCCGGTCAGGACCCGCATCGCGGACCGGACCAGCCGCGTCGCCGCGTCCGATCTCGGTCGGCGTATTGTCCGTTTGAACGGTGACGGGCGCGCTCGCGCCATTGCTGGTCGAGACCGCCTCGTCCGCCAGGGCGAGCGCCGGGCTCAGGGCGGCGGCGAGGGCGATAAGCAGGGCATGGGACAAGCGCATGAGGCACCATAGCTCAGGGCCGCCATGAAATTATGGCCGCCCTGTTGCCGTCTCGTATCAGGGCTTGGTCGTAGGCGAGAGGGTGTAGCTGTCGGCGACCACCAGCGTCAGGATCGCCTGCTTTGCGTCCCCGGCGACGGGCGCCAGGCGCATGACGCCCGATGGCGTTCCGAGCATCACCGATCCGTCGGCGCCGGGGGTGAGCGCGAAGCGGTTGGGCTTCTTCTGGCCGCCGACCAGCACCTCGACCACGGGGCCGTTCTTGCCCCAGCCGGCGAACCGATAGTCCACGCTCGAGGTGACGCCACCGTCCGTCGTGAAGGAGGCGCTCACAAACACCTCTCCGGCCGCCAGGGCTCCGTCCGGCAGGCGCTTGCCGGGCATGTTGATCCTGGAGTCCATCGGAAGCGCCAGGCCGCTGATCACCATGCTCCTCACCCCTTCCACCATCGGCCGCGCCGCCGGCGGGGCGTCCGGTCCGGCCAGGGCGGCGGCGGGAAGCAGCGCCGCCATCAGGGCTAGGGCGGCCAGGGTGCGGCGCGGAACCATCGTAAACCTCTCGAACAGGACGAAGGCGCGATCATCGCGCGCGCCCGGCGGTAATTCAATCAAGGGTGGGCGGCCCGGTCAGGGGCCGGTGGTGACCTGAGTGACCCGGGCGCGGGTAGGATCGCCCGGGGTCGGCGTGATCCGCAGGACGCCGCTGGGCGTGCGCAGCAGGGCCGAGCCGTCCGCCCCCCGCGACAGGCGCAGGGGCTCGGCGGGCAGGCCTCCCGCGCGGATGTTGACCACCACGTCGTCGCGGCCCCAGCCGCTGAACACATATTCGACCCTGATCTCGCCCCCCAGATCGACCGGTTTGTCGTCGATCCTGGCCTTGGTGGCCATGTTGGGCGGTCCGTTGGCGGGCGCCCAGCCATGGAAGAGATAGGGGTTGGCGTTGTCTGGACCGATGAGGGAGGCGCCGGGGAAGACGCCCAGGCACAGGGTCTCGCGCCTGCCTCCCGCCTTCTTGGGCAGGAAGCACCAGAATTCCCCATGTGGCGTGGGGATGCCCGACACCGGCCTGCCGCCGCGCGTCACGCTATAGGCGGCCGCGCCCAGATAGATGGCGGGCGAGCCAGCCGGGGCCAGCACCCCGCGCACCCAATAGCCTCTGCCGGTGACATCCTCCGTGAGGATGCCGGTGCGGGCGAAGGCCAGCGGCGCGCTGGCGATGACGGCCCCCCGGCCCGCCTCCCCGTCGGCCATATGATCGCCCGGCCCGGCGAAACGGACGGACGGGGGCAGGTCGAGGCCGGTGGCCGGGCTTTCGGCCGCCGGGGCCGCGCCGATACAGAGGAGCGCCGCCGCAAGGCCGAGCAGGAGGGGTTTGAAGACACGCATCGCCAACTCTTAGCGCGCAATTTTTACGCGCAAAAGGCCGCTCTGCATCCGACCTGGAGTGTGCCGTCAGGCCGTAGGCGCCGGCCCGACATAGCGGGCCCGCGGCCGGATCAGCTGGCCGGTCTGCACCTGCTCCACCGCATGGGCCAGCCAGCCGGCGGTGCGCGCCACCGCGAACAGGGCGAAGGGCGCATCGTCGGGCAGCTTCAACCCGTCGGCCATGGCCACCAGGGCGAAGTCGATGTTGGCGGCGTGGCCGGTGGAGGCCTCCACGGTCCGGCGCAACGCGGCCAGGTCGCCCGGCGGGGCGAAGGCGTCCAGCAGGGCTTCGGCGCGGGGATCGCCGGTGGGATAGAGGGGATGTCCGAAGCCCGGCACGGGCGCGCCGCGCGCCAATCGCCCGGCCACGGTGGCCTCCGGCCCGATGCGGCGGCTCTCCTCGATCAGGTTCCAGACCCGCGCCGCCATGCCGCCGTGCAGGGGGCCGGACAAGGCGGCCAGCCCCGCCAGCGCGGAGGCCGCCAGAGAGGCGCCGGTCGACGCCGCGACCCTGGCCGCGAAGGTGGAGGCATTCAGCTCGTGGTCGGCCAACAGCACCAGGGCGCGGCGGATCAGGTCGGCGCCGGCCGGGTCGCAGCCCCAGGTCTCGGCGATGCGGGCATGGATCGCGCCCTTGGCCACCTGGCCGCACACCGCGTCGGCGGCGGCGTCCAGCAGGCCCGCCGCCTCCAGCGCCAACGCCAGTCCGGCGCGGCCGCGCGCCGGCGGGTCTTCGCCGGCTCGGGTGGCCAGGGTCAGGAACAGGCGCGCGCGCATCGTCTCCGCCGCCGGGGGTTCCCGCCGCGCCCCCTTCAGCGCCCCGCCATGACCGCCGCGCAACAGCCGCGCCACGCCTTCCAGGCTCTCGGTTTCGGCCAGGTCGGCCGCATCCTGGCCCCGGTAGAACAGCATCCCGCCCGACACCGTGGTGATGGCGCTGGTCAGCACCGGCTCGCCCCAGGCGATGGCGCCTTCCGCCACCTCGGCGGCCTTGCGGCCCCGGCCCTTGCGGCCTGCCAGCTCAGCCACATCGGCCGCGCGGTAGCGGCTGCGGCGAGGATCGGCGGGGTCGGCGGCGGCGGCGATCCGGCCCCGGCTGACATAGGCGTAGAGGGTCTGAGGCCGCACGCCGAGCTGCGACATCGCCTCCTCGGCCGAGAGCCATTCGGTCTGGTTCATTGATTGATTCAGTTGATCAAGATTGACGGCATTGAGCGTCGGCGCAATGTCTCATCACGTCAAGAGGAGAAAAGACATGTCCGATGGACTTGAAGGCGTCGTCGCCGCGGACACCGTGTTGTCGGAAGTGGACGGTCAGAACGGCCGCCTGATCATCCGGGGCTATCCGGTCGAGGACCTGAGCGGCCATACCCGCTTCGAAGAGGTGGCCGGCCTGCTGCTGGACGGCTTCTTCGAGGACCTGCCGTCCGACCTGACCGCCGACCTGGGCCGCGCCCGGGCCGAGGTATTCGCCGAGGTCTCGGCCCTGGATGTGGGCCTGCTGGCCCGCCAACCCATTGAAATCATGCGCTCGCTCACCGCGCGGCTGGCGGACGGCGACGATCTGGCCACCGCGCTGCGGTTGATCGCGGCCCCCGCCGTCTTCACCGCCGCCGCCGTCCGCGCCCAGGCCGGCCAGCCGCCCGTCGCGCCCGACCCCGACCTCGGTCATGCCGCCGATATCCTGCGCATGCTGCGCGGCCATACCGCTGGCTTAAGGGAATCCGCCGCCCTGGACGCCTATCTGGTCACCGTCTGTGACCATGGCCTCAACGCCTCGACCTTCGCCGCCCGCGTGGTGGCCTCCACCCAGGCCGGCCTGACCTCCGCCGTGCTGGCGGGGATCAGCGCGCTCAAGGGCCCGCTACACGGCGGCGCGCCAGGACCGGTCATCGACATGCTCAATGAGATCGGCACACCGGAGAACGCCCGCGCCTGGATCGAGAACGCCCTCGACCACGGCGAGCGGCTGATGGGCTTCGGCCACCGCATCTACAAGGTCCGCGACCCCCGCGCCGACGCCCTGAAACGCGCCATCACCCTGGTGGGCGAGGGCTCCAACACCCTGCCCGGCCGGCTGGCCTTCGCCCAGGCCGTGGAACAGGCGGTGCTGACCATCCTGCGCGAGCGCAAGCCCAACCGGCCGCTCGACGTGAATGTGGAATTCTACACCGCCCTGTTGCTGGAGGCCCTGGCCATCCCGCCCGCCGCCTTCACCTGCGTCTTCGCCATGGGCCGCGTCGCCGGCTGGATCGCCCATGCCCGCGAACAGCTTATCGGCGGCCGTCTGATCCGGCCCCAGTCACGCTACATCGGGCCCATGCCGAGGGCTGCGGCTTAAGGTCCGTACGTAATTGAAAGCACTGCCCTAAATCCATCCGCTCATCCTCGCGCACGCGCGGGTCCAGGCCTTTTCGCAAGAGCCGGAATGAACTGCTGACTGGGCGGGAAGCGAAGCGGAAGCCCCAGGTCGGCTCCCGTTCGTGTAGGCGCGCAGCGCCGTTCGTGTGGTTCGTGTTCAACCCTTGCCGCGCTTGCGGCCGACCTAAACGCCGCGAGATTTTGACACGAACCACACGAACCACACGAACGGGCCGAGCCGAGAGCGCCTTCACTTCGTACTGACCGGCACGGTGGGTTTTCGACCACAGCGAAAAGCATTCCGCTATTCCAACGGTCCAGGCCTTTGCGGCCTTATGGGCGCATGTCCATCGGCCCCAACATCACCCCGACAACGGTCCCGACCCCTGGCGCCTCCCGCCCGGATGCCGCCGCCGCGTGGAGCGAACGCCGGCTGGCGATCCTGTCCGAACTGGCGGAAGCGGGTCTTGAGATCGCCCTGGCACTGAAGTCCCGGATCGTCGGGACGGCGGCGGCGGAGCCCGACGCGGACTCCGCCCGCGCCTGCGCCGACCTGGCCCGGGCCTTCGACCGCGCGTCGCGCGCCGTGCGCATGAGCATCGCCCTGCGAGACCGGGTGGCGAAGGAGGCCGCCGCTGGCGGCCACGCCGCGCGAACTGCCGCCGATGACGCCCGAACCCACCGCGCCGGCCGTGTGCGGCGCATCGTCGGGCGGATCGCCAAGGTCCGCTACACCGACCGCTACGTGCGTGAAGCCTTCGACAGCGAGGCCCGCGAGCGGCTCTACGACCGCGACATCACCGGCGATCTGAAAGCGCCGATCGGCGCCCTGGTCGCCCGGATCTGCGCCGACCTGGACCTGTCGCCCCGCTGGACGGCGATGGCGCAAGAAGCCTGGGCCCAGGAAGAGATCAATGAGCGCCCGCCGGGCTCGCCCTACGCGGCCTGGCCTGACCTGCCCCCCGACGAGCCCGATCCGGAGCCCGAGTTCTGGGACGATGACGACGATTTCGAGGACGAAGAAGACGAGCCGGATGACCCCGGAGGGGGCGACCCCTAGGCAGAGCGATATTCAGAGGCCTGGCGGAAGCGTCGTGGTTTCATCAGGGGCCGTGGGCTGCCTTGGAGTCAGCCTGGGCTCGGAGGGAAGAGAAGGGTAGGGGAGAAGAGGAAGATGTCCGGGAAGCCGACGGTCCGAATCGCCGCTGGCGGACGAATCGCGCGAAGCGCGCAGGACAATCCCGGACCTGGTGGCCCAGGCTTAGACTCGCCCTCCACGCAGCCTCTTCCTCTTCTCCCCTACCCTTCTCTTCCTTCCAGGCCCAATGCGGACTCACCCCATCACCGCCGCCGGTGACCCGCGCAAACCCGAACGTCGATCCGCCCCAGCCCTGTCAGGCGAGTGGACGCCCGGTCCGCCGTCCGACAACGCTCCACCCGAGAGTCGTTCGCGCTGGGGCGGCGCGCGCTCTGCGGGTAGAAAGGCAGCGATGAACACCGCCGCCTACAGCCTGCCGCCCGCCGAGGCCGCCGCCCTCACCCGCCGCATCACCCTGTTGTCGGTGGCGGTCGCGGCGGTGCTGATCGCGGTCAAGCTGGCGGCCTTCGTGGCCAGCGGGTCGGTCGCGTTGATGGCGTCGCTGGCCGATTCCAGCCTCGATCTGGTGGCGTCGCTGATCACCTTCTTCGCGGTGCGCTACGCCGCCGCGCCGCCCGACAACGAGCACCGCTACGGCCACGGCAAGGCCGAGGCCTTCGCCAGCCTGATCCAGGGCGGCCTGGTGTTCGCCTCCGCCGCGCTGATCGGCCAGGAGGCCATCCGCCGGCTCATGCATCCCGCGCCGATGGGCGACGGCGCCTGGGCGATCGGCGCGATGGCGGTCTCCACCGTGCTGACCAGCGGCCTGATCGTGGCCCAGGGCCGGGTGCTGAAACAGACGGGCTCGGTGGCCGTGTCGGGCGACCGCGCCCACTATGCCGCCGACCTGGCCTCCAACGTCGTGGCCCTGATCGGCATCGCCGTGGCCGCCGCCACCGGCTTCGCGGCCGCCGACGCCCTGGCCGGCATCGCGGTGGCGGCCTGGCTGGTCTGGGGCGCGATCAGCGTCTTCCGCGAATCCTCCAGCCAGCTGATGGACCACGAACTGCCGGCCGAGGCCCGCGCCCGCATCCTGGCCCTGATGACGCAGGACCCCCGCATCGAGGGCGTCCACCAGCTGCGCACCCGCGCGGCCGGGCCGGTGGTGCATATGCAGATGCACGCCGACCTCGCCCCCGACCTCAGCCTGGAAGACGCCCACACCGTGATCGTCGCCGCCGAAAACCGGGTGCTGGCGGTGTTTCCCGCCGCCGACATCATCATCCACGCCGATCCGCATGGCCGCGCCGCGCCGCACGGCGGAGCCTTCGCCGAGGCCAATGCCGAGCCGGAAGACGACGCCGCCCCGCAACCGCCTCAAATCGCGTCAAAAACGCCCGGCCCCGCAGCGCGGTAAACGCGCCCTTAACGGCAATGCGCGCGTTGTGCGCGAATCGTTTCACATGTGACCAAACGCCATGAGCGTCGACCGAACCCTCTACCACTTCCCCCTCGACCCCGCGTCGCGCCAGGTCCGCCTGGCGCTGGGCGAGAAGCGCCTGCCGTTTTCCGACGTCCCGGTGCGCTACTGGGAGCGTCCGCCGGAGTTCACCGCCCTCAACCCCTCGGGCGTCACCCCGGTGCTGGTGGAGATCCGTGGCGGCGTGCGGCTGGTGGTTTGCGAGAGCCGCGCCATCCTCGAGCACCTGGAAGAGCAGGAGCCGGAACCGGCGCTGCTGGGGCGTGAGCCGCCGGAACGGGCCGAGGCCAGGCGCCTGCTGCAATGGTTCGACCGCAAGTTCGAATTCGAGGTCGGCTCGCTGCTGCTGCACGAGAAGATGGAAAAGCGCCTGCTCGGCCTGGGCGCGCCCGACCTGACCAATCTGCGCGCCGGCCGCGACGCCTTGCGCGGGCATCTGGCCTATATCGAGGGCCTGCTCGGCGAGCGCGACTGGATGGCCGGCAAGCGTCTCAGCCTCGCCGACTTCGCCGCGGCGGCCCAGCTGTCGGTGATCGACTATTTCGGCGACGTGCCGTGGCGCGACTATCCGGCGACCAAGACCTGGTACATGAAGCTGAAGTCGCGCCCCTGCTTCAGGCCCCTGCTGGGCGACCGTTGGCCGGGCCTCGCGCCGGCGGTCCACTATGTCGATCTCGACTTCTGACCCACGTGAAACATCGATCCGCGCCGAGGCGCTGAGGTTGGGTTTCGACGCCTGCGGTTTCGCCTCGGTGGAGGCCGCCTGGCCCGCCTCGGCTCGCCTGGCCCAGTTCGTGGCCGAGGGCCTGCACGGCCAGATGGACTGGATGGAGACCACGGCCGAACGCCGCGCCCATCCCCGCGCCATGTGGGACGGGGCCCGATCCGCCATCGTGCTCGGCATGAACTACGGCCCCGACCACGATCCCCTGACCGCCCTGGACGACCGCACCGGCGCGGCCATCTCGGTCTATGCCCAGGGCGACGACTACCATGAGGTGGTCAAGAAGCGGCTGAAGCTGCTGGCCGGCTGGGTCCAGCGGACCTTCGGCGGCGAGGTGAAGGTGTTCGTCGACACCGCGCCCTTGATGGAAAAGCCCCTGGCCCAACTGGCCGGCGTGGGCTGGCAGGGGCGTCACACCAACCTGGTGTCGCGGGCGTTCGGCTCCTGGCTCTTCCTGGGCTCGGTGCTGACCAGCCTGGAGCTGACCCCCGACGCGCCGGAAGCCGACCACTGCGGCTCCTGCCACGCCTGCCTCGACGTCTGCCCCACCGACGCCTTTCCGGCCCCCTACCGCCTCGATGCGCGGCGCTGCATCTCCTACCTGACCATCGAACACGCCGGCCCGATCCCCGAGGAATTCCGCGCCGCCATGGGCAACCGCATCTACGGCTGCGACGACTGCCTGGCCGTCTGCCCCTGGAACAAGTTCGCCCAGATGGCCAGCGAGCAGGCCTTCCATGCCCGCGAGACCCTTCTAGCGCCGCGCCTGGCGGACCTGGCCGCCCTGGACGACCCGTCGTTCAGGGCCATGTTCTCCAAGAGCCCCGTCAAGCGCATCGGCCGAGAGCGCTTCGTGCGCAATGTCCTCTACGCCATCGGCAATTCGGCAGACCCTGCCCTGGCGCCCAGCGCCCGGGCGCTGCTCGACGATCCGTCCGAGGTGGTGCGCGACGCGGCCGGGTGGGCCTTGGCGCGGCTGGCCGAACATCCGGCGCTGATTTCGCCGTAGCGGTGGCGCTTGGCGTGCGTCCGCCTATATCGGGTAGGCCGTATCGGCAGGGGGGCAGATCATGCAGAGCGTCGTCGTCACGGGCGTATCCACCGGTATCGGCTGGGGCGCCACCAAGGTGCTCATCGCCAAGGGCTTCCGCGTCTTCGGCAGCGTGCGCAAGGCCGCCGACGCCGAGCGGCTCAAGGCCGAGTTCGGCGAACGCTTCGTGCCCCTGATCTTCGACGTCACCGATGAGCCGGCGGTGGCCGCCGCCGCCGCCCAGGTCCGCGCGGCCCTGAGGGGCAATACCCTGGCCGGGCTGGTCAACAACGCCGGCGTGGCGGTGGCCGGGCCGCTGATGCATCTGCCCATCGACGAATTCCGCCAGCAGATCGAGATCAACCTCACCGGCGTGCTGATCGTCACCCAGGCCTTCGGGCCGCTGCTGGGCGCCGACCCGTCACTCGACGGACCGCCGGGCCGGATCGTCAACATCTCCTCCGTGGGGGGCAGGAACGGCGCGCCCTTCCTTGGGCCCTACGCCGCCTCCAAGTTCGCCCTGGAGGGCCTGTCCGAAAGCCTGCGCCGCGAACTGATGATGTTCGGCATCGACGTCATCATCATTGGCCCCGGCGCCGTGGCCACCCCGATCTGGGCCAAGGCCGATCAGCTGGACACCAGCCGCTACAACAACACCCCCTATGCCTCGGCGCTGGACCGGGTGAAGGCCTTCATGGTCGCCAATGGCGGCAAGGGCCTGGCGCCGGAGGTCCTGGGCCAGGCCATCCACAAGGCCCTGACCACGCCCAACCCCAAGGTCCGCTATGCGGTGACGCCGGACCCCTTCCAGAACTTCCTCAGCGGCGTGCTGCCCAAGCGCACGCTCGACAAGGTGATCGGCAAGCGGCTGGGCCTGACCTAGGCCCGCATCGCCTCGATCAGGCGGGCCATGAAGGCGCCGCCCCGCTGCATCTGGCTGAGTTCCACATACTCGTCCGGCTGGTGGGCCTGGTCGATGGAGCCTGGGCCGCAGATCACCACCGAGAACCCCGCCTGCTGGAACTGCCCGGCCTCCGCCGCATAGGGCACGACGCGTGGCGGACCGTTGTCGCCGGCGAGCCGGCGCGCGAAGGCCTCGGCTGGGCCGTTTTCCTCCACCGCCAGCGGCGGGGTGGCCGAGCGCGCGTCGATCGTCACGCCGCACTCCGGGAAGCGGGCCTTTAGCTCGGCGTCCATCCGCCGGGCGCTGGCGAAGAAGGGCGCCAGCAGCGCCTCGCCGTCGATGCCCGCCGGGCTCCTCAGGTCGAAGCGGAACACGCACTGACGCGCCAGGATGTTGAACGCCGTGCCGCCCTCGATCACCCCGATGGTCAGGGTCGGGTGCTTGGGCGTGAAGGGCGAGGCCGGGTCGGCGTCGCGCTCCAGCTGGTCGGCCAGAGCCACCAACTCTGTCATCAGCCGCACCGCCGCCATATTGGCCGAGGCGCCCAGGTGGGGCTGGCTGGAGTGGGCCTCGTGGCCGCTCACCGTCACGGTAAAGGCCATCACCCCCTTGTGGCCGCGCACGGCCGCCATGTCGGTGGGTTCGCCCACGATCACCAGGTCGGGCCGGGGCAGGTCCTTGACGATGGCCCGGATCAGGTCGGGCGCGCCCAGACAGCCGATCTCCTCGTCATAGGAGAAGGCCAGATGCACGGGCCGGGCCAGGGGTTGGGCGATCAGGTCCGGCGCGGCGGCCAGGGCCAGCGCCAGGAAGCCCTTCATGTCGCAGGTCCCGCGCCCATACAGCCGTCCGTCGTCGCGGGGCGTGAGCGTGAAGGGGTCGGAAGTCCAGGGCTGGCCGTCCACCGGCACCACATCGGTATGGCCCGACAGCACGACGCCGCCCGCCACGTCCGGGCCGATGCTGGCCAGCAGGTTGGCCTTGGAGCCGTCGGCATTGCCGATCCGCCGCGAGGCGATCCCCAGGTCCGCCAGATAGGCCTCCACCCAGGCGATCAGCGCCAGGTTCGAACCGCGCGAGGTGGTGTCGAAGGCCACCAGCCGGCCCAATATGTCGATGGCGCGTTCGGTCAGCCCGTCGTCCGCGCCCGCCACGGTGCTAGCCCGCGCCGACGCTGCTGGAATCGGGCAGTACGCCCAGCAGTTCGATCTTGAAGATCAGGGTGCTGTTGGGGGGAATGTCGCCCTTGTCCTGGTCGCCATAGGCCAGCTTGGCCGGCACATAGAGTTCCCAGGTGTCGCCCGGCCGCATCAGCTGCAGCGCCTCGATCCAGCCGGGGATCAGGTTCTTCAAGGCGCCCTCGGCCGGCGCGCCGTTCTCGAACGAACTCTGGATCACCTTGCCGTCGATGGAGCGCAGTTCGTAGTGGAACTTGATCTCGTCGTTGGGATGGGGGCGCAGACCATCGGCCGGCCCCGAGGTCAGGATCTTGTATTCCAGCCCGTCGGGCAGGGTGACCACGCCCTTCTCCTTGCCCTTCTTGGCCAGGAAGGCGGCCCCCGCGTCGGCGGCGCTGGTGTCGGTCTTGGCCGCCGGATGGCAGGCGCCCAGCGCCACGGCGCAGGCGAGAATGGCGAGGATCGCGAGACGGCGCATATGGGCTCCTGAAGCCGGAAAGTCTTCGACAGATTACCTAGGCAGCAGTCTACCTAGACAGCCCTGGGCGGATAGCCACGTTCGCGCAGGGCATCCATGATTTCCTGGGTGTGCTGGGCGTCGCGGGTCTCGATCATGATGTCGAACTCCGCGCCCTTGGCGGGCACGTCGAGCGCCAGTCGGTTGTGGGCCACCTCGATGATGTTGGCGCCGCCCTCGCCGATCACCGCGCTGACGGTGGCCAGCAGGCCCGGACGGTCGTCGCCGATGATGCGTAGGGACACCAACCGCTGGGCGCGCACCAGCTCGCGGGTCAGCACCGAAGCCAGCAGGCGCGAGTCGATGTTGCCGCCGGTCAGGATCAGGCCGCACTTCTTGCCCCGGAAGCGCTCCGGATAGGCCAGCAGGGCGGCCAGGGAGGCCGCGCCGGCCCCCTCGGCGATGGTCTTTTCGACGTTGCAGTAGAGGGAGACGCCGCGTTCGAAATAGCTCTCCTCGATCAGCAGCACGTCGTCGATCAGCGGCCGGCAGATCGAATAGGTCTTCTCGCCCACCGTCTTGACGGCAATGCCCTCGGCGATGGTCTGGCCGCCGGACTGGTTATTCATGCCGCGCATTTTGCCGGTGAAGGACGGATACATGGCCGGCTCGACGCCGATGATGTGGATGTCGGGCTTCAGCGCCTTGGCCGCCGTGGCCACGCCGCTGATCAGCCCGCCGCCGCCGATCGGCACGGGCAGCACTTCCAGTTCGGGAACATCTTCCAGCATCTCCAGGGCGATGGTCCCCTGGCCGGCCATCACGTCGACGTCGTCGAAGGGATGCACGAAGACCAGACCGCGCTCTTCGCGCAGCTGCTGGGCGTGTCCGGCGGCCTCGTCATAGGTGTCGCCGAAGATGATCACCTCGGCGCCGTGCGCCTGGGTGTGCTGCACCTTCACGAAGGGGGTGCCGCGCGGCATCACGATGGTCACCGGAATGCCCAGCCGCGCGCCGTGATAGGCTAGGCCCTGGGCATGGTTGCCGGCGCTGGCGGCGATGACGCCCCGAGCGCGTTCCTCGGCGTTCAGCATCGACAGCTTGTTGAGCGCGCCGCGCTCCTTATAGGCGGCGGTGAACTGCAGGTTCTCGAACTTCACCCACACCTGGGCGCCGGTAATCTCCGACAGCGTGCGGCTATAGCGGCAGGGCGTGCGCTCCACGTGACCGCGGATGCGGTCCGCGGCGGCGCGGATGTCGTCGAGGGAAAGGGTCATGTCCGGGCCGGTTTAGCGGCCTGGCGCCTCAAAGCAAGTTTCAGCGCAGCGCGCGGCGGATATCCAGACGGCGCATGGCCTTGCCGGGCAGCTCCGACACCGCCCCCAGCTTCATGGATTCCGCCGCGTGGCGCAGCGCATACTGGGTCTGGCGCAGCAGGGCGGCGGGCGAGGCCACGCCCACGAAGCCGTGGGTCACATACTGCTGGAGGTTGGAAAGCTCGCGCTTGAAGCGATAGTCGCCGGCCCCGAGATCCAGCCGCGAGTAGGGCGTCTCGTCCATCCAGCGCAGGATGTCCTGGAACAGCAGCAGCCCGGGCGAATAGCGCTCGAAGTCACAGTCGTGGGCGATCTGCCAGCCATGCACCGTATGACGTCCGCGCAGGTGGAAGTGGGCGGCGGCCAGGCGCTCGCCGATATGCAGGGTGAACATCACCCCGCCGAAATCCGGATCACGGCTCTCGAACAGGTCGTTGATCAGCCGCCGCGTCCACGGCGTGGCCAGCACGTCGGTCTGGCCCGTGGCCTGGAACTGGCCGCGCTTCCAGGCGATCAGCTGGTCGAAATCGGTACGCGAGCGCGAAAACGCCGTGAAGCGGACCGGCCCCGCCTCGCGCTCCACCTTGCGACGCTTCTTGTCGAGGTCCTTCAGCGCGCCGACGCCCGCCGCCTTGCGTTCGGCCTCATAGGCCGCGTAGCCCTGGCTCACATCGATGAGCCACGACGGCGTGCGGCCGTGGGAATGGCGGGCAAAGGTCGGCTGGGTTTCCAGCATATGGGTGAAGTCGAAGCGACCGACGCCCAGCGCGCGAACCAGGTCCTGGGCGGTGATGTCGAGGCCGGGCTCGGCCACCAGCCCTTGATAGTCGCACATGGGCGCCCCGGCCGGCATGGCGGTGAAGGTGCGTGCGCGGACCGGCAGGAAGCCCACCTCGCGGCCCTGGTCGCTGACCACGGCGACCTTGATCTCGCTGGCTTCCGTTCCATCGGACTGGGCGCGGTCGACCGCTCGGGCCCATTGGGGGGAGAAGAAGGGGCTGTCCAGGGCCGGATCGGCCTGCTGCAGCGCCGACCATCGGTCGAGCGCCGTCGGCGTCAGTTCCAGGGGACGCACGACGTCGATTTCCAAGGTGGTGCTCCCGGCGCAACTGAACGCGCGGCAGCATAGGCGCCAAACCCTTGCGGAAACGTTGGTTGCTGAGCGAGGGGGTCGCGAGGTGGAAGGCGGCGTCGAGGCGTGGGGTCCACGACACCGCCTTCCGCGCCGAGAGTGGGGACTGACGACGCTGACCCCAGGTTACCCATCGTGGGGCGAATGCCAATCGCCGATTTCTGACAAAGGTTAACGTAGCCGTGGCGCGAGCGGCCCCCCCGCCTTTGGCGCCGGCCTCAGTCGTCGTAGCGCAGGCGGTAGCCGAGGCCGGGTTCGGTGAGGATGATGTTGGGCCGGGCCGAGGATTCCTCGATCTTCTGGCGCACCTGGGCCACCAGCACCCGCACGAACTGGGCGTCCACATCCGCCCCAGGGCCCCAGACGGCGGCGATCAACTGTTTGTGGGTGACTACCCGGCCGGCATGGCGCGCCAAGGCTTTGAGCAGTTCGTATTCCCGCTGGGTCAGGTGGATCTCCTGATCCATCACCCACACCTGCCGCGCGGCGAAGTTCACGGTCAGGTCGCCCGCCTTGAAGCTGGCCTGGGAGACGAAGCGGCGGTCGCGCCCGCGCATGGCGGCCCTCAAGCGCGCCATCAGCTCGCCCACCGCGCAGGGCTTGTTCACATAGTCGTCGGCGCCCAGGTCCAGGGCCTCGATCTTCTCCGCCTCCAGGTCGCGGGCCGACAGCACCAGGATGGGGATCTCCGACCATTCCCGGATCCGCTTGATCACCGCCTTGCCGTCCATGTCCGGCAGGCCCAGGTCCAGGATCACCGCGTCGCAGCCGTCCCCCGCCAGGCTGGCCAGGGCCGCCTCGCCGGTCTCGGCGGTGCGCACCTCATAGCCGCCCGCCGTCAGGGCCGGCGTCAGCGCGCGCAGGATCTGGGGTTCGTCGTCAACGAGCAGAAGTTGGTTGGCCAAGGCTCTATCCGGTCCAGAGGGGAAGGGTCAGGCTGACCCGCAGGCCCGCCTTGCCGTCGCGGCGCGGGCCGGCCTCTACCGCCCCGCCCATGGCCTCCACAAGGCCTCGCGTGATCGATAGGCCCAGCCCCGTGCCCGGCTGCGCCGCGGTCAGCCCGCAGCGGTAGAATTTCTCGAAGATGCGCCCGGTCTCCTCGGCCGCTACCCCAGGCCCCCGGTCTTCCACATCCACCTCGGCCCGGTCGCGCGCCGCGCGCACGGTCAGCGTGATGGCCGAACCGGCCGGGCTATAGCGGATCGCGTTGTCGACCACATTGGCCAGGGCCTGCTCCAGCAGCACCCCATCCGCCGCCGCCACCACCGGCGTGTCCGGACCGGTGGCGCTCAGCCGCCGCCCGCCCAGCACCCGCTGCAGCCGCGCCTCCACGCCATGGGCGATATCGGCCACGTCCACGGGCCCCGCGACGGGCGCCAGCGCGCCGGCCTCCAGCCGCGTCATGTTCAGCAGGTTGACCACGAAGCGGTTCAGCCGCTCGGTCTCCTCCTCGATGGTGGAGAGAAGGTCGTCGCGGGTTTCCTTCGGGAAGCGGTCGCCGAATTCCCTCAGGCTGCTCACCGACGCCAGGATCGACGACAGGGGCGTGCGGAAGTCGTGGGAGATGGACGACAGCAGCGCCGATCGCAGCCGCTCCGTCCGCGTCAAGGTCTCGCTGTCGCTCTTTTCCAGGCTGAGCCGCGCCCGCGCGATCGCCGCGGCGCCCAGGTCGGCCAGCACCGGGATCAGGTCCTGGTCGCGCCCCCGCCCGGCGGCGATCTCCTCGCCCTTCCAGATCGCCAGCCCCAGCTCCGCCCCGTCGACCCTCAGCGCCCGGGCCCGCCAGCGGTCGCGTCCCATCAGCGTGAAGTCTCCGCCGCCCGCCCCGGGCTCCGCCTCCTCGGCGGCCAGCCTCGCGGCGAAGCCGGCCAGGTCGGCGGCGTCGAACCGCGCGTTGGCCGGCGCCACCCAGGTGCGGCCCTGATAGAGGATGCAGGCCTTGCCCTTGGCGGCCTCGGCGATGCGCGCGGCCAGGCTGCCGCGCAGCTCGTCCTCGTCGGCCGTGGACGACATCTCCCGGCTGGCCTGGAACAGCACCGCCATGGTGGCCGCCCGGGCCCGCGAGCGCAGCCCCTCGTCGCGCACCCGCCCGGCCAGGGCCCCGGTGGCCAGCGCTACCGCCAGGAAGACGCTCAGGGTCAGGATGTCGTCGACCCCGGCGAACTGGAAGGTGAAGCGCGGGTCGGTGAGGTAGAAGTTGTAGACCAGGAAGGACATCAGGGCGGCGAACACCGCCACCTGCGCGCCGTGCCACACGGCCACCAGCACCACGCTGCCCAGGAAGATCATCGACAGCCGGGTGATGCCGAACTGGGTGGACAGGACCTGGGCCACCACCGCGCCGCCGCCGACGATCAGGGCCGCGGCGGCGAACCGCCACGCCTCGCGCCGGGCCCAGGAGACGGCCCGCCCGCCGGCGCTCCTCAGCGCGCGGGCCAGCCGCTCGGCGCCGGGCGGTGTCACAGCGGCCCGGGGCGTCACGACGCCGCGCCCTCCGTTTCCGACACGACGTCGCCAAATGGCGTGATCTTTTCCGTGGCGGTCCCCGAATGGCGTCCGCGCGGCAGGAATGCCCCTGTCACGCGAAATCTACCCTCAATGTAAGTTGCGTTGTTCAAATATAGGACAGTCTGGAGGCTGAGTAGTCCAACCCTTTCTATTGTCGGCCGAAGACGAATTGTCGCACATAACGCCGGTATAATTGCTGACGCGCGGAATCCCTGCCTTCAAGTGACTGAAGCCGCCGTCGGGTCTCGGGACCGGACACAGAAGGTGGCCATTGCGATCTGTGGGGACTGCAAGTGACGACGATTACCGGCACGGCTCTTAGCGACACCTTGACCGGCGGCGACCCCGCCGACGTCCTCAACGGCCTGGCCGGCGATGACCTGCTGTACGGCGGCAAGGGCGACGACAACCTCTATGGCGGCGCGGGCGATGACCTGCTCGACGGCGGCCTGGGATCGGACAAGGCCTGGTATGCCGATGCGCTCAGCGGCGTCACCGTCGATCTCAACATCACCGTCGCCCAGAACACCGGCGGCGGCGGCCTCGACACCCTGATCAGCATCGAGAACCTGACCGGCTCCAACTATAACGACGTGCTGACCGGCGACAACGAATCCAACCGCTTCGACGGCGGCAACGGCAACGACATCCTCTACGGCGGCTTCGGCGCGGACTTCCTCAGCGGGGGCGCGGGCAACGACCTGCTCTACGGCGGCCAGGGAACCGACAACCTCCAGGGCGGCAAGGGCGACGACTTCATCCAGGGCGGGACCGGCGACGACTACATCGACGGCGGCCTCGGCATCGACACCGCCAGCTACGCCGACATCATCGGCGGCGTCACCGTCGACCTGAACCTGACCCTGGCCCAGAACACGCTCAGCGCCGGCCTCGACACCCTGATCGGCATCGAGAACCTGCAAGGCTCCGACTACAACGACATCCTCACCGGCGACGGCCTCGACAACCGCCTCGACGGCGGCCTGGGCAATGACCAGCTGTTCGGCGGCGCCGGCGTCGACACCCTGATCGGCGGCGACGGCAAGGACACCCTGGACGGCGGCATCGGCAACGACATCCTCTACGGTGGCGAAGGCCGCGACGTTCTCACCGGCGGCGACGGCGACGACCGCCTGACCGGCGGTGCGGGCGACGATACCCTCGATGGCGGCGCGGGCACGGACACCGCCGACTACAGCGACGCCACCGGCGGCGTCACCGTCGACCTCAACCTGACCCTCGGCCAGGACACCATCGGCGCCGGTTTCGACCGCTTCCTGTCCATCGAGAACCTCACCGGCTCGGCCTACAACGACACCCTCACCGGCGACGCCGGCATCAACGTGATCGACGGCGGCGCGGGCGATGACGTGATCGACGGCGGTTCCAGCGCCGACACCCTGTTCGGCGGAGCGGGCAACGACACCTTGATCGGCGGCATCAGCGCCTTCACCGACGCCCTCTACGGCGGCGCCGGCAACGACAATCTCGACGGCGGCAAGGGCGACGACCTGCTGTTCGGCGGCCTCGGCGACGACACGCTCAACGGCGGCATCGGCGTGGATACCGCCTCCTATGCCGACATCACCGGCGCGGGCGTGAAGGTCGACCTGTCCATCACCGCCGCCCAGAACACCGGCAACGGGGGTATCGACACCCTGGTCAGCATCGAAAACCTGATCGGCACCGCCAACAACGACGTGCTGACCGGCGACTCCAATGCCAACAGCCTCTACGGCGGCAACGGTTCCGACCAGCTCTACGGCGGCGTCGGCGACGACGCCCTCTACGGCGGCCTGGGCAACGACACCCTGTATGGCGGCGACGGCAAGGATCTGCTCGACGGCGGCGACGGTATCGACACGGTCAGCTATGCCGCCACGCTCACCGCCGTGAAGGTCAACCTGTCCATCGCCACGGCCCAGGACACGCAAGGCGGCGGCACCGACACCCTGGTGGGCATCGAAAACCTGCTGGGCAGCCTGCTGAACGACACCCTGACCGGGGACCTCGGCGCCAACCGCATCGACGGCAACAAGGGCGACGACGCCATCTACGGCGGCGCGGGCAATGACGTGCTGATCGGCAACGCCGGCAACGACCTGGTCTCCGGCGGCCTCGGCGACGACAGCCTGGACGGCGGCGTCGGCATCGACGTGGCCAGCTATGCGGACGCCACCTCGGCGGTCACCGTCAGCCTGGCCCTGACCACCGCCCAGAACACCGTGGGCGCGGGCGTCGACACCCTGGTCAACTTCGAAAACCTGACGGGCGGGATCTATGACGACACCCTGACCGGCAACGACCTCGACAACGTCATCGACGGCGGCGCGGGCTACGACACCCTGTTCGGCGGCCTGGGCAAGGACACCCTGATCGGCGGCGACGGCCGTGACACGCTTTACGGCGGCGACGCCAACGACACCCTCTACGGCGGCGAAGCCAAGGACGTCCTCTACGGCGGCATCGGCGACGATCTGCTGAACGGCGGCAATAGCGACGACACCCTGGACGGCGGCGACGGCTCCGACACCGCCAGCTATGCCGACGCGGCCTCGGGCGTCACCGTCAACCTGACCTTCACCCTGGCCCAGAACACCCTGGGCGCCGGCCTCGACAAGCTGGTCTCCATCGAAAACCTCGCCGGCTCGGCCTTCAACGACATCTTCACGGGCGACAACAACGACAACCGCCTCGACGGCGCGGCCGGCAACGACCTCATCGACGGCGGCAACGGCGCCGACACCCTGATCGGCGGCGACGGCGACGATACCCTGATCGGCGGGTCCGGGACCTTCAACGACAGCCTCTATGGCGGCGCGGGCAACGACAGCCTCGACGGCGGCAAGGGCGACGACCTGCTGGTCGGCGGCGCGGGCGACGACACGATCAACGGCGGCGTCGGCTTCGACACCGCCAGCTACGAGGACGCTGCCGCCGGCGTCACCGTCGACCTGTCCATCACAACCGCCCAGAACACCGTCAACGCGGGCCTCGACACCCTGGTCAGCATCGAAAACCTGCTGGGTTCGGCCTTCGTCGACAGCCTGACGGGCGACGCCTTCGACAACCGCATCGACGGCGGCGCCGGCAACGACCTGCTCTACGGCGGCTCGGGTAACGACACCCTGCTGGGCGGCCTCGGCGCCGACAGCCTCTATGGCGGCAAGGGCGACGACGTGCTGATCGGCGGGGCCGGGCTGGACACCCTTTATGGGGGTTTGGGCGCCGATCGTTTCGTCTTTAATCCCGGCGACAGCGGCGTGGAAAAATCCGCCCGCGACAAGATCATGGACTTCAGCCATGCCGACGGCGACCACATCGACCTGTCGGGCATCGACGCCATCGCCGGCGGGGCCGACGACGCCTTCCACATCGTGGGCGCCTTCACCCTGCATGCGGGCGAATTGATCCTGACGGCGGTCACCGGCGGCTATCAGGTCGACGCCGACATCAACGGCGACGGCAAGAGCGACTTCAGCCTGACGGTGATCACCACCGCCCCCCTCGACATCACCGACTTCTGGCCCTGATCCCCCCTTCCTGATCGCCTTCGGAGACCTCGACCTTGCTTCTGCCGGGTGACCCCGCGCCGCACTTCAAGGCGGCCACGCCCTCCAACCCGACCTACAGCTTCGGCTCCGTTGCCGGGCGCTACGTCCTGCTGGCCTTCCTGCCGAGCGACGATGCGGCCCAGGCCCACGCCAACGCCCTGGCGGCCCTGCACGCGCGGCGCGCCCTGTTCGACGACGAGCGCTGCTGCGTGTTCGGCGTGTTGCGCGACCCGGCTCTGATCAGCGCCGCCCAGGACGAGATCCCCGGCATCCGCTGGATTCTCGACACCGACGGCGCGGTCTTCGCCGCCCATGAGATGCTGAACGCCGAGGGGGCGGAAACCCCCGGCTGGATCCTGCTCGACCCCAACCTGCGGGTGCTCTTTTCCGCCCCCTTCGACGCCGTGGATACGGTGCTGGGGGCGGTGGCCGGCCTGCCCGCCATCGACCTCTACGCCCAGACCGCCCTCCACGCCCCGGTGCTGATCGTGCCTCGGGTGTTCGAGCCGGCCTTCTGCAAGCAGCTGATCGACCACTATGACGCCCAGGGCGGGGAGAGCTCCGGCTTCATGCGCGACGTGGGCGGGCTCACCGTGCTGCTCAACGATCCGGGCCATAAGCGCCGGTCCGACGTCATTCTCGAAGATGAGAAGCTGCAGATGCAGATCCGCGCCCGCATGGTGCGCCGCCTCAATCCCGAAATCACCAAGGCCTTCCAGTTCCTGCCCACCCGCATCGAGCGCTATCTGGTGGCCCGTTACGACGCCGCCGAGCTGGGCTTCTTCCGGCCGCACCGCGACAACACCACCCTGGGCACCGCGCATCGCAGGTTCGCCGTGACCATCAACCTTAACCCCGGCGGCTACGAAGGCGGCGACCTGCGCTTTCCGGAGTTCGGCGGCCGCACCTACCGTGCGCCCCTGGGCGGGGCGGTGGTCTTCTCCTGCTCTCTGCTGCACGAGGCCACGCCGGTCACCGAGGGCCGGCGCTACGCCTTCCTGCCCTTCCTCTATGACGACGCGGCCGCCAAGGTGCGCGAAGCCAACGCCGAGTTCCTGGCCACGGAGGGACCGCGCTACGCCGCGAGCGGCGCGAAAGAACAAAGTCTCGCGTCTGCTAAAGTATTCGTGCCACACGCGAATTGATCACTCGTCATTATAACTTTCTTATACTGTTTCTCTTGCGACACTTTGTTTCGTTGCGTAAACATTAACGGCGTGATCTGGTCCCGTACTGTAGAGTTCGAGTGGGGACGGCGCATGGCGCGGCTTTCAGTATTTGTCTGTGCTCATAACGAAGGTGCGCGGCTGGGCGAGTGTCTCGCCCGTCTTCGCTTCGCCGATGAGATCGTCGTCCTGCTGGACCGCACCACCGACGCTTCGGTGGAGATCGCGAAATCCATGGCCGACGTGCTGATCACCGGGTCCTTCCCTCTGGAGGGGCCGCGCCGCGAGACAGCGCTCGCCGCCTGCACCGGCGAGTGGATCTTCGAGGTCGACGCCGACGAATTCGTGCCCCTGGAACTGGCCCAGGAGATTCTGCGCACCATCGGCGGCCTGCCGGCGGCCGACCACTTCCTGATCCCCGTCGACAACTATGTGGGCGCCCGCCTGGTCCGCCACGGCTGGGGCGGCTCCTTCGGCACCAGCGCGGTGACCCGCCTCTACCGCCAGGGCGTCAAGCAATGGCACTCCCAGCGCGTCCACCCGGGCGTCACCCTGACCGGCAGGGCGGGCGGGCGGCTTACCCATCCCCTGGCCCACAAGGTGGACGACGACGTCTCCGACATGATCCGCCGCCTCGACCGTTATTCCGAGCTGCGGGCCAACGACATGGTCGATTCGGGCAAGGTGGGCGGCCTGTGGTCGGCGGCCTTCCGGGGCGTGCGCCGGTTCTGGAAATGCTACGTCAGCCGCAAGGGCTACCGCGAGGGTGTCTGGGGCGTGCTGATCGCCGCCATGTCCGGCCTGTTCGCCTACCTTTCCGTCCTGCGCGCCCACCTCATCCTCAGCGAACGCCGCGCCGCCGAACTCCTGGCCGCGCCGATCGAGCTGGTAGCGAAGGCCGCCCCCAAGGCCGCGCCCGCCCCCGCCCCCGCTCAGGACCAGCTGGTCGGCGCCTGATCCCTAATGCCGCTGCCGTCTCTAGCCCGTCTTCGCCTCGACGCCGAACTGGCCCACTGGGCCTCCGCTGACCGGCGTCCCGGCCTGTGGTGGCGCGATGACGACGCGCGCGCCGCGACACCGGCCCTTGAGCGCCTGCTGACCACCGCCGCCGGCCTGCCCCTGGCGCTGGCCGTCATCCCCGACGGCGACCTGGCCGGCCTGGCCGCGCACCTGACACGCCACCCCAACGTGACGGTCGGCCAGCACGGCGTCGACCACCTCAACCGCCGCCCCGAGGGCCAGCCGGCCGGCGAATACGCCCTGGACGCCGACCCCGACCACATGGCCGTGACCATCCAGGCCGGCTGGCGCGCGCTGACCGACCATGGCCTGAAGCCGGCCTTCTACACGCCCCCCTGGAACCGCCTCGACGCGCCCCTGCCCGGCGTCCTCATCGACCTGGGCTTCACCGCCCTGTCCGCCTGGCCGGGCGAGGCGGGCGAACACCAGGGCCTCGCCCGCCGCGACGCCGAGATCGACCTGCTGCGCTGGAAGGGCGGGCCCCGCTTCCGGGGGACCGGCCGCCTGCTGGGCCAGCTTCGCGCCGTCCTTGAGCGGCGTCGGGTGTTCGGCTCCGACGAGCCCGTGGGCCTGCTGACCCACCATCTGGTCCACGATGAGGCATCCTGGCGCTTCCTGGCCTGGTTCATCCCCTACGCCCGTGACCGCTTCGACTGGCCGCCGGCGGCGCCGGTCGCGGCCGCCGACGTCACGGCGCGCCAGGCGGCTTGACTGCCCCAGGGTTCCGCGCCGAGCCTGCTCGAAACGATGAGGGAGCAGGGCCATGAACGACACGGTGATCCGGCAGGACAGGGCGGGCGCGGCCCATCTCATTCTCAACCGCCCCGACAAGCTCAATTCCCTGAACGTCGAGGTCTTCCTGGCGCTCGACGCCCACCTCTATGATCTGGCAAGGGGCCCGGCCGGTATCGGCGTGGTCGTCCTGCGCGGCGCAGGCCGCTGCTTCTCCGCCGGCCACGACCTGGGCGATATCGCCGCCGGCGAGAAGCTGCCCCGTCCCCACTTCCAGTCGGATGTGATCGAGCGCCTGGCCACCCTGCCCATGCCGGTGATCAGCGCCGTCCATGGCCACTGCTACACCGGCGCCCTCGAACTGGCCCTGGCCGGCGACCTGATCCTGGCCTCCGAGAACGCCAAGTTCGCCGACACCCACGCCAAGTGGGCCCTGACCCCCGTCTGGGGCCTCAGCCAGCGCCTGCCGCGGCGCATCGGCCCGGCCAAGGCGCGCGAGATGATGTTCACCTGCCGCACCTATTCAGGCCGCCAGGCCGAGGCCATGGGCCTGGCCAATGCCTGCGTCGCCGACGACGCCTTCGAGGCCGCGCTCGACGCCCTCACCGCCGAAATCCTCGCCAACTCCCCCTTCAGCCACGCGGCCAACAAACGCCTGCTCGACGACACCGACGGCTTGCCCCTGCCCGTGGGCCTCGCCCACGAGGTCTATCGCGGCGAGGGCCGCGGCCCCGACATGGAGGCCCGCATCGGGGCCTTCATGAGCAGGAAGAAGGGCTAGGGGCCGGCGGAAACAGCCGACCGGCATACCGATTGGCCCTAGTGCCCCGGCGCCCCGAAAGCTAAAGCTTGCCCATGACCGCCACCCAACACCGCCGTGGGCGCTTCTGGCGCCGCCGGACCCAGGGCCCGACCTGCTGCGTATGACGCCGCTGCACTGACCAGGCGAGGCCGTGCGTCAGCGCGGCGAACAGGCGGCCAGCCGCCGGCGATCATCACGGAAACTCCCATGACCCCCACCACCCCCGACTGGGCCGCTCGCTTCAGCGACCGCATGGCCCGCGTCCGCGCCAGCGAAATCCGCGAACTGCTGAAGCTGCTCGACCAGCCCGACATCCTCTCCTTCGCCGGCGGCATCCCCGATCCGGGCCTGTTCCCCGCCGCCCGCATCCAGGCCGGCTACGAGGCGGTCCTGGCCGACCCCGAACTCAGCCGCCAGGCGCTGCAGTATTCGGTCAGCGAGGGCTACCTGCCGCTGCGCCGCTGGATCACTGAGCGCATGGCCCGCGACGGCGTGGCGTGCGACGAGCACAACATCATCCTCACCGCCGGCTCGCAGCAGGCGCTGGACCTGATCGGCCGCCTCTTCATCAGCCCCGGCGGTACGGTCATCGTGGCGGCGCCCACCTACCTGGGCGCGCTCCAGGCCTTCAATCCCAGTCAGCCCGACTACCTCGACCTGCCCGAAACCGCCCTGTCGGACGGCGTCGACCCCGACGCCCTGATGGCCGGCCGCGCGCCCGGACCGCTGGGCTATTTCGTGCCTGACTTCGCCAACCCCACGGGCCAGAGCCTGACCCTGGCCGAGCGCGAGGCGCTGCTCGATCTGGCCGAACAACTGGACATGACCCTGGTCGAGGACGCCGCCTACCGCGAGCTGCGCTTCGATGGCGAGCCCGCGCCCACCCTGCTGGCCCTCGACATCGCCCGTCATGGCTCCATCGAAAATGCCCGCACCCTCTTCTGCGGCACCCTGTCGAAGACCCTGTCGCCGGCGTTGCGCATCGGCTGGGTCTGCGGCCCGCGCGCGGTGATCGAAAAGCTGGTGCTGCTGAAACAGGGCGCCGACCTGCACGTCTCCACCGTCAACCAGATGGTCGCCCATCGCGCGGTATCGGAGGGCTATGACCAGCACCTGGGCATGCTGCGCGCCGCCTACGGCGCCAAGGCCCACGCCATCCTGGCTGCGCTCGCCCGCCATATGCCGGCCTCCGTCTCCTGGTCGAAACCCCAGGGCGGCATGTTCGTCTGGGTGAAGCTGCCGCCGGGCATGGACGGCGCCGCCCTGCTGGAACGCGCCCTGGCCGAGGAACGCCTGGCCTTTGTCCCCGGCGCCCCCTTCTTCGCGGAGTCGGCCGACGCCAACACCCTGCGCCTCAGCTACTCCCTGCCCACGCAGGCGCAGATCGATGACGGCGTGCGCCGGCTGGCGGGATTGATCGGGCGCGGAGGCTAGGCCTGGTCCTCTTCGAAGGCCGAGGCCAGGTCACGGCCACCGTAGAGAATCCGATCAATGATGACGGATCCGGGTGGATCGATGTGAAAGGCGATCAGTACTCGCCTCTCGAAGCCGGTCGTCCGCAAGCCGGGTCGGATGGCATCCTGGCGTTGGCCCCGTTGCGGAAAGACATCGAAGCCCATGCAATGCCGATGCACGCGCTCTACATAGGCGCCCGCGAGTTCGAGGCCGCTGCGCTCGGCGACGTACCGGTAGAGACCCAGCAGGTCCGCCTCCGCCGCAGGTGAGAACGAAACCCTATTCGCCACGCTCGCGGCGCTTCATCTGCTCGGCGTGATGAGCGCGAATGTTGGCGAGCACGACATCGCCTGGAATGGCGCGCGTGGGGTCGGCCTTCATCGCATCGTAGACGGGCGCGACCTCCTCACGGAGCCAGCGCCCGACGGCCTCATCGCGCTCCTGCAGCGCGCGCAATCCCGCCCGCACAACCTCACTGGCCGAAGCATAGCTGCCTGACTCGACGAGGGTGTCGATATAGGAGGCCTGCTCGGGCGGTAGGCTGAAGGTGCGTTTGGCTGCGGCGGACATGGTTTTAGTATGACGCCTTCATACCGCGAAAGCCAGAACCTACTCCGCCGCCACCAGCGTGCGCGCCGCCGCCAAGCGTGTCGTCAGCGCAGCGTGCTCATCCCACAGCGCCTGGGGCAGGTGGTCGCCGAACTTGGCGTAGTCGGGCGGGATCAGGGCGGCTTCCTCGGTCCAGATGTCGGGATCGACGCTCAGCAACAGGTCGAGCTGTTCCTGGGTCAGGTCGAGGCCCGATACGTCCAGAGAGGCCTGGGTGGGCAGGCGCCCGATCGGGCTGTCGACGGCGTCGGCTCGGCCTTCGAGACGGTCGAACACCCACTTCAGCACCCGGGCGTTTTCGCCGTAGCCCGGCCAGACGAACTTGCCCCTGGTGTCCTTGCGGAACCAGTTGACGAAATAGATCCGCGGCAGCTTTTCGGCGTCGGCCTTGGCGCCCAGCCTCAGCCAGTGGGCGAAATAGTCGCCCATGTTGTAGCCGCAGAAGGGCAGCATGGCGAAGGGGTCGCGGCGCAGCTCGCCCACCTTGTTCTCGGCGGCGGCGGTGCCTTCGGAGGCGACGTTGGAGGCCAGGAAGACCCCGTGCTGCCAGTTGAAGGCCTCGGTGACCAGCGGCACGGCGCTGGCGCGGCGGCCGCCGAACAGGATGGCGGAGATCGGCACGCCGGCCGGGTCGTCCCATTCCGCTGCGATGGCGGGGCATTGATTGGCGGGCACGGCGAAGCGGGCGTTGGGGTGGGCGGCGGGTTCGCCCATCTCCGGCGTCCAGGCGCGGCCCTTCCAGTCGACCAGGCCGTCGGGGGCAACCTCGGTCAGGCCTTCCCACCAGACGTCGCCGTCGGCGGTGAGGGCGACGTTCGTATAGACGGTGTTGGAATGCAGGGTGTCGACCGCGTTCTTGTTGGTCGCCACGCCGGTGCCGGGCGCCACGCCGAAGAAGCCGGCTTCCGGATTGATCGCATAGAGCCGGCCGTCCTCGCCGAAGCGCATCCAGCAGATGTCGTCGCCGATGGTCTCGGCCTTCCAGCCGGCCAGGGTCGGCTGCAGCATGGCCATGTTGGTCTTGCCGCAGGCGGACGGGAAGGCGGCGGCGATGTAGCGGACTTCACCCTGGGGCGAGGTCAGCTTGAGGATCAGCATATGCTCGGCCAGCCAGCCCTCGTCGCGGGCCATGATCGAGGCGATGCGCAGGGCGTAGCACTTCTTGCCCAGCAGGGCGTTGCCGCCGTAGCCCGAGCCGTAGGACCAGATCTCGCGGCTCTCGGGGAAGTGGACGATGTATTTGATCTCGTTGCAGGGCCAGGCCACGTCCTTCTGGCCGTCGGCCAGCGGCGCCCCCACCGAATGCAGGGCCGGTACGAAGAAGCCGTCGTCGCCCAGCATGTCGAGCGCGCCCTTGCCCATGCGGGTCATCACCCGCATCGAGATGGCCACATAGGCGCTGTCGGTGATCTCCACGCCCAGGGCGGAAATCTTGGAGCCCAGCGGGCCCATGCAGAAGGGCACGACATACATGGTGCGGCCGCGCATGCAGCCCTTGAACAGGTCCTTCAGGTCGGCCCGCATCTCGGTGGGGTCGAGCCAGTTGTTGGTCGGGCCGGCGTCTTCCGGCTTTTCGGAGCAGATGAAGGTGCGGCTCTCGACGCGGGCCACGTCCTTGGGATCGGAGGCGGCGTGGAAGCTGTTGGGGCGCAGGTCGGGGTTCAGCCGGGTCAGGGTGCCGGAGGCGACAAGTTCACTGGTCAGGCGCTCCCATTCCTCGTCGGAGCCGTCGCACCAATAGACCCGGTCCGGCTGCGTCATGGCGGCGACCTCGGCCACCCACGCCTTGAGGCGTTTGTGATTGGTCGGAGCGGATTCCAGGCCCGGAACGGCCCGAGTGGTCGTCGACATAAGCCCACCTTGCGCATCGGGGCTCAACGGCCCCCGTTTCCGCCTTTTCGACGGTTGGTGTCACAATACCGGCCAGGGCGCGGTAACGCCAAACGATAACAGCAGGATCAGGGCCAAATTGGCGCGGGTTGCTTCATCCGCGCCTAGAGCGGATCGAATTCACTGACCAGGTGTCCCGGCTCCACTTCCGTAAGGGCAGGGGGTAAAATAGGGGCGTTGGGATCGATCGGCAGGCGCGAGGGCAGGAAGCGCAGCGCGCTCCTCGGGTCGAGGGGCGAGGGCGGCTCGCCCTTCAGCTTGACCCTCACCCGGGCCCGTTCGCGCGCCGGGTCGGGGATGGGCGCGGCCGACAACAGGGCCTTGGTGTAGGGGTGTTGAGGGGCGGCGTAGATGCGTTCTCGCGAGGCCTGCTCCATCACCCGGCCCATATAGAGCACCAGCACCCGGTGGCTGATCTCGCGCACCACGGCCAGGTCGTGGCTGATGAAGATCATCGCCATGCCCAACCGCTTCTGCAGGTCGATCAGCAGGTCGATGATCTGGGCGCGGATGGAGACGTCCAGGGCCGAGACCGCCTCGTCGCAGATCACCAGTTTCGGCCGCAGGATCATGGCGCGCGCGATGCCGACCCGCTGGTTCTGGCCGCCCGACAGTTCGTGCGGATAGCGGTTGATCAGGCCGGGATCGACGCCCGCCTGCTTCATCATCGCCGCCACCTCGACGTCGCGCTCGGCGCGGGTCAGGTGGGGCTTGAAGACGCTCAGCGGCTCGGCGATGGAGGCGCCGATGGTCATGCGCGGATCGAGACTGGCCAGGGGGTCCTGGAAGACGATCTGCAGATCCTTGCGCGCGTCGCGCAGGGTCTTCTGGTCGGCCTTGGTGATGTCGCGCCCCAGCACGGTCACCGAGCCGCCCAGGTCGCCTCCGCCGGGTGGGAGAAGGCGCAGGATGGCGCGGGCCAGGGTGGACTTGCCGCTACCGCTCTCGCCGACCACGCCCAGGGTTTCGCCCTGGCGGACCTGGAAACTGACGCCGTCGACGGCGCGCAGCTGCTGCTTGCGGAACATGCCCTGGCGAATGGGAAACCAGACCTTCAGGTCGTGGCCCTCGACCACCACCGGCGCGTCGGCCGCCACCGGCTCCAGCACGGGCCGCCCGCCCCGGTCGTCACGATCCAGGCGCGGGATGGCGGCCAGCAGGTCGCGGGTATAGGCGGCCTTGGGGTGGGCAAAGAGGCTCTCGGCCTCGCCCTCTTCCACATAGGCGCCGTCCTTCATCACGCAGACCCGGTCGGCCAGCCGCGCGATCACGCCCATGTCGTGGGTGATCAGCACCAGGGCCGCGCCCGTCTCGCGTTTCAGTTCGTCCATCAGGTCAAGGATTTCGGCCTGCACCGTCACATCCAGCGCCGTGGTCGGCTCGTCGGCGATCAGCAGTTCGGGACCGCAGGCCATGGCCCCGGCGATCATCACCCGCTGGCGCATGCCGCCGGACAGCTCGTGGGGATATTGGCTCAGGCGACGTTTGGCGTCGGGGATGCGCACCCGCTGCAGCCAGTCCAGCGCGCGCTTCTCGGCTTCCGCGCCCGACAGGCCCAGGTGCAGGCGCAGAGGCTCGGCGATCTGCTCGCCGATCTTCACGTGGGGGGTCAGCGCGGTCAGCGGGTCCTGGAAGATCATCGTCATCTTCGAACCCCGGATGCGGTTCAGGTCGCGGGGCTTGAGGCCCAGCAACTGCTGGCCCTGGAATTTGGCCGAGCCGGAAACGGTGCCGTTGTCGGCCAGCAGGCCCATGACGGCCATCACCGTCTGGCTCTTGCCGCTGCCGCTTTCCCCTACGATTCCAAGGCATTCTCCGGCGGCGACGCTGAGCGACACCCCCTTCACCGCCTCCACCAGCCCGTCATGGGTGGTGAAGCGGACCTTCAGGTCCTCGATCGACAGCACTGGATCGGGCACGGGCTACTCCGGATACGCGGTCTCACCGTGCAGGGGTCAGGGGACGCGGGCAAGCATCTGCGTGATGGCGCCCCAGGCCTCAGGCTCGGTTAGCAGCGGCGCGTGCCCGACGCCGGGGACTTCTGCATAGATCATGTGCGGCGCCGCCTCGCGCATGCGCTGGGCGATCGCCTCATCGATCAGGTCGGAGATGCCGCCCCGGACCAGGGCGACCGGACCCGCCGCGTTCAGGGCGCGGAACAGCGGCCACATGTCGGGGGGCGCCACCGGCGGAGCGTCGGGGTCGGGGCGGAAGGCGGCGGAGATGTCGGGGTCGTAGTCCAGCACCGGCTTGCCGTCGGGGCCCTCGGTAAAGGTGCGCCGGGCGAAGGCCGCCCAGCCGGCGTCGTCCATCTCCGGGAAGGCGGCCTGGTTGATCTGCTTGATGTATTCGGCCGCCCCGGCCCAGTCCTGCGGCGGCCTGCCCTGGCCCACATAGCCGGCGATGCGCGCGATCCCCACCGGCGACACTTCGGGGCCGATGTCGTTGAGCACGCTCCCGGCGATGGCCTCGGGGCGGATGGCGGCCAGCACCATGGTGATGATGCCGCCCATGCTGGTGCCGATGAAGACGGCGCGCTTGATGCCGGTGGCGTCCAGCAGGGCGGCGATGTCGGCGGCGTAGACCCCGGGCTGGTAGTTGTGGAAGTCGGGGTCGCGGGCGGAGCCGCCGCGGCCTCGGATGTCGACGGCGATCACGCGGCGGCCGAGGCGGGCGACCTGGGGGGCGACTATATCGAAATCGCGGGCGTTGCGGGTGAGGCCGTGGATGCAGATGACGGGGGTGGCGGTCTCGCTGCCGGGATAGTCGACGGCGTGGAGGCGCAGGCCGTCGGGGGCGGTCCAGTAGAGATCGGGCATGGAAGGCGTCCCTTTGGGGTGGATCTGGCGCAGGAATAGCAGCGAAACGGTCCGATACTTGCTTATGCTCATAATTAGCATAAGCATCCGGGGCAGATGAGGGATAGCCTTCGACGATGACCGACTCCCCGCAGCTAGCGTTCCACAACCCCTACCGGCACGGCTTCGTGCGCGTGGCGGCCTGCGTGCCGGCGATGAGCGTGGCCGATCCCGCGCGGAATACGCAAGCGACCCTGGAGCTGCTGCGCCAGGGCCATGAGCAGGGCGTGGCGCTGATGGTGTTCCCGGAGCTGGGGCTGTCGGCCTATGCGATCGACGACCTGCTGCTGCAGGACGCGCTGCAGGACGCGGTCCAGGCGGGCATCGCGCGGCTGTTGGAGGAGAGCGCGGACTTAAACCCGGTGTTCGTGGTCGGCGCGCCGCTGGCCCACTCCGGCCGGCTGTTCAACACGGCGGTGGTCATCCATCGCGGCGAGATCCTCGGGGTGGTCCCCAAGACCTTCCTGCCCAACTACCGCGAATTCTACGAGCGCCGCTGGTTCGCCAGCGGCGCCGGCGTCACCGGCCAGACCATCAAGGCCGGCGGGCGGCAGGCCCCGTTCGGGGTCGACCTTCTCTTCAGCGCACAGGGCCCCGCGCCCTTCGTCTTCCACGCGGAGATCTGCGAGGACGTCTGGACCCCGGAGCCGCCCTCGACCCGCGCGGCCTTGGCCGGCGCTGAGATCCTGCTCAATCTTTCCGCCAGCAACATCGTCATCGGCAAGGCCGACGCGCGGCGGCTGCTGTGCGGCTCGCAGTCGATGCGCTGCATCGCGGCCTATGCCTATTCTGCCGCCGGACCGGGCGAGAGCACCACCGACCAGGCCTGGGACGGCCAGGCGTCGATCTTCGAAATGGGCGAGCTGCTCAGCGAAACGCAACGCTTCCCGACCGGGCCGGTGATGAGCTTAAGCGACGTGGACGTGGGCCGCATCCGCCAGGAACGCACCCGCACCGGCAGCTTCGGCGACAGCATCGTGGAACAGCGCGACTACCGCACCATCGCCTTCGACTTCGGCCCCCCGGCCGAACCCCTGCCCCTGATGCGCCGCGTCGAGCGGTTTCCCTATGTGCCCTCCGACCCCGAGCGCCTGCGCGAGCAGTGCCACGAGGCCTACAACATCCAGATCCAGGGCCTGGCCCAGCGGCTGTCCTCGACGGGGCTGACCAAGCTGGTGATCGGCGTCTCCGGCGGCCTGGATTCGACCCAGGCCCTGATGGTCGCGGTGCGGGTTATGGACCGGCTGGGCCTGCCCCGGGAGAATGTGCTGGCCTACACCATGCCGGGGTTCGGCACCTCGGAAGGCACGCGGACCAACGCCTGGGCGCTGATGACGGCGCTGGGAGTCAGCGCCGCCGAGCTCGACATCCGTCCGGCCGCCAACCAGATGCTGGCCGACCTGGGCCACCCGGCGGCCAAGGGCGAGGCGGCCTATGACGTGACCTTCGAGAATGTGCAGGCGGGCCTGCGCACCGACTACCTGTTCCGGCTGGCCAACCAGCATGGCGGGCTGGTGGTGGGCACCGGGGACCTTTCAGAGCTGGGCCTGGGCTGGTGCACCTATGGCGTCGGCGACCACATGAGCCACTACGGGGTCAACGCCTCGGTCTCCAAGACCCTGATCCAGCATCTGATCCGCTTCGTCGCCGCCTCCGATGAGGTGAGCGAGGATACGGCGAAACTGCTGCACGCCATCCTGGACACCGAAATCTCGCCGGAGCTGGTGCCGGCCACCGCCGACAAGCCCGTCCAGTCGACCGAGGCCATGGTGGGCCCCTACGCCCTGCAGGACTTCAACCTCTACTACCTGACCCGCTACGGCATGCGTCCGTCGAAGATCGCCTATCTTTCGCACCATGCCTGGGGCGACGCGGACACGGGCGCCTGGCCGGTCAATACGCCGGCGGGATCGCGCCGGGCCCACGACCTGGCGGAAATAAAGCACTGGCTCGAACTTTTTTTGCGCCGGTTCTTCGCCAACCAGTTCAAACGCTCCTGCCTGCCAAACGGGCCGAAAATCTCCTCGGGCGGGAGTTTATCGCCCAGAGGGGATTGGAGGGCGCCCTCGGACGGGCGCCCGGACGCCTGGCTGCATGAACTTTTCTCGCAAGTTCCCTAAAGAAAACAGCAGAACTAGCGGAACCGTTCCGTTTGTGCTGCATTGTGGAGACATCTGGGGGCGTGGGCGCAATAGCTTCATGACGCCTTACCCCCCGGTCCGTCTGCGCTCCGTGTTCGCACGGCTCTGTCACTATTAGGGGACTTGAAAATGAAATCGGCACTCATGCTGGGAGCCATGGCGTCGGCTCTCGCCGCGGCGGCGATCGCCGCTCCGGCTCAAGCCGCGGAACCGGGCTGGTACGCCGCGGTCGACGTCGGCTATCACTGGCCCACCGACGTGGATGTCGACAGCGACAACTACGGCTCGCTCGGCTCCTTCGCCGTGGACAGCGACTGGGCGGCCTTCGGCCGTCTCGGCTACCGCGTCAGCAACAATTGGCGCGTGGAAGGCGAGTTCGGCTACCGCAAGACCGATATCTCGGAGCCTGGCGTAACCGGTCACGTGAACGGCCGTTCGGTGATGCTGAACGTCCTCTATGATTTCGCGCCCGACTCGACCATCAACCCCTTCATCGGCCTGGGCATCGGCGATCTGGATCTCGACACCAAGATCGGCGCGGCTCCCGACGTGATGATCAATGACCACAGCGCCGGCGCCTTTGCCGGCCAGGCCATCGCCGGTGTGTCCTTCCATCCCGCGGAGCAGTGGGACATCGACCTGACCTACCGCTACCTGCGCACCACGGATTACGAATATTACAATCCCGGTGGCGCCGGCCGCGTGAACTTCCACGTCGAAGACCAGTCGCTGACGCTGGGCCTGCGGTATTCCTTCGCGGCGCCGCCGCCCCCGCCGCCCCCGCCCCCGCCGCCGCCCCC
>JAQGIP010000114.1 GCA_028291055.1 Caulobacter sp.
CCCGTCCAGGCCGCCGCGCCGACGCCCGCGCCGCCCAGGCCCACCGCCATGATCGCCGTCTCCCAGCCGACTCCGGCCGCTGTCTCCAAGCCGCTGACCGGCGGGACCTCGGTGCAGATCGGCGCCTTTTCCTCCACGACCGCCGCCGACAAGGGCTGGTCCGACGCCGCCCGCGTGGCGCCCGGCGCCTCCATGGGCAAGGGCAAGCGGGTCGAGACCGTGGCCGCGCCGGACGGCAAGCCGCTCTACCGCACCCTGATGACCGGCTTCAGCTCGCGCCAGGAGGCCCAGGCCTTCTGCGTCACCCTGGCGGGGGCCGGAAAGAAGTGCATCGTTAAGTGAGCGAGACCGCCTGCATCCTCGGGTGCGCCGGGCTGACGCTGACGGCTGACGAAGCCGCCTTCTTCCGCGCGGTTAGGCCGTGGGGCTTCATCCTCTTCAAGCGCAATATCGACACACCGGACCAGGTGCGCGCCCTGACCGCCGCCCTGCGCGAGACCGTGGGACGGGCCGACGCGCCGATCCTGATCGACCAGGAGGGCGGGCGCGTTCAGCGCCTGGGCCCGCCGCACTGGCCCAAATATCCGCCGGGCCGGGCCTATGGGCAGTTGAAGACCAACGATCCTCTGGTTCGCCGCGAGATCACCCGGCTGGGCGCGCGGCTGATGGCGCATGACCTGCGCGCGCTGGGCATCAACGTCGACTGCGTGCCGGTGCTGGATGTGCCGTCTCCCGACGCCCACGACATCATCGGCGACCGGGCCTATGGCGACACCGTCGACGAGGTGGCCGCGCTCGGCCGCGCCGCCGCCGAGGGGCTGATCGCGGGCGGGGTGCTGCCGGTGATCAAGCACATGCCGGGGCATGGCCGCGCCATGGCCGACAGTCATATGGACCTGCCGGTGGTTGCTGCCTCGCTTGAGGCGCTGGAGGGCCGGGATTTCGAGCCCTTCCGCATCCTGTCGGACATGCCGATGGCGATGAGCGCCCACGTTGTCTACACCGCCGTCGATCCCAAGGCCCCGGCCACCACCTCGCGCAAGGCGATCCGCTCGGTGATCCGGGGCTCCATCGGCTTCGACGGCCTGCTGATGACCGACGACCTGTCCATGAAGGCGCTGAAGGGCGATTTCACCGCCCGCGCCAAGGCCGCGCTGGCCGCCGGATGCGACATGGTGCTGCACTGTAACGGGGCGATGGAGGAGATGACGGCGGTGGTCGCGGGCTGCCGTCCGTTGGCGGGTAAGGCGAAACGGCGGGCCGAGGCGGCGCTGGGCAGGCTCGCGAAACATGTGGAGCCTTTGGACCTGTCTGAAGCCAGGGCTCGATTCGAAGCCGCCTTCTAGGCAGACTCCCGCCATGAGCGGGACGTTCCAACCGATTCTCGACTTCGCGGCGGCCGATGTGGCGGCCGAGGACGGCGAGGCGCTGATCATCGACCTAGAGGGCTATGAAGGGCCGCTCCATGTGCTGCTGCATCTTGCGCGCACCCAGAAGGTCGATCTTCTGCAGCTGTCGATCACCAAGCTGGCCGATCAGTATCTGGCCTTTGTGAAACAGGCCCGGCGGTTGCGGTTCTCGCTGGCCGCCGACTATCTGGTGATGGCCTCGTGGCTGGCCTACCTCAAATCGCGGCTGCTGCTGCCCAAGCCCGAGCGGCCCAAGGGCGATGAGCCGCCGGCGGAAATCATCGCCGCGCAGCTGGCCTTCCGGCTGGCCAAGCTGGACGCTATGCGCAAGGCGGCCGAGGCGCTGGCGACGACCGCCCAGCTGAAGCGCGACGTCTTCACCCGGGGCGACCCGGAGGCCATCAAGGTGATTGCGTCCAAGGAGCTGGAGGGCGACCTTTACGGGCTGATGAGCGCCTATATCGGCCAGCGGAAGCGTGAGCAGGAGCGCCACTACACGCCCCGCGCCCCGGAAGCCTATCCCCTGGACGACGCGCGCCAGCGGCTGCGGGGACTGCTTCCGGAGATGAAGAGCTGGACGCCGTTGGCCGGCGTCGCGCCCCTGATGCCCGAGGGTGAGGCAGGGCCCAGCCGGGCGTCCTATGTGGCCTCGACCCTGTCGGCCAGCCTGGAGCTGGTCAAGGAGGGCGCCATCGAGGCGCGGCAACTGGAGGCCTTCGCCGACATCTATCTGCGCACCCGCAAGACGGAGCGGGTCAACGTCGCATGACCGAGTCCCTGGCCGAGGAGATCGCCGCCGAAGGTGCGGTGGCTGTGGAGGACCCGGCCGAGACGGAGCGCCGGATCGAGGCGCTGCTGTTCGCCGCCGACGGGCCGCTGTCGGTTGTTGAGCTGGCCGGGCGGTTGCCGGAAGGGGCGGGCGTGGAGGCGGCGCTTGAGTCGCTGAAGGCGCGCTATGAGGGCAGGGGGGTGGAGCTGGTCCCCGTGGCCGGGCGCTGGCGCTTCCAGACGGCGGAAGACCTCGCCTTCCTGATGACGGAAGAGCGCCAGGAACCGCGGCGGCTGTCGAAGGCCGCGCAGGAGACCCTGGCCATCATCGCCTATCACCAGCCGGTGACCCGGGCCGACATCGAGGCGGTGCGCGGGGTGCAGGCCTCCAGCGGCACGCTCGACGTGCTGATGGAGCTGGGGCTGGTGCGCATGCGCGGTCGTCGCCGCACGCCGGGACGCCCGGTGACCTATGGGACGACCGACGCCTTTCTCGAACACTATGGGCTGGCGAGCTTGAGCGACCTGCCCGGCATGGGGGAGATGAAGGCGGCGGGCCTGCTGGACATGAACCTTCCGCCCGGCTTCTCCGTGCCCGACCCCATGGCCGGGGGCGACGACGAGGACCCGCTCGACGAGGGCGAACAGCCCGAATTCCACCAGGACTTCCTGGGAGATGAAACGCCTTGATCGCAAGGGCTGTCTTCTGCGCAGGTCGAGTGGGCGTTTAGAAACGGGGGCGAACCATGGGCGCGTTTTCGATAATCCACTGGTTGATCGTCGCCCCGCTGTTCCTGGGGATGCTGTTCGTGCCCACCTTCGTGGCGCTCGGAAACCACCGTTCCAACTGGCCTTTGATCATGGTCGCCAACCTCCTGCTCGGCTGGACGGGCATCGGTTGGATCGTCATCCTGTTGTGGGCCGCGCTGGGATGGGGCGACAAAACCGTGAAAGCCCTGTAGGGGAGCGCCCCTCTAGCGCCTATATTGCGTGTGATTTGAGATTCCGGCCCGGGCGACGCGCCTTGGCCCTGACAAGGAGATCCGCCGTGCTGGGTGGAATGAGTTGGATTCACTGGGTGATCGTGATCGCCGTTGTCGCGCTGCTGTTTGGCGGCCGTGGCAAGCTGTCCGGTTTGATGGGCGACGCCGCCAAGGGCATCCGCGCCTTCCGCGACGGCCTGAAGGGCGAGGACGAGATCACGACGACGGACAAGACCGGCGCCGCGTTGCCCCGCACCGAATCCACCCAAAAAGAAGAAGCCAAGAGCTAGTCTCTTAGGCTTCGCTGCACGGCATGCGCTTTCCCGCTTGATCGGGGCGGCGTTACGCCCATAAGGCGCCCCTATGCTGCCTGACGTCGGGATCACCGAATATCTGGTTATCGCCGCGGTCGCCCTGATCGTGGTCGGACCCAAAGACCTGCCCGTCCTGATGCGCAAGCTCGGTCAATGGATCGGCAAGATGCGCAACATGGCGTCGGAATTCCGCGCCAGCTTCGACGAGATGGCGCGCCAGTCGGAACTGGACGACCTGCGCAAGGAGGTCGAGGCCATGCGCAACGGCCAGCTGCTCAGCCCGGCCAATATCGCCGCCGACCACGCCGGCTCCGCCGAAATCCAGCAGACCTTCGCCGACATCGAGGCGGGCCTGAGGGGCGGCGAGGTGTCGATGCATCCTCCCATGGGCGCCAATGCGCTCCAGGCCGACCTGACCGGCGCCCATCTGCCGATGGATGCGGCCGTCAAAGCCAAGGCGCCGCGCAAGCGCGCGCCGAAGGCCCCCGTCATCACCGGCCCCGCCGAGGGCGCCGCGCCCGCCGCCAAGCCCCGCCGCACCACGAGGACCAAGGCGTGAGCCTGCCCGACGACGACAACGACATCGAGAATTCGCGCGCCCCGCTCCTTGACCACCTGGTCGAGCTGCGCGGCCGGCTGATCATCTGCGTGGCCGCGGTGTTCGTGGGCTTCGGGATATGTTTCGGCTTCTCCAAGCAGATCTTCGAATTCCTGCTGGCCCCCTTCGAGATGGGCGCGGCCCTGCTGGCGGCCCAGCACGCGAGCGGCGGCCATAGCGGCCCCTTCGACCTGCTGCTGGTGCTGACGGGACTGAAGCATCTGGCGCCCGGCATGGTGAAGCATGTGGACTTCATCTTCACCGGCCCGCTGGAGCTGTTCTACGCCAAGCTGAAGCTGTCCGGCTTCGGCGCGGTGGTGCTGACCTTCCCGGTCCTGGCCTGGCAGCTGTACCGGTTCGTGGCGCCGGGCCTCTACAAGCGCGAACGCAACGCCTTCCTGCCCTTCCTGGTGGCCTCGCCGGTGCTGTTCGTGATGGGCGCGGCGCTGGTCTATTACATCATGCTGCCGTTCGTTCTGTGGTTCGCGCTCGGCCAGCAGATCGTGGGCCCCAACGTCTCGGTGCAGCTGCTGCCGAAAGTGTCGGACTATCTGACCCTGGTGACGACCCTGATCCTGGCGTTCGGCCTGTGTTTCCAGCTGCCGGTGGTGCTGTCGCTGGCGGGCCTCGCGGGCCTGCTGGATTCCAAGGCCCTGCGCAGCGGCCGGCGCTATGCGATCGTCGCCGTGTTCGTGGTGGCGGCGGTGATCACGCCCCCCGATCCCATCAGCCAGATGACCTTGGCGATCCCGATCTGCCTGCTCTACGAGGTATCGATCTGGTGCGTGTGGTTGATCGAACGGCGCCGCAAGAAGAACGAGGCGTCGGAGTCTCGCGACATCGTGGCGACCTGACTACTGCTTTTGCCGCCTTGCACGGTTGGCGCCCAAGCCGACGCGCCTTAGAGAAGTCGGCTCTTTCCGCCAGCCGAGACGACGATGCACGACATTAGGGCCATCCGCGAAAACCCCGACGCCTACGACCGCGCCTGGGCTCGCAAGGGCCTGTCCGCGCAGACGCCGGCCATCCTGGCGCTCGATACCCAGCTGCGCACGGCGCAGACGGCGTTGCAGGCCGCGCAGTCGAAGAAGAATATCGCGGCCAAGGAAATTGGCGCGCTGGTTGGCCGACTGAACCGCGAGCGAGCAGAAGATGGCGTCGATATCGGATTTTACGAAACGCTCATCGAGCAGAAGAAGCTTGAAGCCGGCACTCTTGGGCAAGCCGAGATTGATGCAGCGTTAAAGCTAGAAGCCGACACCCGCGCCGAGATTTCAGAGATTTTGGCAGCCCTCCCAAACATTCCTGCCGATGACGTTCCTTATGGTGAAGACGAGGAAGGCAACGTCGAAGAGAAGCGCTGGGGCGAAGCATCGAAATTGCCCGCAGGCCGACTGAACCAACCCAAAGATCACGTCGATATCGGCGCGGCGTTGGGCGGAATGGATTTTGAGGCCGCTGCTCGGATGAGCGGCGCGCGGTTCGTCTTCCTCAAGAGCCAAGTGGCACGGCTCGAAAGAGCTATCGGCCAGTACATGTTGGACCTTCAAACTACCGAAGGCGGCTACGTGGAATGTTCGCCGCCCTTGCTGGTGAAGGATGAAGCCCTATTCGGAACGGGCCAGCTGCCGAAATTTGAGGACGACCTATTTAAGGCAACCTTCCTCGATGAAGATGCGGCGTATGCGCAGGCAAAGATGGCTGCGCAAAAGCGGTACGACGTCGAACTTGAGCATATTGTAGGACGTCTCGAGGAAGGCGCACCCGACAATTTGTTCCTCTTAGATGCCCAATCAAACGCGCTGCTCGGCACCGCTCTTCGTGAAGAGTTTATTCAGCTTGGCAATGTGGTTCGTGATGCTTGGTCGGCGGAGTACCGGCGTTTGGTTTCCGTTGGCCTCAAAGAGGGGCGCCGCTGGCTAATCCCAACTGCCGAGGTCTCCCTCACCAACTATGTGCGCGAGCAGATCACGCCGGAGGAGGAGCTGCCGCTTCGCCTCACCGCGCTGACCCCCAGCTTCCGGTCGGAAGCCGGCGCCTCGGGGCGCGATACGCGCGGCATGATCCGCCAGCATCAGTTCTACAAGGTGGAGCTGGTTTCCATCACCACGCCGGACCAGTCGGAGGACGAGCACCACCGGATGGTGTCATGCGCCGAGCGGGTGCTGGAGCGGCTGGGGCTGGCCTACCGGACCATGCTGCTGTGCACGGGCGACATGGGATTCGGGGCAAAGAAGACCTACGACCTGGAGGTCTGGCTGCCGTCGCAGGCGATGTATCGCGAGATCAGCTCCTGCTCCAATTGCGGGGACTTCCAGGCGCGCCGCATGGATGCGCGCACCAAGGCGGCCGGGGAAAAGGGCACGCGTTTCGTGCACACCCTGAATGGATCGGGCCTAGCGGTAGGCCGCACCCTTGTGGCGGTGCTCGAAAACTATCAGGACGAGGGCGGGCGGGTGTTCATCCCGGACGTCCTGCAGCCCTACATGGGCGGTCTCACTCACATCGGGGGTGAAGGTTGAGTATCCTCCTCCACGCTCCGCTCATCCCGACGAAAGTCGGGACCCATGGTGAGTCCGGAGATCGGGGCGCTGTTGCCTGGGGCATCCACCTGCGTATCTGTCTGAACGGCCCCATGGGTCCCGGCCTTCGCCGGGATGAGCGGATTTCTTGATGCGCATTCTCCTCACCAACGACGACGGCATCCATGCGGATGGCCTGAAGTGCCTGGAGCGGATCGCCCGCACCCTGTCGGACGACGTCTGGATCGTGGCCCCGGAATACGAGCAGTCGGGCGCCAGCCGGGCGCTGACGCTGTCGGACCCGATCCGGGTGCGCAAGCTGGACGCCCAGCGTTTTGCCGTCTCCGGCACGCCCACCGACTGCGTGATGATGGGGGTGCGCGAACTGGTCGAGGGCGCCGCGCCCGGCCTGGTGCTGTCGGGCGTCAACCACGGCCAGAACCTCGCCGAGGACGTGACCATGTCCGGCACGGTGGCCGGCGCGATCGAGGGCATGGCGCTGGGCATACCGTCCATGGCGCTGTCCCAGGCGGTGCTCCGCTTCCATGACGACGTGGTGCTGCACTGGGAGACGACCGAGGCCTATGCGCCGGGCGTCATCAAGCGGCTGCTGGAGATCGGCTGGCCCAAGGACGTGATCCTGAACCTGAACTTCCCGGCGGTGGAGCCGGACCAGGTCAAGGAGATCGAGGTCACCCGCCAAGGGTTCCGCGACACCCATATCCGCAGCGCCGAGAAGCGTATCGATATGCGCGGCCGCGCCTACTATTGGATGGGCTTCAACGGCCAGCTGTCCGACCCCGCCGAGGGCACCGACCTGCGCGCCATCTATGAGGGCCGTATTTCGGTTACCCCGCTGCATATCGATCTGACCCATATGGAAACCGTCCACGCGCTCAAGGGCGTGCTGGGCGGCCCACCCCCCAAAGCCTGAAGTTGATGTCCGAACCGTCAGACGATCACGATACCGCCGAGACGCGACTGGCCCGCCTGATCCTGGCGTTGCGTTCGCAGGGCGTGACCGAGCCCGGCGTGCTGAACGCCATCGAGACGACGCCGCGCGACATCTTCGTGCCGGATCTGTTTCAGGAGCGGTCCTGGGAAGACAGCGCGCTGCCCATCGCCTGCGGCCAGACCATCAGCCAGCCCTTCATCGTCGGCCTGATGACCCAGGCCCTGACCATCGAGCCCCGGGCCCGGGTGCTGGAGATCGGTACGGGGTCGGGCTACCAGACGACGATCCTGGCAAAATTGTCGCGGCTTGTTTACACCGTCGAGCGCTACCGCACCCTGCTGCGGGAGGCGGAGAGCCGTTTCCAGCAACTGGGTCTGGTCAACGTCATCACCCGGTTCGGCGATGGCGGCGAAGGGTGGCCGGAGCAGGCGCCATTTGACCGCATTCTGGTCACAGCGGCGGCGCCGGAAGAGCCCAAGGCTTTGCTTTCGCAGCTGAAACCGAATGGCGTTCTTGTGGCGCCGATCGGCAAGGGTCCGGTTCAGAGCCTGAGACGGTATGCGGGAGACGGAAAGGGTGGCTTCAAGGTGGAGCTGCTGGGCGACGTGAGGTTCGTGCCGTTGTTGGACGGCGTCGCGCGCGAACTCTGACGTATTTGTAAGTACCGGATGAGACGGCCTTAACGGATGATTCACGCCGTCGGGACCACTCGTTCGACTCAGTGTTAGGAGCGGCGATGACGCACTTGTTGATCCGGACCGCGACGGCCGTCCTTTTGGCAGCCAGCCTGGGCGCGTGCGCGAGCACGCCCCGCTATCCGACTGTGGCTGGGCAGGCCGAGGGCACGGGACCGCGGTTGGCCACGCCCGCCTATCCGATCCGCGAGGCGAGGGTGGAACCGCTCGCGCCTGTGGCGGATGCGTCCATGGCCGACGAGCCGGTGGACGCGGCCCCCACCGCCGCCGCCGATGAGGGGCCGATGGCCGTCTCGCCGCCGCGGGCCGCGTCGGTGGTGAGCGAAGAGGCGCTGCCGGACCGGCCCGCTCCCAAGGATGAAATCAGCCGGCTGGACGTAGTGGCGGGCGAATATGCCTTCCTGCGCGTCAGCGACCACAGATCCGCCCTGCCGCCGGCCGATGCGCCGGGCGCCAAGGGCAAGAAGGGCAAGAAGGCCGAGCCGGCCAAGGGCGCGGCCCTGAAAGGCAAGGTATCGCCCTCCAAGAAGGCCCCCGCCAAGAAGGCGGCGGCCGAGAAGGCCTGCACCGGCCGTCACTGCAAGGCCGAGCCGGCCAAGGCGGCGGAAAAGCCCTGCAAGGGCCGTCACTGCAAGGCGGAGCCGGTCAAGGCCGCCGCCGAGAAGCCCTGCAAGGGCAAGCATTGCAAAGCCGCGCCCAAGGCAGAGCCCGCCAAGTCCACCCGCGGCCGTCACAGCGAAGAGGCTGCCCCCACGCCCGTGAAGTCCTCCGCCAAGGCCACCCCCGGCGTGATCGCCGGCGGCGCCGTGGTCAGCGTCGAGGGCCCGCCTGTCAGCTACAAGGTCAAGAGCGGCGACACGGTCGACGGCGTCGCCGATAAGCTCAACACCAGCCGCAAGCAGCTGGTGGCCGACAACAAGCTGAAGTCGCCCTTCCATCTGAAGCTGGGTCAGGTCCTCAGGGGCCCGGCCAGCCACGGCAAGGCCTATGTGGTCCAGAGCGGCGACACCCTCTACGCCATCGCGCGGCGCTTCAGCGTCGATGCGTCGGACCTGGCCGACTACAACGACATGCGGGCCAGCGCCGCGCTCAAGCCCGGCCGCCGGCTCGACCTGCCGCCCGGCTTCAAGGACCGCGGCGTGCCCAAGGCGTCCGCGCCGCCGCGCGCCGCGCCGGTCCGCACACCGGTGCGTCCGCCCGTGCGGGAGCCGTCGGCCCCGATCTATCCGCAGCCGACGCCGCAGCAGCAACAGCCCGTGCAGCAGCCGCCCGTGGCGCGGCCGGCGATCCCGCTGGTGCGTGAGCCCAACGACCTGCCGCCGACCCGCCAGCCGGAGGTCCCGGGCAACCCCACCACGCAGCCGAGCACGGTGACGCCCAGCCGGCCGCAGCCCTATGCCCCGACGACGCCCAGCCGTCCCCAACAGGGCCTGCCGCCCCTCAAGCCTACCGCCGCACTGTCGCCGGAAGAGATCATCCGCGTCGCCGCCGGCCGTTTCAGCTGGCCGGTGGACGGCCAGGTCGTCTCCTCGTTCGGATCTCAGCCCGGCGGCCGGCGCAATGACGGCATCGACATCCAGGGCGCCGCGGGCGCCGTGGTGCGGTCCGCGGACGACGGCAAGGTGCTGCTGAGCAACGTCGTCCCGGGTCTGGGCAGGACGGTGCTGGTTTCGCACACTGGCGGGTGGGTCTCGGTCTATGCGGGGCTCGGCCGCTCGGATGTGAAGACCAATGACGTGCTGAAGGCCGGCGATCCGATCGGCGTGCTCGGCGCCACGGCCGAATCGCCCACCCCGCAGCTGCACTTCGAACTGCGCTACTCGCCGCGGTCCCAGGATCCGAAGAAGGCCTATAATCCGACGCTGGTGCTGCCGGCCCGGTAGCGGCGCCTGTCCGGCCCGGAGCGGTCTAGGGGAGGGCGACGCCGAGCTCTCCCGCCAGATCGCGGATGAACTGCCAGGCGACGCGGCCCGAGCGGCCGCCGCGCAGCTGGGCCCATTGCAGGGCGCGGCGGTCGAGGTCTTCCACCGCCAGCCCGAACCGCGCGGCGTAGCCCCGGATGGCGTCCAGATAGGTCGCCTGGTCCATTGGCGGGAAGCCCACCCACAGACCGAAGCGGTCGGAGACGGAGACCTCTTCCTCGGCGTCCTCGGCGGCGTTCAGCGCGCCGCGCGTCTCGGCGTGATCGCGCGGCATCAGGTGGCGGCGGTTGGAGGTGGCCACGAACAGCAGGTTGGCGGGAGGGCCGGCCACGCCGCCCTCCAGGGCCGATTTCAGGGCCTTGGCGGCGGCCGCGCCCTCCTCGAACGACAGGTCGTCGCACAGCACCACGAAGCGCTCCTGACGGCCGCGCAGCTGGTCGAACAGGCCGGGCAGGGCGGCGACGGCGTCGCGGTCGACTTCCACCAGCTTCAGGTCAGGGTGATCGGCGCACACGGCCATGAAGGCGGCCTTGGCCATGGAGCTCTTGCCGGTGCCGCGCACGCCCCACAACAGGGCGTGGTTGGCGGGCAGGCCGGCGGCGAACCGGCGCAGGTTGGCGAGGAAGCGCTCCTTCTGCCGCTCCACCCCCACCAGCAGGTCGAGCGCCAGGTCATAGTCCGGCGCGGGCAGGAAGGCGCCGGCTGCCGGATCGTGGCGAAACAGCCGCGCGCCATCGAAGGACGGCGGGCTAGCGGCCGGGGGCGCCAGGCGCTCGAGCGCCTCGGCAATGCGGGTCAGAATAGGGACAAGATCATCGGTCATCGGTGCGTCTCGTAGCCTTCGGCGCCTTGCATTGCAAAAGGGGAGGCGAACCCCTAGTTTCCGCCGACCTGAAAACGGCCTGCTTCGCGGCAGCGCCGGAATTCGCTTTGGAGCTCCAATGCCCACCGACCTGAACAGCCTGACGTCGATCGCTCTGCCGATCGGTCTGCTTGTCCTCTTCTACTTCATGATGATCCGCCCGCAGCAGCAGCGGGCCAAGCAGCATCAGACGATGCTGGGCGCCTTGAAGCGCAACGACATGGTCGTGCTCAACTCCGGCCTGATCGGCAAGGTCGTGCGCGTCGAGGACAAGGAAGTCGGCCTCGAAATCGCCCAGGGCGTCACCGTCAAGGTGGTCAAGGGCATGATCGCCGAAGTCCGCGTCAAGGGCGAGCCGGCGGCCGCCAACGACGCCAAGGCGTGATCGCGGCGACGCTCGGAGCGACCCAGTCATGATGAGCCTCGCGCGCTGGAAGATCATCGCCATTACGATGGCGGTGCTTTTCGGCGTCCTCTTCACCCTTCCGAACCTGCTGACGCCCGGCCAACTGGCCGCGCTGCCCGGCTTCCTGCCGCACAAGACGCTGAACCTGGGGCTCGACCTGCGGGGCGGGTCCTACCTCCTGCTGGAGGTGGATATCGATGCGTTGCGCGCGGAGAAGCTGAAGAACCTCACCGAGGACGTCCGCAACACGCTGAACGATGCGGACCTGGGCAACAACATCTCCCAGACCGGCAACACCATCAGCATTCGGCTGGCGGATCCCAATCGCATGAACGACGCGGTCAACGCGCTGAACAAGGTGGGGTCCCGGCTGAAGAACGGCTCGCGCGACATCAACATTTCCACGACGGGCGGGGCGCCGGAAGAGCGGCGTATCCAGATCACCTATTCCGACCTGGCCCTAACCGAAGGGGCGCGCGACGCGGTGGACCGCTCCATCGAGGTCGTGCGCAAGCGCCTCGACAAGACCGGCACCAAGGAAGTTTCCATCACGCCGCAGGGCGCCGACCGGATCGTCATCCAGGCGCCGGGCGAAAGCGATCCGGAGAATCTGAAGAAGCTGATCGGCACCACCGCGAAGCTGACCTTTCAGATGGTGGTCGATGTCAGCCCTGAGGGCCCAATCCCGGTGGACTCCGAAGTGCTGCCCTACGACGAGGGCGGCCCGGGGGCCAAGCTTGTGGTCAAGCGGCGCGCGGTCGTATCCGGCGAAGACCTGACCAGCGCCAAGGGTGAGCCCGATCCGCAGAACGGCGGCTATCAGGTCGCGTTCCGCTTCAACGCCAAGGGCGGCAGCAAATTCGCCCACATCACCACCGACAACATCGGCAAGCGCTTCGCCGCCGTGCTGGACGGCCGCATCATCTCCGCCCCGACCATCCAGGGCGCCATCATCGGCGGCCAGGGGGTGATCACCGGACACTTCGAGCAGGAGAAGGCCGTCACGCTGGGCAACCTGCTCAGCTCCGGTGCGTTGCCGGCGCCGCTGAAGGTCGAACAGCAGCGGGTCGTCACCGCCGAGCTGGGGGCCGACGCAATCAAGGCCGGCGCCATCTCGCTGGCCATCGGCGCCCTGCTGATCTTCGGATTCATCATGCTGGCCTATGGCCTGTTTGGCGTCTTCGCCGCGCTGGCCCTTCTGGCCAACATCCTGCTGCTGACCGGCTTCATGTCGATGACCCAATCGACGCTGACCTTGCCGGGCATCGCGGGCCTGATCCTGACTCTTGCGGTGGCGGTCGATGCCAACGTGCTGATCTATGAGCGGATGCGCGACGAAGCGCGGTCCGGGCGAACGCCGATGGCGGCCGCCGATGCCGGCTACCGCCGCGCGTTGGTGTCGATCCTCGACGCCAACGTCACCACCCTGATCTCGGCCCTGATCATGATGATGATGGGCCAGGGGCCGGTGCGGGGCTTCGCCATCACCCTGATGGTCGGCGTCTTCACCTCGGTGTTCACCGCCGTGCTCTTCACCCAGGTGCTGATCAGCTACTGGTTCCGGGTGGCCAAGCCCAAAAAACTGCCGATCCTGTAGGAAGCTGACCGATCATGTGGCCCCTCATCCGGTTTGTTCCGAGTCATACCCACTTCAAGTTCGTGGCCCTGGCCCCGTTCGCCGCCATCCTGTCGGCGATCGCCCTCATCATCTCGGGCGGCTTCTTCTACGTGAACCACGGCCTGAACCTGGGCGTGGACTTCACCGGCGGCACGGTCATGGAGGTCCAGACCAAGGGCCCCGCCGACCTGGGCGCCCTGCGCGGCAGTGTCGGTGGCTTCGGCGCCCATGACGCCACGGTCCAGGGCTTCCCCAACTCGCTCGATACGGCGATGATCCGCTTCAAGGCGCCGGAAGGCGTGGCGGCGGCTACCGCCGTCTCTACCGTCAAGGCGGGCCTGAGCCAGAAATTCCCGGGCATCGCCTTCAAGAGCGACTCCACGGTCGGCGCCAAGGTGTCAGGCGAGCTGCTGACCTCGGGCTTCATGTCCCTGGGCGTCGCCCTGCTGCTGATGCTGGCCTACATCTGGTTCCGCTTCCAGCTGCAGTTCGGCCTCGGCGCCGTGCTCGCCGTTTTCCACGACGTAGTGCTGACGCTGGGGCTGCTGGCCGCGCTGAAGATCGAGTTCTCGGTCACCTCCATCGCCGCCCTGCTGACCGTCATCGGCTATTCGATGAACGAGAAGGTCATCACCTTCGACCGGCTTCGCGAGAACCTGCGGAAATACAAGACCACGCCCCTGCGCGACGTCATCGACCTGTCGGAGAACGAGCGTCTGTCGCGCACCCTGATCACCGGGGCCTCGGCGCTGCTGGCGCTGTCGGGCTGTCTGTTCTTCGGCGGTCAGGCCCTGTTCCCGCTGGTCTTCACCATGACCTTCGGCATCATCATCGGCACCTATTCCTCGGTCTATGTGGCCCTGCCGGTGATCCTGCTGTGGGGCGTCAACCGCAACGATGACGATGACGCCGCGCCGATCAAGCCGCAGGGCGCGCGGGTTTCGCGGGCCTGACGCCATGCTGCGCCAGCCGCCCTCCATCGATGCCTGGGGCGGGGGTGGTTTCCGCGTCAACGGCCAGTGGCATGACGGTTCGCTGCTGATCCTGGACGACGCCGTCCACCCGTGGAGCGGCAAGCGGCTGGCCGACCTGACCGAAGCCGATTTCACCCAGGTGTTCGCCGCCGGGCGCGAGGTGGTGGAGTTCATCCTGCTGGGTACGGGCCTGACGCCGGGCCTGCCGTCACGGGATCTGCGCGAGGCGATCAAGGCGCGCGGCCTGGGCCTGGAGTATATGAGCACCGAGGCCGCGACGCGGACCTACAATGTTCTGGCCACGGAAGGGCGACGGGTCGCCGCCGCGCTGATCGCCGTTTAGCATCCGTGGGTGCGGCGCCCAGCCTTTGCAGGTGCGGCGAAGCGTCCTATAGGTCCCGTCTGGGCTGGAACACTCGAGGACCTCGTCATGGGCGCTCTACTATCTAACTTCCGCAATACCGTGATCGCGAGCGTCGTGCTGGCGTTGATCATTGTCGTCGGCTACGCGCTACACAATCCGAGTGGACAGGAGGCCTTCCTACAGGCGGTGTTCCGCTGGCTGCACGTCTTCTTCGGTATCCTTTGGATCGGCCTGCTCTACTATTTCAACTTCGTCCAAATCCGGGTGATGCCGAACGTTCCCGCCGAGCTGAAGCCGGCGGTCTCCAAATACATCGCGCCCGAGGCGCTGTTCTGGTTCCGCTGGTCCGCCCTGGCGACCTGGGTGATGGGGATCATCCTGGCCATCAGCCGCGGCTACCTGCTGCCGGCGGCCACCCTGGGCTTCGCTGCGGAAGGCGGCCTGAAGGCCAACATCGGCATGACCTTCATCGGTCTAGGCATGTGGCTGGGCACGATCATGTTCCTGAACGTCTGGGGCATCATCTGGCCCAACCAGAAGAAGGCGCTGGGCATCGTGGAAGCCGACGCCGACACCAAGGCCAAGGCCGCCCGCACTGCCATGCTGGCGTCGCGCGTGAACATGCTGCTGTCGATCCCGATGCTGGTCTGCATGACCATGAACCAGACGATCTTCAACTAGCACCGACGCCGAAATCACGAGGGGGCCTGCCGTTCGCGGCGGGCCCTTTTCGTTTGTGGCATACCCGGACCATGCCCCACGCCGACATGACCGAAGAACTGGACGACACCGTCCGCCAGGCCGACCCCGACCGCTGGCTGGCCGCGCGCTTCATCGCCGACGAGACGGCGCGCGCGGAGGTGGTGGCGCTCTATGCCCTGAACAACGAACTGGCCCGCGCGGCCCAGGTGGCGAGCAACGCCTTGCTGGGCGAGATCCGGCTGACCTGGTGGCGCGAAGCCATGGAGGAGGTCGCCGCCGGCAAGCCCCATCGCCGTCACCCGATCGTCGACGTGCTGGCCCACTCGGCCTTCGATCCGCTGGAGCTGGCGGCCCTGGCCGACGCGCGCCTGCCGGACCTGGACGCCGAGCCTTTCGCCGATGAACCTGCGCTGCTTGACTATGTGGACGCCACGGCGGGCGCGCTGATGGGCCTGGCCGCGCGCAGGCTGCATGCGGACGCCCGGGACGGGCAGGTGCGCTCGGCGGCCCGCGCCTGGGCTCTGACGGGGCTGTGGCGGGCAGGGGAGGCCAGCGGCAAGGCTCGCCTGCCGGACGGCTGGACCGAGCGCCAGCTGCGCCCCCGCGTCGCCGCCGCCCTGGCGGCCGCCAACCGCGAAGCCAAGGACCTGCCGGCGGAGGCGTTTCCGGCGGTGGCCTACGCGGCCCTGGCCGGCCGCTATGTGGCGGGCGCGCGGATGGGCGAGCTCGAACGCAAGGCGCGCCTTACCTGGGCGGTGGCCCGGGGGAAGGTCTGAGGCGGCCGGCCTGTTAGCCGCGATCCATCGCCGCGGCGACCAGGTCCTGCGTCAGGTCCTGCAGGCGCGGCATCCCCTCCTGCAACATGCGCTGGATCATGCCGACGAACAGGACGTCGTTGCGCGGATCGATCCAGAACCACACACCGCTCGCGCCGTCCCATTGGTAGGTTCCGGGCCCGACGGGCCGGCCGGCCGCCGCCGGGTCGGTGAACACCGCACCGTTGAAGGCGTAGCCGCGCCCGGGCGCGATGCGCTGGAAGCCGGCCTCGACGCCGGCGGTGAGGATGCGCTCGGGCAGATGGTTGGTGGTCATCAGCGCCACCGACTCACGCGTCAGGATACGCACCCCGCCCAACTCGCCGCCGTTCAGCAGCATCTGGGCGAAGCGGGCGTAGTCGTCGAGGGTCGAATAGAGGCCGCCGCCGCCGGAGGCGATCCTGGGGGCGACGGCGGGGTCGCGCACGAAGCCCGGCATGGTGAGCACCGCCAGGGTCGGCGTGCCGTAGCGATGATAGAGGGTCGCCAGGCGCGGCAGCTTTTCCTCGGGCAGGTGGAAGCCGGTGTCGACCATGCCCAGGGGTTCAAACAGGGTCTCGCGCATGAAGTCGGCAAGGGTCTGGCCCGTCAGGCGTTCGATGATCGCGCCCTGCAGGTCCATCGACAGGGAATATCGCCAGGTGGCGCCCGGCTGGTAGGCGAGTGGGACGGCCGCCAGGCGGCGGGCGAAATCGGCCAGGCCGTCCGCCTCCCAGATCCCGGCCTTGATGTAGGCGGTGTCGGTGGGGTCGTGCGGACCCGGGCCGATGCCGTAGCCGAAGCCCGCGGTGTGGGTCATCAATTGCAGCAGGGTTGGCGGGTGGCTGGGCAGGCCGCCGTCCGGCCCCCGGAGGTCCGCGAACTCCGGCAGATGCCTGGCGATCGGATCATCCATCGCCCACAGGCCGCGTTCGAAGAGGATCATCATGGCGGCGGCCGTGACAGGCTTGGTCATGGAATAGATGCGATAGATGGTGTCCTCGGCGAGTGGCTCGCCGCCGGCGATGTCCTTCAGGCCGAGCGTGGCGCGATGCAGCACCTTGCCGTGCTGGGCCACCAGGAAGGCCGCGCCGGCCAGTTCCCCGGCGGCGATATGGCCCGACAGCATGGCGTCGATGGCCAGCAGGGCGCCGGGGTCGATCTCGCGCGGGGTTGTGGTCGTCACGTCAGCTCTCCGCGTCGCAAATGGGAGCGGTCGAAACGCCGATGCGTGAGTCCGCCAAGCCGACATAGAGCAGCCATTGGCCTTCAAACGCCACCAGGCCCTGGGCGAAGCAGACGTTGCCGACCTGGCCGTGAGCTTCCGCGGTATCGATGCGCAGGAAGGGCTGCAGGTCGCGCGCGATGACGGCGGTGGGGTCGTTGAGGTCGAACAGGATCTGGCCGGGCTGATAGGCGAACGGCGGGGCGGCGGGATCACCGTCCTGCCAATGGTTGCCGCCGTTGTAGATGAGGACGATGCCTTCCGGCGTCAGCAGGGCCGGCGGGCCGGGCTCGGTCAGCAGGGAATCGAAGCGGCCCTTTCGCGGGCCGGCCAGGGGGCGAAGGCCGGTGGGGCCGGCGATGCGGTCGATCTTCCACGACGAGCCTCCCGCGCCCGCGCCGGGGTCCCAGGTGAGGTAACGGTCAGGCGCCGTCTCGACCTCCACCGGGGTCCATTTGATCAGATCGCGCGACGTGGCCGCGTAGATGTAGCCCTCGCCCCAGTACATCCAGAAGACGCCGCCGTGGCGGGCCGCCACCAGCCGGCCGTCCTTCAGTTCGGTGAGGATGGCGCCGGCCTTGGTGGTGTTGCGAACATAGCGGGTGCCCGCGAAGGCCGGCCCGTGCTTGGTCCAGTGGCGCAGGTCCGGCGAGGTGGCGGTGAACAGGCAGCCGACCTTGCCGTCGAAGGCGGTGTAGGTGCACACGAAGCCGCCGTCGGGGCTTTCCACCAGGCGCGGGTCCTCGATGCCGCCGGGCCACTCCCATGCCTGCCAGGGGTCGTCGCCGGGGGCGAGAACGGGCTCGGGTTCGAGTTCGAAGAGGCGGCCGTCGGTGCTGGTCGCCAGGCCCAGGCGCGAGGTGCCGGCATAGCGGCCGACGCCGTCTTCGGCGCGGACGAGGAGGCAGACCTTGCCGTCATGCACCACGGCGCCCGGGTTGAAGGCGTCCTTGGCCGCCCAGGCGATGTCCGGTCCGCCGACCGGGCAGTTGAAGGTCACGTCCGGCCGTATTTCCAGGATGCGCTCGGGACGGGTGAAGGGGCCAAGGCCCACGGTCGAGGCGGCGTTGGTCATGAGGTTCTTCCGGTAAGCCCGCGTCGCGCCGCCAGCTCGCCCATAATGGCGGCGTGGGCGCGGTGGTCGAGACGGTAGAGGAGCAGGATCGCCAGACCGGCGGCGGAGAGGACGGCCGCGCCGGGGCCGTAGAAGAAGCCCAGCCAGTTGGCCGCCGCGGGCGCCACGGCGCCGGCGGCATGGGCGGCGGCGCCCGAGGGGAAGGCGATGGCCTGCAGGACAAGGCCGGCAATCAGCGCCCCGCCGCCGTTGGCCGCCTTGCCGGCGAAGGCCCAGCCCGCGAAGTAGAGGGCTTCGCGCCGGGCGCCGAACAGATGCTCGTGCTCGTCGGCGGCGTCGGCGAGCATGGAAATGAGGGCGATGGCGGCCATGGTGGTCATTACGCCCGCCAGCAGCATGACGACGGCGATGGTGGTGGACAGGGCCTGGCCGTGGAGGGGCAGGAGGCCCAGGAGACGCAGGCTGGCCGGGCCCGCCTGCATTGCCATCAGCCCGCAGCCGGATATCAGCAGGGCGGTGCGCCTTTCCAGCCGCTTGACGATGGGGCCGGTCAGCGGCGCGCCGATCACCAGACCCAGCGCATAGGCCAGGGTGACCAGCTGGATCTGGGCGCCGTTGAAGCGCCAGAAGAAGGTGTTGGCGTGCAGGCCCAGGACCGCCGCCGCGCCCTGAGCGGTGAACATCAGGAAGGCGGAGACGAACAGGACCTGGAAGGAGCGGTTGGCGAACACCTCGATGAGTTCGGGGGCCAGCCGCGCCAGGAAGCGGCCGGCGGCGGGGACGGGATGCTGGCGCGCCCGGGTGGCGTGGACCGCCGCCATGGCCGCCAGGCCGAAGAGCAGGATGGGCAGGCAGAGGGTCAGGGCGAAGGGGGCGTAGGCCGCCCGGTTCAGGGCGCCGCCGTCGCCCTTGAAGAAGACCACGAAGCCGAGAACCACGGCCGCCACTGCGCCGATGGTCGCCGCGCCCCAGCGCCAGGTGGTGATGCTGGCGCGCTCCGCATAGTCGTCGCTCAACTCGGCGCCCAGCGCCAGGTAGGGCAGGTTGAAGATCGAGACGGCGATGCGCAGGGCGATCGACAGCGCCGCCAGCAGCAGGAAGAGGGCGGTCTGCGAGAGGCCCGCCGGCAGGGAGAAGATGGCGACGAAGGCGGCGGCCATCAGCGGCAGGCCGAGCGCCATCATCGGCAGGCGCCGGCCAAAGCGCGAACGCCAGCTGTCGGAAATGGAGCCCAGCAGCGGGTCGGCCACGGCGTCCACCACCAGCCCGGCCGCCAGGGCCGCGCCGGCCAGCCCGCCGGGGAGGCCGCAGACCGTGGTGACATAGAAGAGCAGGAAGATGTTCAGTGACGCGCTGATGGCGCTCTCGGAAAAGGCGCCGATGGAATAGGCCAGCTTCTGGCCAAGGGGCAGGGGGCCGGCGCGCGCGGCGGCGCTGAGTGCGACGTCGCTGGGAGCGGGTTCGGCCGGCCGGGCGGCGGCGTCCATCAGATCAGCCCGGCCCGGGCCAGGGCGCCCAGGTGGTAGGCGCTTGGCTTGGGGGTGCGGCGGAAGGTTTCGAGATCGACCTCGACCAGGCCGAACTGGTGGCCATAGCCGCTGGTCCATTCGAAGTTGTCGAGCAGGGACCAGTAGATGTAGCCGCGCACGTCCAGCCCCTCGTCCAGGCAGCTTCGGACCTCCTCCAGGGCGCCCTCGATGAAGGCGACGCGGCGGGTGTCGTCCTTCGTGGCGATGCCGCTCTCGGTGACGATGATCGGCCGGCCGATGCGCTCGGCCGCGAAGCGGATGGTGCCGCCCAGGGCCTGCGGGCGGAACTCGTAGCCGGAATCGGTGAACTCGGCGCCCTTCGGCGGCGGCAGACGGCCCTGCGGCCCGATCAGAACACGCGTGTAGGTCTGCACGCCGACGAAGTCGCAGGCCCTGGCCTCTTCCAGCCAGGGGCCGTAGAGGGCCTCTTCCAGGGCCGGGCCTAGGTGGCCTTCCCCGACGCCTTCCACATGCTGCATGGTCAGGGTCATGCCGACCTCGACCTTGCCGGGGCCGGCCTTGATGGCGGCCATGGCCTTCCTGTGGGCGTCGACCAGCGTGGCCTCCGTGGCTTCGTGGGGGACGAAGATTTGCGAGGAGAAGCGCTCCGAGCCGCAGGCGCGGGCGCAGGCCTCCAGCATCGCCGCGCCCTCGGCGGAGCGGCCGTCGTTCATGAGCAGGGCGATCAGGCGCTGGACGTTGGGTTCGTTGAAGGTGGAGGCGGCGGTCATGCGGTCGCCCAGGCGCGCGGCGGAGCGCTCGGCGAAACGGGCGAAGAGGTCGGCGCCGTCGGCCACCTCGAAGCCGCCGCGCGCGGCGAACCAGCGCGGCACGGTGAAGTGGTTGAAGGAGATCATGGGCGCGAGCCCCCGCTCTAGGCAGGCGTCCAGGCGGCGGGAATAATGATCCAGGGCAGCATTGGAGAAGACGCCGGGCTCGGGTTCGATGCGGGCCCACTCGATCCCGAAGCGATAACAGTTGAAACCGAGGCCGCCGGCGATGGCGATGTCCTCGCCCCAGCGGTTGTAGCTGTCGCAGGCGTCGAGGGATGGCTGCTTGAAGAGGGTGGGGGTGACATTCTCCGCCAGCCAGCAGTCGGAGTTGACGTTGCCGCCCTCGCTCTGGTGGCCGGAGATGGCGGTCCCGTAGAGGAAGCCGGCGGGCGCGGCGCGGCGGGGCGCTCCGGACGGCGCAGGCGAAGGCGCTGCCGCGGCGAGCGAGGGGGTGGGTCTGTCCATGGCGTTTCCTCGCGACCGGACTTGGCGGTCGTCCGCCGATCCATACGGCGTAACAAACAAAACGTATAGCCGGTATATTTCGTGGGCGGTCATAGCGTGGGGTGGATGAGGTTGGTGCATGGCGCGAAAAAACAAAAAGGATGTACGTTCCGCAAATGTGATGTAGGGAGTTGGCCATGGAGCGGCGCAGATCGCTCCTTCGCACTACGGGAGGAAAACATGAACCGCCAACGCACCCTGCCCGGCCTGCTGGCCGGCGCCGCCGCCATTGCCCTTTGCCATCCCGCCTTCGCCCGGGCCGCGGATGCGCCGGCCGGCGGCGAGGAGCCGGCCACCGTCGCCGAGATCGTGGTCACCGCCTCCAAGCGCGAGGAGCGTCTGCAGGACGTGCCGACCGCCGTCACCGTGGTCACCGGCGATCAGCTCTCCCGCCAGAATGTCACCGAGGTTTCCGACCTCGTCCGCTCGGCCCCCGCCCTGAACAGCGCCGGCCCCTTCGGCGCTCTCAGCATGCGCGGCATCGGCTCCATCTCCTTCTCGCGCACCAGCGAGAGCAGCGTCGGCGTGGTGGTCGATGGCGTCGCCCTGGCCGGGGCCTCCACCAATCCGCCGGCCCTGTTCGACATCGCTCGCGTCGAGGTGCTCTCCGGCCCGCAGGGCACCCTGTTCGGCCGCAACTCCTCGGGCGGGGTGATCAACATCGTTACCAATGCGCCCAACCCGACGCGCTTCGAGGCCCTGGCCCACGCCGACATCGGCACGGAGGGCAACGATTTGGTGCGCGGCATGGTCAACCTGCCGCTCGGCGACACGGCCGCCCTGCGCATCTCGGCCGCCTACGCCGCCCAGCCCGAACATCAGCACAACCGCTTTGACGGCAGCGACCAGCACCCCGAGAGCACCGGCGTGCGCGCACGCCTGCTGTGGGAGCCGACCGATGCTCTGTCGATCAACATCATCGGCGACTACACCCTGGCCAAGCGTGACGGCGGCGCGGCCTGGACGGTTTCCTACTCGACCCCGGGCAGCGCGCTGACCAACCGCCTTGTCGCGTGCGGTGTGCATGTCGGTCCCTCCAACGACGAGGGCTGCGTCGACGGCGGCAACAAGGGGGCGAACCTCTCCTGGGGCGTCTCCGGACAGGTCGACTGGCAGGTGGGGGGCCTGACGCTGACCTCGATCACCGCCTTGCGGAAGGTGCGCCTCGACACCGACGCCTATGACGTGGACTCCACCTCGGCCTTCCGCCTCAACCAGACCGGCCCGGCGGACTCCGACAACGTCAGCCAGGAACTGCGTCTGACCTCGCCCAGCGGCGCGCGGCTCGAATACGTCGCCGGCCTCTACTATTTCCATAGCGACTTCGCCGGCGCGGTGTTGCAGCGCGGCCCGGTGGCGACGGACCTGGGCCTTCCCTTCATCCTCGGCCAGAATCTGGCCACCACCGCCGACACCACCAGCGCGGCCGCCTTCGGCCAGGCCACCTTCCATGTCACCGACCGATTCCGCCTGGTGGGCGGCCTGCGCTATGGCTCGGAGAAGGTGACGGCCACGACCGTGGTGACCCTGGCCCCCGGCGCGGTGGCGCCGATCGCCGCCGCCAGCAACGTCAACGCCTCGGCCGACGACGCCTACTTCTCCTACCGGGTGGGGGCGCAGTTCGACTTCACCAGCCGGATCATGGCCTATGTCACCTACGCCCGCGGCTACAAGGGTCCGGCGATCAACGACCAGGCGGCGGGCCCCGGCATCCCGGTGCTGGTCCGGCCCGAAATCCCCAAGACGGTGGAGGCGGGCCTGAAGACCACCCTCTTCGACGGCCGCCTGGGCGCCAACCTGGCGGTATTCCACACCGAGGTGGAGGACTTCCAGTCGCAGTTCTTCGATCCGGCGGCGGCGGCCTTCATCTTCGGCAACGCCCCCAAGCTGACCTCCAAGGGCTTCAGCCTGGACGTCTTCGGCCGGCCGGTTAAGGGCCTGACCCTCAACGGCGGCGTCGCCTATACGGACGCCCGCTACGGCGGCGGCTATGTCGTCGCCTGCGGCCAGGGGCAGACGCTGGCCCAGGGCTGCCAAAACATCGTCGTGGGCGGGGTCATCGTGGGCCAGGGCGACGACGCCGGCGGCAACCGCCTGGTGGGCACGCCGGAATGGAAGGTCACGTTCAGCGGCGAGTATCAGCACCGGATCGCCGGCGGCTTCATGGGCTTCGTGCAGGTGGACCTGGTCTACAATTCAAAGATCTACTCCAGCGCCGCCTTCGATCCGCTGACGGACATCGACGGGGCCACCATCGTCGGCGGCCGCATCGGCCTGCGCACGCAGGACGGCCGCTACGGCGTCTCCCTCTACGCGCGCAACCTGTTCGACACCTTCCGCCCGACGGTCCGCTTCCCGACGCCCGCGGCCGCCCAGCAGCTGGATCCGAAGTCCTACAGCCAGATGGCCGGGCCGGAATCGAGCCGCGTGGTCGGCGTCTCCCTCGACGCGCGTTTCTAGAAACGAAAGTACAGGTGATCCGGCCATGACGGCAGCCCCCGCCGACCTTCGCCTGTTCGTCCCCGCCTCGGCTTCTGCGCAGGCGCGGGAGGCCATGACCCGCTTCGGCCAGGTGCTGGCGGCCCTGCCGCCGCGCCCGCTCCCGGTGACCCAGGCCGACTTCGACGCGGCGGCGGCGCGCGGGGCCACCTTCGCCGAGGTCATGAACCAGGGGGCGATCGAGGCCCTGGCCCCGACGGTGGAGGTCATCGAGGCCGGGGGCGTGCCGGTGCTGCGGGTCGACCCCAGGACGCCGACGACGGGGGCCGCGCCCCTGGTCTACATCCACGGCGGCGGCTTCGTGGGCGGCAGCGCCCGCGCCAACCTGCTGACGGCCGCCCTTGCCGCGGAGGCTACCGGCCGCAGGGTGTTCTCCATCGACTATGTCCTGGCCCCGCGCGCCGACTGGCGGGCGATGCAGGGGGAAATCCTGCGCGCCTGGATGGCGCTCGCCGCTGCCAACCCCGGCGCGCTGGGCCTGATCGGCGATTCGGCCGGCGGCTGCCTGGCCCTGGCCCTGGCCCTGCGCCTGCGCGAGGCGGGCGCGGACCTGCCGGGCGCCCTCGTCGCCCTGTCGCCGGTGACCGATCTGGCGGGGGAGGGGGACACCATCGAGACCCTGTCGCCCGCCGACTTCCTGCCGCGCGAGACGCTGGACATTGCCGTGGCCGCCTACGCGCCCGGCGCCGACCTGAAGGACCCGCTGGTCTCGCCCGTCCATGCCGACTTCGCGCCGGGCTTCCCGCCCGTGCTGCTGCAGGTCGGCACGCGCGAAGCCCTGCTCAGCGACAGCGTGCGCCTGCACCGGGCCCTGCGCGCGGCCGGCCGCGAAAGCCGGCTGGAGGTTTATGAGGCGATGCCGCACGTCTTCCAGAACTTCCTGGCCGGCGCGCCGGAGGGCCGGCAGGCCTGGGCCGAGATCGCGGCCTTCCTTGAGCCTCACCTATGCGGGGCATCTGGCGTGACGCATGCCGGTTGCTAGACTGCGAGTCATGGTCAGGACAAAGAGTCGGTCGGAAAACGGGGGCGACCCGAAGCCCGCACGCCGGCCCCAGGCCGAGCGCAGCGCCGACACCCGCGCCAAGGTGATCCGCGCGGCGATCGCCTGCCTGCACCGCGGCGGCTATGCGGGCGCCACCGTCGGCGCGGTGGCCCAGGAGGCGGGGGTCAGCCGCGGCGCCCTTACCCACCAGTTCGCCGGCAAGACCGACCTGATGCTGGCCGTGGTGCGCGAGGTGTTCGAACAGGATTCCGAGCAGTACAACCGCTCCGTCTCGCTGATGTCGCCCAAGGACTGGCTGGCCACCCTGCCGGCGACCATGTGGCGGGTGATCAACCAGCCCGCCCACATCGCGGCCATGGAGATCATGCTGGCCTCGCGGTCCGACCCCGACCTGGCCCTGCGCCTGCGTGAAATCCAGTCGCGGATCGACGAGGAGTCCTTCGCCTGGGTGCGCGGACGCTATGCCGCCGCGGGCCTGACCCCGCGTCCGGACCGCGAGGCCGTGCACCGGCTGTTCGTCGCCGCCGTGCGGGGCCTGGCCCTGGAAGCGGTCTATATGAAGAACGCCGACGAGCTGGAGAAGTCGATCGCGGTGCTCGGCGAGATGATGAGCGCGCTCAATCCCGCGCTGAAGAGTTAGCGGGCCCGCACATTTCCCGTGTGCGCGTCCAGCCAATCGAACACCGTCTCGTGCCACAGCACCGAGTTCTGGGGCTTCAGCACCCAATGGTTCTCGTCGGGGAAGTAGAGGAACTTGCTCTCGATACCCTGGCGCTGGAGCACGGTGAAGGTGCTGATCGCCTCCTCCAGCGGCACGCGGTAGTCTTTGCCGCCTTCCACCACCAGCATGGGCGTCTTCCATTTGGCGATGTTGTTGGAGGGATTGAACCTGTCATAGCCGGCCATGTTCTGGGCCAGGCTGCCGCCGTTCTCCCACTCGGCGAACCATAGCTCCTCGGTGGAGGAGCCCATGAAGCGGGCGTCGAAGATGCCGTCGTGGTTGACCAGGCATTTGAACGGGCTGTTCTCCCAGTTGCCGGCGATCCAGTTGATCATGAAGCCGCCGTAGGAGCCGCCCAGCGCACACGCGCGGTCAGCGTCCAGGAAGCTGTATTTGCCCACCGCGTAGGCCCAGCCCTTCTGCAGGTCCTCCAGGGGCCGGTCGCCCCAGTGCTGGCTGATAGCGTCGGTGAAGGCCTGGCCATAGCCGGTGGAGCCGTGGAAATCGACCATCACCACCGCATAGCCCGCGCCCGCGTAGGTCTCGGCGTTCCAGCGATAGTGGAAGTTGTTGCCGAAGCTGCCCTGGGGGCCGCCGTGGATCAGGAAGGCCACGGGATACTTCTTGGCCGGATCGAAGTTGGCGGGCTTCATGACGTAGCCGTGCACGCTCTCGCCGTTCCAGCCGGGGAAGCTGAACTGCTCGTAGTCGCCCCACTTCACGTCGGCCAACTGGGCGGCATTGACGTTGGTGAGCTTGGTGACATGGCCGCCCTTCAGGTCCATGCCGAACAATTGCGCGGGGCTGCTCAGGGTGTCCTGGGCGATGACGATGCCCTTGGGGCCGACGTCATAGCCGCCGATGTGGCCGTCGCCGGTCAGGGCCTTGATCTTCATGGTCTTCAGGTCGATGGCCATCAGCTTCAGCTGGCCCACGTCCTCGGTGGTGGTGAACAGCGTCTTGCCGTCGTTGGAGAAGGTCAGGCTCTCGGCCGAGCGGTCCCAGTCGGGCAGCAGTTCGGTGGTCACCCCGGTCTTCAGGTCGCGCACCCGGATGGCCATCCGATCGGCCTCGAAACCCGGGCGCTTCATGGCGCGCCATGCCAGCTTGGAGCCGTCGGGGGAGAAGACCGGTCCGGAATCCATGGCCTGGTTGTCGGGGGTCAGGTTGACCGGCGCGGCCGAGCCGTCGAGCGGCGTCTGCCACAGGTCGAAGTTAGTGGACCAGGCCTCGGTCTTGCCGGCCAGGCGGGCGGAGAAGACCACGCCCTTGCCGTCCGGTGTGAACACATAGTCGCTGTCGTCGCTGAACGGCTGGCCGGGCACGTCGCCGTCGAAGCCCTTGGTGATGTCGTGCTCGCCGGAGGCGGTCAGGCCCTTTTCGTCGAGGGTCAGCGCGAACAGGTGGTTTCGCGTGCCGTCGGCCCAGGTGTCCCAGTGGCGCACGAACAGCCGGTCATAGAGGACGCCGCTGGCCTTGGTGGCCTTCTTCGCGTCGAGCCTGGCTTGCGTGCAGGCCAGCGTATCGCAGTCGGGGAAGACCGACAGCGACACCACCAGGGTGTGGCCGTCGGGCGAGACGCGGAAGGAGCCCACGTCGAAGGGTAGGTTGGTGGTTTGCGTCACGCCCGGGGCGGTGACGTCGGCGTGGAAGACCTGGGAGACGCCGCCGGCGCGGCTGGAGGTGAAGTAGATGCCGTGGCTGTCGGGGGCCCAGCGGGCCGAGCCCGCGCCGCCGTCGGAGGCGCCCAGCCGCCGGGGCGCCGCGCCCTTGACGGTCAGGTCGATGACCCACAGCTCGTTGGCGGCCTTGTTGGCCTCGTAGTTGACGGTGCGCAGGCCATAGACCGCGTAGTGGCCGTCCGGCGAGACGCGCGGGTCGCTGACCCGCTCCAAGGTGACCAGATCCTTCGGCGTGAAGGGGCGCGCCGTGGCGTCGAAGGCGGCAAAGGAGAGCGCGACGGCGGCGGCGGCCGTCAGGCGGGTGGCAAGCTTCATCGAGGAATTCCCCAGAACGCAATTCAGCAGAACGCGATTTTGCGCGGACCCTAATGGGCGCCGCTCGGTAAGGCCAGCGAGGCTTGATCAGGCCGAGGCCGTCTCCCGGGTTGCGGGCGCCGCGGCCTCGCCGCCCAGCCATAGCTCCAGAGCATCCAGCGCGCGCTGGCTCATCGCCTGCTTCTTGGCCCGGCCGCGTTCCTTCAAGGGAAGCTTCCTGCCCTCGGCGTCGACGCGGGGCGCCTCCATGGGCGGCAGCAGGCCGTAGTTGATGTTCATCGGCTGGAAGCTGGCGGTCTTGCCGTCGGTGGGCGCGGCCTCCAGGTGGCCGCCGGTGATGTGGTTGACCAGGGCGCCCAGCGCGGTCGTTTCAGGCGGCGCCTCCAGTGTCTCGCCGAGGCGCTCGGCGGCGGCGAAGCGGCCGGCCAGCAGGCCGATGGCGGCGCTCTCCACATAGCCCTCGACCCCGGTGACCTGGCCGGCGAAGCGTAGGCGCGGGTCGGCCTTCATGCGCAGCTGGCGGTCCAGCAGGCGCGGACTGTTCAGGAAGGTGTTGCGGTGCAACCCGCCCAGCCGCGCGAACTGGGCGTTCTGCAGGCCGGGAATCATGCGGAACACGTCGGCCTGGGCCCCGTGCTTCAGCTTGGTCTGGAAACCCACCATGTTCCACAGGGTGGCCAGCGCATTGTCCTGGCGCAGCTGGACGATGGCGTGGGCCTTGACCATCGGGTCGCGGGGGTTGGTCAGCCCCACCGGCTTCATCGGCCCGTGGCGTAGGGTCTCGCGCCCCCGCTCGGCCATCACCTCGATGGGCAGGCAGCCGTCGAAATAGGGGACGTGCTCCCACTCCTTGAACTCGGCCTTGGGCCCGTCGAGCAGGGCGTCGATGAAGGCCTCGTACTGCGCCTTGTCCATGGGGCAGTTGATGTAGGCGGCGGCGTCGCCGCCCGGGCCTTCCTTGTCGTAGCGCGATTGGCGCCACGCCTGGTCCATGTCGATGGACTCGAAATGGATGATCGGCGCGATGGCGTCGAAGAAGCTGAGCTGTCCCTCGCCGCTCAGCGCCAGGATGGCGTCGGCCAGAGAGGGAGAGGTGAGGGGGCCGGTGGCGACGATGACGCTGTCCCACTCGGCGGGCGGCAGGCCGGCCACCTCTTCCCGGGCGATGGTGATCAGGGGGTGGGCCTCCAGCCGCGCCGTCACGGAAGCCGAAAAGCGGTCGCGGTCCACGGCCAGCGCCCCGCCGGCCGGCACCTGGTGCTCGTCGGCCGCCGCCATGATCACCGAGCCGCAGCGGCGCATCTCGGCGTGCAGCAGGCCCACGGCGTTGAAGCGCCAGTCGTCGGAACGGAAGGAGTTGGAGCAGACCATCTCCGCCAGGCCGTCGGTCTGGTGGGCGTCGGTGCCGCGCACCGGGCGCATTTCGTGCAGGATCACGGGCACGCCGGCCTGAGCGGCCTGCCAGGCGGCTTCCGAACCGGCAAGGCCGCCGCCGATGATGTGTATGGTCTTCAGAGTGGTCATCGGCGCACTCATAAGCCCCCCGCCAGCCTTACGAAAGCTTCACGCGGGTTTGGCGTGGAACGGGCGTATCCTTCGGGCAACACCTAGCCTGGGGAGGCTGAAATGACTGATTTTTCCGTGAGTGACGCCGGGATCGCCGGCCTTCGATTGCTCAAGCAAAAGCCCCTGACCGTCATGGCCTGGGGCCTGTTCATCTTCGTCGCCATGGTGCTGCCCATCGTGACCCTGATCAGTTTGGTCGGGTCCCATATCTGGAGCGTCGTCGAGTCGGCCCGGGTGCATGGCGAGGACAGCGAGATCGTGGTGCGCGAGGCCTTCCGCGCCATGGCGGGCGTCTTCCTGCTGATCCCGGTCATCATCATCGCATCGCTGATCGGCCGCGCCATGCTGATCAGCGCCGTCTTCCGCGCCGTCATCGAGCCCAAGAATTCCAGCTTCGCCTATCTGCGCCTGGGCTCCCAGGAACTCTGGGTGCTGCTGGTGGTGCTGGTCAGCGGCCTGCTGCTCGGCCTGATCATGGGCGTGGCCTCCGTGCCGGTGGGCCTGGCGACGGCCATGCTCGAGAACGGCAGCGGCGGCGGCGCGGCCTTCCTGGTCGCCTGGGTGGGCCACATCGCTCTCTTCGTCCTGTGCATCTGGCTGGCCCTGCGCTTCTCGATGGCCGCGCCGCTCAGCTTCGTGGAGCGACGCTTCGCCCTCTTCGAATCCTGGGACTTCACCCGCGGTCAGGCCGGGCGGCTGTTCGTCATGGCGCTGCTGGTCGTGGCGGTGATCATCCTGATGGAGATGGTCGTGGGCGCGGTGGTGGTCGGCGGTCTGGTGGCGGCGGGCCTATCCGTCGACATCGACGAAGACAGTCTGCGCGACTTCTTCTCGCAGCCGCCCCAGGCGTGGATGGGCACGGTGGGCCTGATTGCCGGCGGCCTCGGCCTGCTGATGGCCCTGATCGCCGGCGTCTTCTCCACCGTGGCGCTCGCACCCTGGGCGGCGGCCTACAAGGCCCTGGCCCTGAACTTCAAATCCGATCCCGGCGTTGCGGGCCTGACCCTCAACGCCTAGGGCAACGCTGGTCAGCGGGCGGCCGGGGCGCTATCGGTTTGCTGCTGGGCCAACGAGCCGGCGAGTCGGGTTGGAGTAAAGGCGTGGCGGACGAGATCAGCCTGGGTGGCGCCCTGAAGGCCGCCTATGGCTTCTGGTGGCGTGGGGTCCGGGCCGCCGCAGGCATCCTGGCGGTGACGGCAATCGCCAGCGCATGGCTCGCCTTCGTCAGCCGCCAGGCCCCGGAGTCGCCGGCCGATTCCTCGCTTAGCCTGGTCGCCATGTCGGCCTATGTCCTGCTCGCCACCCTGGCGCTATCGGCCGTCTACCGCGCGGCCTTTGGCGCGACCCATCCCAAGGAAGCCGATTTCAATCTCGGCCCGCTCGGTTTTCAGGTCGGGGCCGTCGAGGCCAGCGTCTTCGTGGCGTCGTTCCTTAACGGCCTGCTGCTGGCCTTCCTGGGCGTGTTGATGGGGCTGGCCGTGCTGGCCATGCTCATCGCGGTGGCCGCCTCCAGCAAGGTTCAACCCGCGACGCCACAGGCCTTCCAGGCCTTCATGGGAACCATGTGGCCGCCCAGCGCCCACTGGGCCCCGGTGTTCGCGGTGCTGGCCGCCGCCTTGGTGCTGGTGACGTGGGTCATGCTGCGCCTGTCGCTGTCGCTGACCGCCAGCGCGGCCGAGCGCAAGGTGCGTGTGCTCAGCAGCTGGACGCTGACCCGCGGCCGGGTCTGGGTGCTGCTGGCCGGCCATGTGATCATCGCCTTGCCGATGATGGCGCTGATTTACGTGCAATGGCTGCTGCTCGGGCCAAGCGGCGTGGTGACGAGCGGCAAGCTGGCGCTTGCGCCCGATATCCAGGCGGTGACCATGATCCTGTTGGCCGCCGCCGGCGTCTTCTATCAAATGCCCGTCGTCGCCGGGTTCAACGCCTATATTTACGAGCGAGTCGGTCCCACACCCACGCCGGAGGCGAAGACGGCCTGATGCCCCCGTTCCTTCAGCGGCTGATTTCGCTGTGGCGCCCCGCTCTGGAGGGGCTCCGGCTCATGTGGGCCCATCCCTGGTCGGTGGTGCTCTGGGTCGGGACCTATCTGGCCGCCGTGCTGGGCCTGGGCGTCTTGATCGCGGTCTCTATCGGACGCACGGGCGTCGTGGGCCTGGAATACCGCTTTGCCGCCGCCTTCGCTCAACCGGCGCGCATTCCCGAATTCATCCTGCATTTCGGCTGGATCCCGGCCGGGCTGCTGGTGCTGTCGCTGCTGGTCGGCGTGGTCCTGGTCTCGGCCATGTACCGCGCGGTGCTGGCCCCCGGCGAGTTCCAGGTCGGCTACATGCGGCTCAGCGATGACGAGCTGCGGCTGTTCGTGGTGTCGCTGCTGACGCCGCTCCTGGTGCCGGGCGTGCCCCTGGCCATCGCCGGGTCCGTGGCCACCAGCGCCTATCAGACCGCCGGCCCCGTCCGCTGGCTGGGCTTCATCGGCATCATCGCGCTGTCGGTGCTGACCGTCTGGCTGATGGTGCGCCTGATGCTGGTCGGGCCCATGACCCTGGACCGGGGCGAGCACAGCATCGAAGACAGCTGGCGCATGACGCGCGGTCGGGTGCTGCCGTTGATCGGCCTGTGCATCATCTCCGGCGTGCTGGCCATCACCCTCTATGCGGTGGGCACCTTCGTGGTGAATGCCGCCGCCGATGGGCTGGAGGCCATCCGGCCGCGCTATCACGGCGGTGGCCTCAACTGGGGCAAGCTGCTGCTGCTGCTGGCCAAATACCTGGCCCAGCCGATCCTGGCGACCCTCGGTTGGGTCGTCGTCGCCGCCCCCGCGGCGGCCGTCTACCGCGACTGGCGCGAGCAGCCGGTGAATCTCGGGGCGGCGAGCTAAGCCTAAGCCGCCGCGCTCGGCCGCGCCGCCATCCGCGCCCGCCAGGCGGCCACGTGGGTCAGGTCGGGCGGCGTCTCCAGGCCCACGAAGTCGGCGAAATCCAGGGTGGTCTGGCCCACGATATCGGCCATCGAATAGTCCCCGGCCAGATAGTCGCGCCCGTCGCTCAGCTCGCGGTCCAGCCAGCCCAGGACGGCGGCCGTCGAGGCGCGGTTGGATTCGCCGAAATCCTTGTGCTGGGTCAGCAGGGCGGCGGTGAAGGGGTGGGCGTGGCGCCAATACATGCCGATGGGCGTCATCAGCTGGAACTCCACGCGGCGGATCCACATGTCGATGGTGGCCTGTTCCAGGGGCGTAGCCCCAAACAGCGACGGCTCCGGCTTGATGCCTTCCAGATAGCGGCAGATGGAAACGCTCTCGGAGATCATCGTGCCGTCGTCCAGCTCCAGGGTCGGCAGCTGGCCCAGGGAGTTGCGGGCTTTGTGCTCGGGCGACTTGTGCTCGCGCTCGCGCATGCTCACCCGGGTCTCGGGCAGGTCGATGCCCTTCTCGGCCAGGAAGATGCGCACCCGGCGCGGATTGGGCGCGGGATTGCGTTCGCCGTACAGGATCATCTTCGACCTCCCCTTGCGCGGCGTTTGCCGCCGCCTTGGCGGGTGTCTTAGAGGCTGTGCGGCGGCCGCGCCAGCCGGGGCGGGCCCGGGGTTTCGCGCCGCGATTGCATAACAGGCCCGGCGCGGAGATGATGGCCCCGGCGCCGTCGGGCGCCGGGGGACTTCCACATGGCGCTGAAAGCGGTCGACGCGGCCTTTGCGGGCTTTGGCATTATCCGGCGCGAGCCGCTGACCGTGGCCGGCTGGGGGTTGGCCAGCGTGCTGGTGGGCGCGGTCTTCGTGGGCGCCTTCATGATGATGGGCGTGCAGAAGATCGAGCTGCCGGCAGCCGGAGCGCCGCCGTCGGCGTCGCTGGCCATGATCGGACCGTTCCTGCGCCTGGGCCTCATAGGCCTGGTGGTCGGCCTGATCACCTATTCGGTGGGCATCTGCGCGGTCTACCGCGCGATCCTGCGACCCGAGGAGAAGGGCTGGGCGCGGTTACGCCTGGGGGCCGACGAGTTCCGCATGATGGGGCTGATGCTGATCCTGTGGCTGTTGCTGCTGGCCGCCTACATCGTGCTCATCATCCTGATGGTCATCGGCGCGGGCGTCATCGGCGTCGCGGCCTTCAGCGCCGGCGGCGGGGGCAAGGAGGCCTCGGGCAGCGCCATCGCTGGGGCGGCCGCGGCGGTGATGGGCGTCTATCTCGCCTTCCTGGTCTTCATCGCCTGGTTCGGCGTGACGTTTTCGATGGCCGCGCCGATGACCTTCGACAAGCGCGCCCTGCACGTCTTCCGGTCCTGGAAGGTGGTGAAGGGTCACTTCTGGCCGCTGCTGGGCTGCTTCGCCCTGGCGACCTTCGTGATGTTCCTGATCTACATGGTGTTTGCCGGCGTGCAGGCCGCCCTGATGACGGCGGTGGGCGGGCCCACCATGTTCAGCGCCCTGACCCACCCCCAGACGCCGCCCAACATGGCCGCCTATTTCGCGCCGGGCCCGCTGGCGGTGTCGCTTCTGCTGAGTTTCGCCAGCGCGGGCTTCTACGCCATCATCTTCGCCCCAGCCGCCGCGGCCTATCGCGGCATCGTCGGGATCAGCGCCTCCGAACAGGCCGAAACCTTCGGCTGAAGCGCGTCACACAAAATCCATCGGGGAAGGAAAGACGGTCATGCCATTGAAGGTCATCGGCGCCGGTCTCGGGCGCACCGGCACGCTGTCGCTGAAGCTGGCCCTGGAGCAGTTGGGCCTGGGCCGCTGCTATCACATGATGGAGGTGTTCAAGAACCCGGACGCGCCGCAACAGTGGCTGGACGCCGCCGAGGGCCGGCCGGTGGACTGGGAGCTGGTGTTCGACGGCTACGGCGCCAGCGTCGACTGGCCGGGCGCGGAGTTCTATGCCGAGCATGCGCGGCTCTATCCCGAGGCCAAGGTGATCCTCAGCGTGCGCGACGCCGACAAGTGGTTCGACTCAACCCAGGCCACCATCTTCGCCAACCCCACCTACGACGGCATGCCGCCGGTTTGGGCCGCCATGGCCCGGGCGCTGATCGGCGGCAAGTTCGACCAGCGCCTGAGCGAGCGCCAGCACTGCATCGATATCTACAACCGCCACAACGACGAGGTGCGGCGCACCATTCCCGCCGAACGTCTCCTGGAATTCGAGGCGAAACAGGGGTGGGGACCGCTCTGCGCCTTCCTCGGCCTGCCGGTTCCGGCCACGCCCTATCCCTCGGTCAACAGCACCGAGGAGTTCCAGGGCCATGTGCGCGAGCTCGCCAAGGCCACGTGAGCGGCGATTACTTTCGCGGGGCGATTGCATGATGCGCTTTCCGCCCGGATGATGTGGGCGGCGTGCTGGCGCCGGTTTGGGGGAATTCAGATGGGCTTGAAGCTTTCGGACACCGTCTTTGCCGGGTTCAATGTCATCCGGCGCGAGCCGCTGACGGTAGTCGCCTGGGGTGTCGCCTATTTCGTGCTGCTCATCGTGTCGATGGTGGGCACGGTCATGATGGCGGGCGGCGCCGCGATGATGAAGCCGACCGTCGGCAACGATCCCCAGGCGGCCCTGGGCATGATGGGCAACATGTTCGGGGTCATTCTGCTGATGATCCCGGTTTTCCTGATCGTCGCCTCGATCTTCAACTGCGCCGTCTACCGTTCCATTCTCCGACCGGAGGATACCGGCTTCGCGCGGCTGCGCCTGGGCGCCGATGAGTTGCGCCAGGCCCTGGTGCTGTTCACCAGCGGGCTGCTGTTCCTCGTCGGCTATATCGTCTGTGCGATCGTCGGCTTCGTGCTGATGATGGTGTCGCGCGACTTCGGCGCCTTGGTGATGGTCTTGGTCATCCTCGGCTACTGGGTGGGTTTCTACACCTACTTCTCGTTCGCCGGACCGATGACCTTTGCCAAGAAGAAATTCCTGCTGTTCGCGGGCGGTGACCTGGTGGGCCCCAAGTTCTGGCCGCTGCTGGGCTGCTATGCGCTGCTGGGCGTGATCGTCTTCCTGCTCTATCTCGTCGTCTTCGCGGTTCAGATGGGCATCGTGGGCGCCTCGATGGCCAACTTCCAGCAGGCGGCGATGCGCGCCAGCCCGCTGACCGGCGGATTCACCACGGCCTCCATCCTCAGCATGGTGATCAGTGGCCTGGTCGGCGCCTTCATGATCCCGATCCTGATCGCCCCGGCCGCCGTGGCCTACCGCGACATTTCCGGACCGGACGCCGGCAAGCAGGCGGATGTCTTCGCCTAGGAGCGGTCTTGACCTTCTCCATCCCGGCAACGGCGTTTGAGGGGTTTCTGCTGCTGCGCCGCCACCCCCTGACACTGGTCTGGGTGCTCGCCGTATGGTTCGTGGGCGGAGTGGGCTCCAACCTGGGCCCCTGGCTGGCTCCCACGCGGGGCCCCACCCTTTCGCCGACCGCCTATGGCCTGTCGGGTCTGTTCCTGCTGCTTTGCCTGATGGGCGCCAGCGCGATCGTCTATGCGCGTGCGCTGAAGGCCGAAGGCCGCGCGAAGCCGTTGCGCGCCTGGCCCAGGGCGATCCTCTTCCTGACCCTCTTCTGGCTGCTGGCCCTGGTCCTCATCGTGGCGTGGATCGTGGGCACGGCGCTCGCGGTCAGGCTGTTTGAGCAGCGCGTCCTGCCGCGCGGCATGATCATCAACTACGCCGTCTGGCCGATCATCGCGCTCACCGCGGGCGCCGTCCTGATCTTCTGGCTCTCGGTGCGGCTGGCCTGTGCCGGGCCTATCGCCTTCGATCGCCATCAGATCGCCCCGCGCCTGGCCTGGCGGATGACCCGGGGCCGGACCTGGCGGCTGGTGGCGGTCTTCCTCCTGGCGCTGGTGGCCGCCGTGGCGATCGGGGTGCTCATGACGATGCTGCGAAACTGGGGCGAGACCCTGATCCCGCTGCCGACCACACCGCCCGCCAACCTCCAGGCCTTCGTGGTTCAGTCCTTCACGACGGTCAGCGTCGCCTACAGCGCCTATGACGCCCTCGCCATCGCGCTGATAACCATCGTGCTCTTCGCGCCCGGCGCACGCCTCTACGCGGGCGTCGCCGCCGAAACCCCGCAAAGCCGCGCCGCCGTCTTCGATTAGGCCGTCTTCGATTAGGCCGTCTTCGACCAGGCCCGCTTCGACTAGGCCCGCATCTGCTTGCGCCGCTCGCCGCGCCGGTCGCGGTGGCGTTTCAGCAGGTCGGCGAGATAGCGGCCGGTCCAGCTGTCCTTGTTGGCGGCGATCTGGTCGGGGCTGCCCACGCCGACGATCTGGCCGCCGCCGTCGCCGCCCTCGGGCCCGAAGTCGACGATCCAGTCGGCGGTCTTCACCACGTCGAGGTTATGCTCGATGACCACCATGGTGTTGCCCTGGTCGACCAGTTCGTGGAGCACCTCCAGCAGCTTCTTGATGTCCTCGAAGTGTAGGCCGGTGGTCGGCTCGTCCAGGATGTAGAGAGTCCGTCCGGTGGCCCGGCGCGACAGTTCCTTCGACAGCTTGATCCGCTGGGCCTCGCCGCCGGACAGCGTCGTCGCCGACTGGCCGACCTTCACATAGCCCAGGCCCACCCGCTTCAGGGTCTCCATCTTGTCGCGCACCGGCGGCACGGCCTTGAAGAAGTCGGCGGCTTCTTCCACCGTCATATCAAGGACTTCGGCGATCGACTTGCCCTTGAAGAAGATCTCCAGGGTCTCGCGGTTGTAGCGCTTGCCCTTGCAGACATCACAGGTGACGTAGACGTCGGGCAGGAAGTGCATCTCGATCTTGATCAGGCCATCGCCCTGGCAGGCCTCGCAGCGGCCGCCCTTGACGTTGAAGCTGAAGCGGCCCGGCCCATAGCCGCGCGCCTTGGCTTCCGGCAGCTGGGAGAACCAGTCGCGGATGGGCTGGAAGGCGCCGGTATAGGTGGCCGGGTTGGAGCGCGGCGTGCGCCCGATCGGCGACTGGTCGATGTCGATGACCTTGTCGAAATTCTCCAGCCCCTCGATCTTCTCGTGCGAGGCGGGAGCGTCGGAGGCGTTGTTCAGGCGCCGAGCGGCGGCCTTGTAGAGGGTCTCGATGGTGAAGGTGGACTTGCCGCTGCCCGACACGCCGGTGATGCAGGTGAAGGCCCCCACCGGGATCTCGGCGGTGACGGACTTCAGGTTGTTGCCCGTGGCGCCGACCACGCGGACCACCTTGGTCTTGGAGATCGGCCGCCGGTCCTCCGGAACCTCGATCTCCTTCACACCCGACAGATACTGCCCGGTCAGGCTCTTGGGATTGGCCATGACGTCGGCGGGCAGGCCTTCGGCCACGATCTCGCCGCCATGGATGCCGGCGGCCGGGCCCATGTCGATCACATAGTCGGCGGTGAGGATGGCTTCTTCATCGTGCTCGACCACCAGCACCGAATTGCCGAGGTCACGCAGGCCGCGCAGGCTTTGCAGCAGCCGGGAATTGTCGCGCTGGTGCAGGCCGATGGACGGCTCGTCCAGCACATAGAGGACGCCGGTCAGGCCCGAACCGATCTGGCTGGCCAGGCGGATGCGCTGGCTCTCGCCGCCCGACAGCGTGCCCGAGCCGCGCGACAGGTTCAGATAGTCCAGGCCCACATCGACCAGGAAGCGCAGGCGGTCGTTGATCTCTTTCAGGATCCGCCGCGCGATCTCCATCTGCTTGTGGGTGAGCTTGGTCTCCAGGCTCTCGAACCACTCCCGCGCCGGGCGGATGGCCAGCATCGAGACCTCGGCGATGTTCATCGCGTCGATCTTGACGGCCAGGGCTTCCGGCTTCAGCCGTGCGCCGCCACAGACCTCGCAGGGGGTCTCCGACTGATAGCGCGCCAGTTCTTCGCGCACCCAGGCGCTGTCGGTTTCGCGCCAGCGCCGTTCCAGGTTGGGCAGCACGCCTTCAAACGGCTTGGTGACCTCATATTTGCGGGCGTTGTCGTCGTAGATGAACTTGATCTTCTCCGCGCCCGTGCCCTTCAGCACCACCTCGCGGGCCTTTTCCGGCAGGTCATGCCAGGCCTTGTCCATCGAGAAGTCGTAGTGCCGCGCCAGCGCCTGCAGCGTCTGGGTATAGAGGGGCGAGGGGCCGCGCGACCAGGGCGCCACCGCGCCCTTGTGCAAGCTCTTGTCCTTGTCCGGCACCACGCGCTCGGCGTCGAAGGCCAGCTTCATGCCCAGGCCGTCGCAGGCCGGGCAGGCGCCGAAGGGGTTGTTGAAGGAAAACAGCCTGGGTTCGATCTCGGTGATGGTGAAGCCCGAGACGGGGCAGGCGAATTTCTCCGAGAACAGGATCCGGCGCGGCTCCTTCTCGCCCTCCGCTATCGTCGCCCACTCCGCGGTCGCCACCCCGTCGGCCAGGCGCAGGGCCTGTTCGATGGAGTCGGCATAGCGCTGTTCCTGGCCGTTCTTGGTGACCAGCCGGTCCACGACCACGTCGATGTCGTGCTTGAACTTCTTGTCGAGGGTGGGGGCGTCCTCGATCTGGTAGAATTCGCCGTTGACCTTCAGCCGCTGGAAGCCGGCCTTCTGCCACTCGGCGATCTCCTTGCGGTATTCGCCCTTGCGCCCACGCACCACGGGAGCCAGCAGATAGAGGCGCTCGCCCTCGGGCAACACGGTCAGCTTGTCGACCATCTGGCTGACGGTCTGGCTCTCGATGGGCAGGCCGGTGGCCGGCGAATAGGGAATGCCGACCCGCGCCCACAGCAGGCGCATGTAGTCGTGGATTTCCGTCACCGTGCCCACGGTGGAGCGCGGGTTGCGGCTGGTGGTCTTCTGCTCGATGGAAATCGCCGGCGACAGGCCCTCGATCAGGTCCACGTCCGGCTTGCTCATCAGCTCCAGGAACTGGCGCGCATAGGCCGACAGGCTCTCCACATAGCGGCGCTGGCCCTCGGCATAGATGGTGTCGAAGGCGAGCGAGCTCTTGCCGGAGCCCGAAAGCCCGGTGATCACCACCAGCTCACCCCGGGGGATGTCGACGCTGATGTCCTTCAGATTGTGTTCGCGCGCTCCGCGCACGCGGATGAAGTTCTGGTGCTGGTCGGCCATGTTTTCGTGAACGCTTCAAGCCGGCCGAAGGGCGCGGCGGAACAGGCATATGTAGTGCGCAGACTCGCGATTAACACAAGAACATTTTGAGAACAATTGTCGCAGGAAAGCTAAGCGTCCGTTGTCGTGTCGCGCACCGGCGGCTTGCGGCTTTCGTTGTACTCCGCTTCCGCAGCCACCGCTCGATAGCCCTTCTCGACCAGGACGTAGAGCAGCGCAATCAGCGCGGATCCGATAACGATGACGGCGGCGCCGAGCCAAAGCCAAGCCGGCCAAGCTCTGGCCCAGTAGGTATCGCCCAACAGACTCGATAGCGCGAGGCCGACGATGGCGTTGGCTGTGACTATTGTGAGGACGCCGACAAATGTCTCGGCAAAGCCTGGCGGCGTCGGCTTGTCCGTCATGGCCGCGGCAACCCTTCGAAAGAGGGCCGCAGCTTTAGCGAAATTCAGCTCTGCCGCCAGCGCGGATCGGGTGTGCTCGTTACCCTCGATCGATCCGCGCGGCATAACACCCCCGTTTCGCGTTGTGGACATGCAGGTAGGCCACCACCGTATTGGAGAAGAGCCGTGCGATGAGGGGCTCCAGTTCGCGGCCCTCGACCACATCGGCGTCCACCATCATGCCGGCATCGTCGAAGGCCCTGAGTGAGATCAGCCGTCCGGCGAGATAGGGCGGCACGGCGTTGGTGATGCGGGCGGTCGCATGCCCCCCCTCGCGCACATAGATGGCGTGGCGGCCGCGGTAGGGGCTGTCGGCGCTCTGATACTCGTGGTTCAGCAGCAGTACCGTCTCGCCGGGCTCGGCGTCTTCCAGGGTGATGCGGCAGGGAAAACCCGGCTTGGCGTCCACGGTGCGGCGCACCGCGCCATGAGTGGCCAGGGCCTCGTCGGGGAGGCCGAACAGGGGGCGGAAGGGTTCGGCGTCGAGGCCGGTGATCACATAGGCCATGGGTTTGTTCCTTGGGTTGCTGAACCCGAAGATCGGCCCGCGCCGTCGCCGCCTCCACCCGATCCTTGCGGCCTGTTCATTTGCAGCGCGCGGGGCAGGGGCCTATATCCGCACCGTTCCTAACCGATGGAGGCCCCTCATGATCAGCCAGCCGGAAGCCCGTTTCGCCCTTCCCGCCCTGCTGCCCATGAGCGTCCTTAATGTCTTCCGCCTTCATCACTCTGGACAACCTCGCCGCCCGCACGCCTGACGGCCGGCCTCTTTTCGAAAATCTGAGTCTCGCCTTCGGGCGCGAACGCACCGGCCTGGTCGGACGCAATGGCGTCGGCAAGACCACCCTGCTGCGCCTGCTGGCCGGCGAGGCCGAGCCGGCTGCCGGGACGGTGGCCCGCAAGGGGACGGTGGGCGTCCTGCGCCAGACGCTGGCGCCGGCCCCGGGCGTGAGCGTCGCCGACCTGCTGGGCGTGAGCGAGCGGCTGGCTCTGCTCGACCGCGTCACCGCGGGTGAGGGGAGCGACGCGGACTTCGATGCGGCCGACTGGACCCTGCCCACCGCCATCGAGGACGCCCTTCTTGAGGTGGGCCTTGAGGGCCTCGATCCGATGCGCCCCGCCGACACCCTGAGCGGCGGCCAGCTCACCCGCGCCGCCCTGGCCGCCCTGCTGATCGCCCGGCCCGACCTGATCCTCCTGGATGAGCCCACCAACAACCTGGACGCCGACGCCCGCGCCATGGTGGCCGGTTTCTTAAGCCGCTGGAAGGGTGGCGCGGTGGTGGTCAGCCACGACCGCACCCTGTTGCGCGCCATGGACCGCATCGTCGAGCTGTCCAGCCCCAATACGGCCTTTGGGGGGGCCAAGGTCTATGGCGGTAATTGGGACCTCTATGTGGAGCGCCGCGACGCCGAGCGGGCAGCGGCGGAACGCGACCTGGAAACCGCCGCCCGGGACGCGCGGCGGGTCGAGCGCGACGTCCAGGCCGCCCGCGAGCGCCAGACCCGCCGCGACGCCGCCGGCCGCAAGTTCGCCGCCAAGGGCAGCGAGCCGAAGATCCTGCTGGGGGCCATGGCCGAGCGGGCCGAGAACACCGGCGCGCGGGGCAATCGCCTGGCCGAACGCCAGCGCGAGGCCGCCGGCGAGGCGCTGGCGGCGGCCCAGTCGCGGCTGGAACGGGCCCGGTCTCTGGGCTTCGACCTGCCGTCCAGCGGCCTGCCGGCGGGCAAGACCGTGCTCGTCATGGAAGACGTGACCTACGCCTGGCCCGGCGGCCTGCCGGTGCTCCAGGGCTTCAGCCTGCGCATCACCGGGCCGGAGCGGGTGGCCGTGGTCGGCCCCAACGGCGCGGGCAAGTCGACGCTGCTGGCCCTGGCCGCCGGCCTGCTGGCGCCCTCGCGCGGCCGCATTTCAAGGCCCGGCGCCTCTGTGCTGTTGGACCAGCGCACCGCCGTGCTGCGGGAAGGCGAAACCATCCTCCAGGCCTTCCGGCGCCTCAACCCCGACGCCACCGCCAACGACGCCCACGCCGCCCTGGCGCGCTTCCTGTTCCGCAACACCGCCGCTCATCAGGTCGTCGCAACCTTGAGCGGCGGCGAGCGCCTGCGCGCGGCCCTGGCCTGTGTGCTGTCGGGCCGCGAGCCGCCCCAGTTGCTGATTCTCGACGAGCCGACGAATCACCTGGACCTGCAGGCCATCGAAGCGGTGGAGGCGGCGCTGTCTGGCTACGACGGAGCCCTGCTCACCGTCAGCCACGATCCCGATTTCCTGGAGGCTATTGGAACCACACGGGAAATCCGCCTCGGCTGATCTGCGCTCGCCGAACGCAGTCACGGAAAAAACACCAATCCCGTTGATGATGCGGTCCATTTTAAGCCTCGGGGGAACGTGCGCTTGAAGACCTTGGCCGTGCTGTCGCGCAAGGGCGGAACCGGAAAGACGACGCTGGCGCTGCATCTGGCGGTGGCCGCGTACGCCGCCGGCCGCTCCACGCTGCTGGTCGACCTGGACCGTCAGCGCTCGGCCCTGACGTGGCGCCGCCAACGGGCGTTTTCCGGCCCCCGCGTGGTGGATGCCAAGCCCGGCGCCCTCTTCTCCATGCAGCATGCGGCCGAGCGGCTCGACACCGACCTGATGATCCTCGACACCAGCCCTTCCGGCGAGGAGGACGCCGAACAGGCGGCCCGCTGCGCCAACTTCTGTCTGATCGTGCTGCGCCCCAACTTCCTCGACCTGAAGGCCGTCGCCGCCTCCGCCGAGATGGTCCAGCGCCTGCGCCGTCCCGCCTGTTTCGTGATCAACCAGGCCCCGCCGCGCCGGGCGGGGCAGGAGGTCGCGGCCATCCCGGAGACGGTCGAGGCGCTGGAACGCTTCGGCATCCCCGTCGCCCCCATCGGCCTGCGCTCGCGCATCGCCTACCAGCGCTCCCTGGAGACCGGCCATGTGGCCCAGGAGGTCGAGCCCGACGGCTCCGCGGCGATGGAGATCTTCGGCCTCTGGCGCTGGGTCGAGGAAGTCCTCTGGCCCCAGGAATTCCGCGCGATCGCGTAGAGCATCGCAGGTCGAAGTGTAGGCGGTTCGGCCGCCCGGCCATGCTCTAAATGTTTAAATCCAGACCCTGAAGGGGTCTAGGCCGCGCGCTGCACCGAAAATGTGGCGTTAGCCCGCGCCACGGGCGATCCATCGGCGGTGACCAGCATCTGAGCGAAAGCCAGCGATCGCCCCGTCTTCAAGACGGTAGTCGTGAATTCCAGCCATTGACCCAGCCGCGCGGCGGCGAGGTAGTCGATGCTCATCCCCACCGTCACCAGGCCCGTCGCATTCTCAAGATGCGCGCCGCACGACAGCCCCATGGCGTTGTCGGCCAAGGCCGCGATCAGCCCGCCATGCACGAAGCCGCGGCTGTTGGCGTGGGGCTCGGCGGCCAGCAGGCCGAGGATCACCGCCTCGTCGGTGCGGCGGCTGTAGAGCGGCTCCCACGGATCGGTCAGACCGCTCTTGCGGAGGTGGGGTTTAAAGCCCTCGGGCACGCCGGCCATGGCGGTTCACCTCTCGTTGATATAGACCAGTCTATATAGAATCCTTCGAGCGCCAATCCGGAATCCATCATGCCCGCAGCGCCCAAGCACCGCGCCGCCATCGTCGCCGCCGCCGCCGCCCTGTTCCGGCGTAACGGCTACGCCGCCACCGGCCTGGCCGACATCACCGCCCGCAGCGGTGCGCCAAAGGGCTCCCTCTACCACTACTTCCCGGCCGGCAAGGCCCAGATCGGCGAGGCGGCGGTGAGGGCGGCGGGCGAAACCGTGCGGCGCACCTTTGCCGAGATCGACGCCGAGACCGGCAATGCCGGCCGCCTGATCCGCGCCTACGCGGGCAGACTGGCGGGCTGGGTGGAACAGTCCGGTTGGCGCGACGGCTGCCCGATCACCACGGTGCTGCTGGAGACGGCGGCCGACGATGACCGGATGCGTGCTGCGGGCCGCGCCGCTTTCGACGGCTGGACGGCGGTGGTGGCCGAGGCGCTAGCGCGGGACGGCGCGGAGGAGGCGAGGGCGCTCACCCTGGCCCGCCTGGCTATATCCGCCCTGGAAGGCGCGCTGATCCTGGCGCGCGTAGAGCAGGACGCCGCCGCCATCCTATCTGCCGGCGACGAGATGGCGGCGCTGTTTGCGCGTGAAGGCTAGCGCCCAACCCATCCCCATTCTCCGCTCATCCCGACGAAAGTCGGGACCCATAGGGCCGATCAGGACTGGCGCCATGCCGGCAAACTATTTCGGCTCCGCAGCTCACGGGAGGCGCACCATGGGTCCCGACTTTCGTCGGGATGAGCGGAGGTTTTGAGGCCTAAGCCCGCTTGTTCAGCGTGATCGCCGTGGCGCTGTTGGCGCCGGCGGACGGCGTCGCCCCCGGGCCATAGCTGCCGCCGGCGCTGCGCTGGGCCGCGACCTCCTCGGCGATGGCCTTCACCAGCCCCTCGGTCACGGTCTTGCTCGCCTCCAGCGCCCGTCCCTGACGGGCCAGCACGGCGTCGAAGGCCTCGGTGGCGCGGACCAGCCGGGCCCGCTGTTCGTCCGGCGCGCCGGCGATCAAGGTCGGATCGCGCTGCACGCGGCCGGATTCATGGCGGTAGAGGTTGGCCAGCCTCGAGGTCTCGTCCATGTCGACGGCGGCGTCGCGGGGGCGGCGCTTTTCGAAGGCCAGCGCCTGGGCGGCGATCAGGGTGGTGAGACGCTCGGTCAGCACGATCAGCTGGGAAACGCGGTCGGCGGCGTCATTCGCGGCGAGAGCCATGGGATCGGATCCTCTACTGCAGGCCTTGGAGTTTCAGCATTTCGCGCGAGACCGAGCTGGCCAGGCCGATGCCCGGCCCCCTGGCCACCTGCTTGGCGATGGCGTCGCTGAAGAAGGAGCGGAACATCTTCTCCCCGTCGCCGCCGCCGAACGGGCCGGAGGTCTCGACGCCCTCGAACATCTGGCCGATCATGATCGACAGGAAGGAGGCCTCGAAGGCCTGGGCCGTCTCCTTGATCTTGCCGTGCTGCTTGGCCAGCGCGGCGGTCGATGCCGCCGTGGGAGCCTGCAGCGAGGTGGCGTCGACAGGGCTGGCGATGCTGGACAATGCGCTCATCACATCACCTCGATGTCGGCTTGCAGGGCGCCGGCCGCCTTGATGGCCTGCAGGATGGAGATCATGTCGCGGGGGGTGACCCCGAGCGCGTTCAGCCCGGCCACGAGACTGGACAGCGAAGCCCCGCTCTTCAGCGTGATGAACTTCTTGCCCTTCTCCTCGTCCACCTTGACCGTGGATTGAGGCGTGACCTTCGTCTCGCCCTTGCTGAAGGGGGTGGGCTGGCTGACCTGGGGCGTCTCCTGGACCGTGATGGTCAGGTTGCCTTGGGAGATGGCGACTGTGGAGATGCGCACATTCTCGTCCATGACCACCACCCCGGCGTTCTCGTCGATCACCACGCGGGCGGGGCCGTCGGTGTCGACCGACAGGTTTTCCACCTGGGTCACGAAGGCCACCATGCTGACGCCGGCGGGCGGGCGCAGGGTGATGATGGTGGGGTTCTCGGCCACGGCCGAACCGGGGAACTGGGCGTTGATCACGTCGGCGATATGGGCGGCGGTGCTGAAGTCGGGATTGCGCAGGGTCATGCGCAGCGTCTCCATGCTGGCCAGCTGGAAGCCGACCTCGCGTTCGACGATGGCCCCGCTGGCGATACGCCCGGCGGTGGGCACGCCCTTGCTGATCGACGAACCCGAAGCGCCGCTGGCCGAAACGGCTCCGGTCTGCACCGATCCTTGCGCCGCCGCATAGGTCTGGCCGTCGGCCCCGGCCAGGGGCGTGACGACCAGGGTGCCGCCCTGCAGGCTCTTGGCGTCGCCGATGGCCGACACCGTCACGTCGATCTGCGACCCGGCCGCGGCGAAGGCCGGCAGCTTGGCGGTGACCAGCACCGCGGCCACGTTCTTGGAGTTGAGGTTGCCGTCGCGGGTGTTGACCCCCAGCCGCTCCAGCATCGCCTCCAGGCTCTGCTTGGTCATGGGAGAGTTGCGCAGGGTGTCGCCCGTGCCGTTCAGGCCCACGACCATGCCGTAGCCCACCAGCTGGTTCTCACGAACGCCTTCGAACTCGACGATGTCCTTGATGCGCGACTTGGCCTGAGCCTGCGGCGCGAGCATGGCCGAGATGATCAGGGCGATGCCGAAAACCCGGAAGTATGAACGGAACATGGCGTTTCCACAGGGATGAGACGTCTCTTGCCCGCGTCCATGCGAGAACCGCGCCAGGAAAACCTTGAGGAAAATCAGTGACGTTACGTGGTTAACGGGGCCTGTGCCGTTGTGTCCCGGCAGATTCTGCCCGGCATTAACCATACCGCAAGCGCGGGCGCCGAAACTGCCCTCGACATGACCTCCTGTAACGACTCGCGCGCATGAAGATCTCAGGCCCCGGCAGCGTTGGCGGAACGGCCGCGACCGGCAAGGCCGGCGCGCGTCCGGGCGGCGGCGCCTTCTCGCTGGGTGCGGGCGGCTCGGCCGGCGGCGTCTCCTCGGCGGCCCCCGCTTCGGGCCTCAGCGGCGTGGCGTCCCTGGACGCCCTGCTGGCCATGCAGGACATCGGCGGCCCCCTGGAACGGCGCAAGCGCGCCGTGCGCCGGGCGGGACGCATCCTGGACGTTCTGGACGAAGTGAAGATCGCCCTGCTGGACGGCGGCATCCCGCCCATGGCGCTGGAGCGGCTCACGCGGGCGGTGAGGGAAGAGCGCGCGGCGATCGACGACGATCCCCGGCTGTCCGGTCTGCTCAACGAAATCGAGACCCGCGCGGCGGTCGAACTCGCGAAATTGCGGGTCGCCGAGCGCGGGTCGTTCGCGACATGAACGCACGCCGAACGCGAGGTTCATTGATTGCGTGTTTTCTTTTGCTATAAGCCCGCAGCCCGTTGTGGGCATTGGGTTCAGGGGGCGTGAGGCGTCAATGCAGACGGCCGCGGTTCTAGTCGAGAAGTCGGCTTACCGTCCTTCAGAGGACGAAGAGTTTATGAATGAGCGGCAGCTTGATTATTTCAAGAAGAAGCTGCTCACCTGGAAAGATGAGATCCTCCGCGAATCTCGCGAGACGGTGACGCATCTGCAGGCCGAAACGGAAAACCATCCCGATCTCGCTGATCGGGCCACGTCGGAGACAGACCGGGCGCTCGAATTGCGCACCCGCGACCGTCAGCGCAAGCTGATCTCCAAGATCGACGAGGCCCTGCGGCGAATCGAGGATGGCTCCTACGGCTATTGCGAGGAGACCGGCGAGCCGATCACCCTCGCCCGCCTGGAAGCGCGGCCGGTGGCCACGCTGAGCCTTGAGGCCCAGGAACGTCACGAACGGCGCGAACGCGTCCACCGCGACGACTAGACGGCTGGGCGGGGGCCCTTGTGCTCGGGGCGTAGCGCTTTGATGCGCGCGCCTTGAGCCTTCGCACAACCGTCTCGACCCGACGCATCGCTCGCGTTACAGCGTTCTCGACCACGGGGGGCGTACGGCTATTTCGGACATCTTCATCTCCTACAGCCGGGACGACCAGGCCCTGGCCCGACGCTATGCCGCCGCCTTCGAGGCGGAAGGATTCAGCGTCTGGTGGGACGCGGCCCTGCGGCCGGGAGAAGCCTTCGACGAGGTGATCGAGGCGGCGCTCAAAGCGGCCAAGGCCGTGGTCGTGCTGTGGTCGCCGCGCTCGGTCGGCTCGCGCTGGGTGCGCGCCGAAGCCACCATGGCCGACCGCAACAAGACCCTGGCCCCGGTGATCGTCGAGCCCTGCCAGCGGCCGATCATGTTCGAACTGACCCAGACCGCCGACCTCTGCCACTGGGAAGGTCAGGCCGACGACCGCGTCTGGCGGGCCCTGGTCGGCGACGTGCGCAACCTGGTGGGCGTGCGCGCCGCGCCGCAGCTTCCGGCGGCCGCCCCGGCGCCCAAGGACGCCCGGCCGGCGATCATGGTGCTGCCCTTCATCAACCTGGGCGGCGACGGCGAGCAGGAATACTTCAGCGACGGCGTCACCGAGGACATCATCACCGATCTCGGCCGCATCTCGGCGCTGTCGGTGGTCTCGCGCAATACCGCCTTCTCCTACAAGGGCCGCACCGTCTCGGTGTCCGAGATGGCCGCCGCCCAGGGTGTCAGCCACATCCTGGAAGGCAGCGTGCGCAAGGCGGGGGAGCGCGTGCGCATCACCGCGCAGCTGCTCGAGACGGCCAGCGACCAGCAGATCTGGGCCGAGCGCTTCGACCGCACCCTCGACGACATCTTCGCCATTCAGGACGAAATCTCCCAGGCCATCGTCGCCGCCTTGAAGCTCAAGCTCGCCCCCGCCGAGCAGAAGGCCCTGGGCGAGCGCCCCACGGCCAGCGCGGAGGCCTATGAGCTCTTCCTGCTGGCCCGCCAGTTCGGCCGCACCGGCAGCGAGCGGGTGAAGCCGCTGATCGTGCGCCTGTGCCAACGCGCCGTGGATCTCGACCCCGGCTTCGGGCTGGCCTGGGCGCATATGGCGTTCGCCGAGGCGGAGGCATCGCAACGCTCCGTTCCGGGCTGCACCTCGGAACACGCCATCCATGCCGCCGAGCGGGCGATGGCCGTGGCGCCGAACCTCGCCGAAGCCCACGCGGCTATGGCCGAGGCGATCTGGCGCGGGCCGAAGATGAACCTCGAGGAAGGCCGCCCACACATCGCCAAGGCTCTCGGTCTCGATCCGGATTGTTTCGAGGCCCATGTGATCGCCGGCTTCGAGAGCATCGCGGACAGGAATTGGCGCGGCGCCGTTGGCCACTTCGAGAAGGCCTGCGACCTCGACCCGATGGCCTACCGTCCCGCCGGCATGGTCACCCAGGCCTATGTGGCTCTCGGCAACCAGGAGGACGTCCTGGCGTCGGCGCGGCGCGTGGTGGCCCGTTGCGAAAGGATCCTAGCCGTCGAGCCGGATCACTCCGGCGCGCTGGGTTTCCTGGTCAGCGCCTTCGTCGATCTGGGCGAGGTGGATCGGGCGCGGGAGTGGGCCAAGCGGGCCGTCCTCTATGACCCCACCGATCTGCGGATGCACTACAACCTGGCCTGCGGCATGGCCTCGATCCCCGACCCCGACGCGGCCTGTGACCTGCTCGAAGCGATCATCGACAAGGTAGACGCCGGCTGGCTCGACTGGATCGACGCCGACAACAGCCTCGATCCGATCCGCGGCAACCCGCGTTTTGAGGCGATCATTGCGCGCAGCAGGGCCCGCTTCGCTTAGTCCACTGAACACCGTTCACCGCATCTCGACCGGGCGCGCCCGTCGCGTTACAGCATAGGTCGCAGGGCAGGAGAGCAGCGCCATTTCCGACGTCTTTATTTCCTACAGCCGGGACGATCAGGCCGTCGCCAAGCGCTATGCCGCCGCCTTCGAGGCTCAGGGCTTCAGCGTGTGGTGGGACGCGGCCCTGCGCCCCGGCGAGGCCTTCGACGAGGTGATCGAGGCGGCGCTGAAGGCGGCAAAGGCCGTCGTCGTGCTGTGGTCGCCCCGCTCCGTCATTTCGCGGTGGGTGCGGGCCGAGGCCACGCTGGCCGACCGCAACAAGACCTTGGCGCCGGTCATCATCGAGCCGTGCGAGCGGCCGATCATGTTCGAACTGACCCAGACGGCCAACCTCTGCCACTGGCAGGGCGAGGACGCGGACCCGGTCTGGAGGGCGCTGGTCGCCGATGTGCGCAACCTGGTCGGCGAACGTCCCGCGCCGCCGCCGATCGCCGCCGCCGGGCCCGTCGGCCAGGCCGAAGACAGCCGCCCGTCGATCCTCGTGCTGCCCTTCGTCAACATGAGCGGCGATCCGGAGCAGGAGTTCTTCAGCGACGGCGTCACCGAGGACATCATCACCGACCTCTGCCGCATCTCCGCCCTGTCGGTGATGGCCCGCAGCACGGCGTTTTCCTACAAGGGCAAGCCCTTCTCGGGCTCGCAGCTGAAGGCCTCGCTCGGCGTCACCCACATCGTCGAGGGCAGTATCCGCAAGTCCGGCGAGCGGGTGCGCATCACCGCCCAGCTGCTCGACGCCGGCAAGGACACCCAGATCTGGGGCGAGCGCTTCGACCGCACCCTGGAGGACATCTTCGCCATCCAGGACGAGATTTCCGCCGCCATCGTGGGAGCGCTGAAGGTCACGCTGGCTCCCGGCGAGAAGAATGCCATCGAACAACGCCAGACCGCCAATGCCGAGGCCTATGAGCTCTACCTGATGGCCCGCGACTTCAATCGCAACGGCAGCGACCGCATGGCCGCGCTGATCCTGCGCATCTGCCAGCGGGCGGTCGACCTGGATCCGATGTTCGGTCCGGCCTGGGCCCAACTGGCCTTCGCCGAGGCGGACCTTGCCTATCGGGGCGCCGCGAGCTCCTCCATCGCCCGCGCCATGGCGGCGGCGCATCGGGCGATCGAGATCTCTCCCGATCTGGCCGAGGCCCATGCGGCGCTGGCGAAGGTGATCGCGCGCGGGCCGGACATCAACGATGCGACCGGCAAGCAGGCCGTCGAGACGGCCCTGCGCCTCGATCCGGAATGCTTCGAGGCCCACGCCAGCGCCGGCTATTGCGCCATCGGCGTGCAGGACTACCCGGCGGCCATCCACCACTATGAAAAGGCAGTCGCCCTAGACCCGATCAGCTACCGGGAGACGGGCATGTTGGCGCAGGCCTATGCGTCGATGGGCGAGCGCGAGAAGAGCAGGGCGGCGTCGCGCCTCACCGTCGAGCGCTGCGAAAAGATCCTGGCGACGGAGCCGGACCATGGCGACGCCATCGGCTTCCTCATGCCCGCTCTGGCCGAATTGGGAGAGTTCGACCGGGCCAGATATTGGGCCCGCCGCGGCATGCTCTTCTGCCCGGAAGACATCCGCCTCCACTACAACATGGCCTGCGGCATGGTCAGCCTTGGCGATCTGGGGACCGCCTGCGATCTTCTGGACAGCGTGATCGACAGGCTCACCGGCGCCTGGATGCGCTGGCTGGAAACGGACAGCGACTTCGATCCCCTGCGCGGAACCCCGCGCTTCGACGCCATCCTGGCGCGGGGCCAGGCGCGGATCGCGGCCCTGGAAGCGGCGCCGGGCGCGTGAGGCGTCCAACCCTTGACTAACCGCCCCCGAAAGACGACCTAGCGCCCCTCTTACGAAGGACGCCTCTCCATGACCGTAAAGGTCCGTTTCGCTCCGTCGCCCACCGGGCGGCTGCATGTGGGCAATATCCGCACCGCCCTGATCAACTGGCTGTACGCCCGCAAGGCCGGCGGCAAGTTCGTGCTGCGCATCGACGACACCGATCTGGAGCGCTCGACCAAGGAGTTCGAACAGGGCATCGAGACTGACCTCGCCTGGCTCGGCATGGGTTGGGACGAGAAGTACAACCAGTCCGCCCGCTTCCCGATCTACCAGGAAGCCGCCGAACGTCTGAAGGCGTCTGGCCGCCTCTATCCGGCCTATGAGACCGCCGAGGACCTCGACCGCCGCCGCAAGGTGCAGCTGTCTCGCGGCCAGCCGCCGATCTACGACCGCGCCGCCCTGAAGCTGACCGCCGAGGAGCGCAAGGCGCTGGAGGCCGAAGGCCGCCGCCCGCACTGGCGCTTCCGCCTCGAAGGCAAGCGGGTGAAGTGGCACGACCTGGCGCGCGGCGACTGCGAGGTCGACACCGCCTCCATGTCCGATCCCGTGCTGATCCGCGAGGATGGTCTCTATCTCTACACCCTGCCGTCGGTGGTCGACGACGTGGACATGGGCATCACCCATGTCCTGCGCGGCGAGGATCACGTCACCAACACCGGCGCCCAGATCGAAATCTTCGAGGCCCTGGGCGCGGTTACGCCGACCTTCTCACACACCCCGCTGCTGGTCGGCGCGGAGGGCGAGGCCCTGTCGAAGCGTCTCGGCTCGATGTCGATCCTGATGCTGCGCGAGGCGGGCTATGAGCCCCTGGCCATTGTCAGCCATCTGGCCCGCATGGGCACCTCCGACAACCTGGAGGCCGCCGCCGACCTGGCCGAGCTGATCGAGGGCTTCGACTTCGGCAAGACCGGCCGCCATCCGCCCCGCTATGTGGACGCCGACCTCGACCGCCTGAACGCCCAGATCCTCCACGCCATGAGTTATGAGCAGGCCCAAGCCCGCCTGCAGAACCTCGGCGCCGACCTGGGCGAGGCCTTCTGGACGGCCATCCGGTCCAACCTGCAGAAGTTCAACGACGTCAGCGCGTGGGCCACCGTGATCGGCGGCTCGATCGAACCCAAGGTGGAAGACGCCGCCTTCCTGGCCCAGGCCGCCGACCTGCTGCCCGCCACCCTCGACGCCGACAGCTGGTCGTCCTGGGTCAATGCCGTGAAGGAAAAGACCGGCGCCAAGGGCAGGGGCCTGTTCATGCCCCTGCGCCAGGCCCTGACCGGCATGGACCACGGCCCGGAAATGGCGCCGCTGCTGCCTCTGATCGGCCGCGAGAAGGCGATCAAGCGCCTGCTGGGCGAGACGGCGTAGACGGCGCCTTGCAACCGGTGCGCGTCGGGATATCGTTGCGCCGTACGGGTTGTGCGTCGGGGAAATCATGGCGGCCGGAATTGCCCAGCGCGCGGCGCTGATAGGACTTGTGACGCTGCTGCTCGGGCCGTCGGCTGCCCAGGCCGCGGAGGCGCCCCTGGAGTCGGCTTCCGCCTTCTTCGGCTGTGACGGCTACGACCGTCCCAAAGGCGGCGACGGCGTTTCCGGGCAGATGGCCATATTCGGCCCGCTTCCGATGTCCGGCTTTGGCCGCCGGCAGCGCGGGGGCGACGACGCGGCGGCGGCCGTCACCGACTGCGGGGCGGCCCTGACGGTATTGCCCAAGGCCTTCCCCCTGCGCCGCGCCAACCTGCTGCTCAACCGCGCCCTGCACCAGATGAGGCAGGGCAACGCCCCGGCGGCGCTCACCGATCTCGCCGAGGCCGAGAGCGCGGCGGGCAAGGCGGGCGGCCTGCCGGACTACCAGCGCAGCCTGGGGGTCGGCCTCAACCTGCTGCGCGCCAAGGCCCTTCGCATGCTGGGACGCGATCAGGAGGCCGACGGGGCGCTGGCGCGCGCCATCGATCTTCGCCCCTTCGACGTCCACACCCTGACCCTGGCCTCCGACGCCCTCGGCCCCGGCGCGGATCCCGTCCTGTCGGCGCGGGTGAGCGACAGGCTGCTGGCCCTGCGACCCCATCTCCGCTCGCGGCGCGAGACCTCCGACCCCTGGCTGGTCTGGCAGTCCGACCTGCCGGAACTTCAGCTCGCCCGTCAGCGGCCGCCCTGGCGCGACGGCGGCCACTTCCTGGGCTTCAAGGGCTCCTACAACGAGTTCATGTCCGTCGGCTTCAGCCGCACGGACGATCCCCGGGGCTTCAGCATCGCCGGCTACCGCACGCAGGGCCTCGGTGACGTGGCCGAGGAGATGGCGTTGCTCCAGGCGGCGGATATGGCCCGCCAGGCCGGCAAGTGGGGCTTTGTCGTGCTCGACAGGCGGGCGGAACCGCTGAAGGTCAATGAGGTGACCAGCTCCTACGGGGCCGTCGTGCGCGACGTCACACTCGATGCGGGCTACCGGGCGGAATTGGCCGTCGTCTTCCTCGACAAGGACGAGGCGCCGCCGCCCGTCTTGACCCGGGGCCGGCCGGTCAGGGTGCTCGAGGCCGCCGCCGTCTATTCGGCCCTGGCCCCGATCTACATGGCCAGGAAGTCCTAGGTCTTCGCCGGCGCCCCGTTGCGGGCGCCGGGCCGTCAGCTGAGGGCGGGGATGCTGGCTTCGTCGGGATCGATGGGAGCCTCGCCGGCGATCTTGCGCAGCAGCGGGATGATCTGCGTGATGTCGTCCGTGGAACGCCAGGCGCCCATGAAGTCCGGCGGGCTCAGCTTCTCGTCCACGGTGTGCTGGAAGAGGTCGTACAGCGGTTTCCAGAAGTCGCGGGGGTCGTAGAAGACCACCGGCTTGTTGTGCAGGTCCATCCGCCGCCACGACAGCAGTTCGACGATCTCTTCCAGCGTGCCCACGCCGCCGGGCAGCACGACGAAGGCGTCCGATTCCTCGAACAGCATCATCTTGCGCTCGTGCATGCTGTCGACGACCACCGTCTCGACCAGGTCGTACTGGCGCTCCCGGTCGGTCAGGAAGCCGGGGATGACGCCAAGCACCCGGCCGCCGGCTTCGTGGGCGCCGCGCGCGCATTCCCCCATCAGGCCGACGCCGCCGCCGCCATAGACCATGCGCAGCCCGGCGCGGGCCAGCTCGCCGCCGAAATCGAAGGCGGCGCTCAGGAACTTGGGATCGGCGGCGTTTGAGGATCCGCAGTACACACATACGGAGTCCAGACGCCTGGACTCAGTCGACATTGTCGTACTCCAGGGATGAAAAAGGCGCGCTTGCGGGCGCGCCGTGTCATTACGATCTATGATCCGATGTTGTGTGAGGGGATGCAAGGCGCCGTGACGCAAATGACCGGGACGGGCCGTGGAGCCATCACCCTCGCGGCCTGCGCCCTCCTGCTGGCCGCCTGTGGCGGGCCCAAGGACGCCGCCCCCCAGGGCGCGGCTCTGCCGACCGAGGCGGAAGAGGCGGGCTATCTGACGCCGCCGTCCGTCACCACCGTCAAGGCGGGCGCTGGCGGCGCGCTGATCGTCACCGGCCGCACTCAGCCGGGCGCCCTGGTGCGCCTGGTCCCATCGCCCGCCGGCGAGGTGGCGACCCTCCAGGCCGATCCCACGGGCGCCTGGCGGCTGGTGATTCCCATGAGCGGCGGCGTGCGCCTCTACGCCATCTCCGCCGAGGCCGGGGGCCGCGCGGTCCAGGCCCAGGGCTATCTCCTGCTGACCCCCGACGGCCAAGCCGCCGAACTGCGCTCCGGCGCGGGCGCGCGGGTCGTGGCCCGCGCCTCCGACACGCCGCGCATCCTGTCCGTCGACTATGACCGCGACGGCGCGGCGGTGGTGTCGGGCGTGGCCAAACCCGGCGCGGGCCTGGCGGTGCGCATCGACCGCACGCCCGGCGGCGATGTGAAGACCGGCGCCGACGGCCGCTTCACCTTCCCGCTCAGCGCGCCCCTGCATCCCGGCGGCCACCTGATCGACGTGGCGGGCGAGGGCGGCATCGACGCGGTCAGCGCCTCGACCGGATCGCCCACGGGCGGCGGCGGCTATAGCGGCGCCCGCTCGCCCCAAGGCTGGCGCATCGACTGGACCACCCCCGGCGGCGGCGCCCAGACCACCCTGCTGCTGGCCCGTCCGGGAGCCGGCGGTTGAGTTTGCACGGATCGGCGCCGTCGCGTCCCGACGCCGGGACGAAGGCGGCCGAGACCAAGGCGCGGCCGCTGGCCGCGCTGATGGATCTGGTGCGGCTGCTGCTGCGCTCCCAGGCGCCCGGCCTGCGCTGGCGGCTGAGCGTGGCCCTGACGCTGACCTTCGCGGGCAAGGGCCTGGAGCTGGCGGCCCCCTTCCTGCTGGGCCGGGCGGTCAACAGCCTGTCGGCAGGCGCGTCCGGCGCCGTCCAGGTCAGCATGACCTTCGCCGCGCTCGCCATCGGCTTCGCCTTCACCCGCTTCGTGGCCGCCGTGGCGCCCCAGGCCCGCGACTCGATCTTCACGCCGGTGGCCCAGGCGGCCCAGAACCGCGCCGCCCAGGAGACCTTTGCCCACGCCTTGGCGCTGTCCATCGACTTCCACCAGACCAAGCGGACGGGGGCGCTGTCGCGGGTCATCGACCGGGGCGCGCGATCCATCGACTTCCTGGTCCGCAGCCTGATCTTCACCCTGGCGCCGACAGCGGTCGCGCTGATCATGTCGGCGGCCGTGCTGGCCAAGGTCTATGACTGGCGCTTTGCCGCCACAGCCATCGTCACGGTGGTGGTCTATGTGGTGGCCACCTTCACCATCTCCGACTGGCGGATCGGCCACCGGCGCGCGTTGAACGACGCCGATTCCGAGGCGGCGGGCAGGGCGGTGGACGCGCTCTTGAACTATGAGACCGTCAAGGCCTTTGGCGCCGAAACCCGAGCGGTGGAGGGTTATAGCCAGGCGCTCGGCGTCTATGGCGCGGCCCAGATCAAGGCCACCAGTTCGCTGAACCTGCTGAACACCGTCCAGTCCGGCGTGATGAACCTGGGCCTGGCCGTGATGGTCCTGCTGGCCGGGCTGGAGGCCGCCCACGGCCACATCAAGGTGGCCGACATCATGGTCACCTATCTGATCCTGCTGAACCTCTATGCGCCACTCAACATCCTGGGCTTCGCCTACCGCGAGATCCGCCAGTCCTTCATCGATCTTGAGGCCATGCTGGAACTTCAGCGCCAGGTGCCCGAGGTGGCGGAGGCCGCCCAGCCGGTGGACCTGCCGCCCAAGGGCGACGGCCGCGGCGGCGAGATCGTCTTCGACCACGTCTCCTTCCGCCACGGCGCACGCTCGGAGGGGATCAACGACGTCGGCTTCCGGGCCGCGCCTGGGTCCACCGTGGCCTTCGTGGGGCCCTCCGGCGCGGGCAAGACCACGCTGGCGCGCCTGGCCCTGCGTCTGATCGACCCTCAGGAGGGGCGCGTGCTGCTGGACGGCGTCGACCTGAAGCAGGTCCGCGTCTCGGCGCTGCGCCGGGCGGTGGCGCTGGTGCCGCAGGACGTGGCCCTGTTCAACGACACCCTGGCCGTCAACATCGCCTTCGGTCGCCCCGAGGCCAGCGAGGCCGAGATCTGGGCCGCCGTCGAGGCCGCCGAACTGGGCGAGTTCGTGAGGAACCTGCCCGAGGGCATGCAGACCAAGGTCGGCGAGCGCGGCCTGAAACTCTCCGGCGGCGAACGCCAGCGCGTCGGCCTGGCCCGCGCCCTGCTGGCCGATCCCCGGGTGCTGATCCTCGACGAAGCCACCAGCGCGCTCGACAGCCGCACCGAGGCAGCCATCCAGACCACCCTGCGCAAGGCCCGCCAGGGCCGCACCACCCTGGTCGTGGCCCACCGCCTGTCCACGGTGGCCGACGCCGACGAAATTCTGGTCATCCGCCGCGGCAAACTGGTCGAACGCGGCGACCACGCCTCGCTGCTGGCGGCGGGCGGTGAATATGCGGCGCTCTGGCGTCGCCAGATCAAGGAAGCGCCGCTGGCGGCGGAGTAGGACATGCCGACGATCCTGATCATCGCCGGACCGAACGGGGCTGGAAAGACCACCTTCGCCACCGAGTGGTTCAAGCAACAGCACGTGAAATGGACGTTCCTGAATGCAGACGAGATAGGACGCGAGGCGTCCTTCGCGGCTCTGTCCGCGAAGGCTCGCGACCTCAGCGCGGGTCGGGCTCTGTTGATCCGGCTCGACGCCCTGATTGCTCAGCGCGTGGACATAGCGCTGGAGACGACCCTCTCTTCAGGTCTCTATGCGCGCCGAGCGGCTGTCTGGCGGACGCTCGGCTATAAAATCCGGCTGATCTATCTGAAGCTTGAGAGCGTCGAGGCATCATTGCGGCGCGTGGCCTTTCGAGTTGCCAACGGGGGCCACGGTGTTCCGGAAGCAGATATCAGGCGCCGGTTTGGAAGAAGCCTTGCCAACCTTGAGGGGCTCTACAAGCCGATCGTTGATCGATGGGAAGTTTGGGAAAGCCGGTCAGGAGAGCGTATATTGCTCGAAAGGAGTTCCCGATGAGTGACCCTCTCGACGACGAGGCGATCGCCCAGGCCATGCGGCGCTCGGCGTGGGTCGCGGAGCATGGATCGCGCGAGGAGCGGGCAGGCCGCTTTCTGGCCAACGTTCCGGCGCCGGCCAAGCCCTCGCATAAAGCCACGCCCAAACCAGCTAAAGGCATCGGCGGCTAACGCGCCGACCCCTACTCCGCCGCTCCCGGCACGCTGCCCGGGTCACCCAGCGACACGCCGCCGCCCGAGCGGCCACGGCGCGGCTTGCGCACCTTCAGCTTGTCGATGGTCCAGCCGAAGCGGGCGGCCAGGACCTTGGGCGCGGCCAGGGCGGCGGGGGTCAGGAACAGGGTCAGCAGGGTGGCGAAGGAAAGCCCCCACACCACGGCGGCAGACAGCTGGACCCACCATTCCGAACCCGGCGATTTGTATTCCAGGATGCCGGCCCCGAAGTTGGGGTGCAGCTGGAACATCAGCGGCAGCAGGCCCACCACGGTCACCACCGTGGTCAGCATCACCGGCCTGAACCGCTGGGCCGCCGCGCGCATGGCCGCGTCGTCGGCGTCATAGCCGGAGCGCCGCAGCTGGTAGAAGGTGTCCACCAGCACGATGTTGTGCCCCACCACCACCCCGAACAGGGCGATGATCCCCGTCCCCAGCATGATCACCGATATGTAGTCGAAGGTGTGCAGCAGGTTGACCTGCACCCCCAGCAACACCCCCGCCGTCGACAGGATCACCGCCGACAGGGTGACGACCACGCCATAGAAGCTGTTGAACTGCCACAGCAGGATCATGCCCATCATGAACAGGGTCGCCGCCATGGCGCCCAGGAAGAACAGGCCGGCCTTGGCCCCCTCCTCGTCGGCGCCGCGGAACTTCCAGCGCACGGAGGGATCCATGGGCGCGTTCTCGAGCCACTTCTTCAGCTCGGCGACCTTCAGGTTGGCCGCCACCTTCTTGTTGATGGTGTTGGCGCTGATGATCACCAGCCGCTGGCTGTCGCGGCGCTGGATGGAGGTCACCTGCTGGGCCGGCGTCACCTTGACGAAATAGCTGGCCGGCACCGCGCCCTGGGGCGTGTTGATCTTCATCTGGTTGAAGGCGGCGATATTGCGCGAACTGGCCGGGAAGCGGACGCGGATATCCAGTTCATCCTCGGCGTCGTTGGGCCGGAAACGCCCCACCAATATGCCGTCGGTGACGAAGCTGATGGCCTGGCCGATCTGCTGCACATCGGCGCCGTAGCGGCCGGCGGCCACGCGGTCGACCGACAGGTCCCATTCGATGCCGGGCGAGGTGCGGCTGTCTTCCTGCTCGATCAGCTGGGTGTCGGCGGCCAGCTTGGTGCGGATCATGTTGGCGGCGGCGTTCAGCTTGTCCGGATCGGCGCCCTGCAGCTGGATCTGGATGTCCTTGCCGGTGGGCGGACCGCCCTGCGGCAGGCGCACCTCGACCTCGATGCCGGGAATCTTGCCGACAACCCGCTTCTTGACCTCATTGGCCAGGTCGACACCGCGTACGCCGAGGGCCTTGCGGTCCTCGAACTTGACGAACTCGACCCGGATGCGGCCCACGGAATCGTTGGGCGGACCGCCGAAGCCGAAGCCCTGGAAGGCGCCGGCGCGCACATAGATGGACTCCACGCCCTTCATGCCGGTCAGACGGTTCTCGACCTGACGGGTCAGGTCGTCGGCGGCCTGGGTGGACAGGTTGCCCCGGGCCTTGACCCAGATGGTCACCTGTTCCGGATCCTGGTCGAGGAAGAATTCCGAGCGGTGCTCGGTCTGCTTGAACCAGAAGAAGATGCCGAACACGATCACCAGGATCGCGCCCGTCACCCGGAAGGGGTGGTGGCCGGCCCACCAGATGGTGCGCGCATACCAGCCCATGAAGCCCTTCATCTCGCGCGGATCGCCGTGCTCGGACTTCTCGATCTCGGCCAGGTGCTCGGTGTCGACGCCGGTCTTGCGACCGAAGATCGAGCCCAGGGCCGGGGTGAAGATCAGCGCCACGAAGATCGACGCGCCCAGCACGAAGAACAGGGTCAGCGGCAGGAAGCTCATGAACTTGCCGGCGATCGAGTTCCAGAACATGAACGGCAGGAAGGCGCACAGCGTCGTCAGCGTGCCGTTGACCACCGGCCAGAACATCCGCGTGCCCGCTGCCGCGAAGGCCTGCTCCTTGGGCATGCCCTCGGCCATCTTGCGGTCGGCGTATTCGACCACGACGATGCCGCCGTCGACCAATATCCCCACCGCCAGGATCAGGCCGAACATCACCATCTGATTGAGCGTGATGTTGAGGGCATGCAGCCCCAGGAAGGCCAGCATGAAGCACAGCGGAATGGCCAGGCCCACCATCAGCCCGGAGCGTATCCCCAGGCTGGCGATGACGATGACCATGACCAGCAGGGTGGCGGTGATCAGGCCGCTGATCAGCACGTCCAGGCCGCGCCGGATGAACTCGCTGTCGTCGTAGGTGTAGTTGACGGTGACCGTCTCGGGCCAGCGCGTCTTCTCCTGGGCCACCAGCTTGCGCACGGCCGCCACGGTATCGAGGATGTTGGCGCCCGGCCGCTTGACCACGTCCACCGCGAAGGCGGGGGCGCCATTGTAGCGCGAGGTGCGGTTGGCCTCCTTGAAGGTGCGGTGCACCTCGCCGATGTCGCCGATGGTGACCAGCCGGTCGCCGTTCTTCTTGATCGGCAGGGTGAGGATGTCCTCCGGCTTCTCCACGACGCCGGGGATCTTCACCGCGAACCGGCCTTGCTTGGTGCGCAGGTCGCCGGCCGGGATCAGCTGGTTGTTGCGGCTGATCACCTGGGCCAGGTCGCCGGCGGAGACGTTGTAGGCCTCCATCCGGGTCGGATCGACGGTGACTTCCAGCACCTCTTCACGGCTGCCGGCCAGGTCGGTGCGCAGCACGCCGGGCAGGTTCTCGATCCGGTCCTGGAGCGCGCGCGTGGTCTGGTAGAGGGTGCGTTCGGGCGCGTTGCCCGACAGCATGATGCCGATGAAGGGGTCGTCGCTGACGTTGTTTTCTTCGATGACCGGCTCTTCCGCGTCGGGCGGGAAGCGGCCGCGCGCCAGGTCGACCTTGGCGCGGACGTCGTTGAGCACCTTTTCCTTGTCGAAGTTGACCTCGAACTCGAGGTTGATCACGGCCGCGCCCTGGACGGCGACCGCGTTCATCTCCTTCAGGCCTTCCAGCGACTGGAGATTGCGTTCCAGCGGCCGCACCAGCAGGCGCTCGGCGTCCTCCGGCGACACGCCGGGATAGGGCACCGTGATGCTGATGAAGGGCACGGTGATGTTGGGCTGCGACTCGCGCGGCATCGACATGTAGGCGACGAAGCCGAAGATCGACGCCACGAAGGCGACGGCCAGGACGACCTTGCGGCGCTTGATGGCGCCATCGATCAGCGCGGCGATCATGAGGAAACTCCTGACAGGGCCGGGCGCATCACTTCGCGGCCACCTTCACCCGCTGGCCTTCGCTCACATAGCCTTGGCCGACGGTGATAAGACGGGTCGGACCATGCAGTCCCGCAACCCAGACCCCGTCGGGCGTCTCGTCCAGAACCCGCACCACGGCGAAGGCGACGCGATTGTCGTCCAGCACATAGCGCACGCCCTGGCGACCCAGGGCGTCGAGCACCAGGGCCGAGGCCGGCACCAGGTGGGCGGGGGAGGAGCCGCCCTTGACGCGCACATCCGCCGACAGGCCCGCGCGGGCGCGGTTGCCGGGGTTGGCTGCCTCGATCTCCACCCGATAGGTGCGGGTGGCCGGGTCGGCGTCATGGGCCACGTAGCGCACGCGCCCGACGATGGTCTCGCCGGTACTCAGCTTGGCGGTGGCCGACTGGCCGGGCGTGATGCCGCCGATGTCGGTTTCGGCCACGTCGCCCACGATCAGCAGGGGATCCAGTTCGATCATGGTGCCGCACGACCCGCCCGGCGACAGATAGGAGCCGACTTCGGCGTCGCGGTGATCGAACACGCCGGAGAAGGGGGCGCGGATATTGACCTGGTTCAGGCCGATCTCGGCCTGGCGCACGGCGGCGGCGGCATTGTCCATGCCGGCCTGGTCCTGCAGCACCTGGGTCTGGGAACGGTAGCCCTTGGCGGCCAGGTTCTGGGACGCCTGCTGCGACAGCTGCTTGGATTTCAGCATCGCCTTGGCCTGGTCGACGTTGGCCTGGCGCGCATCGACGTTCAGCTGGCACAGGATGGTCCCGGCGCGGACGTAGGAGCCTTGCAGCACCGGCGTGCGCGCGACGTTGCCCGAGGTTTCCGAACGCACCTGAACCAACCGCCGCGCCTGGGTGCGGCCGCGCACCACCGTCTCGAACGGGCGCTCCGATTCGGGGATCAGGCTGACCTGGACCAGGGGATCGGGCTTGGGCTTGTCGGCCAGGGCCGACGCGGCGGGCTTGCCGCCGTTGGTCTGGCCGCCCTTCGCCTCAGGGTGAAGGAAGACGCTCTTCACCACGAAGTAGGCGACCACGACCCCAATGATGGCCAAGGCAAAGATATAGGACGGCTTCAAGCGCATCTTCGGTTCCCGGGAGCCCCCGCTCGGGTAAGGCGAGCGCGCGTCGCGCGGCCAGCCTGAGGGTGCAATCTAAACAGTGTTCTCATATGCCGAGGCCCCATCGCTCCGGCAAATGAATTTGCAGACATGAAATAGTGGCCGCCAACTCTCCCCTTGGATGCCTTACCGAGAATGAAATATTTGCAATGAAAGGCGCGGCGGGGGTTGAACCATGCCGTGGGCCGATGATCGCCCTCTGGCCTTATGCTGCGGCGCGTCCGATAAGGCGCGATATGCCGCACGCCCCTCAACATCCCGGGCCCCGCATCTGGGACATCAGCCAGCCCCTGCGCCCGGGCATGCCCACCTGGCCGGGCGACACGCCCTTCGACGCCGCTCAGGTCTGGGCCATGGGGCCGGGCACACCAGTCAACGTCGGCAAATTCTCTACCTCGACCCACGCCGGGACCCACGCCGACGCGCCGCTCCACTATGACGCCGCCGGGGCGCCCACGTCCGGCTTCGACCTCGACACCTACATTGGCCCCTGCCGCGTGGTGGACGCCCGGGGCTGCGGCGCGCTGATCGAACCGCGCCATGTACAAGCCGCCCTGACCGGGGCGCCGCGCCGCCTGCTGATCCGCACCTACGACGCCTTTCCCCATGATGCCTGGGACAGCGCCTTCGCCGCCGTGGCCCCTGAGACGCTGGAACAGATGGCCGCCGCCGGCGTGCGCCTGATCGGCGTCGACACGCCTTCGCTCGACCCGGAGCAGTCCAAGACCATGGACGCCCACCGCGTGGTGGCCCGCCACGGCATGGCCATTCTCGAAGGCTTGGTGCTGGAGGCCGTGCCGCCTGGCGACTACGAACTGATCGCCCTGCCGCTGAACCTGGGCGGCCTCGACGCCGCGCCGGTGCGCGCCGTGCTGCGCGAGCTTGCCCGATGAGCGACCCTGAAGTCCCCGACACCGAAGTCTTGGCGCTGGACGCCGCCGACCCGCTGGCCTCGTTCCGCGACGCCTTCGAAGCGCCGCAGGGCGTCATCTACCTCGACGGCAACTCCCTGGGCCAACTGCCCAAGGCCGCCGTTGGCCGCCTCGACACCGTCGTGCGCGAGGAGTGGGGCAGGGGGCTGATCCGCTCCTGGAACGACGCCGGCTGGATCGGCGCCCAGGCCCGCCTCGGCGGCAAGATCGCCGGCCTGATCGGGGCGGAGCCGGACGAGGTGATCGTCTCCGACTCCACCTCCGCCAACCTCTACAAGCTGGTGGTCGCCGCCATGCAGGCCCGGCCCGGCCGCGCGGTGGTGTTGAGCGAACCCGGCGACTTCCCCACCGACCTCTACATGATCGAGGGCGCGCTGCGCACCATGGGCGGCGGGCGGCGTCTGGAGCTGCGCGCCAACGCCGACATCGAGGCCGCGCTGAACGCCGAGGTCGGCCTGCTGGTCCTCTGCCACAGCCACTACAAGACCGCCGCCGTGCGCCAGATGCGCGAGCTCACCCGCGCCGGACAGGCCGCCGGCGCCCTGGTGCTCTGGGACTTGAGCCATTCCGGCGGCGTGCTGGAGGTGGACCTGAACGGCTGCAACGCCGACCTCGCCGTGGGCTGCACCTACAAATACCTGAATGGCGGCCCCGGCTCGCCCGCCTATCTGTTCGTGGCCAGACGCCATCAGCAGACGCTGGTCTCGCCCCTGTCCGGCTGGATGGGCCACGCGCGGCCCTTCGACTTCGTGGACCACTACGAGGCCGGCGGCGGCATCCAGCGCTTCGCTTGCGGCACCCCGCCCATGCTGAGCCTGGCGGGCCTGGAACCCGGCGTCGATCTCGCCCTGGAGGCCGGAACCCCGCGCATGGCCGCCAAGGCCCGCGCGCTGGGCGACCTCTTCATCCGCCGCACCGACGGGTTGGAGGGGGTTAGACTGGCCAGCCCGCGCGATCCGTCGCTGAGGGGAGGGCACGTCTCCCTGAGCCATCCGGACGGCTACGCCATCATGCAGGCCCTGATCGCGCGGGGCGTCATCGGCGACTTCCGTGAGCCCGACATCATGCGCTTCGGCTTCTCGCCCCTGCCGCTGTCCTTCGCCGAGGTGGCCCGCGCCGCCGAAATCCTGGCTGACGTGCTGGCCACTCGGGCCTATGACGACCCCATCTACCGCCAGCGCTCGGCGGTCACCTGACATCTCCGGAGGCTTCCGATGCAATATCTGCACACCATGGTCCGGGTGCGCGACCTGGACGCGTCCATCGACTTCTACTGCGACAAGCTGGGCCTGGTTCAGGCCACCCGCGTCGACAACGAGCGCGGCCGCTTCACCCTGGTCTTCCTCTGCGCCCCCGACGACGTCGAGGCCGCCAAGGCCAGGAAGGGCCCGATGGTCGAGCTGACCTGGAACTGGGACGACGAGGACTATCAGGGCGGCCGCAACTTCGGCCACCTGGCCTATGCGGTCGACGACATCTACGCGTCGTGCCGCAAGCTGATGGATGGCGGCGTCACCATCAACCGCCCGCCCCGCGACGGCCACATGGCCTTCGTGCGCAGCCCCGACGGCATCTCCATCGAACTGCTGCAGAAGGGTCCCAACCTCGAACCGGCCGAGCCCTGGGCCTCAATGCCCAACGTGGGGGCCTGGTAGGTGTCCTCGCGTCTTGAAGGCCGCAAGGCCTTGGTGACCGGCGCGGCGGGCGGCATCGGCCTGGCCTGCGCCCTGGAATTCGCCCGCGAGGGCGCCGACGTGGTGCTGGTCGATATCGATGGCGAGAAGGCCAAGGCTCAGGCCGCCGCCATCACCGCCGAAACCGGGCGCAAGGCTGTGGCCATCGCCTGCGACCTGGCCGACGCGGATGCCGCCCTGGCCGCCGTCGCCCAGTCCATCGAGGCCCTTGGCCGTCTCGACATCCTGGTCAACAACGCCGGCATGCTGATCCCCGGTGACATCCTGACCGCCAAGGTCGAGGACTTCGACCGCGTCCTGGCCGTCAACCTGCGCGCCGGCTTCGTGGTGGGGCAGGCGGTGGCCCGGCACATGGTCGAGGCCGGCGTGAAGGGCTCGATCATCAACATGAGTTCGATCAACGCCGTCATGGCCATCCCGGGCCAGATTGCCTACGTCACCTCCAAGGGCGGCCTGAACCAGCTGACCAAGGCCATGGCCATGGGGCTTGCGGCGCACGGGATCCGGGTCAACGCCATCGGGCCCGGCACCATCGAGACCGACATCCTCAAGGGGGTGATCGCCGGCGGTGATGCGATGAAGGGCATCCTGGCCCGCACGCCGTTGGGGCGCATGGGCCAGCCCCAGGAAATCGGCCGCGTGGCCGTCTTCCTGGCCAGCGACGACGCCTCCTACATGACGGGCCAGACCATCTACCCAGACGGCGGCCGCCTGGCGTTGAACTACACCGTGCCGGTGGACTGACGACCCGCCGAACGCCGTTCGCCTTTGGCGCGAAGTCTGCAGCGTTGCCGCCCAACTGTTCAGCCATGGGACAGACGGAGGACAACGATGGACATGCAGCAGATCGAACGGGCGCCCGCCTTGTTGGTGCGGCGCAGCGGCGAGACCTGGAACTGGACGGTGCGCGACGCCGATGGAACCGCTACGGCCCAGGGCGTGGCCCGCGACCAGGAGGCCGCCATGTCCGCCGCCTGGCAGACCAGCCGCGCCGCCGCCGCCCCCGGCGCCTGGGACTATCCCAACATCATCGTCGGGATCGACTAGGTGTGGAGCCTCAACAGGTTGTCCTCGGTTAGGCCGAGGCGGCTGATGGGTGTGGCGGAGTTTATCTTGCCGTGTGGCCGGATTTGCCCGCCTTGTGATCGGCCATCCGCGCCTTCAGATCGTTGGTCGCGCCGACAGAACGCTGGGCCGGCGAGCTCTCGCTTCTGAGAAGATAGACGTAGTCCAAGTGGCGGCCCCCTTACGCAAAGCGTTGGAGGCATCCTGCGGCTTGAGGGGATTTTGAGAAAGGCGGTTTGAGCGGCGTCAGCCCTGCTTCGCCAAGGCTTCGCAGGGCATCCTGCTTCGCCACCAATTCTAAGAATAATCCTGCGAAGCTCGTAGAGCGAAGCAGGATGGCTCCCCGGGTAGGACTCGAACCTACGACATCAGCATTAACAGTGCCGCGCTCTACCAACTGAGCTACCGAGGATCACGATCAACATCGCGAAGGACCGGGCGTATAGCCGCCCTCGGCGCGGTGCGCAAGCGCTGCTTCGGCTTGATTGAAAACATCACCTCAAGCCCGTGAATCCAGGCGCAAAAAGAGAGCCCGACGCGGGCGCCGGGCTTTGAAAAGGATGCGATCGTTGGGTGTCGCCTGGATGGGGCGGACTCCATGAGAATCGACCCGTGTGGTTAAAGGGTGATTAATCGCGCCGCGTGAGGCAAAGCTTTCCAGCGCGCAATATCCGATACACGCTTGGACTGTATGTCGCCTGCCTACCTGCGGTGCGCGCGTGGGGCGCCTTGAGATTGCCCCGGCCGAACAGGGCTATGTCGGGTGGCGCACTATGCTAGGTGTGGGGAACGGGTGAGTAGTAGTACGCGATGGCCGAGGGCCGGGCGTGAGAAGAGGACAATGCGATGGCGAATGTTCCTGATCCGATCGATGTGGCGGTGGGCGCGCGCATACGGTTGCGACGTAAGGCTTTGAAGATCAGCCAGGCGGTCCTGGCCGAGTCGGTGGGCGTGACCTTCCAGCAGGTCCAGAAATACGAGCGGGGCACGAATCGGGTCTCCGCCTCGATGCTGTCCAAGATCGCCGCCACCCTCGAATCGAGTTGCGCGGGCCTGATGGGCGAGGGGGCGCCGACGGTGCCTCATGACGCCGTCTTCGAGCAGTTGTCCCTGCCGGGCGCTGTCGAGGTGCTGGCCGCCTATGCCTCCATCCCCGACCCGCACGTGCGCCGCGCGGTAATCAACCTGCTGCAGACCATGAGCGAGGGCGCCGCCGCCGCCCGGGCCGCCAAGGCAGCCTAGGTCTCGGCTTTCCTGGCGGGCCACAGGCCGTCCGCCGGAAGGTCCAGCACGGCGGCCGCCGCCGCGTGCAGCCGCTTGGGCGACAGCTTGCCGCTCCGCGCCGCGACCAGGGTCCATTGGGCGAGCTCGCCGCCGGTGCGGTCATAGCCCTCCGCCTTCATCAGCCCATAGAGGCCGGCCGCCAGCACATGCATGCCGCCGTCCGCCTCGCGCCAGCGCGGCCCGGCCGGCTTGGCGAATCCCAGGCGTTCGGAGACGATCTGTTCCAGGGCCTGGACCATGTCCTCGTTCAGCACGCCCTCCAGGCTGTTGTAGCCGAAGGCCGGGTCGTGCTCGGCGACGATGCGCGTCATCAGCGGGTCGCGCCCCAGCACGCCCAGCGCCGCCTTGGCCGCCGGGCCGTCCAAGGGGAAGGGCGGGTGCAGGATCTCGTGGGCGGCGTTGCGTAGCACCACCTCGTCCGGATAGTCGATGTGGGTCAGGAAGCGCTGGCCCTGGATGCGGATGCCGTGCGGCTTTGAGAACCACAGCAGGATGACCTCGATGGTCGGCTCCAGCGGCCGGCCCAGCAGCCGCTCCTGCTCGGCGATCACGTCCAGGCCCGCCAACCGCGCCGACAGGGCCGGGACCCGCGCCCCCTCACGCGCCCCGATGCAGGTCCGCCGGAAGCCCGCGAAGTCGGCGGCTTCCAAGGCCTTCAGCACGCTCAACAGCCGCTCGCGCTGACCGAGGAAAACCGCCCAGCTGTCGGCGTCCCAGTAAGGCCCGGCCTTCAGGGGCGGCAACAGCACCGTCTCGGCCCGCGCCACCGCGTCGATGGCCTGGACCAGGGTGGCGTCGGGGCCGCCCGAGGCGATGGTGCAGAGGCCGGGTCCCAGCAACGAGCCGGCGGCGTCGGCCTCCTTGTGCAGGCTGTCCAGCGCCGCGATGGCGGCGGCGGGCAGGCGGGGTTTGAAGGCGGCCAGTTCAGCCTCGTAGTAGCGGGTGTAGAAGGGCTTGCCCGACAGCGGCTGCAGGAAGCAGTAGGCGTCGAAGCCTTCCGAGGTGCGCACGCTCCAGCGGGTGCGCGTCGGCGTGGCGGCCCATGTCGGGGCGGGCGCCAGGGCAGGGGCCATTGTCAGGGCGGCGAGGGCGGCGGCGGTGAGGAAGTGTCTGCGGTCCATGCAGCCACCCTGCCGCCTCGGCCGGTCAGGGTCTTGAACGCAATTGACCTGGTCAGGCGGCCAGGCTGCGCCAGGCGCCGGGCGGGCGTCCGGTCAGCGCCGTGACCGTGCGGGTCATGTGAGCCTGGTCGGCGAACCCCGCCTCGTGCGCAATGGCGGCCAGGGTTTCGGGGGTCGCGCGCACCGCCGCCCACGCCCGGCGCGCGCGGGCCTCCAGGCCGAAGCGGCTGGGGCTGACGCCGAACACGCGGTGGAAGCCGCGCGACACGGTCTCCGGGGTCAGGCCCTGGCTCCGGGCCCAGGCTTCCAGGCGCAGGGGCGAGGACCCCGACAGGGCGGCGGCCAGCCGATCCGGCCAGTCGGCGGGGCTGGGCGCGGTCTGCCTTGTGAGGGCGATCAGCAGGCGCGCGGCCTCGGCTGGATCACGCTCGGCCAAACGGGCCACGACGTCCGCATCCTCCAGCCGGCCGAAGCCGCCGGGCGTCACGCCCTCGGGCAGGGCCAGGTTCAGGACCTCCGCACCCCGCTCGCCGGAGCGGTCCAGATGGGCTTCGAAGGGGCCGTGCAGCACCACATCGCCGGGCTGGACCCGACGGCGGCCCGCATCGCCCGCTTCCTCGTAGCCGCCCGACAGCACCAGCGCGGCATAGGCGCCCACATGGCGATGCCGGGCCAGGCGCATGCCGGGCGTCAGCCGCTGGCGGTGGGCGGGTTGCTCCATCGCCTCAGGATGGCCCGCCGGCGCGCCCGCCTCCAGTTAAACCCCCGTAACGGCTCACGCGCGCCAGCCCAGCCCCACGCCCCGCACCATCGGCAGCGCGTCCAGCTTGCGGCCGAGATGGGCGGCCACCTCGGGGCAGACGCCGGTGGCCTCGACGCGCAGCTCCATCCGTTCGCCCCGGTGGTTCAGCTCCAGCCCGGTCACCGAGGCGTCGTGCAGGGCAAAGGGACCCAGCGCCCGCATCAGGGCGTCCGGGGCGGCGTCCATCTCGATGAGAAAGACGTGGCGGCCCCTCGAGGGTTCGGCCTGTTTGGCGAGGTCGCTCATTTGAGCCCCCACTGATGCTCGACCCGGACCGAATGGACGCCAAGCGCGCGGGAGAGGCGGGCGGCCAGCCGCTCGGCCTCCAGGTCGTCCAGGCCGCGTAGGCGCAGTACGCCCTCGACGATGGCGCCCACCGGCTTCAGCGTCAGGCCGCACAGCTCGGCCGGACTGGCGCCCAGGGTCTCCTCGATGGCCAGCAGGGCCGCGCGGGCATGGCGCGCGGCGACCAGCAGCACATGGTGGGTGTCGTTGGCGGGCGGGGCGAACTCAGCGTGCGTCATCAAGGCCTCCCCGGGCTCGGCGGCGGACGGTGGCGATGATGGAGGGCATCTTGGTCATGGGTCTGGTCCTTGGTTGAGTGAGGGGACCGATCGACCGCGCAACAAAAAAGCCCCGGTCCTGGAGGAGCGGGGCTTCAGCATCTTGCGATCTGATCGGCGGTCTAAGACGCGCGCGCTGGCCCCGGTCCGTGAGGACGAATGGTCATAATCATGGTGGTCATGAGCGCGGCTTTGCAGACGGCGTGATCCATCGTGCGCCCGTGTTTGGGGGCGGCGAGGGTGGTCGCGGCGATGTCGAGACCCGAAGGCATGTCGACCGTTTGCTCCATCTGCGCCGACAGCCTTATCGCAATTAGGTTTCCAAGCCTACCCGTCGCGGCGAACCATGCCCTGCTGCTCCAGGCGGAATTTGAACTGGTCGAAGCGGTCCTGGCCAAAGAAGGGTTCGCCGTTGAAGGCGATCATCGGCACGCCCCAGTGGCCGGCCAGCCGCTGGGCGACCTGGCTTTCCTCGACCACGGCGGCGAGGCGCTCGGCCTCGGCATCGACATGGGCGTTCAGCTCGACCGGGTCGAGACCGGCGCGCTCGGCGGCGCGGGCGATGTGGTCGCCCTCGTTCCACTGGTCGACGCTGCCACTCCAGATCACCCGGCTGACCTCGTCGAGGAATTGCAGGCCCCGCCCGCGCTCGGCGGCGGCGACGCCCAGGTGGGTCAGGCGGTGGATGTGGGGCTGCTCCGTCGGATAGGTGCGGGTGACGAAGTCCATCAGCACTGGGTCGGGCCGGGGCCAGCGGAAGGGCAGGCCCAGGAAGGCGGCCTCGCGGTGGATGTCGACCTGGAAGTAGGTGAACCACAGCGGGTCGCGGGTCTCGAAGAACTCGGGGGTGCGCACGGCCAGGGGATAGACGGGGCGCACATTGGCCAGCACGTCGAACTCGGCCTCCAGGGCCACCAGGCGTTGGCACAGCATGTAGGAGTAGGGGGAGCGGAAGGACCAGTAGAGGTCGAAGGTCAGGGGCATGGGGTCCGGCTCGCGGGGTTGATCTGGGGAAATATTTTCAGGCGGTGCGCGATAATTATGGCATAGTGCGTGTCATAATCAATGAGTGGCAGGGGTGCGTGGATATGAAGTCGGTGTTGAGGCTGGTGATCGGGGTGTTGGGGCTGTTGGCCCTGTTGGTGGCGGCGCGGTTCTGGATGGATCCGGGCAAGATCGGCGGCGTGCTGGGTGTGCAGCCGATGGGGCTGTTGGGCCTGGCGACGCTGCGGGCCGACATGGCGGGCTTCTTCGGGACGGCGGGCTTGCTGGCCCTGGCGGCGGCGATCCGCGACGACCGGCGGCTGCTGACGGCGCCGCTGATCATGATCGGGCTGGCGCTCACGGGCCGGATCATCACGGCGGGCTTAAGCGGACTGGCCCAGCCGACCATCATGCCGATGGTGGTGGAAGCGGTCGGCGTGGTCCTGATCGCCCTGGGGCGGCGGTCCTTCGGCGTGGCTGCAAGATAGAGGTTGGAGGCCCGGTCCGGATCGCCGCTACTTGCCGCCGAATTTCCAATGCCGGTCATGATCGAGGGCGCCGTGACGGCATGCGTTCCCGAGACGCAAATTTTAATGTACGGCGAGCGCCATATGATCGTGCAATGCCGCTACCGACGACACATCGACGTCCCCGCATCGGAACGCGCACGTCTCCCGTTCCTGGAGGCTGAGTTCGATGTCGTGGTGGGCGACGAGTACGTCGTCTATGGCCAGTCGATCTTCAATGCCGAGATGTACTATCTGCTGGACCCCGGAGAGAATGGGGCTCCTGCATGGTACCCGGCGGAGGCGTTTCGCGTGATCGACGCGACGGTCCCCGGGCACTGGGAGTATGCTTTCTATGCCACTGCTCAACGCGAGGGCGTCGCGGCGGTTTGGGGTTACGACAAGCTGATAAATGACGACGCCCACTATGACGAGCTGTCGAATGCCGACCCGGACGCGCGCTTGGCTTTCGTCCGGGCCAAGGCCAGGAATGGATAGGGTCCGAGCTGCGGGGATTGCGGGCAGTTGACCGCCGATGACGGCGCTGCGGGTTGAGGGGAGGGCGGATGGCGCGCAGGAAATCCGCCGCGTCGCGACTGGAGGCGCCCTTCCTGCGTTCGATCGCGCTGCGGCCCGCCGAAGGCGAGGACCGCCGGGCCTATCCCTTCTCGATCCCGGTCCTGGCGGCGGGAGACTTCCGTATCGATTTCACCACGCCCGTGACGATTCTCGCCGGGCCGAACGGCAGTGGCAAATCCACCATTCTGGAGGCCATCGCGGGCCTGTGCGGCTTTGGCCGTGAGGGTGGGGGGAGCGCCTACTATCGCGCCGCGGCGTCGCAGGACGAGATTCTCAGCCGCTATCTGCGGGCGGCCTGGCTGCCGAAGGTTACCCGCGGCTTCTACACCCGGGCCGAGACCCTGCAGGGCTATATGGAGCAGTTCGCCGCCTTCCAGAAGGACGCCTCGCGCGAGGTGCTTACCGACCGCTCGCACGGCGAAGCCTATTTGACGGTCTTCGGCCGGTATTTCAGCGGGGAGGGAATCTACATCTTCGACGAGCCGGAAGCGGCCCTTTCACCCTCCCGCCAGATCGACTTCCTGAGGCAGCTGAAGCAGGTCGAAGACAGCCGCCGGGCCCAGGTCATCATCGCCACCCATTCACCGCTGATGATGGCCTATCCAGGGGCGACCCTGCTGCATCTGACGGACCAGGGTCTGATCGAACGGCCCTTCCAGACCACCGACCACTTCCGGGTGCTCCGGGAATTCTATCTGGACCCCGAGGGGTTCATCGCCGCGGTGCTCGAAGGCCAGGGGTAGGGAGTGACAAGGCGGGGAGGGCATCTCTTTACCCGCTGTTTGCCCACTGACCAACCTGGCGCGGGCCGATGGGGGCCCCGCCGGGATCCCTGGAAAAATTTGGAGGCCCGGCCCGGAATCGAACCGGGGTGCAAGGATTTGCAGTCCTCTGCGTAACCACTCCGCCACCGGGCCTTGACCTCTCCGGCGCGGCGGTGCGTTCGGAGAGGGCGCTTGGCTAACAGAAGCGCCGTTGGGGTTCAATGGCCCTGCGCGCGGCTTGTGCGCCGAAGCGATGTTCGCCGACGGGCGGCCTTGCCGCATTGCCTCGCGCGCCCGCACGGACCTATAAGCGGCGCCAGTCTGCCAGCACAGCGGTTGAAGAGATGACGATGGATTTCGCGGCGGCCCGCGCCAACATGGTGGAGAGCCAGATCCGCACGGCGGACGTGACCGACCTCGACCTGACCGACGCCATCCGCGTCACGCCCCGGGAAACCCTGGTGGCGGCGGGCAAGGCGCACGCGGCCTATGCGGACGCGACGGTGGAATATGCGCCGGGCCGCTACATGCTGAAGCCCCGCGACGTTGCCAAGCTGCTGCAGGCGCTGCATCCGCGCGCCGGCGAAACGGCCCTGGCCATCTGCGCGCCCTATGGCGCGGCGGTGCTGGAGACCATGGGCCTGAGCGTCACCCGGCTGGACGATCCCAAGGCGGCGATCGCGGGCGGGCCCTATGACGTGGTGATCTGCGAGGGCGCGGTGGCCAAGGCGCCGGGCGCCTGGAGCGCGGTGTTGGCGCACGGCGGGCGCCTCGCGGTGGTGGAACGCACCGGCCCGGTGGGCCACGCGATGCTCTATATGCGCACCGAAGGCGAGACCGCCTCGCGCTCGCTGTTCGACGCGACCGCGCCGGTCATGGAGGGGTTCGCCCCGGAACCGGGCTTCGCTTTTTAGGAACGATTGGTCCGTTGCCAAAAGAGATGCGTGAAACATCCATGCAACGGTCGGGTGAAAAAAGCTTAACTGGCCTAGGCTAGCAGATAAACCTACAGGCCATCATATAGTCGTCTGATCTAGAGTAAGGGCCGATCAAGGGCCCGTGGGGATACCGGATGTTGAAGAGCCGTCGCGCGCGCCTCCTGGCCGCCGTTTGTAGTGCGGGCCTGATGAGCGGTCTGCTGGGTAGCGCCGCGCATGCGGAAAGCCTGGCCGACGCCATCGCGCTGGCCTACCAGACCAACCCCACGCTGCAGGCTCAACGCGCCTCCCAGCGCGCCCTGGACGAGACCTATGTGCAGGCGCGCACGGGCCTTCGCCCGACCGCCAGCGTGCAGGTAAGCCTGACGACCAGCTCCACCGATCCGGAGTCGGCCTTCAGCCCCAACCCCAACAATTCGTCGGCCGCGACCCTGTCGATCACCCAGCCGATCTACACCGGCGGACGGGTGTCCTCGCAGATCGCCGCCAGCGAAGCCGATGTGCTGGCCGGCCGCGAGAACCTGCGCCGGGTCGAGGAAAGCGTCCTGGCCGGCGTGGTCCAGGCCTATGTGGACGTGCGCCGCGACATCGAGCGCCTGCGGATCAGCCAGGAGAACGTCGCCGTGCTGGCCCGCCAGCTGGAAGAAACCAAGGCCCGCTTCGACGTGGGTGAACTGACCCGCACCGACGTGGCCCAGGCCGAAGCCCGCCTGGCCGCCGCCCAAGCCAGCCTGTCCTCGTCCCAGGCCCAGCTGGCCATCAGCCGCGCCTCCTACGCCGCCATCGTGGGCCAAAGCCCCGGCGAGCTGGACCCGGAACCCTCGCTGGGCAATCTGCTGCCGGCCACCGTCGACGAAGCCTTCGACGCGGCGGAGAAGAACAACCCGCAGATCCTGGCCGCCGACTACACCGAACAGGCCAGCCGCGCCCGCGTGGCCGCCGCCCGTTCGCAATACCTGCCGACGCTGGGCCTGCGCGGTTCGCTGGGCTACACCGGCTTCGCGGCCGACGGCGGCTCGGCCTTCGCCAACGACAGCACCACGGTTTCGGCCTCGGCCGTGGTCACCGTGCCGCTGTTCACCGGCGGTTTGACGGAATCCACCATCCGCCAAGCCAAGGAACGCAACAACGTCGACCGCATCAGCATCGAAACGGCCCGCCGCGCGGTGCTGCAGAACGTGTCGCAGTCGTGGAACCAGCTGCTGGGCGCGCGCGCCAACCTGATCTCCAACGAGGAACAGGTCCGCGCCGCCACGGTCGCCTTCGAGGGCGTGCGCCAGGAGGCCCAGGTCGGCCTGCGCACCACGCTCGACGTGCTGAACGCCGAACAGGAACTGCGCTCGGCGGAACTGGCGCTGGCCACCGCCAAGCATGACGAATATCTGGCCGCGGCCCTGGTGCTGTCGGCCATGGGCAAGCTGGAAGCCCGCTACCTGATCCCCAGCGTGCCGATCTATGACCCCAAGACGTCGTTCGAGCGGATCAACCACAGCTGGGGCTGGGTGCCTTGGGAGCCGGTGATCCACACCATCGACCGGCTGGCCGCGCCCCAGATCGGCCCGGCGCCCGCCGACGTCCCCGTCGCGACGGCGAAGTAGGGCGGCATTTGAGCGCAGGTGCGTGCTTTAGCCTGCTTGCGCTCGACGTCGGAAATTGCACGATCCCTCAAGCCCGCCTACGCTACGCCAACGGAATCGTTTTCCTCCTCTTACCGACGGCCGCACCATGTCCGATACGCCCGCCCAGGAACCGACGATGGAGGAAATCCTGGCCTCCATCCGCCGCATCATTTCGGAGGATGACGCTCCCGCCGACAAGGGCGAAGCGCCGCTGCCGATCCCGGAGCCCTACGAGGAGCCGGCCGCCGCCGCTTCCGCGCCGGAAGAGGATGTGCTGGAGCTGACGGAACGGGTCGAAGACCCCGCGCCGCTGGCATCCCTGGGCGACCTGGACGTCTACACGCCCACGCTCGCGCCCGAGCCGGAACTCGAACCCCTGCCGGTGTTCGAGGCCCCGCCGCCGCCCGCGCCGGAACCCGTCTTCGAAGCCCCGCCGCCCCTGGTGTTCGAACCTTCGGCCGCCGAAGGCCTAGTCGGCGCCGCCGCCGCCTCCGTCGCGGCCTCCCACTTCGGCAAGCTGTCGGCCGGGCTGCTGATGCCCGCCAACGGCCAGACGCTGGAAGGCGTGGTGCGCGAGCTGCTCAACCCGCTGCTGAAGGCGTGGCTGGACGAGAACCTGCCCAAGATCGTCGAAGCCAAGGTCGAAGAAGAGATCGCGCGCGTTTCGCGTGGGCGAGTAGGCTAGGCAAACCATCCTCCATCCGCTCATGGCAATGAGCGGGGGAGGTGTCGCGCAGCGACGGAGGGGGCAGGCTGAGCTTCGCCTCCAACCCTCGTTCAGTGTCGATCATCGTTGCCCCCTCCGTCGGCATTCGCCGACACCTCCCCCGTTTGCTGCCGCGCACGGTGGAGGATGGCTCTTCCCCATTCCCCTCTGCTAGAGCACCCGCATGCTCGATAAGACCTTTGATCCGAAGACCGCCGAACCCCGCCTGTACAAGGCCTGGGAGGATGCCGGCGCGTTCAAGCCGACCGATGATCCGGATGCGCCCGGATTTTCCATCGTCATTCCGCCGCCAAACGTCACCGGCTCGCTGCACATCGGCCATGCGCTGAACAACACGCTGCAGGACGTGCTGATCCGCTATCACCGGATGAAGGGCGACGCGGCGCTGTGGCTGCCGGGCACCGACCACGCCGGTATCGCGACGCAGATGGTGGTGGAGCGCCAGCTGGCGGCCGCCGGCAACGCCAGCCGGCGCGACATGGGGCGCGAGGCCTTCATCGAGAAGGTCTGGGAGTGGAAGGCCGAGTCGGGCGGGACCATCGTCAACCAGCTGCGCCGCCTGGGCGCGTCCTGCGACTGGAGCCGTGAGCGCTTCACCCTGGACGAGGGCCTGTCGGAGGCCGTGCGCAAGGTGTTCGTGACCCTGTTCAAGCAGGGGCTGATCTATCGCGACAAGCGGCTGGTGAACTGGGACCCGCAGTTCCAGACGGCGATCTCCGACCTGGAGGTCGAGAAGAAGACGGTGAAGGGCAGTTACTGGCACTTCGCCTATCCGCTCGAGGACGGCAGCGGCGAGATCGTCGTGGCCACCACGCGGCCGGAGACCATGCTGGGCGATACGGCGGTGGCCGTGCACCCGAGCGACGAGCGCTACAAGCACCTGATTGGCAAGTGCGTGCGGCTGCCCATCGTGGGGCGTCCGATCCCGATCATCGCCGATGAGTATGCGGACCCGGAGAAGGGGTCGGGGGCGGTGAAGATCACGCCGGCCCACGACTTCAACGACTTCCAGGTCGGCAAGCGCCACAACCTGCCGTCCATCAACATCCTGGATGACTATGCGCGCATCAACGACAACGCGCCGAAGGAATACCGGGGGCTGGACCGCTTCGAGGCGCGCAAGCGCATCGTGGCGGAGTTCGAGCGGCTGGAGCTGCTGCGCGAGATCGAGCCGACGGTGCACGACGTGCCCTACGGCGACCGCTCCGGCGTGGTCATCGAGCCCTATCTGACCGACCAGTGGTACGTCGATGCGCCGACCCTGGCCAAGCCGGCGATCAAGGCCGTTGAGGACGGGCGCACCGTGTTCGAGCCGAAGAACTGGGAGAAGACCTACTTCGAGTGGATGCGCAACATCGAGCCCTGGTGCGTGTCGCGCCAGCTGTGGTGGGGCCACCGCATCCCGGCCTGGTGGGGCCCGGACGGCAAGGTGTTCGTCGAGGAGACGGAAGCCGCCGCCAAGGCCGCGGCGCTGGAACACTATGGCCGCGAGGAGCCGTTGCGCCAGGATGAGGACGTTCTGGACACCTGGTTCAGCTCCGGGCTGTGGGCGTTTTCGACGCTGGGCTGGCCCCAGAACACCGACGACCTGAGGCGCTTCTATCCGACCAACACCCTGGTGACCGGCTTCGACATCATCTTCTTCTGGGTCGCCCGGATGATGATGCTGAGCCTGCACTTCATGGGCGACGTGCCGTTCCAGCGGGTGTTCATCAACGCCCTGGTGCGCGACGCCGAGGGCGCCAAGATGAGCAAGTCCAAGGGCAATGTCCTGGACCCGCTCGGCCTCGTCGACCAGTACGGCGCGGACGCCCTGCGCTTCACGCTGACGGCCATGTCGGGGGCGGCGCGCGACATCAAGCTTTCGACCCAGCGTATTGAAGGTTATCGCAATTTCGGCACCAAGCTGTGGAACGCGACGCGCTTTGCCGAGATGAACGGCTGCGTGCGCGACGACGCCTTCGACCCGGCGTCGGTGAAGCTGTCGCTGAACCGCTGGATGCGCGGCGAGGTGACCAAGACCGCCGCCGAAGTGACCAAGGCGATTGAAGGCTGCGCCTTCGACCATGCGGCGAACGCCCTCTACCGCTTCATCTGGAACATCTATTGCGACTGGGCGCTGGAGCTTGCCAAGCCGATCCTGACGGGGGACGACGAGGCGGCCAAGGCCGAGACGCGGGCCACCATCGCCTGGGTGCTGGATGTCTGCCTGAAGCTGCTGCACCCGGTGATGCCCTTCATCACCGAGGAGCTGTGGGCGCAGACGGCGAACGACACGCCGGATCGCGGGCTGTTGATCACGGCCAGGTGGCCGCAGCTGCCGGCCAGCTATATCGACCCGGCGGCGGAGGCCGAGATCAGCCTGATCGTCGCCGCCGTCAGCGAGGGCCGCTCGGTCCGCGCCGAGCTGAACGTGCCGCTCAGCGCCAAGCCGGACCTTTTGATCATCGAGGCCACCGACGCCCAGCGCGCCACGCTGGAAGGCGCGGCGGCCGTCATCGCCCAGACGCTGCGGGTGTCGGGCGTGAAGTCGGTTTCGGTGGCCCCGGAAGGCTCTATCCCCTTCGTGGTCGAGGGTGCGACGCTGGCCCTGCCGGTGGCGGAGTATATCGACCTGGCGGCCGAGAAGACCCGGCTGGCCAAGGACATCGCCAACTATGCCCAGGATATCGACCGCACCGAGAAGAAGCTGGGCAACGCCGACTTCGTGGCGCGCGCGCCGGACGAGGTGGTCGAGGAGAACCGCGAGCGGCTGGCCGAAGCGGTCGACGCCAAGGCCAAGCTGGAAGGCGCCCTGGCGCGTCTGGCGGCGGTGGGGTAGGGCCGCCGATGGAGGTCTTCGGCGACCGCGAGACCTTCGCCATCGCGTTCGAGCTCGATGCGCGGGCCGATCCACTCTGGCTGGAGGCGCATGCCTGCTACTGGATCGGCGGGCGACAGGTGGGCAATTGGGACGCGCGGTTCACCTACCTGCCGGAGCTGCAGGCCGATCTCGCGCCGATCGTGAAGGACAATGGCCGGCGTGAGGCCGCTGAGTTGTGGGATTTGAGCCCCGGCGAGGTGATGAAGAACGTGCTGTGGCGGCTGATCGACGACAGCCGGGCGGGCGAGGTGGGGGCGATCGATGCGCCGGCCCGGTTCGTGATCCTGCCGGGGGTGAGCGCGTTTACCGGCTGGCATGCGCTGGCGATCACGCGGGGGCCGGAGGCGCGGATCGTGTTTAGGCATGAGGATTGGGCCAAGGCCGAGGATTTTGTCGTTGAGGACGTGGTGCTGGAGGGGGCATTGCTGGCGTGCTGGCAGAGGCTGGCGGCGCTGACGAGCCCGGTTTGAGGGCCGCGTTTCCCTCCCCGTCTGGGGAGGGCAGGGCCGAAGGCCCGAGGGTGGGGCAGGTGATTATGCGGCCGCCTTCGTTGGACGGTCAGGCGCCCGTTCGGGCAGAGCTCTGCATCGATGGGCGCTTCGTCTTCCGGCGTGGGGGGACGCATATCCACTTGCCCCACCCTGACCGCTTCGCGGTCTGTCCCTCCCCAGACGGGGAGGGAAGGGCGCCTTAAACGCCCGTTTGCATCGCGCTTCGCCCTGTGCTTTCACCAAGGCTAGCGCGTCCCGCCAGAGGACGCCCGATACCCGGGAGCCTATCGATGACCGACGCCGCGACGCCCGCGAAACCCTGGCCCGCCATGAGCGTGGCCGAGGCCTACAGGATCATCACCGGGCCGGGCATGCCCTGCGAGATGGAGGAGATCATCATACGGGGCATCCCCACGCGGGTGTGGAAGCACCTGCCGCCGGCGTTGCGCGACATCGTCACCGTGGGCCGGGCGCACGGGGAGAAGATCTTCCTGGTGAACGAGGACGAGCGGGTTTCGTTCGAGGGCTTCCACCGGGCCGTGGCCAATATGGCGGCGGACATGGCGGCGCGGGGCATCGTCAAGGGCGACCGCATCGCGCTGGTCATGAGGAACCTGCCGGAATGGCCGGTGGCCTTCTATGCGGGGGTGTCGCTGGGGGCGATCATGACGCCGCTGAACGCCTGGTGGACGGGATCGGAGCTGGAATACGGGCTGAGCGATTCCGGGGCGACGATGCTGGTCTGCGACGCCGAGCGGTTCGCGCGGATGGCCGAGCACCTGCCCAACTGTCCGGCGCTGAAACATGTCTATGTCAGCCGGGCCAAGGACGAGATCGCGCATCCGTATGTGAGCACCATCGAGGCGGTGCTGGGGCCGGCCAACGGCTGGAAGGACCTGCCCGACCTGGCGTTGCCGGACGTGGCGATCGACGCCGAGGACGACGCGACCATCTTCTATACCTCGGGCACCACGGGTAAGCCCAAGGGGGCGCTGGCCACCCAGCGCAACGTCAATTCCAACATCGGTTCGGCCATGGCGGCGGGCCAGCGGGCCATCCTGCGGCGCGGAGAGGAGATCCCGGCGCCCGATCCCGACGCGGCCCAGCGCGGCAGCCTGCTCAGCGTGCCCTTCTTCCACGCCACGGGCTGTTTCGCGGTGCTGAACCCGACCCTGTTCGCCGGGGCCAAGATCGCCATGATGCGCAAGTTCGACGCCGAGGCGGCCATGGCCATGATCGAGCGCGAGAAGCTGACCCAGATGGGCGGGGTGCCGACCATCGCCTGGCAGATATTGGAACACCCCAACCGCGCCAAATACGACCTGTCTTCGCTGGAGGCCGTGGCCTATGGCGGCGCGCCGTCGGCGCCGGAGCTGGTGCGCAAGATCAAGGAGGCCTGGCCCAAGTCGTCGGCCGGCAACGGCTGGGGGATGACGGAGACCTCGGCCACGGCCACGTCGAACTCGGCCGAGGACTATGAGAACCGGCCCGACAGCGCCGGCCCGCCGGTGCCGGTGACCGACCTGAAGATCATGACCCTCGAGGGCGACCGCGAGCTGCCCATCGGCGAGGTGGGCGAGCTGTGGTGCACGGGCCCGCAGGTGGTGAAGGAATATTGGCGCAAGCCCGAAGCCACGGCCCAGACCTTCGTCGAGGGCTGGGTGAAGACCGGCGACCTGGCGCGGCTGGACGAGGAGGGCTTCCTCTATCTGATCGACCGGGCCAAGGACATGCTGATCCGGGGCGGGGAGAACATCTACTGCATCGAGGTCGAGAACGTCCTCTATGAGCATCCGGCGGTGATGGACGCGGCGCTGGTCGGCATTCCGCACAAGACGCTGGGCGAGGAGCCGGGGGCCGTGGTGACGTTGAAGCCGGGCGCGGTGGCGACGGAGGAGGAACTGCGGGCCTTCGTGGCGGACCGGCTGGCGGCCTTCAAGGTGCCGGTGCGGGTGGTGTTCTGGCACGAGACCTTGCCGCGCAACGCCAACGGCAAGATCATGAAGAACGAGCTGAAGAAGGTCTTCGTCGAAGGCTGAGGCTCAGGGTGCGGGAGAGGGCGGCATGGTCCAGTCCAAAGCGCTGAGCGTGGATGACTATATCGCCGAGGCGGATGAGACCCGCCGCCCGGCGCTGGCGCGCATCCGGGCGATTGCGCGGGAGGTGTTGAGCGACTGGTCGGAGGCCATGGAGTACGGCATGGCCTATTACCGCAAGGGCGAGTCCGGCTCGGGCCTGGCCAACCAGAAGGGCTATATCGCCTTCTATGCCGGGCGCGGGGCGATCGAGCGGCATGCCGAAGCGCTGACGGGCATCGACTGCGGCAAGGGCTGCATCCGCTACAAGAATATCGGCAAGATCGACTTCGACGTGGTGCGCTCGCTGTACGAGGATATCCGGGCGCATAAGGGGTAGGCGGATCTGCGGTGAGCCTCAATCCGATCGCCATGGGCGGAATTCGGTTCAGCTTTGGGCTTGGAAGGAAGAGAAGGGCAGAGGAGAAGCGGAAGAGGTCAGTGCTTCCCGCGCCTTGTCGACTTGACGCCAATTTTCCTTCAGAGGCGCTGCGCGCCTCGATGAAGCACAAACGCTGGAGGCGTACGCGCTCGCTTGACCGCAGCCGCGGCGTCTTGCGCTTCTCTTCTGCCCTTCTCTTCCTTCCAAGCCCAATGCGAACTCAGACCCGCCCCGGGGCATGCCTGGTTCCTCAGCGCTGAAGCAGCGACGAGCGTCGATGCCCCCTCACGGCACCTCGTCGCAGGCGATCTGCATGTCGTGGCAGTGCTGGGCCGGCGGGTCGGGCGGGGGCAGGGGTTTGGGCCATTCGGTGAGCATGGTCTCGACGGCGACGCCGCGCTCCAGGGTGCGGTGGATGGGGCAGCGGTCGGCGACCAGCAGCAGGCGCGCGCGCTGGTCGGGGGTGAGGTCGCCCTCCAGGGTCAGTTCGCGGCTGAAGACGTCGGGCGGGGTGCGCTCGGGGATCTTGGAGTGGTTGACCTTCACGGTGACCTTGGTCAGCGGCATGTCCTTCTGGGCCGCGTAGAGGCGCAGGGTCATGGCCGTGCAGGCGCCGAGCGCGGCGCCCATCAGGCCATAGGGCGTGGGACCGTTGCCCAGGCCGCCGACCTCGGGCGGTTCGTCGGCGAGGAAGGTCTCGGCGCCCGCGGTGACGCGGACCTGGAACTTGCCGACGCCGGTGGTTTCCACGACCACCGCGCCGTCGAGGGGGGCGGTCAGGGGCTTGGGCGGATCGGCGGGCAGGTAACGGCTGGCCCAGGCGGCGATGACGCCGGCAGCGTATTCGGCGTCACCGGGCTTGGTCAGCAGGTGGTCGGCGTGATCCAGGGAGACGTAGCTCTTGGGATGGCGCGCGGCCATGAAGATGGCGGTGGCGTTCTCAACCCCCACCACCGCGTCCGTGGGCGAATGCAGGATCAGCAGCGCCTTGTGCAGCTCGGCGATCCGGGCGCCCTGGTTCTGGCGGCGCAGGTCGTCCACGAAGCCGCGCTTGAGGCTGAAGGTGCGGCCGCCCAGGTCGACCTCCGCGTGGCCGTCGGCCAGCAGGGCCGGGAGCTTGTCGCCGAACAGCCGCTCCACATGGGTGGCCTCGAAGGGGGCGCCGAGGGTGGCCACGGCCTTGATGCCCGGCAGTTGGCCCGCCGCCGCCAGGGCCGCAGCGCCGCCGAGGCTGTGGCCGATCAGCAGGGTGGGGGCGTAGCCGGCGTCGGTCATGTGACGCGCGGCGGCCTGAAGGTCGGCGACATTGCCGCTGAAGCCGCTGGCGGCGAGGTCGCCTTCGCTGTCGCCGAGCCCGGTGAAGTCGAAGCGCAGCACGCCGACGCCCTGAGCCACCAGACTGCGCGCGATGTGGACGGCGGCGATGGAGCCCTTGGAGCAGGTGAAGCAGTGGGCGAACAGCGCATAGGCGCGGGCCGGGCCGTCGGGCAGGTCGAGGCGGCCGGCGAGCGCCTGGCCGTCGGCGCCCTTGAAGTCGAAGACCTGGGTTTGCATCAGCGGAGTTCCGTGGTGATGGGCAGGCCGCCCTTGAGGGTAAGGGTGACAGGGGTGCGTTCGGCGATGTCGGCCATCCGCGCGCGCTGGGTGTCGTCGAGGCCTTCCATGCGCAGGGTGCGCTCGATGCGTGGCCGCTCGCCGTCGGTGCGGAAGAAGAGGCCGACGTGGAGGGTTTCGAGCGGCCAGTCCTTGCGCCCGGCGTACATCTTCAGGGTGATGGCGGTGCAGGCGCCCAGGGAGGCCAGCAGCAGTTCGTAGGGCGAGGGGCCGGCGTCCTGTCCCCCCATCGTGGTTGCCTCATCGGCGATCAGCGCGTGTTGGCCCGCCTTGAGGCTCACGGCGTAGTGGGCCTGTCCGATATCCGCCTGCGCGCGCGCCATGCCGTCCTCCGATGTGTGGGCCCAATGTGGAGGGTCGAGGGTCAGGCCGCCAGGGGCCGCGCCACGGCCGAGGTCAGGCTTTGAAGACGCCGCCCAGGAAATCGACCACGGCCTGCATGCGGGCCTGCTGGCTGGCCTGTTCGGCCCAGCTGTGGTCGCCCTCGGCGCGCAGGCGCTGCACGGCGCCCAGGCCGCCGATGCCTTCCTTGTCGAGGATGCTCTCCATCCGTTCGCCCCGGTTGAAGGCGCCGACCCGGTCGCCGAACGGGTAGACCAACAGGGCAGGCGCCGTGCCGCCCATGGGCAGGTCGAGGCCGCCGTGGCCTGCCACCTTGTCGAGGCCGTCGTAGTGGAAGCCGACCAACAGGGGATCGACGTCGCGCGGGGTCATGGCGACGGCGGCGCTGTAGAGGTCGGGCTTGCGGCGGACGTGCGCGTAGGCGTTTTCGGAGGTGTCGACGCCGCCCATCACGGCGACGCGCCTGCCCTGCAGGGCGGAGACGGCCTGGGCGTGGGCCACCAGGGCGTCCAGCGCCTCGGGGGCGGGATCGAGGCAGCGCAGGCACCACCAGCCGTTGGCGGCCATGGCCTGGGCGTCGCGGTCGTAGTCGAACAGGTCGCGCGGCTCGCCCTTGGCCTGGAGGCGCACGATCAGCGGGCCCGGCGCGCCGTCGAGGGGGCCGGTCATGCAGCCGTCGACGACGGTGTCGCCCAGACGCACCTGGACGAGGTCGCCGCGCGACAGGCGGTCGGGGAGCAGCCAGGGCTGGCGGCCGGTGACCGGCTCGATGCGCTTGGCTTGGCGGTCATAGGCATACCAGCCGCCGGGATCCTGAGGACCGGAGACGAGGACCAGGAAGCGCTTCTGGGCCGGGTCGCAGCCGACCAGGCGCACGGCGGCGTCATAGTCGAAGAAGGCGCGCAGGCCGTCGACGTGGGCGCTGAGCGAGGGATCGGTGAACACATAGTCGGACTTGCCGGCCCGGGCGTATTCGGCGGCGACGAGGCCGCCGGCCGGATCGATCACCGCGCCGATCGGCACGCCGTCGTCATGGGGCAGCTGGGCGGGGCCCAGGGCGCGGGCGGCGACATCGAACTGGCGCAGGGCCGCGCGGGGCTCGCCGGGGGCCTTGGCGATGACCCAGACCTTGCCGGGGACATTGGCGGGACGCAGGACGCGGAAGTCGGGGTCGCCCAGGGGGCCGGAGCGGACCTTGGCCCAGAGCTTGGCGCCGGGCGCGCGGGCCAGGATGGTTTCGGTCTCGCCCTTCTTGTCGAGGTCGCTGCGCAGGATCGGGTGGCCGTCCTGGGCCATCCACCACAGCGTGCCGTCGACGCCCTTCTCGACGATCTCCTGCTGACCGGTGCGCAGGTCGGCGCGGTAGAGGGTGAATTCGCCGGGCAGGTGGCTGATCGAGGAGATCTGGCCGCCGTCGAGCAGCTTCAGCGGCTGCAGGGTGCGGTAGGCGGCGATCAGGGCGTGGTCGGCGTCGCCGGCGGGGGCGGAGACCAGCTGGAAGTCCAGCGAGCGCTTCACGTCCTCGGCCAGCTTGGACATCAGGATGGAGGAGGGCGAGCCGTCCAGGCCCACCGACAGGATGCGGCGGTAGTCGAGCTCCAGCACGCCGTCGGCCATGTGGGAGAAGGTGTGGGTGATGGTCAGCGAGCGCGGCTCGGCCACGCCGATCAGCACGCGGCTGGACGAGGCCCAGGTGACCCAGCGGGTGTCGAGGGGGCCGAACCTGGCCTGGTGCAGCAGGGCGCCGCCGGCGTCGGTGGAGGCGATGCGCAGGCCGGTGACCGGCTTGCCCTCGGGCGCGGCGCGGACCACGGCGGCGGTGGCCGAGCCGTCGGGGGACAGGGAGACGTCGAGGGTGAGCGCGGGGCGGAACAGTTCGTCCATCGTGTAGGGGAGCGGCTTGGGGGCGTTGGGATCGCGCGCCTTCTTGGCGGTGACGTCCACGCCGGCCACGGTGTTGCCGCCGGGCTGGCGTTGCTGCTGGGCGTGGGCCAGGACGGGCAGGGCGCTGACGGCGCCGGCCAGAAGAATGCGTCGATCGATCATGTTGGTCCCCCTAGCGCCCGACGTTGACGCGGCAAGACGGCGGATTCGCGGCAGGCTCAGCCGGCCCAGGCCGGTGGTGTTTTCTGAGCCCAGGGCCGGGCGGCTTCAAGCTCATAGGCCAGCTCATAGAGGGTGCGTTCGGCGCCGGCCCTGGCGGCGAACTGGACGCCCACCGGCAGGCCGTCCCTGGTCCAGTGCAGGGGCACGCTCATGGCGGGCGCGCCGGCCACATTGTGCAGGGGCGTGTAGCCGACATAGGTCAGCAGGCGCGGCATCAGTTCGTTCATGGGCGCGCTTGGTCCCACCGTGCCCAGGAGCGCGGGCGGTTCGGCCAGGACGGGGGAGACGATCACGTCATAGCGCTTGAACCAGGCGTCGTAGGCGGCGGCGTCGGCTTCGAGCCGGGCCAGGGCGTCGGCCACGCCGTTGGGCGGCAGCTTGGCCAGCAGGGTGGTCAGGCCGAAGGTGAAGGGCTCCAGGTCGCGCGCATCGGCGGGGCGGCCGAGGGTGTCGCTCACGGTCTTGATCAGGGCCACGGCGCCCAGCGCCCACAGGGTGACGAAGTCGGGGGAGAATTGCGGGCTGACCGGCCAGGCGGCGGGGGCGACGTGGTGGCCCATGTCCTTGAGCAGGAGCACGGCGCCGTCCACGGCGGCGCGGACCTCGCCGTGGGGCGGCGTGCCGATCAGGGTGTTGTAGACCACGCCGACCTTGAGGCGGCGTTTGTTGGGGCCCGTCACCTGGCCCATTGCGGCGAAGGGGGCGGCCTTGTCGGTGCGTTCGGTGAGGGCGAAGAGGGCGGCGCTGTCGCGCACGCTGCGGGTGACGCAGTGTTCGACGGCGATGTCGACGACGCGGGTGGAGGGGACGGCCTCGATCATCCGGGCGCGGGAGGGCTTGAGCCCGAACAGGCCGCAGCAGGAGGCCGGGATGCGGATGGAGCCGCCGCCATCGCTGGCGTGGGCCATGGGCACGACGCCCGCTGCCACGGCCGCCGCCGCGCCGCCGGAGGAGCCGCCGCTGGAGTGGGCGGTGTTCCAGGGATTGCGCGTGGCGCCGAAGGCCAGGGGCTCGGTGGTGGGCAGGAAGCCGTATTCGGGCGTGGCCGACTTGCCGATGATGTTGAAGCCGGCGGCCTCGAAGGCGTCGACATAGGCATCCTGGGACGCGGCCGGCGGGAAGGGCAGGGTCCAGCGCGAGCCGGAGCGGGTGGGGAGGCCTTTGACGTCGTTGAGGTCCTTGACCAGGAAGGGCACGCCGGCGAAGGGGCCGGTTCCGGACTTGCCCGACTTCGCCTGGTCGCGGGCCCGGTCGAACATCGAGTTGACCATGAAGTTCAGGGTCGGCTGCAGGGCCTCGGCCCGGGCGATGGCGGTGTCGACGGCTTCGAGGGGCGTGATGTCGCCCTTCTTGATCAGGGCGGCCAGGGCGGTGGCGTCCGGCGGCGTGGCGGCGGGCGGGGCCTTGGCGGGCTCGGCGCGCACGCGCCCGGCCAGCCCGGCGACGCTCAACGTCCCGGCCAGCGCCATGCGGCGTGTGAAATCGCTCAATCGATCCAAGACCCGTCCCCGTCAGGGCGGAGCCTGGGCCCATGCGGCGTGGCTTGCAAGGCAGGGAACCGGAGAGGCGAATAGCGTGTGCGGTCGAGGATGCCTCGCGTCAGACCTAGGGCGTGCCGATCAGCGCGGCGTCGACGTCGGCGCAGCCACGCTCCCCCCTTGCATGTCGCCCGTCCGCGCGCTAAACACTGAACCAGATGGTACAGTATATGACAGCCCGCCTCGACGCCTCGTTCGCCGCGCTCTCCGACGCCACCCGGCGCGGGGTTCTGGAGCGGCTCGGGCGTTCGGAGGCTTCGATCACGGAGCTTGCCGACAGGTTCCACATGACGCTGACGGGCATGAAGAAGCACGTCGGCGTCTTGGAGCAGGCGGGGCTCGTCACGACGCAGAAGATTGGGCGCGTGCGGACCTGCAGGCTCGGTCAATACCGTCTCGAGGAAGAGGCCGCCTGGATCGAGGTGCGCCGCCGGCTTTGGGACGCGCGCTTCGACGCCTTGGACAAGGTTGTCGAGGATTTGAAAGGCAGGGAGAAGGTCGATGAATAGCCGCACAACGGTCGAACGGACGTCGGACCGGGAGCTCGTCGCGACGCGAACGGTCGATGGGCCGGCGCGCATCGTGTTCGAGGCGTGGACGAAGCCCGAGCTGATCATGCGGTGGTGGGCGCCGAGGTCGTTCGGCATAACCTTCGTGTCCTGCGAGACCGACGTCCGCACCGGGGGCTCCTACCGTTATGTGTTCGCTCACCCCGACTTCGAACAGCCCATGGCCTTCTTCGGCCGCTACATCGAAGTCACGCCGCCCTCCCGCCTCGTGTGGAGCAATGAGGAAGAGGAAGACGGGGCCGTGACCACGGCGACCTTCGAGGAAAAGGACGGCAAGACATGGGTCGTCGTGCACGACCTCTATCCCTCGAAGGAAGCGCTCGACGCCGCCATGGCCTCCGGGAGCACGGGCGCGTGGCCCGAGCAGTTCGAGGCGTTGGACGAGCTTCTCACCAGTCTGGGCGCGAGATAGAGACATGGCGAGGCGTGACGGTTCGTACGTCCGCCATCCGGCGCGGGTTTGACGAGCCCGGGCGCGAGGGTAGGGGGTCGGGTGGCGAGGGCCGGCAATCGCCGCAACTGTCCACAGCTTTCAGAGCGCCCATACTCAACGCGAAATTGACGAAAGAAGAAGGCCGCCCGGTCGCCCGGACGGCCTGAAGTCGCGCAGGATCAGGGGGCGTCAGTCGACGACCTGATAGTGGCCCTGGGCGTCGGGGCAGACGCGGACGTAGCGTTTCTGGACCGTGCCATCGGGCATGTAGACGGGGCTTTCGGCGAGGCGGCAGCCGTTGGGGTCGCTGTCGCGGTCGCCATAGCTGGTGGGCGCGGGGCTGGTGGCGTAGCGGTCGTTGGCGTCGTAGTCGCCGTCGCCGTCGTTGTCGCGCGGGTCGCGGGGATCGTAGTAGCGGTCGTCGGCATAGCCGCCCTGATACTGGCCGCCGGCGCCGTAGTAGCCCTGGCGATAGCCGTAGCGCGGGTCGCCGTAGCGGCCGTCGCGGCAGGCGGCGGTGTCGCGGCCCACCTTGTTGCCGATGACCGCGCCGACCACGCCGCCGAGCACGGAGCCGTCGGTGCGGTGGCCGTTGCCGGCCAGCTGGCTGCCGACGACGGCGCCGGCCAGGCCGCCCACCAGGGCGCCGCCGACGCCGCGCTGGGACGTGTCGCGGTGGCAGGGGTCATAGTACTGGCCCTGGCCCTGATAGTAGCCGTCGCCCTGTCGCTGGTAGCCGGGCGGCGGAGGCGGATAGTCCTGGGCGAAGGCCGGCGCGGCGGCCAGGCCCAGGACGGAGAGCGCGAGCGCCCCGCTGACGAAGTTGCGATGGATCATTGGCTACGCTCCATAAGCTACTGAATTTCGTGAGAAGGCCGCGGCCTAGCGGCGGCCGCTCGGACGCCAGTTTCCGTTGCGGTCCTGGCAGACCTCAAACTCGCGGTTACGCCCGCCGTTGCGTTCTTCCACCCAGCGGCAGTTGTTATTGTGGCGGCCGTAGCGCTGGGGATAGCCCTTGCAGTTGACGGTGCTCTTGCCGATCTGGCGGCCGACCAGCGCGCCCGCGCCGGCGCCGACCAGGGCGCCCGCGCCCTTGTTGCCGTGACCGGCGACCTGGCTGCCGACCACCGCGCCGACCAGGGCGCCGACGACCGTGCCCTTGTTGGCGTTGTCGCGCTTCTGGTCCTGGCAGATGTCGCCCCGGCCATAGTCGCGGTAGGATTGGGCCAAGCTGACTTCGGGCGCGGCGAACAGGGGAGCCGCGAGGACCGCGACGCCGGCCAGCGTGGCCAGCTTCCTCATCATCGGATGGGTCATTTTCAGCATCTCCCCTGCGGCGCAAAGGCCGGATTATGCCGCCTGAGCAGGGTGCAGGATCGGCGTCGCATCATGAACGGGACTTGAGCGGAACGTTCATCTTGTCTACGCCGCGTGGAGAAACCCCGCGCGGCAGGCTTCGGCGCCCCGCAACACCATGCCCGAACGGGCGCATAATGACCGCGCGGGCAGGAACTTCCAAGCCATGGCTAAGCTAGACGGACCCTATACGGTCGACATCACCGCCGTGGGCGCCCAGGGCGACGGGCTGACCATCGGCGGGCCGCGCAATGCGCCGATCTTCGTGCCGCTGACCCTGCCGGGCGAGCGGGTGAGCGTGCAGCTGGACGGCCAGCGGGGCGACCTGGAGGAGATCCTGGCGGCCAGCGCCGATCGCGTGTCGCCGCCTTGCCCGCATTTCGGCGATTGCGGCGGCTGCGCCCTGCAGCACTGGGACCATGCGCCGTATCTGGCCTGGAAGGTGGAGCAGGTGCGTATCGCGCTGAGCCGCGAGCGGCTGGAGACGGAGTTCGCGACGCCCTTCGCGGCGCCGCCGGGATCGCGGCGGCGGCTGGCGCTGCATGCGCGGGCGGTGAGGGGCGGTGCGGTGATCGGCTTCAAGGCGCGCCGGTCGTGGCGGCTGGCCGAGATCGCCGTGTGCCCGATCGCCGATCCGAGGCTGGTGGCGGCGTTCCCGGCCCTGGCCAAGCTGGCCAAGCCCTTCCTGGAGCATCCGAAATCGGCGCCGACGCTGCATGTGACCTGGACGGCGACCGGGCTCGACGTGGACGTGACGGGCGTGGAGCGGCGCAGCGGCGGACTGTCGGCGGATGCGCGGATGGACGCGGCCGCGGCGGCCCAGGAGGGCCAGATGGCCCGGGTGACCCTGGCCGGGGAGACGGTGTTTGAGGTGCGCCAGCCGATGGTGCGGCTGGGCCCCGCCACGGTGGCCCTGCCGCCGGGGGCCTTCCTGCAGGCCGTGCCCCAGGCCGAGGCGGCGATGGCCGACTTCGCCATCGCGGGCCTGGGCGGGGCAACCAAGGTGGCCGACCTGTTCTGCGGCGTCGGCACCTTCACCTTCCGGCTGGCGCAGAGCGCGTCTGTGAAGGCCTGTGACTCCTCGGCTTTGGCGATCAAGGCGCTGAGCAGCGCGGTGGCCAGCGCGCCGGGCCTGAAGCCTATCGATGCGGAGACGCGCGATCTGACGCGGCGTCCGGTGCTGATCCATGAGCTGGCCAAGCTGGAGGGTGTGGTGCTCGACCCGCCGCGCGCCGGGGCGCTGGAGCAGACGGCGGAGATCGCGCGCTCGAAGGTGGGGCGCGTGGCCTATGTGTCGTGCAATCCCACGACGTTCGCGCGGGATGCGCGGGTGCTGGCGGATGCGGGGTTTAAGCTGGAGCGGGTGCTGCCGGTGGACCAGTTCCTGTGGTCGCCGCATATCGAGTTGGTGGGGATCTTCTCGCGGTAGGGGTGTTCGCGAACTCCCCAATCACTCCGCTCATCCCGACGAAAGTCGGGATCCATGGGGCCCATCAGATACGGACTCGCTCGCGCATGCAGGACGCGGCTTCAGTCTCTCCCACACGCCAAATCTCATCCTTCGACTCACTATGGATCCCGACTTTCGTCGGGACGAGCGGGGGGTGGAGAGGGCCGCGCCTAATCAAACAACCCCATCTGATCCCCCGCCTTGGGCGGCACGCGGAACTTCGTCAGGTCGAGCCGGTCCAGCGTTTGATCCAACCCGAAGCGTTTCCGGGCCAGGGTGAAGCGGCGGTGCATGAGGTCGGCGACGGGCCCTTCACCGGTCATGCGCTTGCCCCACTCGGGGTCGTAGTCGCGGCCGGCGCGCATCTGGCGCACCAGGGACATCACCTTGCGGGCGCGGTCGGGGTGGTCGGTTTCCAGCCATTCGCGGAACAGGTCCTTGATCTCCAGCGGTAGGCGCAGGGCGACGTAGCCGGCGGCCACGGCGCCGGCCTCGGCGGCGCGTTCGAGGACGGCTTCCATCTCGTGGTCGTTGAGGCCGGGGATGGAAGGCGCGAACATGACGATGGTGGGCACGCCTGCGTCGGCCAGGGCGCGCACGGCCTGGATGCGGCGCTCGGGCGTGGCGGCGCGGGGCTCCATGCTGCGGGCGAGCTTGCGGTCCAGGCAGGTGATCGACACCGCCGCGCGGGCCAGGCCGGCGCGGCCCATGGGGCCCAGCAGGTCGAGGTCGCGGGCGATCAGGGCCGATTTGGTGATGATGCTGAAGGGGTGGTTGAAGCGGCTCAGCACCTCGATCACCTGACGGGTGACGCGCAGGGTGCGTTCCTGGGGCTGGTAGGGGTCGGTGTCGCCGCCGATGTGGATGACGCCGGGCTTGTAGCTGGGCTTGGACAGTTCGGCGGCCAGCAGCTTGCCGGCCTCGGGCTTGAAGAAGAGCTTGGTTTCGAAGTCGAGGCCGGGCGAGAGGCCCAGATAGGCGTGGGCGGGGCGGGCAAAGCAGTAGATGCAGCCGTGCTCGCAGCCGCGATAGGGATTGATGGAGCGGTCGAAGCCGACGTCGGGGCTGGTATTGCGCGCGATCACCGTCTTGGACTTCATCGCGGTGACGGTGGTCCTGAGCTTTGGCAACTCGGCGTCGGCGTCGTCCCAGCCGTCGTCGAACCCCTCCGACGCGTGGGTCAGGAAGCGGCTGGCGCGGTTGGACCGGGCGCCGCGGCCCTTGTCGAAGTCGAGGGGTTTGCGCATGCGGGCAGCATAGGCGATCTGAAGAACAAAACAAGAACGTGGATTGACCCCGGACCGGGGCCGGGCTTGATGCGCCGCGATGATTTCCGTGGTGATCCCGACCCTGGACGACGAGGCGCGACTGGCGCCGACCCTTGCCGCCCTGGTGGCGGCGGCTGTCGACGGCATCGTGCGCGAGGTGGTGGTGGCCGACGGGGGCTCGACCGACGCGACGCTGGCCATCGCCGACGATGCGGGCGCGCGGGTGGTGCCGGCCCAGCCGGACCTGGGGCGGCGGTTGGCGGCGGGCTGCGCGGTGACGCGGAGCGAGTGGCTGCTGGTGCTGCCGCCGGGCGTGCGGATGGAGCGCGGCTGGGAGGCGGTGGCGGACGCCCATATGACGGCGCACCCGGCGCGGGCCGGCTATTTCCACGCGGTGCTCGAAGGCAAGGGCGTGTGGCTGCGCGAGCGGCTGACGGGGTTGAGGGTGGCGATGAGCGGCCAGCCCTATCTGGAGCAGGGGCTGCTGATCTCGCGCAAACTGTATGACGAGGTGGGCGGCTATCGGCCCAAGGAAGAACCCCAGGACCTGGCGGCGCGGCTCGGGCGGCGGCGGCTGTCGGCGCTCAAGGCGCGGGTGTTCGTTCCTCAGGGCTAAGGACGGTCGTTGGTCGCCGGGTGTGGGGTCGGGGCAGCTAGTTCGACCACGAAGGCACGAAGGTCACGAAGAAGAGGCGTGTGCCGCGAGCGGAAGGGAAATGACCGCCCGCGGAGCGGGCATTTGGTTCGTGTTCAGAACGCCAGATCCACCCGCTGCCTCTTCGTGAGCTTCGTGCCTTCGTGGTTCATCTTTAGGGAGGCTGGCCATGCCGCGCCTCCCAACCAGGCAGGCGCCGGCGCCTAGTGATCCATCCGCAGGTCGGCGGTGGTCTTGCCGTTGGCGAGGCCGTCGAGGGTCGGGCTTTCGTGGCCGAACAGGCGGCGGTAGGTCCAGTAGGCGACGGCGACGTGTTCCACATAGTCGCGGGTTTCGGGCGCGGGCAGGCTTTCGATGAGCAGCAGGCTGTCGTCGCGGCCGAGGGTCTTTTGCAGCTTCATCACCGGCGCGGGGCCGCTGTTGTAGGAGGCGATGGCGGCCAGCAGGTCGTAGCCGACCAGCTTGTCCATCAGCCAGGTGAAGTGGTCCTGGCCGATGCGCAGGTTGGTGGGCCCGTCCATCAGCGGCATGGGATCGGCCAGCAGCTGGTCGTCGCCGGCGGCGTGGGCGGCCGCGTCGGGGCGCACCTGCATAAGGCCCATGGCCCCGGCGTGGGAGATCACGAAGGGGTTGAAGCGGCTTTCCTGGCGGGTGATCGCATAGACCAGGGCGCGGTCGAGGGTGAAGCCGCCGACCGGGAAGAGTTCGGGGGTCGGATAGTCCTCGCTGACCGAGGGGCGGCGCGAGATCGAGACCGCCGGGGTGAGCAGGGGGTTGGTGGCCGCGCCCTGGCCGCAGAGAGCCTGGGCCAGGGACATCCAGGCCTGGCGTTCCGGCTCGGTGCGGGCGGCGGCGAGGCCGGCGCGCAGCTCCATGGCCGCTTCGTCGTGGCGGCCGACCTGGACCAGGGCGGCGGCGCGCCAGGCGCGGCGGTCGGCGCGGATGAGGCGCAGGGCGCTGTCGTCGGGGGCGCCCGTCGCGGCGTTGGTGACGTAGGCGGCGGGCTGAAGGGTCGCCACCGCTTCGGCGGGCCCTCGCGAATTCAAGGTCAGGCGGCGCTCGGCGATCATGCCGTAGAAGGTGTGCGGCCAGGAGGCGGCCTGGCGCAGCAGGAGTTCGGCGCCGACCTTGTCGTCGAGCGCCAGGGCGGCGCGGGCGGCCCAGAAGGCGGCCCCGGCGCGGACCCATTCGTCCTCGCCCGCGTCGTTGGCGACGGCTTCGAACCAGCCGCGCGCCTCCTCGAAGCGGCCCAGGCGATAGCTGGCCAGGCCCGCGATCCAGCGCTGGCCGGCGGGGGGCGCCAGCAGCAGGGCCTTGGACAGGTCGCCGCTGTAGTAGGCCTGGCGCGCGGCCAGCCCCCGGTCATTGCCGGCGGCGCGCACGACGGGCGCGGGATCGCTGGGGGTCACGGCGCGCAGCAAGAGAAGGTAGGAGGGGGCAGCCGGGCCGTCGGCGCCGGTGGGCTTGCGCTTCATGGCCAGGGCGTAGATGCGGTCGGCGCCGGGCAGGTCGCCATAGGCGCCGAGCCAGTTGGCCAATTCGTCGTAGCGGGCGGTGTAGCCGGTTGGATGCATCAGCTTGATGTAGAGGACATGGCCGGCGAGGCCGTCGTTCTTGACCATCTGCAGGTCGGCGTCGACCGCGTCGAAATCACCCTGGCCGGCGGACTTGAAGGCGGCGGCGTAGAGGATGGCGTCGCCCTGGGAGAGGACATCCAGCGGTCCGGCCATGGCGGGCCGCGCGGCGAAGAGGGCCAGAGCCATCGCCGCCAACAGCGCCATCGCCACGCGAACCAGCAACTTCATGGATGCTTGCGCCCCCGGCCACCCCGACAAGGGCCGATTTCGTAGCCACCTAGCCTAAGGGGATCAAGCTTTTCCGCCGCTAGAGCACGATGAGTTTTGTCGAAGTCGACAAAACTCTGAATCGTGCTCGTCGAGTAAAAGGCGAGCCTGTTTTTCCCGCTTTAATGGTTTCCATCAAAGCGGGACAGGCTCTGGGGCGAGCAGGTGCGGCGCTATGCGCCCTCTTCGGGCGACCGGTGCGGGCGGCTCAGGCGCTCGCTCAGCATCAGCATATCGGCCCAGGCCTTCTTCTTGGCGGCGGGCTGGCGCAGCAGGAAGGCGGGGTGGAGCGTGGGCAGGGCGGGCAGCTCCAGGTCGCCCTCCTCCGCCTTCCAGTCGAACCAGCGGCCGCGCATGGCCAGGATGCCTTCGCTGCTGCGCAGCACCGACTTGGCGGCCGCCGCGCCGGCCAGCAACAGCATGCGCGGGCCGACCAGCTGGATGGCGCGGTGCAGGAAGGGGGCGCAGACGGCCTGTTCCGCGGGGGTGGGGGTGCGGTTGCCGGGCGGACGCCAGAAGACGGTGTTGGTGATGAAGACCTGGTCCTGCAGCCCGGCGGCGGTGAGCATCCGGTCGAGCAGCTTGCCGGCCCGGCCGACGAAGGGCTCGCCCTGGCGGTCTTCATCGCCACCGGGGCCTTCGCCGATGATCATCAGCGGGGCGTCGGGGCGGCCGCGCGAGAAGACGGACTGGCTGGCGCCCTCGAACTTCAGAGCGCAGCCGTCGAAGCCGGCGATGGCGGCGGCGAGCGCCTCGAGATCGGGCGCGGCGGCGGCCAGGGCGCGGGCCTGGGCCAAGGCCTGCGAGATGTCGGGGCCGGCGGGCTTTACGGGGACGCGGGCGGCGGAGGGCGCGATCGCAGCGCTGACGGCGGCGCGCCGGGCGCTGAGCTGGGCCAGGCCCTCAGCCATGCGGTCGATGGGGGCGTCGGCATAGGAGGCTTCCACGCCCGCGTCGGCCCAGAAGGCGAGCAGGCTCTCGGCGGCGCGGATGTCGGCGTTCGGGGTCACCGGATGGTCATAGCGCGCGCGGGGCCGTGACGGAATGCGGGGCGTGCGAAGAGACGCGAAAGGGACTAGGAGGCGGGCAAACGAGCGTCAGGAGTCGGCCATGCCCAGTTGGGATCCGGATTTGTACGAGCGCTACAAGGCCTATCGCGACCGGCCGGCGCTGGACCTGTTGGTGCAGATCCCGGGTGATTTGGAGCCGAAGGAGGTTTGGGACCTGGGCTGCGGTACGGGCGAGCAGGCGGCGCTGTTGGCGCGACGCCATCCGAAGGCCGTGGTGCATGGGCTGGATTCGAGCCCGGACATGCTGGCCGCCGCCCGCAAGCGGGAAGAGGCGGTGGACTGGGTCGAGGCGTCGATCGCCGACTGGACGCCGGCCGTGGCGCCGGACCTGATCTTCACCAACGCGGCGCTGCAATGGCTGCCGGACCACGCCGGCTTGTATCCCCGGCTGATGGCGCAGCTGGCGCCGGGCGGGGTGTTCGCCTGCCAGACGCCGACGCCCTATGAGACGCGCCACCACGAAATCCTGCGTGAGACGGCGGAGGGGGGGCCTTGGGCGGGGAAGCTGGAGGACGCGCGGCTGATCCATCCGACGCCCACCCAGGATCAATACTATGGCTGGCTGGCCCCGCTGTCGGCCTGGGTCGACATCTGGACGACGACCTATCTGCACGTGCTGGAGGGCGACGATCCGGTGGTGGAATGGATGCGGGGCACGGGGTTGCGGCCCTATCTGGACGCCCTGACCGACGCGACCGAGCGCGAGGCCTTCCTGGAGGCGTTCCGGGCCAGGATCGCGGCGGCGTTTCCGCCTCAGGCGGGGGGCGAGACGCTTTTCCCGTTCCAGCGGCTGTTCATCGTGGCCCAGCGGTCATGACGGCGGCGACGCCGGGGGCGGGCGCCATGGCCTCCTCCGCCAGGCTGAGCCGGCGGCGCAGGTCGGTGACGGGGCGGTCGAGCTGGTCCAGCACGTCCTGGGTGGCCTTCTGGCCGGCCTCGACGGCGGGGGCGTAGGCCTTCCAGTCGCGGATATCGATCATCTCGACCTTGGGCATGACCAGCACGTCGGTGGCCTGGCGGCTCATGGCGGCCTCGCGGCCCGTGGAAACGGTGGCCGAGCGCATCAGCAGCGCCACGATGGGCGGGCCCTTGCGCCACTCGCCCGACCAGAACCAGCGCCAGAGCGACTTGGGCGCCTTCACGTCATCGGCGTCGAGGCTGCGGCCGTAGGTGACGTCGATGCCGACCACCGGACCCAGATGCATCGAGCGCATGATGTCGGCGGGGAAGTTCTTCATCACCGCGCCGTCGACCAGCACGCTGTTGTTGTCGGTGACCGGCGGCAGGATGCCGGGCAGCGAGATGGAGGCGCGCAGGGCCTGACGCAGCAGGCCGCGCTTGTGCAGGTGGTAGACGCCGGACGTCAGGTTGGACGACAGGCAGAAGAAGGGCAGCCACAGGTCGGAGATCTGGGTGTCGCCGAAATGCTCGTCCAGCCGCATGCGCACCTTCTCGCCGGTGATCATCGAGACCAGGGGGAAGGCGATGTCGTCGAGCGGGCTGGTGGTGACGAAGGCCTTGCGGATGCGGGTCTCCATCTCCTCGTCGTCCCAGCCCATGGCCACGCCCGCGGCGATGATGGCGCCCATGGAGACGCCGCCCACGAAGTCGATGGGCACGCCGGCCTTATGCAGGGCGCGGATGGCGCCGATGTGGGCATAGGCCCGCGCGCCGCCGCCCGACAGCACCAGGCCCACCGACTGGCCGGTGAGCACGCGGGCGATGCGGGCGATGTCGGCGGCGTTGCCCTCGCGCATGTGGAACAGCCGCGCCGCCTCGGTGGCGTCGAGCCAGGCGTCGGAGCCGGAAGGCTGGGGGTGATCGGCGGGGTGCAGCAGGATCAGGTCGATCAGGTGCTGGGCCTGGAGGGGCTCGGCGGTGGACAGGTCCAGCATGGCCGGCGGGGCGTTGGCGCCGTGGCCGACGCGGAACAGCCGGTCCACCTGGCGGCCGACCACATGCTGCCAGCCGGTCTCGCCCTGTTCGGCCACGAACAGCACGAAGTCGTGGTCGCGCTCGACGTTGGAGAACCATTCGGTGGGCGCGTGCTGGGCCTCGGCGCCGATGACGGTGGCGGCGTAGCCCAGGGCTTCGACGGCGGCTTCCAGGTCTTCCACCAGCGCGCGGATCGACGGGCCCTCCTCCACGGCCATGAAGCCGAACACGCTGGGAGCGCCGACGGAGGTCTGGGTGGCGGCCTGGCGGGTGCGCAGGATCATCAGCCGGGCCAGCTCGGTCATCACCGTGGGGTCGCGCTCGGCCTCGTCGAAGAAGAGGTCGCGGGGCAGGGCGCAGATCTCGGAGTCGCGCAGGGCGGCCACCGTCGCCGAGTGGGGCAGGCCGGCGATCAGGGCCATCTCGCCCACCGGTTCGCCCGGCCGCACGATGCCCACGAAGTGCCGCTCCTGGCCCTCCTCGCGGCGGAAGGCGCCGAGGCGGCCGGTCTGCACGAGATAGAGCTGATCGGCCGGTTCACCCGGGCCATAGAGGACGGCGCCGCCCGGAAGCGAGAACCAGACGGCTTCGCCGCTCGCCCGTTTGCGGGCGAAGAGACGCGCGAGCGCGCTATCCTGCGGGTCGGTCAGCGAGGCCATGCGCGATGAAGCTATACCGAGCCGGGGCGCCTTGGCGACCTGGGCAATGAAGTTCCCATCGTCGCAGGACATCCGACCGGTTCACCCCGCTTCCAGCCTAACGGCGAACAGGCTATGCCTCGCGAATGCCGAAGCTCACATCCGCTCTCGACCCGGCCAGCGAGGCCTTCCAGAAGAACGCCGCGGTCAACCGCGGGCTGGTGGACGAACTGCGCGAACGGGTCGCCAAGGCGGCCCTCGGCGGGTCCGAAGCTTCGCGCCAGCGCCATTCGTCACGCGGCAAGCTTCTGCCGCGCGAGCGGGTGGAGCGGCTGCTCGATCCCGGTTCGCCCTTCCTGGAGATCGGCCAGCTGGCCGCCTTCGACCTCTATGATGGCGAGGCCCCCGGCGCGGGGGTGATCACCGGCATCGGGCGGGTCTCGGGGCGCGAGGTGATGATCGTCGCCAACGACGCCACGGTGAAGGGCGGCGCCTACTATCCGATGACGGTGAAGAAGCATCTGCGGGCCCAGGAGATCGCCCTGCAGAACCGGCTGCCTTGCGTCTATCTGGTCGACTCGGGCGGGGCGAACCTGCCGCACCAGGCGGAAGTGTTCCCCGACCGCGACCACTTCGGCCGCATCTTCTTCAACCAGGCGCAGATGAGCGCCCAGTGCATTCCCCAGATCGCCTGTGTGATGGGCAGCTGCACCGCCGGTGGGGCTTACGTGCCCGCGATGAGCGACGAGACCGTCATCGTGCGCAACCAGGGCACCATCTTCCTGGCCGGCCCGCCGCTGGTGAAGGCGGCCACGGGCGAGGTGATCTCGGCGGAGGACCTGGGCGGGGCGGATGTGCATGGCCGCAAGTCCGGCGTCGTCGATCACGTGGCGGCCAATGACGAGCATGCGCTGGAGATCGTGCGCTCCATCGTGGCCAATCTGAACAGCGAGAAGAGGGTCGAGATCGAGGTGCGTGAGCCGCGCCCGCCGGCCTTCGACGCCGAGGAGCTCTACGGCATCGTGCCCAGCGACGTGCGCGCGCCCTATGACGTGCGCGAGGTGATCGCGCGGCTGGTCGACGGCTCGGAGTTCGATGAATTCAAGGCGCTGTACGGCACGACCCTGGTCACGGGGTTTGCCCGCATCTGGGGCTATCCGGTGGCGATCCTGGCCAACAACGGGGTGCTGTTTTCGGAGAGCGCCCAAAAGGCGGCGCACTTCATCCAGCTGGCGTGCAAACGCAAGATCCCGCTGGTCTTCCTGCAGAACATCTCGGGCTTCATGGTCGGCGGCAAGTATGAGGCCGGCGGCATCGCCAAGGACGGGGCCAAGATGGTCACCGCCGTCGCCTCGGCCAATGTGCCCAAGTTCACCGTGCTGATCGGCGGCAGCTTCGGGGCCGGCAACTACGGCATGTGCGGGCGCGCCTATTCCCCCCGCTTCATGTTCAGCTGGCCCAACAGCCGCATCAGCGTGATGGGCGGCGAGCAGGCGGCGGCCGTGCTGGCCACCGTCCACCGCGACGCGGAGAAGTGGACGCCCGAGGAGGCCGAGGCCTTCAAGGCGCCGATCCGGCAGCGTTATGAGGACGAGGGCAACCCTTACCACGCCACCGCGCGTTTATGGGACGACGGCGTCATCGATCCGGCCCAGACCAGGGACGTCCTGGGGCTGGCCATATCGGCGTCGCTCAACGCCCCGATCCCCGAGACGCCGTTCGGCGTCTTCCGGATGTAGCCGGAAACAGGAAGCCTAGATGACCAACCCCATCGCCGATCCCATCGTCGAAGTCGTCGACACGGACGCCACCAGCGACCTGGTGCTGATCGAGGCCACGCCGGAGGGTGCGGTCACCGTCACCATCAACCGGCCGGCCAAGAAGAACGCCTTTGATCCGACGGTGATCGGCGCGCTGCATGAAGCGTTCGAGACGCTGCAGAACCAGGAGCATGTGCGCGTCGTCTTCCTGACCGGGGCGGGCGACGCCTTCTCGGCGGGCGCGGACCTGGAGTGGATGAAGTCGTCGGTCGACTATACCGAGGACGAGAACCGCGCCGACGCCCTGCACCTGGCCAAGATGCTGAAGGCGCTGCACGACATTCCCGCACTGACCGTGGCGCTGGTCGATGGGCCGGCGTTCGGCGGCGGCGCCGGGCTGGTCGCGGCCTGCGACATGGCGGTGGCGACCGAGGGGTCGAAGTTCGCGTTTTCCGAGGTGCGCCTGGGCCTGACCCCGGCCACCATCAGCCCCTATGTCGTGGCCGCCATCGGGCCGCGCAACGCCAAGCTGCTGTTCGCCACGGCCCGCATCTTCGGGGCGGAGGACGCCCAGGTCATGGGCCTGGTCAACGAGGTCGTGCCGGACGCCGCCACCCTGGCCGTGGTCAAGGAGGCCCTGTCGAAGGGCATGCTGGATTGCGCGCCGGGCGCGGTGGGCGACGCCAAGCGTCTGGTCGACGACGTGGCCGGCCGCGAGATCGACAACGACCTGCTGCACGAGACCGCCCGGCGGATCGCCGCGCGCAGGATCAGCGAAGAAGGCCAGGAGGGCGTGCGCGCCTTCCTGGAACGCCGCAAGCCCAGCTGGGCTCAAGGCTAAATAAGGGGAGCCGGGGGGGCATGAGCAGCGAACTTGAAGCCGCGGCTGCGGATTCGGTCGGGAGTTTCTTCCGCCGCAAGCCCAGGCACATGCTGCCGCTCGGCTCGCCCTGTCCCAACTGCGCCACGGCGCTGGAGGGGCCCTATTGCTATCACTGCGGCCAGCGGGCGGAAGATTATCACCGCTCGATCGTCAAGCTGGCGCAGGAGGCCATCGAGGGCCTGTTCGAGCTGGACGGGCGGCTGTTCAGCACGCTGCCGCGCCTCGCCTTGCGGCCCGGCAAGCTGACCACCGACTATCTGGAAGGCCATCGGGTTTCCCAGATCCCGCCCTTCCGCATGTTCCTGATCGTGGTGGTGATCGTCTTCTTCGCGGGCAACCTGGGCCAGAACAACAACAACCTGGTGGTCAAGGACCGCGACCAACTTGCGTCCCAGATCAAGAGCGATGTGGCCAAGGATATGGCCAAGGACGGGGTCAGCATCACCGCGCCGGGGGTCACGATCGACACTTCCGACGGCAAGAGGGCGGCGGCGCAGCGTCACGGCGTTTCCCTGGGCGACCAGTCCGATCCCAAGGTCCAGGCCGATCAGGACAAGTTCGACAACGCTCCCATCGGGCGCTGGGTCAAGGAACGGGCGACCGCGATCTCGGAAAATCAGGACGCCTTCAGGGCCAGCATCGATACCTGGGCCCACCGGCTGGCCATCCTGGCCCTGCCCATGTCGGCCTCTATCCTCGGGCTGATGTTCATCTGGCGACGCAAGTTCTACATCTTCGACCACCTGATCTTCTCGATGCACTCGCTGTCGTTCCAGGGGCTGCTGTTCTCCGTGGGCAGCGTGCTGAACTACCTGATGCACACCGGCTTCTGGTGGGTGCTGATCCTGGTCTCGCCGGTCCATCTGTTCGTGCATATGCGCAAGGTCTATGGGCGCGGACGGATCACCACCCTGCTGCGGATGATCGTGCTGTTCTTCGCCTCCAGCGTCGGGGCCGGATTTATCCTGCTGCTGGTGTTCGCCCTGGGCGCGCTGGAGGTGAAGGCCAAGGCCGCGCCGCGGCCCACGAAGCCGGAGGCGGCCGCCGTCACCGCTTCGGATTCGGCCAAGGACGCGAACGATGAAGACGCGCCGGCCAAGCCAAAGGCCAAGATCAGCGCCAAGAAGCCCCCAACTCCGCCCAAGCCGGCGCCCGCGCCGTCACCCAAGACCCCAGTGAAACCCTGATGTTCACCTCCCTGCTGATCGCCAACCGGGGCGAGATCGCCCGCCGCATCATCCGCACCGCGCGGCGGCTGGGGGTGCGCACGGTGGCCGTCTATTCGCAGGCCGACGCGGGCGCGCCGCATGTGCGCGAGGCCGACGAGGCGGTGCTGATCGGCCCGGCCCCGGCGCGCGAGAGCTATCTGGTGGCCGACAAGATCCTGGCCGCCGCTCTGGCCACTGGGGCCGAGGCCATCCACCCGGGCTACGGCTTCCTGTCCGAGAACGCCGAGTTCGCCGAAGCGGTGATCGCCGCCGGCCTGATCTGGGTCGGTCCGCCGCCCGCCGCCATCCGGGCCATGGGCCTGAAGGACGCGGCCAAGACGCTGATGTCGAACGCGGGCGTGCCGGTGACGCCGGGCTATCTGGGCGAGGACCAGGCGCCCGAGCGGCTCCAGAAGGAGGCCGATGCGATCGGCTATCCGGTGCTGATCAAGGCCGTGGCCGGCGGCGGCGGCAAGGGCATGCGCAAGGTCGACGCAGCAGGCGATTTCGCCGCCGCCCTGGCCAGTTGTCAGCGCGAGGCGGCGGCCAGCTTCGGCGAGGACCGGGTGCTGATCGAGAAGTACATCACGCGGCCGCGCCATATCGAGGTTCAGGTGTTCGGCGATAGCCACGGCAACGTCGTCCACCTCTATGAGCGCGACTGCTCGCTGCAGCGCCGCCACCAGAAGGTGATCGAGGAAGCCCCCGCGCCGGGCATGGACGCCGCCACCCGCGCCGCCGTCACCGACGCCGCCGTCAAGGCCGCCAAGGCGGTCAACTATGAGGGGGCGGGGACGATCGAATTCATCGCCGACGCCAGCGACGGCCTGAAGCCGGACCGGATATGGTTCATGGAGATGAACACCCGCCTGCAGGTGGAGCATCCGGTCACCGAGATGGTGACGGGGCAGGACCTGGTGGAATGGCAGCTGCGCGTGGCGTCGGGCGAGGCCCTGCCGCTGAAGCAGGCCGAGATCACCCTAAGCGGCTGGGCCATGGAGGCCCGCCTGTACGCTGAGAACCCCGCCACCGGCTTCCTACCCAGCACGGGGCCTCTCAGCCATTTTCGCCTGCCTGACATCATCGTGCGCGTTGATAGCGCGGTCGACGAGGGCGGCGTTGTGTCACCCTTCTACGATCCTATGATCGCCAAGCTGATTGCCCATGAACCCACTCGCAAAGAGGCTGCGGCGACTCTTGCCGCTGCGTGCCGTGGCGTCGAAATCTGGCCAGTGAAAACCAACGCCGCCTTCATCGGCCGTTGCGCCGCTCACGCCGAATTCGTCGCTGGACGTATAGACACAGCGTTCATCGAGACCCACATCGCGGATCTTGTGGTGACGCCCGAGCCGAGCCGCTTCCTGTTGGAGGAAGCTGCATTTTGCGCGACCGACCTACTCCCCCCCAGTAACGAGGCCGCACCGCCATGGTCGTCGTTGGCCGGTGCCAGAGGCTTCCGCTTGAATGCTTCGCCGCGAGACAAGATCACTCTTTGGTTGGGCGATCGGCAACTGGAGGCTAGGCCGTCCCCGCTTGCCGACTACCAGCGAACGACTTTTACCTACGGCGATCTGATCATCGGATTTGAAGACGGCGCTGCGTTCGAGTTTCGGACCCGCCCCATGGGCGCCGCTAGTGCGGAGGAGGTGGGAAGCGGTTCGATCGTATCGCCCATGCCCGGCAAGGTGCTGTCGGTGTCCGTGAAGGCCGGCGACACGGTCAAGAAGGGCCAGACCCTGTTCGTGCTGGAAGCCATGAAGATGGAACACGCCATGGCCGCGCCCTTCGACGGGACGGTGGCGGAGATCACGGCGGTGGCCGGGGCCCAGGTGAGTGAAGGTGTCACGCTGGCGAGACTCGAGGCGAGCGCCTAAATCGGGCCCATGGCGCTTCACCTGATCAAACTCTGCGTCGGCATCGACAGCGCCGATGAGTTGCGGGCCTGGCGGGCCACGCGCGCGGCCCAGGGCCACAAGTCCATCGTGCCCACGCGCCAGACGCCCAAGCGGTTCGCCGAGCTGGTCCAGGGCGGGTCGCTCTACTGGGTGATCAAGGGCCAGGTGCTGCTGCGCCAGACCATCCTGCGGGTCGATACGCTCGATCACGGCCAGCAGCCGTGCCGCATCGAACTGGACCCCGACCTGATCGCGGTGGCCCCGATGCCCCGGCGGCCGTTCCAGGGCTGGCGCTATCTGGAGACCAAGGATGCGCCGCCGGACCTGTCCACGGCGGAGGGCGAGCAGATGCCCGAGGCGCTCGCCAAGGAACTTCGCGAGCTGGGAGCCTGGTGAACAATCGGCATTCGGTGAAGGTTTGTGGACGAGTCACCCTGTCGCATTGACCCGACTCACCGTCAGGCCTCTGGTTAACCGTGAATAAATTCGGAGGTTGTCCGTGAGCCAGGCGGGCGTGATCGTTATCGGCAATGAAAAGGGCGGGGCGGGCAAGTCCACCATCGCCGTGCACCTTGCCACCGCGTTGCTGCATGCGGGCGCCACGGTCGCCTTGATGGACCTGGACCTGCGCCAGTCGTCCACCGAACACTTCTTCGACCATCGCAAGGCCTGGACGGAGGCCAAGAAGGTCACCCTGCCGGCGCCGCTGCTGGTGAAGCTGGGCGAGGGCAACCACCTGGCCAAGGCGCCGGAAGCCGAGCAGGTGGCGCGCTTCCAGGAGGCCTTCCAGGAGATGTCGCCCCGGGCCGACTACATCCTCATCGACACCCCCGGCGGCGACACCGCCATTTCGCGCCTGGCCCACACCCTGGCCGACCAGATCATCACCCCGATGAACGACAGCTTCGTCGACTTCGACATGCTCGGTCTCGTCGATCCGGTGACGCTCGAACTGACGCGCCCCAGCCTCTATTCCGAGACCGTGTGGAACGCGCGCAAGGAGCGGGCCGTGAAGACCGGCAAGCAGATCGACTGGATCGTGCTGCGCAACCGCCTGGCCTCCACCGACCCGCGCAACCGCCGCCGGCTGGACGAGCGCGTCCAGGCCCTGGCCAAGCGGGTGGGCTTCCGCATGGGGCCGGGGCTGCGCGACCGGGTGATCTATCGCGAGCTGTTCCCGTTTGGTCTTACGGTCGCCGACCTGTCGCCGAGCGTGCGTCCCGTGGCCGTATCGCTGAGCCATGTGGCGGCGCGCCAGGAGCTGCGGGCCATGATGCAGTCGCTGGGCCTGTCGCACGGCGCCGGCGAGACCCTGGTGGCGGCGGAGTAGCGCGCCTAAGGCCTTCGGGCATGCTACCGAGAGGCCCATGGGCTATCTGATCCCCCTTCTTGTGCTCGCCGGCGTCGGCTGGTGGGCCTATGCGAAATACAAACCCTTCCTGCAACGCGGCGAGGTGCGCATCGCCGCGGCGGTGGGGTCGGTGATGGCCTTCGCCGGCGCGGCCTTCTCCGCCACCCGCGAGGCGTGGCTGAATACGGTGATCCTGGCGGCGCTCGGCCTATGGATGGCGTTCGCCGCCAGGGCAGGGCGCAGCGGTCCGGTCCAGGGCGTGGTGCGCGGTAGCGGTCCCAGCCTGGAAGAGGCGCGCCAGATCCTGGGCGTCAGCGCGAACGCCTCGTCCAAGGATATCCAGGACGCCTATGTGCGGCTGATCCGCATGGCCCACCCCGACAGCGGCGGCACCACGGGCCTGGCCGCGCAGCTGAACGCGGCCCGGGACAAACTGCTGAAGTCTTAGACCTGTATCCTTCTCCCCTCGCGGGAGAAGGTGTCGACGCAGTCGACGGATGAGGGGGCGCGACAGTCGTCCAACAAGCACTCGACGTCATGCGAAGCGGAATCCGCCTTCACCCCCTCAACCGTCATCCTTCGGATGCCACCTTCTCCCGCGAGGGGAGAAGGATAACAGGGTGTGTCGCCTCAGTGCCCCGGCGCGATGACCTGGCAGACCTGGTTCTGAGCGGCGAGGGTGCGGCAGGCCTTCTGGGCTTCCGAGGCGGTCATGCCGCCGAAGCGGGCGCGGAACTGCCCTTGCACGGCGTCTTCCACGAACCCCTCGGCCTGGGCGAACATGTTGCCGAAGCGGCGGTCGATCAGGTCGACCTGGGCGCGGGCCTGTGAGCGGCCCCGGAAGGCGCCGACCTGAACGGCCCACTCGCCCTTGGGCGGCGCCACGACCTTCGGCGGGGCCTTGGCGACGACCACCTTGGGCGGCGCAGCCTTCACCGGCGCGGGCGCCTGCCGGGCCTGGTCCATGGAGGCATAGGTGCGGACCGGCGCGGAGGGGCGATCGGGGATCGGCGACATGCGCGCGATATTGACCTGGGGGGCCGTGGGATTGCTGGTCAGCTGGATCTCGGAGCCCTGCGAAGAGCCGTAGTTGGGCGAGGATCCGTAGTTTGCCTGGGCATACTGGCTCGGCGGCGGCGCGGCGGGCGCCTGGGGCTCGAACAGGTTCTGGGCCACGGTGATGCGTTCACCGCGTGAGCGGCGGTCCATGATGTCGAAGCCGGTCAGCAACAGGCTCTGGACGTTGGCGTCGCGGGCGCCGGAGGACGAGCCGCCCATCACCACCACGATCAGCCGGCGGCCGTCACGCACGGCCGAGGCGGCCAGGTTGAAGCCCGACGCCGTGGTGTAGCCGGTCTTCAGGCCATCCACGCCGGGGAAGCGGCCCAGCAGGCCGTTGTGGTTGTTCATGCTCACGCCCCGATAGGTGAAGGAGCGGATGTTGAAGAAGCTGTAGTATTGCGGGAAGTCGCGCATCACGGCGCGCGACAGGGTGGCGATGTCGCGGGCGGTGGAGATCTGGCGGCTGTCGGGCAGGCCCGAGGCGTTGACGAAGCGGGTCTCGCTCATGCCCAGCTCCTGGGCGCGCAGCGTCATCAGGGCGGCGAAACGGCTCTCGCTGCCGCCCAGCTTTTCGGCCAGGGCGACGGCCATGTCGTTGGCGGACTTCACCGCGATCGCCCGCATGGCGTCGTCGACGGTGATCTGGTCGCCGGCGGAAAGGCCCAGCTTGGTCGGCGCCTGGGCGGCCGCGTGGGAGGAGACGGTGATCAGGTCGTCGGGGCGCAGGCGGCCTTCCGACAGGGCCTCGAACGCCAGGTACAGCGTCATGATCTTGGTGATCGACGCGGGATACCGTGGGCTGTCCGAGCGTTTTGCGTACATCACCTCGCCGGTGTTGGCGTCGAGCACGATCGCCGCGTAGCGGGGCTCGGCGGCCGGGAGCTGCAGGTAGGGAATCTGCGCCTGTGCCTGGGTAAGGGCGCCTTGCGGGGCCAGGATGCTGAGCGCGAGGCCCAGGGCCAGGAACACGC
>JAQGIP010000007.1 GCA_028291055.1 Caulobacter sp.
GCCCTCGGCGATCTCGCGGTCCAGCAGGCGGGTGGGGTATTCACCGGTGAAATAATGGTCGGTGAACTGGGGGCAGGCCGGGTCGCGGGGGCCGGCGTCCAGGGCGGCGTAGAGGCCGTCGACGGACAGGAAGCCCAGGCTGTCCACCTCCAGGAACCGGGTCATCTCCTCCAGCGACTTCTGGGCCGCCAGCAGCTGGTCGCGGTCGGGCATGTCGATGCCATAGTAGTCCGGCCACTGGATCGGCGGCGATGCCGAGCGCAGGTGCACCTCGGTGGCGCCGGCCTCGCGGACCATGCGCACGATCTTCAGCGAGGTGGTGCCGCGCACGATGCTGTCGTCGATCAGCACCACCCGCTTGCCGGCCAGGACGGCGCGGTTGGGGCTGTGCTTCATGCGCACGCCCAGTTCACGCACGCCCTGCGTCGGCTGGATGAAGGTGCGGCCCGCATAGTGGCTGCGGATGATGCCCATCTCGAAGGGGATGCCGGACTCCTGGGCGAACCCAAGCGCGGCCGGCACGCCGCTGTCGGGCACCGGCACGACGACATCGGCCATGGCCGGCGTTTCCTGGGCCAGGCGGCGGCCCATCTTTTTGCGCACGTCATAGACGGAGCGGCCGTTCACCACGCTGTCGGGGCGGGCGAAGTAGACGTACTCGAACACGCAGGGCCGGGCCCTGGCGGCCGGGAAGGGGCGCACGCTCTCCACGCCCGTCTCGGAAATGATCACCATCTCACCGTGCTCGACGTCGCGCACGAACGCGGCGCCGATCATGTCGAGCGCGCAGGTCTCCGACGCCAGAACGGGCTTGCCGTGCAGCTCGCCCAGCACCAGCGGTCGGATGCCGAGGGGATCGCGCACGCCGATCAGCTTCTTGTTGGTCAGCGCCACCAGGGCATAGCCGCCCTCGATCTGGCTGACGGCGTCGATGAAGCGGTCGACCACCCGGGCTTTGCGCGACCGCGCGATGAGGTGAAGGATCACCTCGCTGTCGGAGGTCGACTGGAAGATGGCGCCTTCGCTGACCAGGGCTTCGCGCAGGCTGAGGAAGTTGGTCAGGTTGCCGTTGTGGGCCAGCGCCACGCCGCCAGCTTCGAGATCGGCGAACATCGGCTGGACATTGCGCAGGAAGCTGCCGCCGGCGGTGGAATAGCGGGTGTGGCCGATGGCCGTATTGCCCGGCAGGCGCTCGCTGAGTGAGCCCTTGAAGGCCTCCGCCACCATGGTCATGTGGCGCTCGGTGGAAAAGCTCTGGCCGTCGTAGGCGGCGATGCCGCAGGCCTCCTGGCCGCGATGCTGCAGGGCGTGGAGGCCGAGCGCCACGATGGCCGCCGCGTCGGGCTGGTCATACACGCCGAACACGCCGCATTCGAGCCGGGGGCGGTCGTCGTCGGGATCGCGCCATGGGGTCGCCGTCACCGTGATTTCTCCACCTGTCGAGGCGCGGGCGGCTTGCGGGGAGGCGCGCCGTCCTTCTCTTGCGTCTTATCGGTCTCAACGCCTTTGGAGGCACCATCGGATCTGCCGCGAACGGCGTCTTCGATGGCCGGCGCCACCTTGCCCGCCACCGCCTTGCCCTGGGGCGCGAAGGCTTTGAGCACTTTTCCGCAGACGTTGGTGAGCGGATAAAGCAATGCGCCCGAAATCCAATGCGGCATGCGGTCCGCCGGCGTGGCCAGGTTCAGCACGATGTTGAACGCGCCCAGCAGCACGAAGGCGCGCACGACGCCGAAGCCCACGCCCACGGCCCGGTCCACCGCGCCCAGATGCTCGGCCGTCTTGACCCGATGAGAGATGATGCCGCCGGCCACGCGCAGGGCCACATAGACGATGATGAAGACGACGATCAGGGCCACGCCGTTGGCCATCCATTCCGGGTGAATGGTCTGGCGGGCCAGCGCGCCCGAAAGGCCCAGCGTGGCCACCGCGAACATGGCGGCCAGCAGGAAGGCCAGCACCGTCATGATCTCACGCGTGGCGCCGCGCGCCCAGCCGATCAGGCCGGACGCCACGAGCACGATGAGGACGATCAGATCGAACACGGTTTAGGTCCAGGCCTCCTCGCCGATGCGGCGCACCGCGTCGGCCAGACGCGACACCGCGATATTGCCCGACCCTTCCGGACCGCAGGGGCCCAGCGCGCGGGAGAACCCCAGTTTGGCTGCCTCTTTCAGGCGCGCCTCCATGCGGCTCACCGGGCGCACGTCGCCCGACAGGCTCACTTCGCCAAACACAACACAGTCCTGGGGCAGCGCCACGTCGAGGGCCGAAGAGGCCAGGGCCGCCGCCGCCGCCAGATCCGCCGCGGGCTCGCTGACTCGCAAGCCCCCAGCGACGTTCAAATAGACGTCGCGGTTGCCGAAACCAAGGCCGCATCGGGATTCAAGCACCGCCAGCACCATGGCAAGGCGCCCTGAATCCCATCCCACCACCGCGCGGCGGGGCGTGCCGTAGGCCGAGGGGGCCACCAGGGCCTGGAATTCCACCAGCACCGGGCGCGAGCCTTCGATGCCGGCGAACACCACCGAGCCCGCCGCCCGAGCGCCGCCTTCGCCCAGGAACAGGGCCGAGGGGTTGCGTACCTCGCGCAGGCCCGAGTCGCCCATCTCGAAGACGCCGATCTCGTCGGTAGCGCCGAAGCGGTTCTTGGCGCCGCGCAGGATGCGGAACGGATAGCCGCGCTCACCCTCGAAGGAGAGGACGGCGTCGACCATATGCTCCACCACCCTGGGGCCGGCGATCTGGCCGTCCTTGGTGACGTGGCCCACCAGGATCACCGCCGCGCCACCCTTCTTGGCCTGGCGCACCAGCTCGCCCGCGCAGCTGCGCACCTGGGTCACCGAGCCCGGGCCCGCCTCGTGGGCGTCGCTCCACAGGGTCTGGATCGAATCGATGACCACCAGGTCGAACTTCTCGCGCTTCAGCCCATCCAGGATCTCGCGCAGCGCCGTCTCGGCGGCCAGCTTCACGGGGGCGGCGGCCAGACCCATGCGCGCGGCGCGCGAACGGATCTGCTCCACGGCTTCCTCGCCGGAGATGTAGGCGCAGTTGGCGCCGCGCATGGCGGCCGCCGCCACCACCTGCAGCATCAGGGTCGACTTGCCCACGCCCGGGTCGCCGCCGACCAGGATGGCCGAGCCCGGCACGATGCCGCCGCCGCAAACCCGGTCGAACTCCTCGATGCCCGTGGCGATGCGGATGGGGGAAGGGGTCTCGCTCTCCAGGGTCTCGAAGTTCAGCCCCCGCATCTTGGTGGCCTTGGAGGGGGCCAGCGCGCCCGGCGGCCGCGAGGTCAGTTCCTCGACCAGGCAGTTCCAGCCGCCGCATCCGGGGCATTGCCCCGCCCACTTGTTCTGCGATGACCCGCAGGATTGGCAAACGTAAAGGGCGCCGTCTCGGGCCAATGGGAACTCCTGATTCGGGCTGGGGCTCAGTCTAGCGCAACCCAATGCCCATGGGCCCACGTCAGATACGGACGGGTTATACCCATGCCTGAATAGGCAGGTTCAGCGAACCGCGGTTCATGCGAGGCTCAAACCACGTTATCGTGGGAGCCGGGGGGTTGTTCCGGTTCCACTGGGGAGCGACCAGATATGAGCATTGTTGAAGGCGCCAAGGCCTCGGGCCTCGTCGAGCGCGTCAAGTCCATCCTGCTTCAGCCGACGGCCACCTGGACGGTAATCGAGAACGAGCCGGCGACGCCTCGGGCCCTGTTTGTCGGCTATGTGATGATCTTGGCGGCCATCCCGCCGGTAGCGAGCCTGATCCATGCCCTCGTGTTCGGTGAAGGCATGTTCGGCTTCCATTGGAGGCCCTCGCCCGTCGCGGCAGTGCTGCAAGCGATCATCGACTACGCCGTCGGTGTCGGCGGCGTTTTCGTGGGCGGCCTGATCATCGATGCGCTCGCCCCGAGTTTCGGCGGCGAGAAAGACTCCCTGAAGTCGCTGAAGCTGGCGGCCTATTCGGGGACCGCAGCCTGGGTGGCGTCGGCGCTGCTGATCCTGCCGTTTGGCCTGGGCGTCCTGTCGATCGTGGGGCTCTACAGCGCCTATCTGTTTTATGTCGGCGCGCCCCTCTTGATGAAGGTTCCGCGCGAGAAGGTGATCCCCTACACGGCGGTGATCGTGGTGTGTTGCATCGGCGTGGCGCTCGTCGTGGGTCTGGTGACCGGGCCGATCCGCAACATGGGGCGGATCGCCGACAACGGCCATCTGTCGGGGACGGTTTCCCTTCCCGGCGGCGGCAAGGTGGACCTCGACCAGATCCAGGCCGCGTCCGCACGGGCGACGGCGGCCAGCAAGGCCATCCAGGACGGCAAGGAGATCAAGGTCGTCGCGCCGGAAGCGCTACAGGCCGTCATGCCGGGCGACGTCAACGGCTTCACGCGGGGCGAGGTCTCCACCCAGAGCTCCGGCGCGGGGGGCTTCAACGTCTCCTCGGCGGAAGCCACCTATACGCGGGGCGACTCCAACTTCCGCCTGACGGTGTCCGACATGGGCGCGGCGGGGGCGATGGGCGGTCTGGCCGCGGCGATGAGTTTCGAGCACACCGAGCGCCACGGCGCGTCCTACGAGAAGGTCGGCAAGGTCGACGGCCGCACGGTCATGGAGAAGTACGACGCCGACAACAAGCACGCGGAATACAGCGTGCTGGCCGGAGACCACATGATGATCGCCGCCGAGGGCGACAACGTCAGCGTCGACGATCTCAAGGCCGCCATCTCGGCGGTCGATCCGGGCCGGGTGGCGGACCTGAAGCCCTAGGCGGCGCCATCACACGTCGGCGGTGATCGGGCCTTCCGTGCGGCCGCCGACGAACTGCTCCACGTAGGGATTGCCGGAGTTGTCCAGGTCGGCCACGGGGCCACGCCAGACGATCTTGCCATCATGGATCATGGCGATCTCGTCGGCGATGCGCCGGGCCGAGGCCAGGTCGTGGGTGATCGACACCGCCGTGCAGCCCAGTCGCTTCACCTGTTCGACGATCAGGGCGTCGATGACGTGGCCGGTGATGGGGTCCAGGCCCGTGGTCGGCTCGTCGAAGAACAGGATCTCCGGTGTGGAGACGATGGCGCGGGCCAGGCCCACGCGCTTCTGCATGCCGCCCGACAGCTCCACCGGATAGAGCTCGGCGCTCTCCGGGCCCAGGCGCACCATCGACAGGGCTTCCAGCGCGCGGGCCTTGGCCGCCTTGCGGGACACGCCGTCGGCGTTGATCAGGCGGAAGGCGACGTTTTCCCAGACGCTCAGGCTGTCGAACAGGGCGCCGCCCTGGAACAGCATGCCGAACCGGGCCGCATGCCGGGGGTCGCCCCGCGCTGCCTCGGCGGTGACGTCCTGGCCGTCCACGAAGATCTTGCCCTTGTCGGGCCGCATCAGCCCCAGCGCTACCTTCAGGGTCACCGACTTGCCCTGGCCCGACCCGCCGATCACCACCAGCGAGCGCCCGGCGTCGACGGCAAGGTCCAGGCCGTTCAGCACGGTCTTGCCGCCGAAGCGTTTGACGATCCCGCGAAGTTCGAGTTTCGGGGCCATGGTCAGGATCCGTGGCTGAAGAAGCTGGTCATGACGAAGTCGGAGGCGAAGATCAGGATCGCCGCGCTGACCACCGCATGGGTCGTGGCCCGGCCCACGCCCCGCGCCCCGCCCGTGGCGTTGTAGCCGTGGTAGCAGCCCATCAGGGCCACGATGAAGCCGAACACGGCGGCCTTGATCAGGCCCGACACCACGTCCCAGCTCTGCAGGAAGTCCCAGGTGTTGCGCACGTAGGTGGTGGCGTTGAAGTCCAGCGTCTGAGTGGCCACCAGCCAGCCGCCCGCGACGCCGATGATGTCGGCCACCAGGGTCAGCAGGGGCAGGGTGATGATGGCCGCCACCAGCCTGGGGGCCACCAGGTAGCGGAAGGGGTCGGTGGACAGCGTCTTCAGCGCGTCGATCTGCTCGGTGGCCCGCATGGCGCCGATCTCGGCGGCGAGGGCGGCGGAGACGCGGCCCGCCAGCATCAGGGCGGCCAGCACGGGGCCCAACTCGCGGGGGATCCCCAGGGCCACGATCTGGGTCATGATCTGTTCGGCGTTGAAGCGCCCGCCG
>JAQGIP010000008.1 GCA_028291055.1 Caulobacter sp.
GAAGTCGAGATCGTCGGCATCCGTCCCGTCCAGAAGACCATCTGCACGGGCGTGGAAATGTTCCGCAAGTTGCTGGACCAGGGTCAGGCCGGCGACAACGTGGGCGTGCTGCTGCGCGGCACCAAGCGTGAAGACGTCGAGCGCGGCCAGGTTCTCTGCAAGCCGGGCAGCATCACGCCGCACACCAAGTTCCAGGCCGAGGCCTATATCCTCACCAAGGACGAAGGCGGCCGTCACACCCCGTTCTTCACCAACTACCGCCCGCAGTTCTACTTCCGCACAACGGACGTGACCGGCATCGTGCGCCTGAAGGAAGGCGTGGAGATGATCATGCCGGGCGACAACGCCGAGCTGGACGTCGAGCTGATCACCCCGATCGCCATGGACCAGGGCCTGCGCTTCGCCATTCGCGAAGGCGGCCGCACCGTCGGCGCCGGCGTCGTGGCCAAGATCGTCGAGTAGGCTTCACCGCCTGATCGATACGAAGAGGCCCCGGGGGAAACCCCGGGGCCTTTTTCTTTGGCGCACTCTTCTTCCCTCCCCGTCTGCGGAGGGCAGGGCCGAAGGCCCGAGGGTGGGGAAGGTGACTATGCGGCCGCATCGTTGGACGGCCGGGCGCCCCTTGGGGCAGAGCTCCGCATCGAGGGGCGCTTCGCCTTTTGAGGCGGGGGACGCATATCCACCTGCCCCACCCTGGTCGCTTCGCGGCCGGTCCCTCCCCAGACGGGGAGGGAAGAGGCTACCCCTGCGTCCCCGCCAGCGCCGCTCCGGGCACATAGAGCAGGATGGGCCGGATCTCATACACTGCCGTCGGGTTGGCCTTGCGCAGGTCGCGGGCCATCGCCACCGCCTCGTCCCGCGTTTCCGCCTCCACCACATACAGTCCCAGCAAATGCTCCTTGGTCTCGGCGAAGGGCCCGTCGATCACCAAGCCCGCTCCAGGCCCGCGCAGGGTGACCGCGTCGCCCGTGGCGCCCAGGCGCGCGGCCGGGCCCAGGCGGCCCTCGCTCACAAGGCGGTCATTGACCTCCAGCAGGTCGACCATCAACGCCGCGTCCTCCTGCGGCGTCCAGGACTGGACCGTTCCCTCCTCGTGGTAGGCCAGGATGGCGTAGTGCATGCGGTTCCCCCCTCGTCTGCGCGGGCTCAGCCCAGCTTCATCTCGCCCTTGAAGAACTCCGTGTCGATGATCAACTCGATCGGCTCATCGAACACCGAGGGCATGCCGAAGTCCTGCGGATTGATGTTGGCCACCGCATGCACCCCGATCCGCTCCTGGCCGAAGAAGGGACCCGCGCCGATCAGCGTCACGTCGAAGGTCACCGGGACCGTCTTGCCCATCAGGGTGAACTTCCCCTCGACCTTGCCGTGGGTCGCGTCGGTCTGGCGGAAGCCCGTGGAGACGAAGACGGCCTGCGGGAATTGCGGCGACTTCAGATAGTTGGTCGACAGGTCATGGGAAAAGCCCTCGACGTTGGCGTTGGCGGCGATGGAAGCGGTCTGCACCTTCACCGTCAGCGACGACTTTTCGACGTGGACCGGATCCCAGGTGAGCGCGCCCTCGACCTTGTCGAACCGGAAGATGCTGCGCGAGAAGCCCACATGCGAGACCGAGGCGATCACCCCCGCATGCTGGTTGTCGAGGGCATAGGTCCCCGCCGTGGCCAGCCTGGCGTCCTTGTGGCCGTGCGGGACGGCGCCCGGCGGCGGCGGCGTGGCCGGCTCGGCGAACGCCAGGCTGGACAGGGCGGCGGCCAGGACGAGGCCGGCAAGCAGGGGTTTGGCGGATACGGACATCGGAAGCTCCTGGAGCGGCTCTGGACCGCCGACCTAGACTAGTTGCAAAACACAATCAGTCAAGCGAACGCGGAAAGGATGGCGGCGGGCATGGCGGGCCGGGCCCCGCCGTATCGAGCCCGCCGCCCTGAGTCAGGCCGAGCGGTGTCTCGGCGAACGCCGGACGCCGCGCCTATTTGGGCGTCGAGGCCATCGACCAGCGCACGCCGAAGGGGTCTTTGACGATGCCGTAGTTGTCGCCCCAGAACATCAGCTGCAGGGGCAGCTCCACCTCGGCCCCGGCGTCCACCGCGCGCTTCCAGACCGGGTCGACGTCATCGACCTGGATGTGCAGGTTGAAGCTCTGCGGCAGCTGCAGCGGATGACCGTGCTCGGGATAGGCGTCGGCCAGCATCACCGAGCCGCCGTTGATATGCAGGTGGACGTGCATGGTGCGGCCCTGGTCGTCCACCGGATGCTGAGCGACCACCTTGGCCCCGAAGGCCTTCACATAGAAGTCGGCGGCCTTCACGGCCCCGCCGACGGTCAGATAGGGCACGACGCCGCCCAGGGTCAGTGGCGCGGACTCGGTGGCGGGGGCAACTGTGGTCGACATGGTCTGATCCTCTTGGTTTGAAGCTCTGTCCTTGAGGACGAACGGGCCGGCCTCATTCCGACAACCGCGCCGAAATTATTTCTAGGCCTTCGCCCCCGCCGCCCGGGCGTCACGGGTCAGCCGGTCCAGATGGATGCGGATGTGGGCCGCCTCGGCGGCGGTATTGGCCAGGGCGATGGCCTGGTCGAAGGCGCCCCTGGCCTCCCGTTCCCGGCCCAGCTGCAGCAGCAGCGCGCCCTTCACCCCGAAGAAGTGGAAATAGCCCGACAGCCGCTCGGCCAGCGGCTCGATCAGCTCCAGCGCCGCTTGCGGCCCCTCGGTCCTGGAGACGGCCACAGCGCGATTGAGGGTCACCACCGGCGACGGCTGCAACCGCTCCAGGGCCAGGTAGAGCGCATTGATCTCCACCCAGTCGGTGTCCTGCGGCTTCGCCGCCCGCGCATGCAGGGCCGCGATCGCCGCCTGCACCTGATAGGGACCCGGCCGCCGGTGGCGCATCGCCTTGTCGATCAGCGCCAGCCCCTCGGCGATCATGGCGGCGTTCCACTGGGTCCGGTCCTGGTCGTCCAGCAGCACGATCTCGCCCGCCGCATCGAACCGCGCCCCTGAGCGCGCATGCTGCAGGAGCATCAGCGCCGTCAGCCCCATGATCTCCGGCTCGGTCTGGAACAGCCGCAGCAGCAGGCGCGCCAGCCGCACCGCCTCGTCGCACAGCCCGGCCCGCGCACTGTCGTCGCCGGCCGAATAGCCCTCGTTGAACACCAGGTAGATCATCGCCGACACGGCCGCGACCCGCTCCGAGCGCTCCACCGCGCCCGGCGTCTCGAAGGGCGTGTCGGCGCCCGCCACCCGGGCCTTGGCGCGGGTGATGCGCTGTTCCATGGCGCTCTCGCCGACCAGGAAGGCGCGGGCGATCTGCTTGACCGACAGGCCCGAGACGATGCGCAGCGCCAGCGCGATCTGCTGGGTCGCCGGCAGGTCCGGATGGCAGCAGATGAACAGCAGCCTCAACACGTCATCGCGATATTGATTGCCGTCCAGACGCTCGACCAGCGCGGTTTCGGCGTCCTCCAGGTCGGAGATCTGCGCCTCGTCGGGCAGGGCGGTCTGTTTGGCGCGCCGGCGCGTGCCGTCGATGCCGGCATTGCGGCCGACCATGATCAGCCAGGCGGTCGGGTCGCGCGGCGGGCCGTTCAGATGCCAGTTGCGCATCGCCCTCAGGCAGGCGTCCTGGAACGACTCCTCGGCGATATCCAGGTCGCGGAAATAGCGCAGCAGCGCGCCCACGGCCTGGGGGCGGGCGGCCGTGATGGCCGCGTCGATCCAGGCCCGGTCGGTCACGGCGCGACCGCGGTCATCGGCGATTGGGGCAGGCTGTCTACGCCGTCGCGGAAGAGGCCGACGGGGCGGATCTCATAGGCGCCCGACCCCGGGTTGGCCACGGCCAGGTCCTTGGCCACCGCGATCGCCGCTTCCAGGTTGTCGCAGTCGACCACATAGAAGCCCAGCAGCTGCTCCTTGGTCTCGGCGAACGGTCCGTCGATGACCAGAGGCTCGTCGCGGCCCTTGCGCAGAGTGGTCGCCGCCGTGGTCGGCAGCAGCCGCGCCACCGGGCCCAGCCGGCCGGCCCGCTTCAGGTCCCGCTCCACGGCCTGCAGCCGCACCATGCAGGCGTCGTCGTCCGCCTTGGACCACGCGCCGATCAGATCTTCGTCGTTGTAGCAGAGGATGGCGTAGAGCATGGGCGGTGTCCTTGGCTGTCCTTAGGACGAACCACTATGCCCCCTCCCGACACCCCCTCGCGATAAAAACCGCGGTGCAAAAAGACAGCGCTGTCAAAACCGTCGCTGGACATCCGCCCCGACCTTGGCCATTCAGGCAACCGGGTCCGACGCCGTCGCGCGGAGCAACCCTGGCCGGGCCAGCCGGGTTGACCTCCGACGGCGGCGCCCAAGCCGCTTTTCTAGTCGCCCTCCTAGTCGCCTAGCTGCAGATCGAGGCCGCCCTTGCCGTTCGACACCATGAGCGATCCCGCGGATGTCTCCACCCTGGTCATCCTGGGCGGGTCCGGCGATCTGGCCCGGCGGATGCTGCTGCCGTCCCTCTACCACCTCGACGCCGACGGCCTGCTGTCGCCCGCCCTGAAGATCATCGGCGTCGCGCGCGCCGAGGGCGACGGGGCCAGCTATGTGAAGGACGTCAAGGCCGCGATCGAGAGCCGCGAGGAACTGGACGCCGCCGCCTGGAAGCGCTTCGCCGAGCGCCTCGACTACTGCGCCGCCGACGTCACCAAGCCGGAGGGCGCGGCCTGCCTGGCGGGCAAGGTCGGCGAGGGCGTGCGGATCATCTTCTTCGCCCTGTCGCCCAGCCTCTATTCCGCCGCCTGCGCGGGCCTGAAGGCGGGCGGGGTGATCGACGACAAGACCCGCCTGGTGCTGGAAAAACCGATCGGCCGCGACCTGGAAACCTCCAAGGCCATCAACGCCGCCGTGGCCGCCGTGGCCGACGAGGCCAACGTCTTCCGCATCGACCACTACCTGGGCAAGGAGACGGTCCAAAACCTGCTGGCCCTGCGCTTCGCCAACACCCTGTTCGAGCCGCTGTGGAACGCCACGGCCATCGACCACGTCCAGATCACCATCGCCGAGACCGAGAAGGTCGGCGACCGCTGGGCCTATTACGATGAGTACGGCGCCCTGCGCGACATGCTGCAGAACCACCTGCTTCAGCTGCTCTGCCTGGTGGCCATGGAGCCGCCGGCCAAGCTGGACCCGGACTCCACCCGCGACGAGAAGGTCAAGGTGCTGCGCTCGCTGAAGCCGGCCACCCGCGCCTCGGTGATCCACGACACGGTGCGCGGCCAGTACGGCGCCGGCGTTGTCGAGGGCCAGCAGGCGGCCAGCTATGAGACCGAGGTCGGCCGGCCCAGCGATACAGAGACCTTCGTGGCGCTCAGGGTCGAGGTCGACAACTGGCGCTGGGCCGGCGTGCCCTTCTTCCTGCGCACCGGCAAGCGGATGCCCGAGCGGCTCACCCAGATCGTGATCCAGTTCAAGCCGCTGCCCCACTCCATCTTCGGCACGGCGGCCAGCGAGGACCTGGAGTCCAACCGTCTGATCATCGACCTCCAGCCTCTGGAGGACATCTCCCTGGTAATGATGATGAAGCGTCCCGGCCTGGGCGACACCCGGCTGCAGCCTCTGCCCCTGTCGCTCTCCCTGGCCAAGACCCTGGGCGACGACGGGGGGCGGCGGCGCATCGCCTATGAGCGGCTGCTGCTGGATGTGCTGCGCGGCGACCGCACCCTGTTCGTGCGCCGCGACGAGGTGGAGCAGGCCTGGACCTTCGTGGACGGCGTCGCCTCGGCCTGGGCGGAAGCCGGCATGAAGCCGCGCCCCTATCCCGCCGGCAACTGGGGGCCATCGGGCGCCTTCGCGCTGATCGAGCGCGGTGGCCGCACTTGGAACGATTAGTTCGGGCAGGGTGAGCGCATGACCGCCCCCATCATCGAACGCCACATCGACGCCCGCTCCGCCGCCCACGCGGCCGGGGCCGCCATCGCCGCAGCCCTGGCGGACGGGATCGCCCAGCGCGGCCACGCCGGCTTCGCAGGGGCAGGGGGGCGCACCCCCGGCGAGACCTACGCCTGGCTGTCCACCGCCGACCTGGCCTGGGACAAGGTCACCGTCACCCTCACCGACGAGCGCTGGGTCGATCCGGATTCGCCCCAGAGCAACGAGGCCCTGCTGCGCGACACCCTGCTGCAGGACAGGGGCGCCGCCGCACGCCTGCTGCCCCTGTGGTCCGCAGCCCCGTCGCCGGAAGCCGCCGCTGACGCCGCCGGGCCGGTGCTGGCGGAACAGCTGCCGCTCGACGCGGTTCTGTTGGGCATGGGCGAAGATGGCCATTTCGCATCGCTGTTTCCGGGCAGCCCGGTGCTCGCCGAGGGCCTGGATCCCGACGGCCAGCGTCTGGTCGTCGCCGCGCCCGTGGGCGAGCCCATGCCGCCGCAGCCGCGCATCAGCCTGACCCTCGCCGCCCTGCTGCAAACCCGCCTGCTGATCCTGCTGGTCACCGGCGAGGCCAAGCTCAAGGCGCTGGAGGCCCCGGACGGCCTCCCCATCTCCGCACTGCTGACCCAGACGCGCACGCCGGTGCGCATCCTCTGGGCCCCCTGATCCACGATTGGAAACCGCCATGAACCCCGCTGTCGCAGAGGTCACGGCCCGCATGGTGGAGCGCAGCCGCGCCACCCGGACCGAATACCTGCAACTGGTCGACGACGCCCGGGGCAATGAGCCGGGCCGCGCCAAGCTGTCCTGCGCCAACTGGGCTCACGCCTTCGCCGCCTCGCCGGCCGCCGACAAGGTCCGCGCGCTGGACCCCAACGCCCCCAACATCGGCATCGTGTCCGCCTACAACGACATGCTTTCGGCCCACCAGCCGCTGGAACGCTTCCCCGACATCATCAAGGCCGCCGCGCGGGAGGCCGGCGCCACCGCCCAGTTCGCCGGCGGGGTGCCCGCCATGTGCGATGGGGTCACCCAGGGCCGTCCGGGGATGGAGCTGTCGCTGTTCTCGCGCGAGGTGATCGCCATGGCCACCGCCGTGGCCCTGACCCACGACGCCTTCGATGGCGCCCTGATGCTGGGGGTCTGCGACAAGATCGTGCCGGGCCTGTTCATCGGCGCGCTCACCTTCGGCCACCTGCCCAGCATCTTCGTGCCGGCCGGGCCGATGACCTCGGGCCTGCCCAACCGCGAGAAGGCCAAGGTCCGCGCCCTCTATGCCGAGGGCAAGGTCGGGCGCGACGTGCTGCTGCAGGCCGAACAGGCCTCCTACCATGGCCCCGGCACCTGCACCTTCTACGGCACCGCCAACTCCAACCAGATGCTGATGGAGCTGATGGGCCTGCACCTGCCGGGCTCGGCCTTCATCCACCCCAACACCCCCCTGCGCGACGCGCTGGTGGCGGCGGCGGCCAGGCGGGTGGTCGCCATCGGTCCGCGCGGCAACGACTGGACGCCCTCGGGCCACGTGATCGACGAGAAGGCCATCGTCAACGGCGTGGTCGGCCTGATGGCCACCGGCGGTTCGACCAACCTGTGCCTGCACCTGATCGCCATGGCGCGCTCGGCCGGCATCATCCTGACGCTGGAGGACTTCAACGACCTGTCCCACGCCACGCCGCTGATCGCGCGCGTCTATCCGAACGGCTCGGCCGACGTGAACCAGTTCCACGCCGCCGGCGGCATGGCCTTCGTCACCCGCGAACTGCTGAAGGCGGGGCTAGCCCACGAAGACGTGCTGACGGTGGCGGGCAGGGGCCTGTCGCGCGGCACGCAGGAACCCTTCCTGGACGGCGACGCCCTGGTCTGGCGCGACGGCGCCACGGAAAGCCTCGACACCGACGTGCTGCGCCCCGTCTCCGATCCCTTCCAGTCCGACGGCGGCATCCGCCTGCTGGCCGGCAACCTGGGCCGCGCGGTGATCAAGGTCTCCGCCGTGAAGCCCGAGTATCAGGCCGTCACCGCCCCGGCTGCCGTGTTCGATACGCAAGAGGCCTTCACCGCCGCCTTCAAGGCGGGCCTGCTCAACCGCGACGTGGTCGCCGTGGTCCGCTTCCAGGGGCCCAAGGCCAACGGCATGCCGGAGTTGCACAACCTGTCGCCCGCGCTGTCGGTGCTGCAGGACCGCGGCTTCAAGGTGGCGCTGGTCACCGACGGGCGCATGTCCGGCGCATCGGGCAAGGTCGCCTCCGCCATCCACGTCGCGCCCGAGGCCATGGACGGCGGCGCGCTGGCCTATATCCAGGACGGCGACATCATCCGCCTCGATCCCCACAACGGCGTGCTGGAGGTCCAGGTCGAGACCGCCGTCCTGCGCGCTCGCGAGGCCGCCCCTGTTCCCGCCAGCAAGCCCGGCTATGGCCGCGAGCTGTTCGGCTGGATGCGCCAGGGCGCGGGCTCGGTGGACAAGGGCGCCTCGGTCTTCTTCCAGTAGCCGGTGGACGTCGCGGACCGCCCGCCGACGATCCTGCAACATTGGCGGCCCTTCAACGCTCCCCCACGATGGCGCTCGCCAACCATCCCGGAACCCCGAATCGGCAAAGCCGTCGGCTCTGGCGGGCCGCCGAGATCGGCGCGGGCGATGGCCATGCCTCGACCGTGAGCCTGGCCAGACTCCATGGCGCGCCGGCGTCCGGCGACCCTAGGGTCATTCCGGCTGGGCGGGCCGTTCGGCTGCGCGGGCCCGGGCGTGGGCGGGGCCATCGGACGTGTAGGCAACGGGATAGTCCCCGACCTGGTCAGCGATCCCTGCGCCGTGGCCTGTGACGCCGCCCGCGGGCCGCCCGCGACGCCCAACTGTTGCGGGGATACCGCAATTTCGAATGGGTTTCGCTGAGTGATTGACGCGGCGTCAAATCTCGCTCCATCATCGACACAGTCTTTCAGGACCGCAACATTAGAAACCGCGGCCACAGGGAGGAGACTTGGGCAACCCGGCGTCGCCAATCGGCATGCCTGCACCCGCACGTGGCCAAGCGCGCCGTGCGCCCAACCCCCGTTGCGCCAGCTACCCTCCCCGCAAGACCCCAAATCCTGTCCGCACGCCTGTGAATCCGCGCTTTCGAAGGAGCGGTATTCCCAGATCGTGATTAATCGTTAGGATCATCAACGTATCAGCTATCTCAAAAGAAGAAGCGGTACGGTCAAATCATAGGGAGGGAGCCCTTATCATGAGAAAAAGTGCATACTTGGCCGGAGCATCCGCTCTGGCTGTGACGCTGTCGCTCGGTCTGAGCCCCGGCGCGGCGCGAGCGGCGGACGCGGACGCCCCGGCCACCGTCGAGGAAGTCGTCGTCACCGGCTCGTTCATCAAGGGCACGCCGGAAGACGCGGCCCTGCCGGTCGACGTGATCGGCGCGGAGGAAATCCAGAAGCAGGGGGCGCCCTCGACGCTGGACCTGATCAAGTCCCTGTCGGTTTCCAGCGGCGTGCTGGGCGACACCAACCAGTTCGACGCCCGCGCCCAGGGCTCGGAAGGGTCCGGCTCGGTCAACCTGCGGGGCCTGGGGCCCCAGCGCACCCTGGTGCTGCTGAACGGCCACCGCCTGGCCATCAACCCGTTCGGCCTGGCCGGCGGCGGCGTGGTCGACACCAACATCCTGCCGACCGCCGCCATCGGGCGCGTGGAGGTGCTGAAGGACGGCGCCGCGGCGACCTATGGCTCCGACGCCATCGCCGGGGTGGTCAACTTCATCACCCGCAAGAACTTCGAGGGTCTGGAGATCGGGGGCTCCTACAAATACATCTCCGGCTCTGACGGCGACTACACGCTGAACGGCGTCTGGGGCCATAACTTCGAAAACGGCAACGTCCTGCTGACCGCCGGATGGCAGCACCGCTCGCAGCTCTCCGTGCAGGAACGCGACTGGGCCAACAAGCCCTACACCGCCAACCCGGAAGGCGGCTGGTCCGCCGCCGGCAACCCGGGCAGCCTGCTCACCCCCGCCTTCGTGATCTTCCGCGATCCCGGCTGCGCGGGCGTCGGCGGCTACGCCAACTTCAGCGGCGCCACGCCGGTCTGCAGCTGGCACTACACGCCCTACGACAACCTCACGGAAAAGGAAGACCGCTACCAGCTGTATGGCGAGGTGAACGTCGATCTCGACGCCACCACCAAGCTGCACGTGGAGGCGCTCTACTCCAACACCCGCGTGCCCGATTGGCAGACCTCGCCCAGCTACGCGGCCTTGGCCACGCCGGACTCGGCGGCGTCTCCGGTCGCCGGGCGTTATTTCATCCCGGGCAGCAACCCTGGCCTGATCCAGTTCGTCACCGACAATCCCTCGATCACGGGCGTCAGCGCCATCACCGGCCTGCCGGTCACCTTTGCCTCGGCGACGCTGCTGGCGACGGGCGCCTTCAACCTTTCGCCGGCCTTCCGGCCCTTCGCGCTGGGCGGCAACCCGCTGTTCAACAACGGCCCGTCGCACGGCCTGCGCGTCTATGACGCCTTCCGCATCGAGGGCGATCTCAGCGGCGAAATGTGGGGCGGCGTCGGCTGGAATATCGCGCTCAACTACAGCACCGAAAGCGGCCTGCGCACCGGCTACGACACGCTGGTGGACCGCTACGAACTGGCCCTGCGCGGCCTGGGCGGGCCGGGTTGCGATCCCACCACCGGCGTGCCGGGCGTTGGCGCGTGCGGCTATTTCAACCCCTTCGCCGAGGCCATCCAGCGCAACTCGATCACCGGCCAGGTGAACCCCAACTACAATGCCGGCGTGGCCAACACCAACCTGGCCCTGATCAACTGGTTCTTCCCGGAACTGCGCACCAAGCAGACCTCGCGCCTGTTCACGGTCGACGCCATCCTGAACGGCCATCTGTGGACCCTGCCCGGCGGCGATGTGGGCTGGGCGCTCGGCATGCAGTTCCGGCGCGACGAGTTCACCGTCACCTACAACGACATCTCCAACCGCGCGGTGAACCCCTGCACGGCGACCCCGGTGACGGGCTCCACCTCCTGCGCCAACCCCAGCGGGCCCTTCATGTTCTTAGGGGTCGGCAGTGAAGGCGTCACCCGCGGCCGCGTCTATGCGGGCTTCGGCGAACTGCAGCTGCCCTTCACCGACAACTTCAACGTCCAGCTGGCCGCCCGCTATGAGGACTACGGCGGCGCGGTGGGCTCGACCTTCAATCCGAAGATCTCGGCCAAGTGGCAGATCACCGAGGACATCGCCATCCGCGGGTCCGCCGGCTCGACCTTCCGCGGCCCGCCGAGCAACTCTCTGAACAACGACTTCATCACCTCGCTGCAGAGCATCAAGGGCACCTTCCGGGCCGTCGACATCTTCGGCAACCCGAACCTGGCGCCCGAAAAGGCCAAGACTTACTCCCTCGGCATCATCTTCAAGCACGACGGCCTGAAGGCCAGCCTCGACTGGTGGCGGTTCGACTTCGACAACCCCATCACCACCGAGCCCGTCGCCGGCATCGTCGACACCTTCTTCCCGGCGGCCCTGCTCACCGCCGGCCACTGCGGCGACCCGCTCTACGCCGCTCTGCAGGCGCGCTTCACCTTCTCCGGCGCCTGCAGCACGACCAACATCTCTCGCTTGAAGACCTTCACGGTCAACGGCGCGGCGGTGCGCACTTCGGGCATCGACTTCCTGGCCGACTGGAAGTTCAACGACGTCATGGGTGGGGACTTCGCTCTCGGCACGACCATCACCTACGTGCAGGAATACAAGACGGGGGCCACTTCGGTCGCCGGCTTCACGGTGGCGCCGGCCTTCGACGCCGTGGGCCTGCTCAACTACCAGACGACGGCCTATCCGCTGCCGCGCTGGAAGGGTTCGGTCTATGCGGAATACACCAACGGTCCGCACAACCTGCGCGTCACCGTCCGCTACATCGACAAATACACCGACCAGCGTACGGCGCCCTTCGCGCTCAACGCCTACAAGGACAATACCGGCGCCAGCTTCACCGTGCCTGGGGGCAAGGTCATCGACGCCTATGTAACTGCCGATGCGACCTACCGCGTGTTCCTGCCTTGGAGCACGACGCTGACGGCGACGATCGAGAACATGTTCGACAAGGATCCGTCGTTCGCCCGGCTCGACCTCAACTACGACCCCTTCACGGGCAACGCGCTCGGCCGGACGTTCAAGTTCGGTCTGGTGAAGAAGTTCTAGACCAGGGGACAACAAGATCCCGGACGGGAAGGGGCGGCTTCGGCCGCCCCTTTTTCGTAGGCTGGTGACCTACCGGCGATAGTTGTCGGTGAGGCTGTTGGAAAAGCCCCGCCCGAAAGCTGAACCACGAAGGCACGAAGATCACGAAGGAACACGAAGAGGCCGAGGCGCGTCGGGCGTCATGCCAGGGGCTAATGGCCGCTTCGCGGCGGTAGGTAACAGGGGACCGAAAAAGGCCACCTGTTCTTCGTGACCTTCGTGATCTTGGTGCCTTCGTGGTCGATCTTCCGGCCGTGATGCAGCCACGCAGCACGCGGGTAAGCCCTAGACTAGGCCTTGAACACGCCCGTCAGCAGGGGCCGGGCGAACAGGCTGGCGGCTTCCTGCGCCGTCATGCCCGGGGCCCAGGCGCTGAGCGAGGCCGCGGCGTTCAGCATCGAGCTCAGCATATGGGCCGCGATCAGCGGGTCGACGGGCCGGATCGAGCCCTCGGCGATGCCGTCGGAGACCATGGCCGCGAACCGCTCCGACACCCGCCCATACTGGTCGGCCATCTCGTGGCGCAGCTCCAGCGGCAGGGCCCAGAGCGCCGAGGCGCGCAGCAGCGGGCCGTTGTCCGACAGCTGGAAGGCGACCAGGGCGGCGGTGGCGGCGGTCAGCCGGTCCCACTGGGTGGGCCCCGCCTCGCGGGCCGAGAACTGGGCCTTGCGCATGGCCTCGAAGGTGCGCTGGAAGCAGTCGGCGACCAGCCCGTCCTTGTCCTCGTTGTGGTGGTAGAAGGACCCCTTGGTCACCCCCATCTGGGCGGAGATTTCCTCCACCGAGGCGCCGCGATATCCGCGCTGGTTGATCAGCCGGGTGGCGGCGATCAGGAAGGCCTCGCGGCTCACCGCCTCGCCGTCCACCGGGGCCGGGGCGCGGGTCAGCGGGGGCAGGGGCCCGGGCGCCCAGGCCGCGCCGGCCGACAGCCCGCCCACCAGGATGTCGTACATCCGGTCGCGCACGCGAGGATAATCCTCCACGTCGTAGCGGCGCAGCCAGGCGGCGGTCCAGAAGATCTGTTCGAGCAGAAGATGGGTGCGCCCGGTCCGTTCCAGCCGGCTCAGGCCCTCGAATTGCGGCGCGTCGAACAGGCCGCGAACCTTGCGGAACAGGTCGTTGAAGGCTTCGGCCACCCGCGTGCGATGCGGTTCCTTCAGCGCGCGCAGCTCGGTGAAGCTGGGGATCGGCGGCGCCTCGCCCAGGCGGATGCGGCGCGACAGTTCCAGGAACCGGTCGAGAAAGCCCATCAGCCGCGTCTCCGGCGCGCCGGCCCCGGCTGCCTCGTCCACCAGGCCGTCGAAGGTGGCGATCCCGCGCAGCAGTACGGCCGCGGCCAGGTCTTCCTTCTTTTTGAAATAGTAGGTGACCGAGGTGGTCAGCAGGCCCACGCGCGCGCCGACATCCGCCAGCGTCATCCCCTTGACGCCCTGGCGGTTGAGCACGGCCGTGGCGGCCGCGAGGATCGCTTCCTTCTTCTTTTCGAAGCGTGCGGTGGAGACCGCGACCTGTCCGTCGTCCATTTCCCTTTGGTAAGCCGCTTTACGGGGCGGTCAATGCGCGCCCGGAGCCGCCGGCCCCCAATCTGACCCGGATTCGGCACTGGCCGCGTCAGGACCGTCGAGCTTTGGACGGTATCGGCTTCTATCGGCCAGAATTGACTGCCCCCTCAGGCGGCGGCCGCGTCGTCGTCCCGCGATTCCACCAGGGCCACGATCGCCGCGACCAATGACGCCGGCGACAGCGGCTTGGAGACCGAGCCGTTCATGCCCGCCGCCCGGTAGCCGTCGATCTGGTGCGACAGCGCATTGGCGGTCATGGCCAGGATCGGCGCCTGGCAGGCCGGCGCCGGCAGGGCGCGGATGCGGCGCGTGGCTTCCACCCCGTCCATCACCGGCATCTGCACATCCATGAAGACGATGTCGAAGATCTCGCACTGCATGGCCTGGACGCCCTGGAGCCCGTCGTCGGCGGTGACCACCGACGCGCCCAGATTCTCCAGCATCTTGGTGGCGATCAGGCGGTTGGTGGCATTGTCCTCGACCACCAGAACCCTCAGCCCGTCGAGCAGGCCGGAATTGTCTTCGTCGGTCACCGTTGCTGCCTGCGCTTCCGGGGCGGAAATTTCGATCCAGAAGCACGAGCCGATCAATGGGGCGGAGGTGAAGCCCACCTCGCCGCCCATCAGCTCGGCCAGCCGCCGGGTGATGGCCAGGCCCAGCCCCGAACCGCCGAACTGGCGGGTGGTGGAGCCGTCGCCCTGATGGAAGCGCTGGAAGATCTGGTCCTGCACCGCCTCGGGGATGCCGACGCCGGTGTCCTCCACATCGATGCGCAGCCGCTGGCCGGCGCCCTTGCCGATCAGGGTGATGCGCGTCTCCACGCCGCCCTTGGCCGTGAACTTCACCGCATTGCCGATCAGGTTGAACAGCATCTGGCGCAGCCGCACCGGATCGATGGCCGCCCAGACGGCGGTGTCGGGCGCGCTCACGGTCAGATAGAGCCCCCGCTCCACGGCCTGGGGCCGCAGCAGGCCGGCCACGCTTTCCAGCAGGGCGGCGGGGTTGACCGGCTCGGGCGACAGCTCCAGCCGCCCGGCCTCGATCTTGGAGAAGTCGATGACGTCGTTGAGCAGCTCGGCCAGCATGGCGCCGCAGCCCAGCGCCTCGTCCAGCAGCCGCCGGCCTTCGGCCGACAGGGCCTCGCTCTTCAGCAGGTGCAGCACCCCCAATACGCCGTTCATGGGAGTGCGGATCTCGTGGCTCATGTTGGCCAGGAACTGGGCCTTGGCCTCGGCCGCCATGGTGGCCGCCCGCTCGCCGCGCACGGCGCTGTCGCGCGCCTCGGCCAGCTCGGTGATGTCCTGGGTCATGCCCAGGATTTCATACATGCCGTTGGCTTCGCGCCGCGCGCCCAGCCAGGCGGCGCGGAAGCGCCGGTAGCCGCCGGTTTCGGGATCCAGGTGGCGGTATTCGATGACGCACTGCTCGCCGCTGCCCACCGTGTGGATGAAGGCCTCGTTGACCACCTGGCGGTCATCGGGATGGATTTCGGCGCTCATCTCCGCGCCGCTCAGGACCCGGCTGCCGCCGCCGCCCGCGATCGCCGGCTTGCTGAGATCGGGGTCGACCACATGCTGGTCCAGGGTCGGGCAATAGCGCCACATATAGACGGCCGCGGCGGCTCGCAGCAGTTCGCTGGCGTGTTGGCTCTGTTCACGCTCGGCGGCGCGATGATGCTCTTCGGAAACGTCCTGCAGCACGACCAGCAGGCCGCCGTCCTCGGCCCGCTTGACCCGCGACGACACCCAGATCCAGCGCCGGTCCTTGCCGATCAGCCGGTGCTCGGCGCGGGTCTGGCCCTCGTCGCCCAACGCCCGCAGCACGTCGCGCACGGTGTCGTCGTCATCCGGATGCAGCATCTCGCGGAACGAGCGGCCGATGCTTTCCTCGGCGCTCCAGCCGGTGACCGTGGTCCAGGCCGGATTGATGCGCGTGATAAGGCCATCGTGCAGCACGACGAAGAGGTCCAGGCTGTTCTGATAGAACCAGCGCGCCGCCTCGACATCGGCGCGACTGGGCGGCGCCTCTCGCGTTCCCCTGGCCATCCGCGGCGTTTCCTCCCACCCCGGCGTGTCCCGGGTTCGAGGCCACTATGGCGCCGTAGGGTAAAGTTTGAGTTGCGCCATACCGGCGGTTCGAAGCTTCAGCATGGTAAACTCAGAAGATCGACGCCGCCGTCTCCGCCGCCTTGATCTCGGCCAGCCGGTTCAGGGTGTCCTGGTGGCTGGCCCGCGTGATCCGGTAAAGCGACAGCAGCAGCAGGCTGATCCCATAGAGGGTGAACAGCATCACCAGATAGGCCGTGGCCAGGTTTCGCAGGATCAGCGGGTCCATGTGGGCCGGGTCGGCCTTGGCGGGGAAATGCACCAGCACCAGGATGACGCCGACGATCACCGCGCCGACGCCCGACACCGCCTTGCCGATGAAGCTCATGGCCGCGAAGATCACGCCTTCGTTGCGCCGGCCGGTCTGCAGCTGGCTGTCCTCCGCCACGTCGGCGATCATGGCGGTGATCAGGATGGCGCAGGTGATGCCCACCGTGCCCACGATCACGCTGTTGGCGAACAGGATGGGCAGCAGCAGCGGCGAGCCGTTGGGCGGGAACATCCCCGCCAGGCGAAGGAGCAGGGGCGCGGAGGTCAGCAGGGTGGCGATGATCAGCAGGATCATGGCCGCGCCCTTCTTGCCCTGGCGCTTGGAGATGAACGGCGCGGCGAAGGCGGCCACCAGCGAGCCGATAAAGGCCGCGGCCACCAGGGTGCCCGACTGGTCGCCCGACAGGCCCCAGAAATAAGTCATGAAATACAGCGACATGACGAAGCCTGCGCCCTCCGCCGCGGCGGCGAACAGGGCGACCAGGGCCATGACGATGAAGGGCTTGTTGGAGAGGACCTGGAACACCTCGCGCACGCTGGCCCCCAGCGACAGCTTGCGCGGCGGGGGCGGCTTGCGCAGCCAGGGGATACGACTGTGGGTGCCCAGGGCCGAGAGGATGATGGCCACGAACATGGTCGCCGCCGCGATCAGGCCATAGGTCGAATAGCCGTCGCGATTGAGCTGTCCCACCTGATAGTGGGCTGTGGGCTGCAGCAGGAATTTGTAGGCCAGCACGGTCAGCGACAGGCCGCCCCACCAGGCGAAGAAGACGCGGTAGGACATGATCGAGGTGCGCTGGTCGTAGTCGGTGGTCAGCTCGGCGGCCAGCGACGAGGAGGGAATCTCAAACAGGGTGATGCAGGTGCGTGACAGCACCGCCACCGCGATCAGCCAGCCCATCAACGCGCCCTGGGACCAGTCCATCGGCGGGTTCCAGAGCAGCAGGTAGGACAGCGCCGCCGGCGCGGCGGCCGCATACATGAAGGGATGCCGGCGGCCCCATTTCGAATGCAGGTTGTCGGACCAGTACCCGATCACCGGATCGAGGAAGGCGTCGAACACCATGGCCACGAGGATGGCCATGGAGACCATGCCGGCGGGCAGGCCGACCACCTGGTTGTAGAAGAGAAACAGGAAGGTGCGGAAACCGTTGTCCTTGACCCCGAAGGCCACCGACCCGAACCCGTAGGCCAGCTTGAGGGGCACGCCCAGCTTCGGCGGCTCACTGAACGGCGCCACGTCCTCGGCCTTGGCCATACTGTCGTCTCTACCCCGATTTTCTTCGAAGGTGGAGTATGGGCCAGGGGGCGTCAACGGGGCGGGGCGAGGGCAGCCTTCAGGTTTGTCGGGTTGAACAGGGAGCGCGGTTCGTCGCGCACCAGCGCCGCGCCCCAGGCCGAGGATTGGCCCAGCCAGACGCTGAGCCGCTGGTCCACGTGCCTGGCCCCGGCGCGCAGGTCGGCCAGCACGGCGCCCAACTCCAGCGACGCCGCGCGGATGGCGTTGCGGTCGGCGGCGAGGTCCGGGCCCGCGTAGCGTTCGTCCAGCCTGAACAGCGGCGCGCGGGCGGCGTCCAGCATGGCGATGGCGGTGGCCGGGTCCTTCAGCGCCAGGGCGCCGCGGGCCGCGCGCACGGCCCGGCGGGCGTCCTCCGTCAGGTCGGCGGCGCGCAGAGGTTGGCGCGCAGTCGCCGGGCAGTTGGCGGGCGACAGGGCGCGCACATAGGCCGCCAGCCCGTCCATCACCGCCGGGGCCGGCTCGTCGCCGTCGAATTCCTGGGTCACCAGGCCATGGATGAAATCCCGCAGGCCGGGCGAGGCAGGATTCTGGCTGATCTTCAGCGCCGTCTTGGGGCCGCCCAGGTCCGGGATCGGCCGGGGATTGTCGACCCCATCGCCCCGGTGCGAGCTGAACAGGGAGTTGGTCACGTCCGCCGTGCCGGGCGCGCCCGACACGCCGGGGAAGCTGAATTGCGCATTGGTGCGGCCGTTGCGGTGGCAGGCCTCGCACGACAGTCCGGCCCGTGATGCCTGGCCGCCCAGCAGCAGGGGGCTGCGGAAGGCGGCGCGACCGATCTCCACCGGCAGGCTGTGCTCGCCCGGCGCCAGGCATTCCACCGGCCGGGTGGCGGCCTCGGTCACCGGGTCGGCGCCGGCCGCCAGCCAGCGCAGCTCCTTCAGGGGCGGGGCGGTCTGGGCCACCGCCGCCAGGGCGACGCCGGCGGCGAACAGGCCGCCGGCCAGGGCTTGGCGGAGCATATCCCGCTAGGGCTGGCCGCCCGCGTCCACCCAGCGGCGAAGGGTGTTGGCCTCCGCGCAGCCGTAGGGGCAGAGGTCGTCGAGCCGGGCCAGCAGCTTGCGCGCGCCGGGCAGGTCGCCGCGGGCCACCTTCAGCTCGCCATAGTATTCGGTGGCCCCGCGATGCTCGGGCGCGATGGTCAGGGCGGCCTGGTAATAGCCCTCGGCCTGGTCGTAGTGGCCCAGCTTGCGCGAGGTGTAGCCGAGATAGGTCAGCACATCGGGGTGGGGCCCAAACACCGCCTGGGCGGCGCGCAGGCTGACCATGGCCTCGTCATAGCGGCCCTGGTTGATCAGGCTGACCGCCTGGACATAGGCGCGGTCGCCGTCCTGTGGGTCGAACAGCATCGAGGCGGGGGGCGTCAGCGCGGCCGAGGGCTTGTCGGCGGCCGGCGGCGCGGCGATGGCGGCGTCCACGGCGGCCAGCGCGGCCTTCAGGTCGGCGGTCTGGGCGCAGGTCGTGGCGCATTTGTCGGACTGGGCCTGCAGCAGGTCGCGCTCGGCCTTGGCCTTGTCGGGCTGGGCCAGCTTGGCGTCGGTGATGGCCAGTTCGCGATGGGCAGCGATCAGGGTGGGGTCGGACTTGGCAGCCTTGTCATAATACTTCTGGGCGCCCTTCAGGTCGCCCTTGCCGGCCTTGGACACGCCCATCAGGAACAGGGTGTTGGCGTCCTTGGGATTGACCTCGAGCACATGGCCGAAGGCCTTTTCGGCGGACTTGAAATCGCTGGCGCGCAGGGCGGCCACGCCCTTCTGATATTCCGCCACCGGGTCATAGGCGGGGCCCGAGGCGCTGGGCATTTCGCTCATGCCGCCACCGCCGCCGCCCGAGGCCAGGGCCATTCCGGAGGCCGCCGCCATCGCACCGGCCGCCAGGGCCGCCGCCAAAACCTTGAAGCGCATTTCCTGTCTCCCCGATCCTCAAGCGTGACCATGTCACGCGCCTGACCCAGCGTCACCTGAAACGGGGCTTGATCGGTCCCCCGGCGGCTGATGCTATCGCGCGATATAGGGCGTCAAGAACCGCTGCCAAGCGGCGGCCCTGATGGGAGGCCTGTGTGACGGATCGAACCACGCGACGCTGGGTGCTGGCCCGCTATGTGGAGGGCGCGCCGTCGCCCGAGGATTTCCGGCTGGAGGAGTGTCCGCTCCCCGACTTGGAGGACGGCAGGTTCCTGGCCCGGGTGATCCTCGCGTCGGTCGATCCGGGCATCCGCTCGCGCCTGTCGGCCGGCGACAGCTATGCCGCCGCCATGAAGCTGGGCGAGGGCATCGACGGCTTCAACGTCGCCGAGGTGATCGAGAGCCGCAACCCGAACTACGCCGTGGGCGAGCTGATCTGCGCCGGGGGCGGGTGGCGCGAACACATCGTCTCCGATGGGCGCGGCTATATCCAGAAGATCACCGACCGGCGGGTGGAGCTGGGCTGCTGGATCGGCGTGCTGGGCGTGCCGGGACTGACCGCTTGGTTCGGCCTCAACCGCGTGGGCCAGGCCAAGGCCGGCGAGACCCTGTTGGTGACCTCCGCCGCCGGGCCGGTGGGCGCCACCGCCGGGCATTTGGGCAAGGCGCTGGGCATGCGGGTGGTGGGGACGGCGGGCAGCGCGGCCAAGTGCGACTGGCTGACCCACGACGAGGGCTTCGACGCCGCCATCGACTACAAGGCCGAAACCGATCTGACGGCCGCGATCCAGGCCGCCTGTCCCGATGGCGTCGATGTGCTGTTCGACAATGTCGGCAACGCAATGATCGACCGGGTTCTGCCGCTGATGCGCATGCGCGGGCGGATCGTCGTGTCGGGCCAGGTGGCGGACTACAATCTCAGCCCCGACCAAGTCCCCGGCATCCACAATACCAAGCCCTTCATCACCCATCGCGTGCGCATGGAAGGCCTGGTGGTGTTCGACGACATCCGCGCCTTCGCCGGGGCCCAGGCGGCCATGGCCGACATGATCGTGCTGGGGTCGCTGAAATACCGCATCGAGGAGTTCCAGGGCATCGACGCCCTGCCGCAAGCCTTCTGCGGCCTGTTCCGCGGCGAGAACTTCGGCCGCCGCCTGGTGCGTCTGGCGCCGGATCCAAAGGTGTTCTGATGACCCCGGTCGAAGCCGCCCGCGCGCTCCAGACCGAAGTGCGCGCCCGCGCGCCGGAGATCGAACAGGCCCGGCGCCTGCCCGCCGACCTGGCCGCCATCCTGGCCAAGGCCGGCCTGTTCCGGATGATGGCGCCGAGCGTCTATGGCGGGGGCCAGGCCAGCCCCGTCGATTATGTCCGCACCGTCGAGGCCATGGCCGAGGCGGACGCCTCCACCGGCTGGTGCGTGATGATCGCGGCCACCACCGGCCTGCTCACCGCCTATCTGCCCGACGACCACGCCCGGGCGATCATGGCCGACCCCGACACCATCACTGGCGGCGTCTTCGCCCCCATGGGCAAGGCGGTGGCGCAGGGCGATCACTGGCGCGTCAGCGGCCGGTGGAAATGGGCCAGCGGGTCGCAGAACTGCGCCTGGCTGGCGGGCGGCGCCATGCTGATCGAGAACGGCCGGCCGCTGGTGGACGACCAGGGCCAGCCGCGCCACAAGATGATGCTGTTCCCCGCCGCCGATGTCGAACTGCTCGACACCTGGCGCGTCTCCGGCCTCTGCGGCACCGGCAGTGTCGATATGGTGGCCGAGGACGTCCTGGTGCCCCGCGACCGCGCGGTGGCGCTGCATGCAGACACGCCCCGGATCGACGCCCCCCTCTACCGCTTCCCGCCCTTCGGCCTGCTGGCCGCCGGGGTGGCCGCCGTGTCCCTCGGCAATGCGCGCGCCTCCCTGGACGCCTTCGCCCATCGCGCCGCGCGCGCCACCTCCCAGGGCTCTCAGCGCAAGCTGGCCGAACGCAACGTCGTCCAGGCCGAATTCTCCCGCGCCACCGCCAGCCTGGAGGCCGCGCGGGCCTTCTACTACCAGGCCATGGAGGCCGCCTGGGAGGCGGTCCAGACCGGCAGGGCGCCCATCGAAGCCCGCGCCAAGGTCCGCCTGGCCAGCGCCCACGCCGCCCAAGTCGGGGCGGACGTCACCCGCGCCATCTACGACCTCGGCGGCGGCGCGGCGGTCTTCCTGGACGATGAACTGCAACGCCGCTTCCGCGACGCCCACGTCATCACCCACCACCTCATGGTGGCGCCCTCGATGTTCGAGCTGACCGGCCGGGTGCTGTTTGGCCTGCCGACCAACGACGCCCTGCTCTAGGCGGCGGACGCCACATAGGCGTCGATCGCCGCCAGGTGCTTGTTGATACTGAGTTCGTCGAGGAAGGAGCCCGCGAAGCTGTTCTTTGCCAGGGTGACCAGGTCGTCCCGCGACAGCCCCAGCCCCTCGGCCACCCCCAGGAAGTTGGCGCCGATATAGCCGCCGAAATAGGCCGGGTCGTCGGAGTTGCAGGTCACCTTCAGGCCCAGGTCCAGCATCCGCTTCATCGGATGGGCCTTCAGGTCGTCGACCACGCAGAGCTTGAGGTTGGAGAGGGGGCAGACGGTCAGGGTCATGCCGGACTTCACCAGCCGATCCGTCAGGGCCGCGTCTTCCAGCGAGCGGTTGCCGTGGTCGATGCGGTCCACATGCAGGATGTCCAGCGCCTCATAGACATAGGCCGGCGGGCCCTCTTCGCCGGCGTGGGCGACCAGCTTCAGCCCGGCGCTCTTGGCGGCGGCGAACACCTTGGCGAACTTGGACGGCGGATGGCCCACCTCGGAGCTGTCGAGGCCCACACCCTGGATGCGGTCCAGATAGGGCTCGGCGGCCTTCAGGGTCGCGAAGGCGGCGTCCTCGTCCAAGTGGCGCAGGAAGCAGAGGATCAGGCTGGAGGTAATGCCCAGGGTCTTTTCCGCCTCCGCCATGCCCGACAGCAGGCCATCGATGGCCACCGAGAAGGGCAGGCCGCGATCTGTGTGGGTCTGGGGGTCGAAGAACATCTCCGAATGGCGGCCCCCGTCGGCGGCCAGCCGCTTGAAGTAGGCCATGGCCAGGTCGTGGAAATCCTGTTCGGTCATCAGTACGCCGGCGCCCTGGTAGTAGATGTCCAGGAAGTCCTGCAGGTTGGAGAAGCTGTAGGCGGCGCGCACCTCCTCCACCGACTTGAAGGGCAGGGCGATGCGGTTGCGCTGGCCCAGTTCGAACATCAGTTCGGGCTCGAGGCTGCCTTCGATGTGCAGGTGCAGTTCGGCCTTGGGCAGGCCGGTGATGAAGTGGGCGAGGTCGGTCACTTAGGCTGTCTCCGCATCTGGCCGGCCAGCATCCGCATGCGCCGGGTCGGGTCAAGGCTTGCGCTTGGCGGCCAGCGGTTCACGATGGGCGAAAACCAGCCGGGAGAAGGCCAATGGGCAGTCAGGACAAGGCTTTGCGCGAGCGCGCGGCCAAGGTGATCCCGGGCGGCATGTACGGCCACCAGGCCACGGGATTGCTGCCCGACGACTATCCGCAATTCTTCGCCAAGGCCGAGGGCGCGCACCTGTGGGACACGGACGGCCGCCGCTACCTCGACTTCATGTGCGCCTATGGCCCCAACCTGTTCGGCTATGCCAACCCCGAGATCGACGCGGCCTATGTGCGCCAGCTGAGCATCGGCGACGCCATGACGGGGCCTTCGCCCAAGATGGTCGAACTGGCCGAGGTGTTCGTCGGGATGATCGGCCACGCCGACTGGGCGATGTTCTGCAAGAACGGCACGGACGCCACCTCCATGGCGATGATGGCCGCGCGCGCCCAGACCGGCCGCAAGACCATCGTGCTGGCCAAGGGCGCCTATCACGGCGCGGCGCCCTGGTGCACGCCCCGGCCGGCGGGCACGACCAAGGAGGACAAGGCCAACCAGGTCTATTGCTCCTATAATGACATCGAGAGCCTGGAGGCCGCCGTCGCCAAGGCCGGGGACGACCTAGCCGCCATCTTCGCCGCCCCCTTCCGGCATGACGCCTTCATCGACCAGGCGCTGCCGGACCCGGCCTACGCCAAGCGCGCCCGTGAGCTCTGCGATCAGCACGGCGCATTGCTGGTAGTGGACGACGTCCGCGCCGGCCTGCGCATGGCGCGCGACTGCTCCTGGTCTCTGACCGGCGTGGAGCCGGACCTGTCCACCTGGGGCAAATGCATCGCCAACGGCCATCCGATCTCGGCCCTGCTCGGCTCCGACCGGGCCCGCAAGGGCGCGGCGGCCATCTATGCCACCGGCTCCTTCTGGTTCGCCGGCGCGGCCATGGCGGCGGGGCTGGAGACCCTGCGGCTGGTGCGCGAGACCGTCTATCTGGAGCGCATCGTCAGCCTGGGCGAAAAACTCCGCACCGGCCTGGCCCATCGCGCCGCCAAGGCCGGCTTCGGCTTCCGCCAGAGCGGCCCGGCCCAGATGCCGCTGTTCCTGTTCGACGACGACCCGGACCTGCGCAAGGGCTTCTGCTGGTCCAGCGCCATGCTGGAACGCGGCGTCTACGTCCACCCCTGGCACAACATGTTCCTCTGCGCCGCCATGACCGAGGCCGACATCGACTTCGCCCTGGACGCGGCGGAGGCCAGCTTCGGAGTGTTGGAGCGGGAGGCCGGCGGATTGGCTCCAGTCGAGAAGATGGCCTTCCTGCGGGGGTGACGCCGCCGCGTCCCTGACCCATGATACATGAACAAGAATAACCCGCGGGAGGACGGCATGGCGGCGCTCGAGTATGTGGACTTCGATGGCCTGGGGCTGGCCGAGCTGGTCAAGACCAAGGCGGTCACGCCGGGGGAGCTGCTGGAAGCCTGCATTGAGCGCATCGAGCGCAACAATCCCTTCCTCAACGCCTTGG
>JAQGIP010000024.1 GCA_028291055.1 Caulobacter sp.
AAACCGCCCAAGCTGATCACTGTCGCCGTCATGCGAAAGCTCATCGAGGCCGCAAACCTCGTCCTCGGACGCGGCCAGCCATGGATCAAGACCCAAGCGGCCTAACATGGTTGCTCCGTCGCTTCGCGACACCTCCCCCTGCTCGCTACGCGTTCGGGGGAGGACTAACCGTCACTGTGGCGCCATTTCATCACCTGGTGAAAAACCAGTGATGCAGCACTGAAACACCCTTGTCCGGAGTCCGCCCGCAAACGACAGTCCCCCTCAATTCGCGCTTTGGTGAATTTCATTCGCCGAAATAGACGCGGGTGAGCGCACCGCGCCCATGGGAGGGATTACGATGAAGAACCTGATGAAGGCCGCGCTGCTTGGCGGCGCAGCCTGGGGCGCCGTTGCCGGCGCCGCCTATGCCGCCGATGCGGCCTCCACCGACCAGATCAGCGCCGTCGACGAAGTGGTGGTCACCGCCCGTCGCCGCGAAGAAAACCTCAAGGACGTCCCGGCCGCCGTCTCGGCCTACAGCGCCGACAAGCTGGAACGCGCCGGCGGGCTGGACATCACCAGCCTGCAGCAGCTGACCCCCAACACCACCGTCCAGGTGGCCCGCGGCTCCAACTCCACCCTGATCTCCTTCATCCGCGGCGTCGGCCAGCAGGATCCCCTGTGGGGCTTCGAGCCCGGCGTCGGCCTCTATGTGGATGACGTCTACATGGCCCGTCCCCAGGGCGCCGTCCTCGACATCTACGACATCCAGCGCATCGAAGTGCTGCGCGGCCCGCAAGGCACCCTCTACGGGCGCAACACCATCGGCGGCGCGATCAAATACGTGACCCGCGAAATCGGCGCCGAGCCGGAACTGAAGGTGAAGGGCGTGTTCGGCTCCTACGGCCAGCACGACGAGATCGTCTCGGGCAAGATGCCGATCTTCGGCGACACCCTGGGCGTCTCCGCCGCCATCGCCAAATACGATCACGACGGCTACGGCCACAACCTCCACACCGGCGCCGACCAGTACAACAAGGACGTCACCGCCGGCCGCGCGGCGATGGAGTGGCGCCCCACGGACGCGCTGTTCTTCCGCCTCTCGGGCGACATCGTGCGTGACGACTCCAACCCGCGCCACGGCCACCGCGAAGTCCCGACGATCAACATCGGCGGCGTCCTGGTTCCGGGCGAGGGCGTGCTGCCCAACGTCTACGACACCAACGCCGGCGCGGGCGATAAGAACTACGTCCGCTCCTCGGGCGTGTCCTTCCTCGGCCAGTGGAAGATGAACGACGAGCTGACCTTCAAGTCGATCAGCGCCTACCGCAGCGGCGTCACCCGCGGCGCCATCGACTTCGACAACGAGCCGGAAGCCTATCTGGACGTTCCCGCCCGCTACAACGACCACCAGTTCAGCCAGGAATTCCAGCTGACCTACACCGGTGAGCGGCTGCAGGGCGTGGCCGGGGTCTACTACTTCAACGGCACCGCCGCCGGCGCCTACGACACCGTGGTCAGCCAGCTGTTCGGCGGCTTCAGCATCGCCACCAACGGCTATGTGGACACCCGCAGCTATGCGGTCTTCGCCGACTTCAGCTACCAGATCAGCGACGACATCAGCATCTCGCTGGGCGGCCGGTGGACCAAGGACGAGAAGACGGGCCACGTCTTCAAGCAGAACTATCTGGGCATCCGCACCCCGCAGTTCGGCAATACGGCCGCGGTGGCGCTGGGCGCGCCCAGCACCAACTTCACCAACTCGCGCGACTTCGAGAAATTCACCCCGCGCGCGTCGGTCAGCTACAAGATGACGCCGGATATCACCACCTACCTGTCCTACAGCCGCGGCTTCAAATCGGGCGGCTTCGACATGCGGGCCGACACCAGCCTGACGCCGGATTCGCGCAACGGCTACGCGCCCGAAACCGTCACCTCCTACGAAGCCGGCGCGAAGGGCTACTTCTTCGACCACCGCCTGATGCTGAACTCGGCCATCTTCCTGTCCAAGTACCGCGACCAGCAGATCACCCTGCAGACCCCGGTCGGCGCCTCCATCGCCAGCCAGGTCCTGAACGTCGGCCGCTCGCACATGAGCGGCGTGGAAATGGAAGGCCAGCTGACGGTCACCAACTGGCTGACCGGCAACTTCTCCTTCGGTTACATCGACGCCAAGTTCGACGAGTACAAGGCGCTCGACCTGACCTCGCTGCCCTTCACCGTGCGCGACTTCTCCAAGACCCGCTTCTTCCAGAACACCCCCCCGTGGACGAGCAACTTCTCGCTCAACGTCCACCACGACTTCGGCGACAAGGGCGCGTTGAGCTTCACGCCCAGCGTCTCCTACCGCGGCAAGTTCCACATGTTCGAGGTGCCTACCCAGCTCGACCAGAACGGCTACTTCCTGTGGGACGCGAGCCTGCAGTGGAAGTCGGCGGACAACCGCTACACCGTGGCCCTGATCGGCAAGAACCTGACCGACAAGCGCTACCGCATCGGCGGCTACAACTTCCCGCAGTCGCTGGCGACCTACTACGGCAACTCGGTGACCGCCTACTACGGCGCGCCGCGCACCTACGCGATCAGCCTCGAAGCCAAGTTCTGATCCAAGTGAACTAACTGGGCGGCGGCTGAAACCAGTCGCCGCCCTTTTTCTGTCTGGAGTAGCGAATGACCGACGCAGCAGCGAAAGCCGACGAGGTCCCCGTCGATGAAGGCCAAGGCGTCGGCGGCTACCGCTACGTCGTCCTGATCCTGCTGATCGTCGTCTACACCTTCAACTTCATCGACCGTCAGATCCTGGGCATCCTGGCCGGGGCGATCAAACACGACCTGCATCTCACCGACACCCAGCTGGGCATGATGAGCGGCCTGGCCTTCGCGGTCTTCTACACCCTGCTGGGCGTGCCCATCGCCTGGCTGGCCGACCGGTCCAGCCGCACCTGGATCATGACCGGGGCGCTGACCGTGTGGAGCGGCTTCACCGCCGCCTGCGGCCTGGCCGCCGGCTTCTGGCCGCTGTTCCTGTGCCGCATGGGCGTCGGCGTCGGCGAGGCCGGCGGCACGGCGCCCGCCTATTCCCTGATCTCCGACTATTTCCCGGTGCGCCAGCGCGCCCGCGCGCTCGCCGCCTACAGCTTCGGCATCCCCATCGGCACCGCCTGCGGCTATCTGCTCGGCGGCCTGATCAGCGCCGCCAGCAACTGGCGCATCGCCTTCATGGTGGTCGGCGGCGCCGGCGTGCTGCTGGCGCCCCTCCTGCGCCTCGTGGTGCGCGACCCCAGGCGCGGCGGCGCCCACGCGGCGATCGAAAAGGCGCCCGGTTTCGGCGAGGTGCTGGCCGTGCTGCTGCCCAAGCCTAGCTTCTGGCTCATCTCCCTGGGGGCCGCGGCCTCCTCCACCTGCGGCTACGGCATCGCCTTCTGGCTGCCCTCCTTCTTCGAGCGCAGCCTGCACCTATCGCTGACCGACCGCGCCTGGTACCTGGGCGCCCTGGCCCTGTTCGGCGGCGTGCTGGGGGTGTGGCTGGGCGGCATGATCGCCGACCGCTTCGGCAAGTCCAAGGCCGCCTACTGCCTGGTCCCCGCCATCGCCTTCCTGATCGCCCTGCCCTGCTTCTTCGCGGCCGTGAACAGCGCCAACCTGGCCGTCGCCTTCGTGCTGTTCCTGATCCCCCAGGGCCTCAACCTGGCCTGGCTCGGCCCGACCATCGCGGCCGTCCAGCACCTGGTCCCGGCCCGCATGCGCTCGACCAGTTCGGCGGCCTTCCTGTTCATCAACAACCTGATCGGCCTGGGCCTGGGCAACGTCTACTTCGGCTTCATGGCCGACAGGCTGAAGCCCCACTTCGGGACCGAGGCATTGCGCTGGTCGATCTACAGCGGCCTGACCTTCTATCTGCTCGCCGCCGCCCTCTTCCTGCTGGCCGCGCGCCGGATCGCCAAGGACTGGGTCGACTAGTCGCGGCTGTCGCGGGCGCGAACTCTAGGTATAGTCACGCAGCCGCCATGATCTCGGCGGAAGGGCGTTTCCATGAGCAGCAAGCCGATCTTCCACGACCCCTCGGGTCGCCGGGCGAAACACGCCGGGCTGACCGGCGCGATCGTGCTTGCCGTGATGGCGGCGGTGGTCGCGGGCTTCCTGGCGACCCTGGCCTTCGCGCCGCTGCTGCCCGACATCAGCCTGCGCAATCCCCACATCACCTCGGCCCTGCATGTCGAGACCGCGCATAAGTTGAAGTTCAAGTCGCCCTGGACCCGCGTGCCGCGCGCCCCGCATGCCGCCGCCGGGGCCCAGGCCGCGCCGCTGACCGTCGGCTTCTATGTCCCCTATGGCGAGGATTCCCGCGACTCCCTGCGCGCCCACCTCAGCCAGATCGACGTCGTCTCGCCCCAGTGGATCGCGCTGAACGGCTCGGCCGGCGAGGTCAGCGTGGTGGATGACCCCCGCACCCGCGCCATGCTGGCGACGGACCCCAAGCATCCGCCGGTGCTGCCGCTGGTCCACAACTCCGCCAACGAGGCCTTCAACGGCCCCCTCGCCGACGCCCTGATGGCCAATCCGGCGGCGCGCAAGACGCTGATCGCCAACCTTTTGACCCTGGCCGACGCCAAGGGCTACTCGGGCTATGTCTTCGACCTGGAGGACATGTCGGAGAAGTCCAAGGCCCTCTATCCTGCCTTCCTCGCCGACGCCAACCGGGCCTTCCAGCCCAGCGGCCGCGAGATCTGGGTCACCGCCCCCTTCGACCGCGAGGGCTGGCCGCTGGAGCGCATGCAGAAGGCCTCCGACACCCTGCTGCTGATGGCCTATGACGAGCACTACAGCCGCGGCGACCCCGGCCCGAACGCGGGCCAGGACTGGTACCAGAGCGAGCTGGCCAAGCGCTTCAAGGAGCTGGACCCGGCCAAGACCATCATCGCCTTCGGCGCCTACGGCTACGACTGGATCACCAATCCCCCGGGCAAGCCCCAACCGGCCGATGCGGTCACCTTCCCGGAGGCCATGCAGCGGGCGCGCGACTCCGACGCCAAGGTCGACTTCGACGACGACACGCTCAACCCGACCTTCTCCTATGAAAACGACGACGGCTCTCAGCACGAGGTGTGGTTCCTCGACGCGGCAGTGATCTTCAACCAGATCCGGGTGTCCGACGCCTGGCGCCCCCGCGGCTACGGCGTCTGGCGCCTGGGCCAGGAAGACCCCGGCGTCTGGAACCTGTTCGGCAAGCCCTACGGAACGGTCAAGCCGGTGGGCCTGAATGCCCTGGCCGCCGAGACCGGCGAGCCCGACTTCATCGGCGATGGTGAAATCCTGCGCATCTCGGGCCTGCCCGCGACGGGCGAGCGGGGCTTCACCGTGGACCCCGCCACCGGCCTGATCTCCGATGAGACCTACAACACCATCCCCAGGCCCTATGTGATCACCCGCTACGGCTATCAGCCGGGCAAGGTGGCGCTGACCTTCGACGACGGACCGGACGGCCGCTGGACGCCGCAGATCCTGAAGATCCTGAAGGACAAGCACGTCCCGGCCACCTTCTTCGTCATCGGCCAGAACATGCAAAAGCGGCCCGACCTGGTGGCCCGCGAGGTGCGTGAAGGCCATGTGGTCGGCAGCCACACCTGGAGCCACCCCAATATCGCCGAGACGCCGCTGATCGAGACCGACGTGGAGCTCAACGCCACCCAGCGGCTGTTCGAGGTGATCACCGGCCGCTCGATGCGCCTGTTCCGGCCGCCCTTCTTCGGCGACGCCGAGCCCTCCACCCCGCGCGAGGTCGGACCGGTGAAGGTCGCCCAGGACCTGGGCTACTATACCGTCGGCCTGCGCATCGACCCCGACGACTGGCAAAAGCCCACCCCCGACCAGATCATCCAGCGCACCCTGGAGCGGCTGGACCACCCCACCGCCGGTGGGCTGGTGCGCGGGCAGATCGTGCTGCTGCACGACGCCGGCGGCGACCGCAGCCGCACGGTCAAGGCCCTGCCCGTGCTGATCGACACCCTGCGCGCCCATGGCTATCGCCTCGTCACCGTCGCTGAATTAGCCGGCATGACCCCGGCCCAGGCCCTGCCGCCAGCCAGCCGGACCGGCGCGGACCTGCTGCTGGACCGGCTCGGTTTCGGTTTCTTCCGCGGCGTGGACGCGTTGCTGCGCGCCCTGTTCGTGACCGCCATCGTGCTGGGCCTGGCGCGGCTGGCCTTCCTGGCGGTGCTGGCGCTGGTCCACCGCATCCGCGCGCCGGGACTGACCCCCGCGCCGCTCGACC
>JAQGIP010000085.1 GCA_028291055.1 Caulobacter sp.
GCGAGCTGCCTCGCGCGCCCTTCACTCGTTTGGTCTTAGCCTTGGCCGGCCATCGAGGCCACTTCGGCGGCGAAGTCGCCTTCCGGGCCCTTGTCGACGCCTTCACCCAGGGCGAAGCGCACGAAGCCCTTCACCGCCAGGGGGGCGCCGGTCTGCTTGGACGTCTCGGCGATCAGTTGCTCGATGGTCTGGTCCGGGTTCATCACGAAGGGCTGCTTCAGGAGCACGACCTCTTCCTGCCACTTGCGGATTCGGCCTTCGATCATCTTCTCGACGACGCCGATCGGCTTGCCGGATTCCAGCGCCTGGTCGGTGAGGAACTTCTTTTCCTTCTCGACGGCGGCGGGATCCAGGTCATCGGTCGACAGCGCCAGCGGCGGCATCGGCGTACCGGCCACGTGCAGCGCGATCTTGCGGCCGACTTCCTTCAGCACAGCCTGATCGCCGGCGCCTTCCAGCGCCACGATCACGCCCAGACGGCCGACGCCATCGCCCTGCGCGTTGTGCAGGTAGAGGGAGACGGCGCCTTGTGCGACGCTGAGACGCGCCGAGCGGCGCAGGCGCATGTTCTCGCCGATCGTGGCGATCATGTTGGTCACGGCTTCGGAGACCGTTGCACCCTTGGCTGTCTTGGCCGCGGAGATGGCGTCGACGCCTTCCACAGTCAGGGCGACCTCAGCGATGTCTCGGGCCGCGGCTTGGAACGTGTCGTTCTTGCCGACGAAATCGGTCTCGGCGTTGAGCTCGATAAGGGCGCCGGTCTTGCCATCGGCGCTCAGCTTGCCGGCCACGAGGCCTTCAGCCGCGGCGCGGCCCGACTTCTTTTCGGCCTTCGACAGGCCCTTCTTCCGAAGCAGCTCCATGGCCGCTTCAATGTCGCCGCCCGTTTCCTGCAAGGCGTTCTTGCAGTCCATCATGCCAACGCCGGATTTCTCGCGCAGGTCCTTGACCAGCGCAGCGGTGATGTCCGCCATGGTCAGCTCCTTCAAAGCTATAGAGGTCGGGCGGAGACCTCGCGGACTCCGCCCCTTAAGGGGTCTTCGGTCAGCGAAAGGCGGAGCGCCTCAGCTGGCCGGTTCTTCGCTCGGCTGTTCAGCCGCGGCTTCCGGCTCGGCCGCCGGCGCTTCCGCGGCGGTGGTATCGGGCTCGGCGGCAGCTTCGGCGGCCGGCTCGGGAGCCGCTTCCGACACCGGTTCGGGCGCGGCTTCGGCCACGGGTTCCGGCGCCGCTTCGGCGACAGGTTCCGGCGCGGCTTCAACCGCCGCAGCGGCTTCAACCTTGGCCTTCTTCGGCTTCGGCTCCGCCGCCGGTTCCGGCGTCAGTTGCTTGGCCAGCGCCGGCTCCATGGGAGCCTCCATGGCGCCCAGGTCGACGCCCGAGGCCGACTGGCCGGCGGCCAGACCGTCGAGGATCGAATCGGCCATCAGGTCGCAGTAAAGCTGGATCGCGCGGGCCGCATCGTCATTCCCAGGAATCGGGAAGGTGATGCCGTCGGGGTTGCAGTTCGTGTCCAGGATCGCGATCACCGGGATGTTGAGCTTGCGCGCTTCCTGGATGGCGATGGCTTCCTTGTTGGTGTCGATCACGAACATCAGGTCGGGGATGCCGCCCATGTCCTTGATGCCGCCCAGGGAGAGCTCGAGCTTGTCGTGCTCGCGCTTCAGCTGCAGCAGCTCCTTCTTGGTGCGGCCGGTTTCGGTTTCCAGCATGCCTTCCAGCTCGCGCAGGCGGGCGATGGAACCCGACACGGTGCGCCAGTTGGTGAGCGTGCCGCCCAGCCAGCGGTGGTTGACGTAGTATTGGGCGCAGCGGCGCGCGCCGACCGCGATCGGCTCGGAGGCCTGGCGCTTGGTGCCGACGAACAGGATGCGGCCGCCCGACGCGGCGACCTCGCGCACCTTCACCAGCGCCTGGTGCAGCAGCGGGATCGACTGCGACAGGTCGATGATGTGGATGTTGGAGCGCGAGCCGAAGATGTAGCGTTCCATCTTCGGGTTCCACCGGTGCGTCTGGTGGCCGAAGTGGGCGCCGGCTTCAAGCAGTTGGCGCATAGAGAAATCGGGCAGTGCCATGGTCGTTGGAATCCTTTTTCCGGTTCAACCGCCGCAGGCAAACCCCTTCCGAAATCAGTTTCGGTCAGGACCGGAACGGAAACGGCGCGGGGATTGACCCGTGCTTCACCGAACACCTGCGTGTGAGATGGCGTGCGAGATAGGGGGTAACGGTGGAAATTGCAAGGGATTGCGCCCCACGCGCCTCCGTCACCTCGCACCACTGATGGCGGCGCGCTGCCAAGCTGACCGCCTCAACGAAGGCGGGACGGGGCCAACCTACCTTTTGAGGGAGAAGCCGGCATGGCGCGCCGGACATGGCGGCTGACCACAAGGGTCCTTGTCAGACAGCCGATCGCCGATCTTGCCGCTTTGACTGAAGAGCCAGACCCAGTGGCCATCGCGTTTCTCGAACACGTCCATCCAGACAAAGGTCCCGCTGATATCCCTGCCCGCAAAGGTGCCGCGGCTGGAGTTGACCCCCTCGACAATGGCCGTCGACCCGAAGATCCGAATCGCGAAGGGCAGGAAGTCCAAAGCCTGCACGACGAGCTTGTCGGACCTGATAAGTCCCAGAAGTTGCTCCTTGGAGGCGCCCGAGTCCGGAGCGGAGGGGTCGGTAAAGCGGAACCGCTCGTCCATGACCGCAGCTATCCGCGTTATGGTCGCGGGGTCTTTGGTGATTTGCATTTCGGCGAAGTCATGCTCGATGGATGCGAGCATTTCCTCATCGGGAGCCGGGGCGGCGGCGCCCGAAATCGCAAAGGCGGAAGCAAGCAAGGCGATCAACGCGACTGCGGCCGACAACGTCTTCATGGTTTCCCCCATGCCGCTGGGCGCCGGCCCGCAGCTCAGTCCACAATAGAATTACGACTGTAGTGCGCCTCTATCGCGAGCGTCAACGACGGGTTCTGCGCCTGAAAAGCCGACGCCTGACCATTAGACGGCCTGCGCCGCCACCCTAGACATCCTCCAGGTATGAAACCCCCGGAGCTGTTTTCAACGCCCCCCGTAACGCCGAGTCCAAGGTGAAGCGTCCCGGCAGCTTCAGGTCGATCTCGCGCCCCCCGCCCAGGCTGGCGACCAGGATCACCTCGCCGCCCTTTTCGGACGACGCCTTCTCCAGCCGCGCCTTCAACGCATCGATCTCGGCGGACCGCGGCGATACATGCACCCGCAACGACGCCGCCACGTTTTCCAACGCCTTCTCGATGGGCTCGGCGTCGTCCCCAAAGAACCGCACCTCCCCGTCGCGCGATTTGGCGCGAACCCGGATCATCACCGCCTTGCCCGGCTCCAGCACCTCGCGGCACTTCCTCAGCGACTCCGGCGGAAACAGCACCTCATATTCCCCCGTCGGATCCGACAGCGACACGAAGGCGAAGCGGTCGCCGCTCTGCTGCACCCGCTCCTGGCGACGGCGCACCATGCCGGCCATGCGGAAGGCCTCCGCCCCAGCCTCGGCCTGGGCCACCGCATCCGCCACCAGGGTCACGCGCCGGCGGCGCAGCATGTCGACCATGTCCTCCAGCGGATGCCCCGTGAGGTAGAAGCCGACGGCGGCCAGTTCTTCGTCCAGCTTCTCCACCTGGCCCCACATCTCCGTGCGCGTCAGGCGCGGGCGCGAGGCGTCCTGCTGGCTGTCGCCGAACAGTCCGCCTTGCCCTGACGCCCGTTCGGCCGCCAAGCTCTGGCCGTGCCCGGCCAGCATATCCGCGCAGGCCAGGATCTGGGCGCGGTTGGGGTGGATGGAATCCAAGGCCCCTGCCCTGGCCAGGTTTTCGATGGCGCGCTTGTTGACCTGCTTGGGATCGACACGCTCGACGAAGTCGAACAGGTCCTTGTAGGGCCCGCCTTCGTTGCGCACCGCCACCACATGCTCCATGGCGGTGAGGCCGACGTTGCGGATGGCGCCCAGGGCATAGAGCACCTCGCCGTTCTCCACCTCGAAGTCGGCGCCCGAGCGGTTCACGCACGGCGCGCGCACCGGCACCTTGAAGCGCCGCGCATCCTGGTAGAAGACCGCCAGCTTGTCGGTGTTGGAGATATCCAGGCTCATCGAGCCCGCGAAGAACTCCACCGGCGCGTTCGCCTTCAGCCAGGCGGTCTGGTAGCTGATCAGCGCATAGGCCGCCGCGTGGCTCTTGTTGAAGCCGTAGCCGGCGAACTTGGCCACCAGTTCGAAGATGCTGTCGGACTGCGCCTCGGGCACGCCCTTCTCCGACGCGCCGGCCACGAAGCGGGCCTTCTGGAGGTCCATCTCCTCCTTCTTCTTCTTGCCCATGGCCCGGCGCAGAAGATCGGCTTCCCCAAGGCTGTAGCCCGCCAGGATCTGGGCGATCTGCATCACCTGTTCCTGATAGACGATGACGCCGTAGGTCTCGTTCAGCACCTGGGCCAGCATCGGGTGGAGCGTATCCACCGCGCGGCGGCCGAACTTGCAGTCGACGAAGGCGTCGATGTTGTCCATCGGGCCTGGCCGGTAGAGGGAGATCAGCGCGGTGATCTCTTCGATCGAGCCGGGCCGCATCTTGCGCAGGGTGTCGCGCATGCCCTGGCTTTCCAGCTGAAACACACCCACCGTCTGGCCCGACGCCATCAGCTCGTAGGACGCCACGTCGTCATAGGGCAGCAGATCCAGAGCCACCGCCGCCCCGCGCTTGGCCATATGCTTCACGGCCCGGTCCAGCACGGTCAGCGTCTTCAGGCCCAGGAAGTCGAACTTCACCAGGCCCGCACTTTCCACCCACTTCATGTTGAACTGGCTGGCCGGCAGCTCCGAGCGCGGATCGCGGTAGAGCGGCACGAGCTCGGTCAGCGGCCGGTCGGAGATGACCACGCCGGCGGCGTGGGTGGAGGCGTTGCGGAACAGCCCCTCCAGCCGCAGCGCCGTCTCCAGCAGGTTGGCCACCGACTCGTCGTCGCGCTTGGCCTGCTGCAGCCGGGGCTCGATCTCGATGGCCTTGGCCAGGGTGACCGGGTTGGCCGGGTTGGCCGGCACCATCTTGCAGAGCCGGTCGACCAGTCCGAGCGATAGCTGAAGCACTCGGCCGGTGTCGCGCAGCACGGCGCGCGCCTGCAGCGTGCCGAAGGTGATGATCTGGGCCACCCGGTCGACGCCGTATTTGCGCTGCACATAGGAGATCACCTCCTCGCGGCGCTCCTGGCAGAAGTCGATATCGAAGTCGGGCATCGACACCCGCTCCGGATTCAGGAACCGCTCGAACAGCAGCCCGAAGCGCAGCGGATCGATGTCGGTGATGGTCAGCGCATAGGCGACCAGCGACCCGGCGCCCGAGCCCCGTCCGGGGCCCACGGGAATGCCCTGCGACTTGGCCCACTTGATGAAGTCCGACACGATCAGGAAGTAGCCGTCGAAGCCCATGCGGGAGATCACCCCCACCTCGCGCTCCAGCCGGTCCCAGTATTCCTGCTCCGGCACCGAATGCGGGATCATCGACAGCCGGTGCTTCAGCCCCTCGCGCGCCTGGTGCGCCAGTTCCTCCGCCTCGGTGCGGCCGCCCACGGTCGGGAAGCTGGGCAGGATGGGGTCGCGTTTCTCGACCATGAAGGCGCAGCGCCGCGCGATCTCCAGGGTGTTGTCGCAGGCTTCCGGCAGGTCGGCGAACAGGGCGCGCATGGCGTCCTGCGGCTTGAACCAGTGCTCCGGCGTCACGCGGCGCCGCTCGTCCTGGCCCACGAAGGCGCCGTCGGCGATGCACAGCAGGGCATCGTGGGCCTGCCACAGGTCCGGCGGGCCGAAATAGACGTCGTTGGTGGCGACCAGCGGCAGGTCGTGCTCATAGGCGTAACCCACCAGCGCCGGTTCGGCGGCCGCCTGGATGGCCAGCTGGTGGCGCTGAAGCTCGATGTAGAAGCGGCCCTCGAATACGCGGGCCATCTCGGCCAGCGCCGCCTGGCCGTCGGCCGTCTTGCCGATCGCCAACAGCGGATCGACCGGCCCGTCGGTGCCGCCCGACAGCAGGATCAGCCCTTCCGAATGCTCGACCACCTTGGCCCAGGGCACGGATGGCTCATCCATGTCGCCCGCCTCGAGGAAGGCCATCGACGAGAGGGCGCTGAGATTGAGGTAGCCCTTGGTGTTCTGGGCGATGAGCACGATGGTGGGCGTGCGCGCCCAGCGCTCCGACTGCCCCTGGCCGATGCCGGTGACCGGCAGGGCGCAGCCGATAAGGGGCTGAACGCCCGCGTCCTTGGTGGCGACGGAATATTCCAGCGCCCCGAACAGATTGGCCCGGTCGCAGATGCCGGCGGCCGGCATGCCTTGAGCCGCCGCGAGCGTCCCGATGGCGTCGGCCTTGATGGCGCCTTCCAGCAGCGAATAGGCCGAGCGCACCCGAAGGTGCACGAACCCGCCTCCCGCCGCGCCGTCGCCCATCTTGGCCTCCTCATACGCTAGGCGCATGGCGGACCCCGATCCGGCTTAACCGACTCAGGCGACCAGATGCGCGACCGAACACATCATCCAGACGAAGCCGGCGACAGAAGCAAGTGACAGGCTGTTGATCGCGAGACGGGTCATTCGGACCTCCCAAAACAGGTTGCCCGTTTGTTCTAGGTTGCGCTTTTGTTCCGGTCAAGCCCGATCGGCGAGCGGCGGGCCCCGTCGCAGCCCCGCGCCCGCGCGTGACACCCCAATATATATATCTTTATAGGAATTATCCTTGGCTGATCCCGCCCGTTGATGCAGTCTGGTCTTGCGACCTCAATTCGGCATCAGACCGGGCGGGGAAGCGCGGGGACGAAACGTCAGCATTGGGGGCCAGCGCTGTGATCACCAAACATTTCCCGTTCTTCCTTGCCGCGTTCGAGGAACAGAGCTTCCACAAGGCGGCCGACCGGCTGCACATCGCCCAGTCGGCGCTGTCGCGGCGCATCGGCGACCTGGAAATGGAACTGGGCGTCAGCCTGTTCGAGCGGCGCGCCCGGGGCGTCCATCCGACGCCGGCCGGCCGGTCCCTGGCCCAGGACGTTCGCCGCGTCCTGGCCGATCTTGACCAGATCATCCGCCGCACCCGCCGGGTTGCCGACGGCGGCCTGGGTCTGCTGCGCATCAGCTTCACCGAGGGCATGGTCCGACGGCCGGTCCTGCCCGCCGCCATCCGACGCTTCCGGACCGAGTGGCCTGACGTCGATCTGCGCTTCGCCCCCATGGTTTCCGAGCAGCAGCGCGAGAAGCTGCGCCAGGGCGAACTGGAGGTGGGCTTCGTCTTCGAGGAGGGCGGCGACCGCGAGGAGTTCGAACTGCGCGAGGTCGGCATGCACAACTTCGTGCTGGTGCTGCCGCTGGACCATCCGCTGATCCATGCCCCGGTCATCCGCCTCAGCGACCTGGTCAAGGAGAAGTTCATCTGGCCGTCGCGCACCATATCGCCGCGCCTGTTCAACCGCATGCTGGCCATCTGCCAGCAGCAGTCCTTCACGCCGGACATCGTGGTCGAGGTGTCCTCGGTGGACGTGGCCTACAGCCTGGTGGCGGCGGGCATGGGGGTGGCGCTGGTCATCACCTCCCACCCAGGACGCGACCCCACCGACGTCGCTCTTCGGCGCATCGAGGACTACAACGTGCCCATGCCGCTCAGCATGATCTGGCGCCGCTACAACCCCTCGCCCCTGCTCGCCAACTTCGTGCGCAGCGTCGAGGAGGCCCAGGCCGAGACGGGCGAGCCGCGGGACTTCGAGCGGCGCCCGGCCGCGCCCGTGCCGATGGCCCAGAGCGCGGGCGCCTACTGATCCCGGCGTGCTCGCGGCCGGTTCCATCTCAGGGCTTTGGAGTGAGCTTGAGGATGCGGCCGGCCGGAGTTCCGGTCAGCAGATAGACCGAGCCGTCCGGCGCCACGCGCACGTCTCGGATGCGCTCATTCACCTCGACGAGCAGCCGCTCCTCGCCCACCACCCGGTCGCCCTTGAGGACCAGCCGCGTCAGGTGCTTCTCGCGCAGCGACCCCACCAGCAGGCTGCCCTTCCAGGCCGGGAACAGGTCGGCGTCGTAGAAGGCCATGCCCGACGGCGCGATCACCGGGTCCCAGTAGTAGACCGGCTGCTCCATGCCGGCCTTGGCCGTCAGGCCCGCGCCCACCGGCTTGCCCGAATAGTCGATGCCGTAGGTGGTGATGGGCCAGCCGTAGTTGCGCCCGGCCAGCGGGATGTTCAGCTCGTCACCGCCCTTGGGCCCATGCTCCACGGTCCAGAGGCGCCCGGTCCAGGGATTGATCGCCGCGCTCTCGATGTTGCGGTGGCCCAGCGACCACAGTTCCGGCAGCGCGTCCTTGCGGTGGACGAAGGGGTTGTCCTTGGGGATGGAGCCGTCGCGGTTGATGCGCAGCGCCTTGCCGATGGCGCTGTCCAGCCGTTGCGCCTGCCCCGCCCCCTCCGGCGAGCCGCCGTCCTTGGGGCTGATCAGCCCGTCGCCGGTGGCGATGAACAGGGTCTTGTCGCGGGCAAACGCGAGCCTTCCGCCGAAATAGGCCCCGTTGACCAGGCCGGCTTTCATCCGCCAGATCACCTTGACGTCCTCCAGTCGAGGCGCGCCGTCGGCGACCAGCCGTCCCCGCGCCACCGCCAGCCCGTGGCCGTCCGGCCGGGGGTCGGTGAAGGCCCAGTAGACCAGGCCGTTGCTCGCGAAATCCGGATCCAGGGCCACGTCCAGCAGTCCCTGCTGGCCATAGACGTCGATCGGCGGCAGGCCCGTCACGGGCGGCGACAGGGTTCCGTCCGCCGCCACGATCCGCAACCGCCCTGCCCGTTCGGTGACCAACAGGCGGCCGTCCGGCAGGAAGGCCAGGCCCCAGGGCGACTCCAGCCCCGTGGCCACCACGCTCACCTCATAAGCCACCCCGGCCGGCGCATAGGGCGCGCGGGTCTGGCCCGGAAAGGCCGGCGTCTGGCCCGTGGCGTTAGGCGGACGGGTCTCCAGCGGTTGGCCGGGGACCGTTTGAACCGGCGCGGTCTGGGCCGCCGCCGCGCCGGCAAGCGTCAGCGCCGCGAGCGTGAGCCAGGCGGCTCGTGCGCCGGGCGCCATTCCTATATCTCCGGATCGACCAGGGCCTGATAGGTCCAGGTCTGCGACAGTTCCCGCACGTCCTTGCGCTGGCCCATCACCTGGATCATGCCCACGAAGACGAGGTCGTTGGTCGGGTCGACCCAGAACCAGGTCCCGAAGGCCCCGCCCCAGTGATAGCTGCCGGCGCCCAGCGTGCTGCCCCAGGCGATCGGGTCATAGGCGACGGCCACGTCGTAGCCATAGCCGTAGCCGGGCTTCACATGGCACGGCCGGCCCAGACAGCCGTCGGCTTGGCCCGCCGCGATCAGGCTGTCGGCCAGGTGGTTGGTGCGCATCAGCTTGACCGAGCTGGGCGACAGGATGCGCGCGCCGTTCAGTTCGCCGTTGTTGACCAGCATGAGGGCGAAGCGGAGGTAGTCCTCGGCCGTGGTGTAGAGGCCGCCCGCCCCCGATACGACGTTGGGCGGGGTGCCCTCCGGCGAGGTCATCGGTTGGGCGGTGAATGTGCCGGCGTCCTTGTCGACATGATAGATCTTGGCCAGCCGCGACAGCTTCTCCGGTGGCACCTGGAAGGACGAGTCCTTCATGTCCAGCGGCAGGAACAGGCGCTGGCGATAGAAGTCGGCGATCTTCTGGCCACTGAGCTTTTCGATGATCGCGCCCTGGATATCGGCCGAGGCGCTGTAGGCCCAGTGGGTCCCCGGCTGATAGAGCAGCGGGATCTTGGCGATGCGGTTGACCAGCTCGCCCAGGTTCGGCGACTGCAGCACATGGGTGTCGCGATACATCCGGTCGATCGGGTTGGCGTCGGGATAGTTGGCGTATGAGAAGCCCGCCGTCATGGTCATCAGCTCGCCCATGGTCGGCGCATGTTTCGGGTCTTCGAGCGTGAACTTGCCGTCCTTGTCGACGCCGGTCTGGACCTTGAGGTTGGCGAACTCCGGCAGGAATTTGGAGATCGGGTCCTCGGCCCGCCACTTGCCTTGCTCGTAGAGCATCATCATGCCCACGGCGTTCAGCACCTTGGTCTGGGAGGCCATGTAGAAGATGGTGTCGGTCTTCATCGGCACGTTGCCGGCGATGTCCTGCATCCCGCCCGCGTTGAAGGCGACGATCTTGCCGTGGCGGGCCACCACGGTGACGTAGCCGGGCAGTTGCTTCGACGCGACAAGCTGTTCGAAGCCGGCGTGCAGCTTCTCCAGACGCTCGGTGGAGAAGCCCACGGCTTCCGGCTTGGCGGCGCGCGGAATCCCGCCGCCGGGCGCCGCCTGGGCGCCGGCCGCCGCGAACACCAGGACAAGTGGGAGCAGATATCTGGGCAGACGCATGGTCCGGTTCCTTGTCTCGATCATCAGGGTGTTCGCGGCGGCGCGGGCCGGTGTCAGGTGACGACCACCCGGACGCGGCCGAGGTTTTCGATGCGGCGCGCCGCCTTGGGATCCATCACGCCCTGGCGGTGGGAGATGACGCGCACGGCCGGGAAGTAGGTGCCTGGCTTGTCGAAGGCGTGGGTGGTCGACAGCTTCACGGCCTTGGCCTTGCCGTCCACCTCGGGCTGCTTGAACGGATAGCTCCCCAGGCCGTCGAAGTCCCATTCCACGGCCACCACCGTGCCCATGCCGGGCGGAACCTCCGCCGACACGCCCAGGGTGACCGCTTGGCCCACCTTCACATCGGCGCGGGGACCGCCGTTGGCGCTGGCGTTGACCACCGCCTGGATGCCGCCGCGTCCGGCCGCCGTCGGCGGCAGCACGACCTTGCCCTCGCGGTATTCCGCATGGGTCTCGGCCGGCTCGACGCCGCCTTCAACCCAGTCGATCAGGTCCTGAAGGCCCTGCTCGATATGCGACATATAGCTGATCAGCCGCGTGGTCGGCACGGGCGCGCCGTTGGCGGGGATATAGGCCGCCGGGATGTGGTGGGCGTGTTCGGTGAAGCGCAGTTTCACCCGTTCGCGGGTCAGCTTCTCGCCCATGATGCGGCGCGCGTCCGACACATATTCGAAGGGCGGGGCGGCCCACACGGCGGTGTCGTGGGTATGCTGGTACCACAGCATCTTCCCCTGGATCTTGGCCGTGTTCCAGCCGCCGGTGAAGATGGTCGCGGGCATCTGCTTTTCCCGCTGCGGGAACAGCGGCCGGCCATCGACCATCTCGTTGGCGAAGTCGATCGAGGCGCCGACCACATGGTGGCGATACCAGTGGCAGTAGGCCAGGAAGGGCTTGTTGGTGATGCGGATCTTGTCGCCCGGCTTGACGCCCGCGAACTTCACATTGCCCGCCACGTCGAGCGCGTTGCCCAGGTAGGTGTCGCCCGCCTGGGAGGTGCAGTAGAGGGTGCGGCCGGCCGCCTCGCCGGTGGCGATCGCCATGCCCGCGCCGACCATATAGCCCTTGGGCGTCTCTTCCAGGATCACCCCGACGGCCGTGTCCTTAGCCATGCGGCGGATCATGGAGACGGAGGAGGAGCGCGCTTCCGGCCCGCCCGCCGCCACCGCGGCCGCCAGGTCGCCGGCCGTGACCACCCGCTTCACCGTCGCCGTGGTGTCGACGATGTCGTCGACAAAGATGTGCGGCGTGTCGTGGCCGCCATAGCCGGGCTTGGACCAGAAGTCGGTGAAATAGTCCGGGTCCAGCTTGAAGATGTTGTCGGCCGACCAGGCCCATTCGAAGATCTGGCCGGTGTAGTTGTCAGGATCAAGCAGGAACTCCGCCCCGCGCGGGAAGCCGCAGCGGTAGAGGTCGGCCAGGGCTTCGCGCTGATCGACGTTGAGGGTCTCGAACGGGTTGCCGCTGCCGCCCGGCTCGACGGAATCCACCACGCCCTTCAGTTCGGTGCGCAGCATGCGCTGCACGTTCAGCAGGGCGGTATAGAAGATGATCTGGGTGGCGATGACCGGGGAGTTGCCGCCCTTGGGGTCCAGCTGGCCGCCGGCCATGAAGGGCAGGCCGCCGTCCCAGATGTCCGGTCCGCCTTCGATGCAGCTGATGCAGCGCTTGCCGCCGCCGCTGCCGCCGAACACATAGCCCTTCTTCGGGCGCGTCCCATAGACCTGGGTGGCCAGGTCGCGGGCAAAGCGGCCCACTTCGGCGCTGGCGCGATAGCCGTAGATGGAGACGTCGTCACCGCCCTTGGGGCATTTCTCGGTGCCGACGTGGCCCTGGTTCGACTGCACCAGGTAGCAGCCCAGGCGCACGGCCATGTCGAGGCCGCCCAGCATCATCGCCCCCTCCTGGGGCGCGCCATAGCTGTATTCATTGCCGCCGGTGCCGCCTTCCAGCGGCTGGACGAAGCGGCCCTTGTAATACTGGGCTTCCGGCAGGTGGATGGTGAAGCGCGTACCCGTGCCCTTGAAGCCGCCGTGGATGAAGCGGTGGCGCACGTAGTCGGTGCGCACCTCGTCGATGTCGATATAGACCTTGTCGAAGAAGCCGTCGGTCGGCTTGTAGCCGTCGATGTCCAGCTTCACGTCGAGGGGCGGAGCCGCGGCCGTGGCGACCGCCTTGGCCGCCGCGCTGGCCCCCGTGGCGCCGGCGATCGCCGCGCCGCCGCTCATCAGGCCCACCGCCGTGCGCCGGTTGAGCATCGCCCATGCCTTGTCCATCATCGCGCTTCCTCCGTGTTGGTCCGGCGCCTTGTCTGCGGCGTCGTGATCTGAAAATCCCCTTCCCGCGCGCTCGGCATGTCCGCGCCGCGCGCCGGGTGGGACGGCCGGAGCCGCTCCACGGCCCCGCACCCAGTTGAGCCCGGTCCGAAGACCGGGCTCCTGGTCGATCGCTAGAACTGGGCCGTCATGTTGAACCCGAAATTCCGGGGCCTCACGAAGATGCCCGGCATGTAGGCGCCGAAGTCGACGGCGGTCACCAGGGCCTGGTTGTTGGTCAGGTTGTCGCCGAACAGCTGCATGCGCAGCTTGATATTGCCGTTGTTCAGCGGGATCTCCGACAGGATGATCCGGGCGCTGACATTCTCTTCCTTGCCCGAGGACTGCAGCTTGCCCAGCGGCGCGGTGATGTCGAGGGTGCTGTAGATGAAGGGGCTCTTGTAGGAATAGTCCGCCCTCAGCGTCCAAACCCCGACCCGCGTCGGCTGGGACTCCCACTGGGCGCCCATGTGGAAGGTGTATTTCGACAGGAAGGTGAAGCGCGCCTCGGTCCCGGTGATGTTGGGCTTGGCGAAGTTGATCAGCTGCGGCTGGCCCGGGATGCAGGTGGCCGGCACGCCGGGCGCGGAGCAGTAGAAGGGGTTGCCGTAGATGTATTCCTTATACTTCGGGAAGACGTAGCCGAAGTTGGCGTCGACGCGGAAGCCCATCGGCAGCACGGCCAGGGCCTCGATCTCATAGCCGGTGTAGGTGGCGCTGCCGGCGTTGACGATGAAGTTGGTGTCGGTGGGCGTGCCGCCGGGGATCAAGGCCGAGCCGCAACCGGGGCAACGCTGGTTGATCTGCAGGTCGTCATAGTTGGTGCGGAAGCCCACCACGTTGACGCGCAGGTGGCGGTCGAACAGTTCCGACTTCACCCCGGCCTCATAGCTGATCGCCGTTTCCGGCCCATAGGCCGGCGCCCCGAGCGAGGCGGCGTTGAACCCGCCGGCCCGGAAGGCGGAGGAGACCCGCGTGAAGGCAAAGATGGTGTCGGTCACCTGATAGCTGGCCGAAAGGCTCCAGCCCACATTGTCCCAGGTGTGCTGGTCGGGGACGCCGTTGGCGACGGTGGTCACGCCGGTGCTGCTGGGGGTGGAGACGCGGTGGTTGTCCACGCCCCGCTTGTCGGTGGTGTAGCGCAGGCCCACGCTGAGTTCGAGCCGTTCGTCCAGCGATTTGGGCTTGTAGTTGACCTGGCCATAGGCCGCCCAGGACTGGGTCGCCACGGTATAGGTCGTGGCGCCGGCCGTCAGGGTCGCGGCGCCCGTGGCGATGGCCGGCAGCGACGCGGTGATGGTCGAGATGGTTTCGTGATTGTGCTCGCGGAAGAAGTAGAGCCCGCCCACATAGCTGAAGTCGCCCGCCTCGCCCGTCGCCTGCAGTTCCTGGCTGAACTGCTCGGTGCGGCCGGGCTCCGCCGGCGTGGTGAAGAGGCTGAAGGTCTCGATGCTGATCACGCCGCCCGGTCGTAGAACACGCCCGGTGATGGCGCTGCCGCCCAGTTGGCCGGTCAGGTTCTCGTCCAGGCCCGTATAGGCGGTGATCGACTTGATCTGCAGATGCTTGCCCAGGTCCAGGTCGAAGGTCAGCAGGTCGCCGAAAGAGCGGACCAGGGAATCGTCCAGCAGCTTCGGGTCGCGATAGACCAGGTTCTGCGGGTCCAGGCCGATGACGGGCGCAGGACCACCCAGCAGCTGGCTCTGGTTCAGATAGGCCGCCGCCGCCGGAGAGGTGCGCAGGAACTGCCAACCCACCGCCGAGGTCACCTGGCCATAATAGGCGCGGTTGCTGACCTTCAGGTTGGGCAGGATGTCGCCCGCCACGGTGAAGCTGAACGCCCGCTGGTGCAGGCTGCCGCCCCAGCGGTCGCGGTTATAGCCGGGGAAGCGTTCCCAACCGTCGCGGTCGTGGATCTGGGCCACCAGTTTGACGCGCCAGGTGGTGTCGCCGATGTTGCCGGAGTGAAGGATGGCCGAGGCGGTGAAGTCGTTGTCGCTGCCGTAGCCGAGGTTCAGCGTGGCGGCTGCCGTGGGGCGCGGCGCCTGGGTCGTCACCAGGATGGCGCCGGCGGTGTTGTTGCGGCCAAACAGCGTGCCCTGCGGCCCGCGCAGCACCTGGATGCCCGACGTATCGGGCAGGTCGAGCGCGCTGGCGGTGGGACGGGGGAAGTAGACGCCGTCCACATAGACGCCGACCGGCGGTTCTGAATAGAGCGCCACCGAGACGCTGCCCACGCCGCGCAGGAAGATCAGCGGCGCAACGGAACTGGGCCCATTGGAGGTGACCCGCAGCCCCGGCGCCACCTGCGGCAGGTTCTCCAGCCGGTTGATGTTGAGCTTTTCGATCGTTTCCTGGGAGACCGCGCTCACCGAAACGGGGGTCGTCTGGACGTTCTCTTCCCGCTTCCGTGCGGTGACCACCACCTCTTCGAGCGCGGGCGGGCTGTCCTCCGCCCGGGCCGGCGTCACAAAGCCACCGCTGAATGCTACCGCCGCCGCGAGGGACGTCATACCGCAAAGGTTAAGCGCAAGACAACCCCTGGAGGAGCTCGCGAATAGTCTACGCCTGTTGGATTTCCAGAGCACGTTCAAGCCTCCCCAAGGTCGAGCTATCTATTGAGCCGATCCAAGTGAAGCATGGGCGACATTTTATGATCTACAAGGCGATTTCTGGGCAAATCATTGCCAATTCGGCATCCTTGAGATGCTCGCAGGGCAACGTTCTTGTGTAGCCATTACTTATTTCGACAGATGCCCACCCCGCCGTCTCAAGTCAACAGCGATCACCTGGGCGCCGCAACGCAGCATTCCCCCGTTTCCGAGTGCGGCCGTCCTAGCTCCAGCTCTTTTCCTGAGCGGCAAACGGTTGGCGGCGAAGGCGCCGTCCAGTCGCGGCGAAGATCGCATTGCCCACGGCCGCGCCGATCGGGCCGACCCCGGCCTCTCCAACCTCGGCGAAACGCGGGTCCCCGGACAGGGCGTCGAAATGGACGATGACGGGCGGCGCGTCGGCCATGCGGTTGACCGTGTAGGTGTCGAAATTGCCGTCGACCACCGCGCCGTCCTTGACCCGCAGCGCCTCGTTGAGCGCGACGTTGAGGCCATACAGGGTCGCGCCCACCAGCTGAGCCTCCACGCCGTCGGCGTTGGCCATGCTGCCGCAGTCGAAGGCGACGTCGACGCGGCGGACCGCCAGCGCGCCGCCCTTGGAGACCTCGACATCCGCCACGGCTGCGATGGTGGTCCCCGAGCGCGGCTTGCCGCCTCCGCCCCAGTTGCAGACCGCGATGCCCAGCCCCCTGCCCTTGGCGGCCTTGCGGCCCCAGCCCGCCTTGCCGGCGGCGACCTGCAGGCAGCGCGCCCAGGCCGGATCGGGCGCATCCTTCAGCAGCATCAACCGATAGGCCAGCGGATCGGCCCCGGCCGCCGCCGCGCATTCGTCGATGAAGGTCTCGGTCATGAAGGCGTAGCTGTTGTAGCTGGGCCCCCGGAACGACCCGGTCAGCAGGTGGAAGGGCAAGGTCTGCGCGTCGATCCGCACCGACGGAAGGGTGTGGGCGACATAGGCGTTGTCGATCAGTCCCAAGGGCGGGAAACCGGGCGCCTGAGCAACGTTGACCGACAGGCCCGTGGGAAGGCCGTGGGCATCCAGCGCGGCGCGGAACCGGCCCACGGCCAGCGGGCGATAGCGGCCCTGGCGGGCGGTTTCCTCACGCGACCAGATCACATGCACCGGGCGGCCCGGGAACTTGCGCGCCACCGCCACCACCATGCGGGTGTCGTCGCAGAAGCCCCGCCGACCGAAGGCGCCGCCGACCAGGGTCTGGTGGAAGGTGACGGCGGACAATGGCAGGCCGGTCTCGTCGGCGGCGATCCAGGTCGCCTGGGCCGGGTTCTGGGACGGATGCCAGACCTCCACATGGCCCGGCGTGACCAGGGCGGCGCCGTTCAGCGGCTCCATGGCCGCGTGCTCGCAATAGGGCGTGAGGTAGGTCGCCTCGACGGTCCGGCCATCCCCCGTTTCAGGGACCGCCCCGCGCGAGACGATGGTCTTGCCGGCTGTCCCCTCCACCGCCGCGACGGCGGCGGATTCGAGCTTGGCCGCATCGCTCCAGGCGGCGCCGCCTCCCGCGTCCCATTCGACGGGCAGGGCCTCGAGCGCCGCGCGGGCCTGCCAATAGTGCTCGGCGATCACCGCCACCCCGCTCTGGGCGGCGCTGGAAAAGGGCGGATAGCGCATCGGCTCCTTCGCGCCGTCGGCGGCGCCGCGCGGCTCGTCGGGATCGATCGTGACGACGGCCAGCACGCCGGCCATCCCCTTCACCGCCGCCGCGTCGAAGGCCTTCAACCTGCCGCCATGGACCGGGCTCTGGCGCAGGGCGGCGTAGACCATGCCCGGCAGCCGGACATCCATGCCGTACACCGCCTTGCCGGTGACGATGCCGGGGTTCTCCAGCCGCCCCGGCGCGGCCTTGCCCAGCCGGCTCCACGCCGCGCGGGGCTTCAGGGCGGGCTCGGCCGCCAGGCTCACCGCGCAGGCCTCGGCCGCCACCTCGCCATACCCCAGCCGCCGGCCCGTGGGCGCATGGATCAGCATGCCGGCCCGGGCCTCGATCTCGCTCAGCGGCGCGCCCAGACGAACGGCGGCGGCGGCCCGCAAACGCTCGCGCGCGCTGGCCCCCACCTGCAGCTGCAGCGTCATGCGGTCGTCGCGGGTCGAGCGTCCGCTGAACCAGGCCAGCCCCCCGCCGGCCGCCGAATAGACGCCGCCCTCCGCCTGGTTGCGCAGCGTCGAGGCGTATTCGGTCCGCACCTTCGACCAGTCGGCGTCGAGTTCCTCGTTGACCGTCATCGCGGCCTGGGTGGCGACGCCGTTGCCGATGTCGGGCGTCGTCACGCGCACCGTGACCCCGCCGTCCGGCGCGATGGTCAGCCAGGGGGTGAATTCCGCGGGCCTTCCCTCCGCAGCCTGGGCCGTGAACCCAAGCGCCATCCCGCCCCCGGCCACGGCGGCCGTCACCAACAGCTGGCGGCGCGAGAGGCTGGCCATGGTCATTGCCGCGTTTCCTGGGGCAGGCCGAAGACGACGATGGTCGCCGCGCCGCGCGTCTTCCAGATGGTGCGCGAGGCGTTGCCCGAAGCCGCCGCCACATACTGGCGCCCGTCGACCGCATAGGTCGTCACCCCGCCGCCGACCGCGCCGCCGGTGTTGAAGCGGTAGAGGACCGCGCCGGTCCTGGCGTCGAGCGCCAGGAAGTCGCCATTGGCCGAGCCGGTGAAGACGACGCCGCCGGCCGTGGGGGTGACCCCGGCGATCATGGGCGCGTCCATCCGGTTGGCCCACAGGGCCTTGCCGTCGGCGGCGTCGAAGGCGCGCAACCAGCCTCCAGCCCCTTCGATCGGGTCGAAGCGGACGCTGCCGCCGAAGGTGCTGTGGCCGCCCGGCGGCTGGCGGATAAAGGTCGCGCACCAATCGACCGAGTTGACGTAGAGCCTCCGTGTCACCGGATCGAAGGCCGGCCCGTTCCACTCCGCGCCGCCCAGGGTGCCCGGGCAGATATGGACCCCATCGGCCGTGGGGGCGGCGGTCTCGTTCAGGTGGGTGGTGATCTCGCTTCGGCTGATAAGCCTGTGGGTGTCGCGGTCGTAGATGAACAGCCAGCCGCCCTTGGTGGCCACGGCCATGTAGCGCCGCGCGCCGATCTCGTAGAGCACCGGCGGCGCGGCGGTGTTCCAGTCGTGCTCGTCGTGGGCGACCTGCTGGACGTACCAGTCCAGCTTGCCGGTGTCGGCGTCCAGCACCACCACCGAGTTGGTGTAGAGGTTGTCGCCGGGCCGCATCGAGCCGTCGAGGTCCGAGCCCGGATTGCCGACCGGCACATAGAGCCGGCGCGTGGCGGGATCGATGGTGATGCTGGTCCACGAGCCGCCGCCGCCGACCGACTGGCCGCCGCCCCAGGTCTCCGCGCCGGGGGCGTTGCCGGTGGGGATGGTCTCGAAGGTCCATACCAGCTTGCCGGTGTTGGCGTCGAAGGCGTGGATGCGGCCGGTGGCGCCCCGGTCGCCGCCCGCCTGGCCGGTGTAGACCTTGCCCCCGAAGGCCACCACGGCGGCGCTGAGCGCGTAGCCCCTGCGGCCGTCGGCCACCCAGACGTCCCACAGCAGCTTGCCGGTCTCGGCATCCAGCGCATAGAGGTGGCCGTCCGGCGCGCCCCGGATGATCTTGCCCTCATAGAGGGCGGCGCCGCGGCTGTTGGCCGAACCCTCCGCGCCCTGCGGGACATAGGCATACTCCCAGATCTTGCGGCAGGTCTTCGCGTCGATCGCATAGGTGCCGTTGGGCGTGGTGAGGTAGAGGCGGCCGTCCTGGACCAGGGGCGAGGTCTGGAAGCTGCCGACCTCCCCGGTCTGGAAGATGCATTGGGGCGCAAGCCTGCCCGCGTTCGCCGGCGTGATCCGCGCCAGCCGCGAGAAGCGCTGGCCCTTGTAGTCGCGGTTGTAGATCGGCCAGTCGGCGTCCAATGGGGCCAGCAGCCGCGCTTCGGCGCCGGCGTTTCCGCTGGCCGCGCCCAAGGTCCTTGGCGCGGCCGGCAGGGGCAAGGCCTCGACCACGGGCGCGGCGCCGCCGCTAACGGTGAGGCCTTCCGGTGACGCGGCCTTCTCGTTGGCGGCCGCAGCCGCCGTCGTCAGCACCTTGTCGCCGGGGCGATAGCCGTTGGCGGTGAGGATCAGGCCAAGCAGGCCGCGATAGTCCTGGGGCGCGAGGCTGCGGGGCGCCCCCTGCGGCATCTCCGCGATCGCGGCTTCCAGCTCACCGACCGGCCGGCCCGTCCATTTCGCCTGGAAGCGGGGGCCCGCCAGGGGCGGACCACCGACGCCCTGCAGTTCGGCGCCGTGACAGGCGGCGCACCGCGTCCGGTAGAGGTCCACGACGGCGGGCGCCGGAACCGGGCTGTCGGCAGGCCGCGCTTCACGCGCGGCGGAAACCCCGCCGGTCACGACGCTGGCGATCGCGGCGAACGCCAGCACGATCAAAGAGATTGCAGCCGGGACTTTCGGGCTCACTGGGCCTCCCCCCAAGGACCGGTGCGGACTCTGTCGGCCCGCATCACGAGCCAACCTTATAATGATTGATACTATTTCGCAAAGGGCTCCCGAGCCATAGCGCGCGGCGCCCGGTGAAAGGGTCTGCCCGTGGCCCCAAACGAATTGAGCCCCGAGCGTCCCTGTGGAGACGTCGAGGCCCAAATGCCGGGTCAAGGTGTTGGGAGGACTTGATCCCCGGCACACACCAGGGAGTACCCACACCCGCCGCGTTAACCAACGTGGGGTAGTGTCGCAGTCAGGCTGCGGATCAGGGCTCCGACACGGTGTTCATCACCGGTTTGTAGTGGGCCACCAGATCGGCCTTCTCCGCCCGGCGCACGTCGCCGGTGACGTTGAGGCGCAGGAAGATGTCCGTCGCCCCATGCTCGCGCGCCTCGCTCCAGTCCGAGCGCAGGCCGCGATAGAGGCTTTCCGTCTCGCCCGCATAGATGACCTTGGCCTCGGCCCCGGCCATCTTCACATAGAGGTAGTTGCCGCCCGCCGGCGACGGCGCGCGGTCATCCTCATGGAGGTGGTAGCGGTAGAGGGTTCCGGATTCACCGGTGAAATCGAGTTCGCGGGGCAATGCACTCTCCCAGCCTGGATACGCGGGCGATCGGCGTGGGCTGACCGCCGAGACCGCAAAAGCCGTGTGACTTGGGCGAAAGGGAGGCCGCCCCGCGTCAATCAGCGGGCAGACAATGCGCGCGTCATACGCGCCGTTCCTCAAGATGCCCATCCTTCAAGGCAAAAACACGGTCCATATAGCGCGCCAGCTCGAGGTTATGGGTGGCGATCAGCGCCGCGACCCCCTGGCCCCGCACCAGTTCGAACAGCGACTGGAAGACCCCGGTGGCGGTGTCGGGGTCCAGGTTGCCGGTCGGTTCGTCGGCCAGGATCAGCTTGGGCGAATTGGCCAGCGCGCGGGCGATGGCCACCCGCTGCTGCTCGCCGCCCGACAGTTGGGCCGGTTGATGATGCACGCGTTCGGCCAGTCCCATGTCGCTCAGCAGGACCTGGGCGCGATCCCGCGCCGCGCCCGCCTTGGCCCCCGCGATCAGCGCCGGCATGGCCACATTCTCGAGCGCCGTGAACTCCGGCAGCAGGTGGTGGAACTGATAGACGAAGCCGATGGACCCCAGCCGCATGCGGGTGCGCTGGCGTTCCGACAGGCCCGAACAATCCTTGCCCGCCACCCAGATGTCGCCCTGCGTCGGCCGCTCCAGCAGGCCCGCCGCATGCAGCAGGCTGGACTTGCCCGACCCCGACGGCCCGATCAGGCCGACGATCTCGCCCGGAAATACATCCAGGTCGACGCCGCGCAGGACCTCAAGGTCGCCGGCGGCGGACTGATAGGTGCGCCGCAGGCCGCGCAGCGACAGGAAGGCGGCGGCCTCACTCATAGCGAAGCGCCTCCACCGGATCGAGCCGCGAACCCCAGAAGGCCGGCAGCAGCGTGGCCAGCAGGCTGATCAGGAAGGACCAGCCGACGATCACCGCCACCTCCGACCACTCCACCCGGGCGGGGATGTGCGACAGGAAATAGACGTCGGCGTTGAAGACGGAGGTGCGGGTCACCCCCTCCACGAACTTCTGGATCGCGTCGATGTTGAGGCAGAACAGCACCCCGATGCCGAGCCCGGCCAGGGTGCCCAGCGCCCCGATGGTCGCGCCGGCCATCACGAAGATGCGCAGGATCGCGCCGCGCGAGGCGCCCATGGTGCGCAGGATGGCGATGTCGCGCCCCTTGTTCTTGACCAACATCACCAGGCCGGAAACGATATTCAGCGCCGCCACCACCACCAGCAGCATCAGGATCAGCCGCATGGCGCTGCGCTCGACCTGCAGGGCGTTGAAGAAGGACTGGTTCTTCTGGGTCCAGTCCAGCACCCGCGAGCCGCTGCCGGCCGCCGCCTGCACCGCGGCGCTCATGGCCGGCGCCTTGTCCGGGTCCTTGACCTTCACCTCGATCACATCGACGGCGTTGTCGCGGCCGAAGAACAGCTGGGCCTGTTCCAGCGGCATGTAGACGAAGGACTGGTCGTACTCGCTCATCCCCACTTGAAAGATGCCGCCGACGGTAAAATCCTTGGACCGGGGCGCGGAACCGAACACCGTCGCCGCGCCCGAGGGCGAGACCAGGGTCACGCCGTCACCCGCCTGCAGGTTCAGCGACTCCGCCATCCGAGCGCCGATGAAGATCAGCTCGCCGCCGTCCTCGCCCTGGCCGAAGGCCTGGCGGTCGGGGCCGTCCTTGATGCTGTTCCAGACGATGGGGATGGTCTTAAGGTCGGACGCGCGGATGCCGCGCACGATGGCCCCGGCGATCTGGCCCTTGCCCACCACCATGGCCTGGGTCTCGACCATGGGAATGGCCTGGGTCACCTCGGGCACCGCGCGGATACGCATCACCGCCTGGTCGCGATAGGGGCTGGAGAGCACCGGCCCGTCCACATAGAGGTGGCCGTTGAAGCCCAGGATCCGGCCCAGAAGCTCGGTGCGGAAGCCGTTCATCACGCTCATCACGATGATCAGCGTGGCCACCGCCAGCAATATGCCCACGAAGGCGATGATGGAGATCAGGGCGACGCCCGCCTCCTTGCGGCGCGCGCGCAGGTAACGCCCCGCCACCGCCCGCTCCCAACGGCTGAAGGGACCGGCGAAGTTGGCCATCGCGGGCGGCTTGGCGGCGTCCGCCCTGCTCATCCCACGATCTTCGCGATGGCGTCGTCCAGCGACAGGCTCTCGCGCTCACCGGTGGCGCGGCGCTTCAGCTCCACCTTGCCCTCGGCCAGGCCCTTGGGCCCGATGATCAGCTGCCACGGCAGGCCGATCAGGTCGGCGGTGGCGAACTTGGCGCCGGGCCGGTCGTCGGTGTCGTCCCACAGCGGCTCCTTGCCCGCCTTGGTCAGCGCCTCATAGGCCGTGCCGCAGGCCGCATCGACCGCCGCATCGCCGGGGCGCAGCGACAGGATGGCCACGCCGAAGGGCGCCACGGCGTCGGGCCAGATGATGCCGCCGTCGTCGTGGCTGGCCTCGATGATCGCGCCCAGCAGCCGCGACACGCCGACGCCGTAGCTGCCGCCGTGCACGAAATGCTCCTGCCCGTCCGAGCCGGTGACGCTGGCCTTCATCGGCCGCGAGTATTTCTCGCCGAAATAGAAGGTCTGGCCGACTTCGATGCCGCGCGCCTCGCGGCGGAATTCGCTCGGGGTCTCCGCTTCAAAACGCGCCGCATCGTGCACGTCCTCGGTGGCCGCGTAGTATTTGGTCCAGTCCTGCACCACGGCGTTCATGTCGCCGTCGTAGTCGACGTCCTCGCCCGGCACCGGCAGGTCCAGCACCCGGCTGTCGCAGAACACCGCGCTCTCGCCGGTATCGGCCAGGATGATGAACTCGTGGCTGAGATCGCCCCCGATCGGCCCCGTCTCAGCGCGCATCGGAATCGCCGTCAGCCCCATGCGCTTGAAGGTCCGCAGATAGGCCACGAACATCCGGTCATAGGATTTCCGTGCCGAGGCCTCGTCGATGTCGAAGCTGTAGGCGTCCTTCATCAGGAACTCGCGCCCGCGCATGACCCCGAACCGCGGCCGGCGCTCATCGCGGAACTTCCACTGGATATGGTAGAGGTTGAGCGGCAGCGCCTTGTAGCTCTTCACGTAGGACCGGAAGATCTCGGTGATCATGTCCTCGTTGGTGGGCCCGTAAAGCAGCTCACGGTCATGCCGGTCGGTGATGCGCAGCATCTCGGGTCCATAGGCGTCGTAACGCCCCGATTCCCGCCACAGGTCGGCCAACTGCAAGGTGGGCATCAAAAGCTCGACGGCGCCGGCGCGGTCCTGCTCCTCGCGCACGATCTGCTCGATCTTCTTGAGCACGCGGAAGCCCAGCGGCAGCCAGGCATAGATGCCCGCCGCCTCCTGGCGGATCATGCCGGCGCGCAGCATCAGCTGGTGCGAGACGATCTGGGCGTCGGAGGGGGCTTCCTTGAGCACCGGCAGGAAGAAGCGCGACAGACGCATAAGGTTCTCAAGTCCCCAGAGCCTGCTCGCAGGCTCATACTAAAGTTTGTGCGCGATTCCTCCGCCGAACCGGTTTCCACTTCGGCGGATCGCGCACCCGAAAAGTGGGCTGAGTTAGCCTTTGCCGGGGGACCTTGGCAACGAAAGGGCGAGAAAAAGGGCGAGATCAGAAAAAAGGGCCGCGCAGATCCTGCGCGGCCGCTAGTTGTCGTCGGGGAAAACGCCACGGAGCAAAGCCGGAAAACTGTCCAGCTCACCTGTGATCGACGATAACCCGGGGCCTGCCCGCGCCGAGGCCCGCCCCCTCCATGGCGTGATTGAAGGACTGTTTCGCTCAAGAATTGTGCGTGCGGGGCATGGTCTTGCACCTGGCGCCCGAACCTTGGGCGCCCTGCCCCCGCGCCGGCGGCCTCAGTGGAAGGAGCGCACTTCCGGCAGCGACACCAGATGGAAGGTGATCACCACGAACAGCACCGCGAACACGATCGCCGACACCCAGGTCGTGGTGATGAACTTCTTTTTCAGGTTGGGGTTCACCGGCGCCCCCGGATCGCCGATCCCCGGGTCCATACCCATGTCGTGATAGCTCTTCACGCCCAACGGCAGGATGGCGAACAGCGCGGTCCACCAGATGGTCAGATAGATGGCGATCCAGGTGATCGGGCTCATCAGTGATGCGCCTCCTTCGGCGTCTCCATCAGTTCGACCAGCATGCCGCCCATGTCCTTGGGGTGCACGAAGATGATCAGCGTGCCATGCGCCCCGATGCGCGGCTCGCCCAGGATGGTGGCGCCCTTGGCCTTTAAGGCATCACGCGCCTCGTAGATGTTTTCCACCTCGAAGCAGATGTGGTGCTGGCCGCCCTTGGGGTTCTTGGCCAGGAAGCCATGGATGGGCGAAGCCTCGCCATAGGGCTCGATCAGCTCGATCTGGCTGTTGGGCAGGTTGACGAAACACACCCACACCCCCTGCTCCGGCATGGCCCACTTCTCGGTGTGGTCCGTGGCGCCCAGCAGGTCGCGGTACATCTTCAGGGATTCGTCGATGGAGGGGGTCGCGACGCCGACGTGATTGAGCTTACCGATCATGATGGCCTTCTCTTTAGTCCCCTGCGCCGCGCGCGCAATGCGGCCGTTACGCCGGCGTGTTGCGCCGGTGGATTTCCAGCAGGCCCCGGATGGTCAGGTCCGGGTCGAAGTGGTCGATTGAACTGGTCGCGCCCTCGAACAGCGACGCCACCCCGCCGGTCGCCACCACGGTCAGGTGGTCGCCCCGCTCGGCCTTGATGCGCGCGATCAGCCCCTCGATCATGGCGATATAGCCCCAGAAGACGCCCGACTGCATGGCCCCGATGGTATCGGTGCCGATCACCTTGGCCGGCCGCTGGATGGCGATGCGCGGCAGCTTGGCCGCCGCCTCATGCAGCGCCTTGATCGACAGGTTGATCCCCGGGGTGATCACTCCGCCCTCGAACCCGCCGTCCGCGCCGATGAGATCAAAGGTGGTGGCCGTGCCGCTGTCGATGACGATCAGCGGGCCGGGATAGGCGATGTGGGCGCCGATGGCGTTGACCAGCCGGTCCGCGCCGGCTTCCGAGGGCTTGTCGATGCGCACCTCCACGCCCAGTTCGGCGTTCTCGCCGATCACCAGGGGCTCCACATGCAGGTAGCGGCGCGACAGGTTCCTCAGATTGAAGATCGATTGCGGCACCACGCTGGAGACGATGCAGGCGTCCAGGTCGCTGAGCTTCAGGTTGCTCATATTCAGCAGCTGCGACAGCCACACGGCATATTCGTCGGCGGTGCGGGTGCTCTCCGTCGCCGCGCGCCACTGGGCGATCCAGCTTTCGCCGTCATGCACTGCAAACAGCGTGTTGGTGTTGCCCTGTTCGATGGCCAGCAGCATCAGGCGCCTCCGAAATAGACATCGCCGGCGGTGATCCGGCGGATGGTCCCGTCGGCCTGACGCAGCCTCAGCGCGCCGTCGATGTCCAGGCCTTCCGCGATCCCCTGCACGGTTTCGTCGGGCAGCCGCGCGACGGCGGGCTCACCCAGCCCATGCGCCCGCGACGTCCAGGCCCGCGCGATCGGCGCAAAGCCCTCGCGGCGCCACACGCCTTCCCAGTGGGCGAAGGCGCGCGCCAGGATCTCGAGCGCGGCCTGGGGCGTCGGCGGCGGCTGGCTCATATGGTCGGCGAAGCTTGTGGTCGGACGGTCGGCCAGCTTCGGCGCATGGGCCAGATTGACCCCCACCCCGACCGCGACCCAAAGCCCGCCCATCGGATGCTGGCCCGACTCGATCAGGATGCCGCTGGCCTTGCGTCCGAAGATCAGCGGATCATTCGGCCACTTCAGGCTGACCAGAGACGGCGGCACGAAGGCATGCGCCAGGTCGGCCACGGCCAGGGCGGCCACGAAGGACAGCTGGGCCGCCTCGCCCGGCGCCTTGTCGGTCTGGAACAGCAGGGTGGCGGCGAGATTGCCCTCGCCCGTGTCCCACACCCGCCCACGCCGGCCGCGCCCGGCGCTCTGGCGCAGGGCGGCGATCCAGGCCGGCCCGCGCTCCCCCGCCTCGGCCCGTCGCCGGGCCTCCGCATTGGTGGAATCAATCTCGGCCAGCCAATCGACGGGCGCCGGCGTGGCCACGTCAGGCGTGGCCGAACGCCGCCGCGGCGGCCTTGGCCCAGGGCTCCAGATAATGGAGCGCGCCCAGCACGATGGGGAAGGAGAAGGCCGCAGCCGCATAGGCCACGAACCGCGCCTCGAACGGCAGGGCGTCGGTCTTGCCGACCGCCGCGTCGAACCACATCACCTTGATCAGGCGCAGGTAGTAGAAGGCCGCCACCACCGAACCGACCAGCCCCAGGATGGCCGCCAGCGTCATGATCGGGCTGTGCGCATTCATCGCCGCGCCGAACACATAGAACTTGGCCCAGAAGCCCGAGAAGGGCGGCATGCCCAGCGCCGAAAGCGAAAACACCGTCATCGCAGTGGCCATCATCGGCCGCTCGCGGAACAGGCCCGCCATGTCCTCGATGGTCTCCATCGGCTTGCCGTCGCGCGACAGGGCCTGCAGGCAGGCGAAGAAGCCGGTCACGTCCACCATATAGAGGACCATGAAGGTCAGCATGGCGCTCAAGCCCTGCTCGCCCCCAGCCGCCAACCCCAGCAGGGCGTAGCCGACGTTGGCGATCGAGGAATAGGCCCACAGCCGCTTCAGATTGTTCTGCGCCAGGCCCGCGAAGGCGCCGACGAACACCGAGGCCAGGGAGATCACCACCAGCACCTGCTGCCACTGGGCGTGCGCGCCCGGGAAGCCGTCGGCCAGCGCGCGGGCGAACAGCACCATGGCGGCCAGCTTCGGCGCGGCGGCGAAGAAGCCCACCACCGGGGTCGGCGCGCCCTCATAGACGTCCGGCGTCCACATGTGGAACGGCGCGGCGGAGACCTTGAAGGCCAGGCCGCAGATCAGGAAGACCAGCCCGAACAGGATGCCCGGATTGACCCCATGCTGGGCCACCAGGGCGATGTCGTGGAACTTGGTGGACCCCGCGAAGCCATAGATCAGCGAGGCGCCGTAGAGCAGCAGGCCCGACGACAGCGCACCCAGCACGAAATACTTCAGGCCCGCTTCCGAGCCCTTGGCGTCGTCGCGGCGGAAGGCGGCCAGTACGTACAGGGCCAGCGACTGCAGCTCGACGCCCACATAGAGGCTGATCAGGTCGCCTGCGGAGACCATCATCCCCATGCCGAGCGCGGCCAGGATCACCAGCACATGGAACTCAAACCGCGCCTCGCCCCGGCGCGCCAGCCAGCGGTCGCCGAGCACGATGGCCACGGCGCTGGAGATATACATGGCCACCTTGGCGAAGGCCGCGGCGTTGTCCGCCACCAGCCCGCCGCCGAAGGCGTGGCCCTGATGGCCCGTGGCGGCGACATAGGCCGCCGACAGCAGCGCGGCCACGGAGGCGGCCGTGAAGATCGGGCTCGCCCGCTTGGCGGCGGCGCCCAGCACCAGCAGCAACAGGGCCGAAACGGCCAGGATCAGCTCGGGCAGCGCGATCAGCAGGTTGGACTGAAGGGTCATAGGTTAGCTCAGCCGCCGCTCGCGGCGCGGTAGGCGCCGACCAACGCGTCAACCGACGCTCCGGTGATGTGGAAGACGGCGTTGGGATAGACCCCCAGCGCCAGGGTCGAAAGGATCAGGGGAACGAAGATGGCGATCTCGCGCCAGTCCACGTCGGTGATGCCGGCCAGCGCCGGGTTGGTCATCGTGCCGAACACCACACGCCGGTACAGCGACAGCGCATAGACCGCCGACAGGATGACGCCCGTGGCCGCCACCAGCGCCGTCCAGGTCGAGACGCCATAGACGCCGGTCATGGTCAGGATTTCGCCCACGAAGCCCGAGGTGCCCGGCAGGCCCACGTTGCCCATGGTGAACAGCATGAAGATGGCCGCGTACCAGGGCATCCGGTTCACCAGCCCGCCGTAGAAGGCGATCTCGCGGGTGTGCATGCGGTCATAGACGACGCCGACGCAGAGGAACAAAGCGCCCGAGATCACCCCGTGGCTGAGCATCTGATAGAGCGCGCCCTGCTCGCCCTGAACATTGCCGCTGAAGATGCCCATGGTCACGAAGCCCATGTGGGCGACCGAGGAATAGGCGATCAGCTTCTTGATGTCCGTCTGACGGAAGGCGACCAGCGAGGTGTAGACGATGGCGATCACCGACAGCGAAAACACCAGCGGCGTGAAGACATGGCTGGCCGATGGGAACATCGGCAGCAGGAAGCGCATGAAGCCGTAGCCGCCGAGCTTCAGCAGGATGCCGGCCAGGATGACGGAGCCGGCGGTCGGCGCCTCGACGTGGGCGTCGGGCAGCCAGGTGTGCACCGGCCACATCGGCATCTTCACCGCGAAGGAGGCGAAGAAGGCCAGCCACAGGAAGATCTGCAGCGCCGGATCGAAGTGATAGTGCATCAGCTCGGGGATCGAGGCGGTCCCCGAAATCCCGATCATGGCCAGGATGGCGGCCAGCATCAGCACCGAACCGAGCAGGGTGTAGAGGAAGAACTTGTAGGCCGCATAGACCCGGTTCTTGCCGCCCCAGATACCGATGATCAGGAACATCGGCACGAGGCCGCCCTCGAAGAACAGATAGAAGAGCACGATGTCGAGGGCGCAGAACACCCCGATCACCAGCGTCTCCAGCACCAGGAAGGCGACCAGATATTCTAGCACCCGCTTGTCGATCGATTTCCACGACGCGACGATACAGATGGGCAGCAGGAAGGTGGTCAGCAGCACGAACAGCACCGAGATGCCGTCCACGCCCATGCTGTAGTGCAGCTTGGCGAACCAGCCGATGTCTTCCACGAACTGGAAGCCCGGGTTGGCCCGGTCGAACTTCATCACCAGAACCAGCGACAGCGCGAAGGTGGCCAGGGTGGTGGCCAGCGCGATCCACTTGCCCGCGGTCTCGGTGCGCGCGTCGTCGGCCTTGCCGAAGAAGCGCAGGATCAGGATCGCCGCGACGCCGATCAGCGGCGCGAAGGTCGTGAGGGAGAGGATACCGGTCATCATCGCCCCCTTACGCCTGGAACCAGAACAGGGCGCAGGTCAGCAGACCCGCCACGCCCAGCAGCATCACGAAGGCGTAGTGATAGACGTATCCGGTCTGCACCCTGCCCGCCGCCCTGCCCACGGCATAGGAGACCGCCGACACACCGTCCGGGCCCAGCCCGTCGATCAGCTTCTGATCGCCGCCCTTCCAGAACAGGTCGCCCAGGAACTTGGCCAGGCGCACGAAGGTCGCCTCATAGAGCTCGTCGAAGAACCACTTGTTGTAGAGGAAGGTCCACAGCGGGCCCTTCCGAGCGGCGATCCGCGCGCCCATCCCCTCGTTGAGGATGTAGACGTAGAAGGCGCCGACAAAGCCCAACACCGTCACAACCAGCGGCGCCCAGGCCAGCCACTCGGGCACATGGTGGATGGCGTCCAGCACATGGTTGGTGGGGCCGTTGAAGATGGCGCCCTTCCAGAATTCGGCGCGCTCGGGCCCGACGAACTTCTCGACGAAGACGCGGCCCGCGAGGATCGCGCCGACCGACAGGGCCAGCAGCGGAACCAGCATTATCCACGGGCTCTCGTGTGGCTTGTGATCGTGGCCGTGCCCATGGTCGTCATGGTCGGGCAGAGGCTCGTCGTGGCTTTCGACCGCGTGATCGTCGGCATGGTCGTCCGCGTGATGCGCGTCATGTCCCCACTTGGCCGCGCCGAAGAAGGTCATGAACACCAGGCGGAAGGAATAGAAGGAGGTCAGGCCGGCGGCCAGCAGGCCCACCACGAAGGCGAAGGCGGCGAAGGGATTGTTGCGCCCGGCCACATAGGCCGCCTCGATGATGGTGTCCTTGGAATAGAAGCCGGCGAAGCCACCGAACACATGCTCAAGTGGCGGCCAGCCGAGGCCGGTGATGGCGATGGTGCCGATGGTCATCACCGCGAAGGTGACGGGCATCAGCTTCCAGATGGCGCCCATCTTCCGCATGTCCTGCTCGTGATGCATGCCGGCGATCACCGACCCCGCGCCCAGGAACAGCAGCGCCTTGAAGAAGGCGTGGGTGAACAGGTGGAACATGGCGCCCTGATAGGCGCCCACGCCCGCCGCGAAGAACATGTAGCCCAGCTGCGAACAGGTGGAGTAGGCGATGACCCGCTTGATGTCGTTCTGGGCAAGGCCAACGGTGGCGGCGAACAGGGCCGTCACCGCCCCCACCAGCGTCACCACGTTGCGCGCCACCGGCGCGTATTCGAACATCGGCGACAGCAGGCAGACCATATAGACGCCGGCGGTGACCATGGTGGCCGCGTGGATCAGGGCCGACACCGGGGTCGGGCCTTCCATGGCGTCGGGCAGCCAGGTGTGCAGGAAGAACTGCGCCGACTTGCCCATGGCGCCGATGAACAGCAGCACGGCGGCCAGGTCGAGCGCCGAGAAGTCCCAACCGGCGAAGTGCCAGCTTTGGCCCAGGTGTCCCGCGATCTGCGGGAACAGCTCGGGGAACTCGATGGTGTGGAACATCCAGTAGACGGTCATGATGCCGAGGGCGAAACCGAAGTCCCCGACCCGGTTGACGACAAAGGCCTTGATGGCGGCCGCCGAGGCGGTGGGCTTCTTGAACCAGAAGCCGATCAAAAGGTAGGACGCCAGCCCCACCCCTTCCCAGCCGAAGAACAGCTGCATGAAGTCGTTGGCGGTCACCAGC
>JAQGIP010000103.1 GCA_028291055.1 Caulobacter sp.
CGCGCCGCCGCCGACGCCGTGCGCGCGCGGCGCGCCCACGCCCACGCCGCCGCCCACCAGGAAAGCCGCACGCTGGACGGCGTGCGCATCAAGGTGCTGGCCAACCTCGGCGCGCTCACCGAAGCCCAGGCCGCCGTCGCGGCGGGTGCGGAAGGCTGCGGCCTGTTGCGCACCGAATTCCTGTTCCTGGATCGCGAAACCGCGCCCGGCGAGGACGAGCAACTGGCCGCCTACCAGGCCATCGCCGACACCCTGGGCGGGCGGCCCTTCGTCATCCGCACCCTCGACGTCGGCGGCGATAAGCCCGTGGCCTACCTGCCCATTCCCGCCGAGGAGAACCCCGCGCTCGGCCTGCGCGGCGTACGCGTCAGCCTGTGGCGGCCCGACCTGCTGCGCACCCAGCTGCGCGCCATCCTGCGGCTCAAGCGTCCCACCGGCGCCAAGATCATGGTCCCGATGCTGGCCAGCGTGTCCGAACTGGCCGCCGTCCGCGCCCTGGCCGACGAGGCAGCCGCCGAGCTCGGCGTGCCCGGCCTGCCGATCGGGGTGATGGTCGAGACCCCGGCGGCGGCCATCACCGCCGACCTGATCTGCGCGCGCGCCGACTTCATCTCCATCGGCACCAACGACCTGGCCCAATACGCCCTGGCCATGGATCGCGGCAACGATCGCCTCGCCGCCGACATCGACGGCCTGCACCCCGCCGTCCTGCGCCTGATCGGCGAGGCGGTGGCGGGCGCGCGGCGTCATAACCGCCCCGTCAGCGTCTGCGGCGGCCTGGCCTCCGACCTCGCCGCCGCCCCCATCCTCATCGGCCTCGGCATCACCGAACTGTCCGCCTCGCCCGCCATCGCGCCGGAGCTCAAGGCCCTGATCCGCACCCTGTCGGCCGCCGACTGTTCGCGCCTGGCCCGCGAGGCCCTCAACCAGACCTCCGCGGCGGATGTGCGCGCGCTCAATCTCCTGAAGGGAGCCGCCTGATGGCCCGTCTTTCCTTGAGCGCGCTCCAGCCCCTGGGCCGCGCCCTGATGCTGCCCATCGCCGTGCTGCCGGTGGCCGGCCTGCTGCTGCGCCTTGGCCAGCCGGACATGCTCGACATCGCCTTCATCGCCTCGGCGGGGGATGCGATCTTCCACAACCTCGGCCTGCTGTTCGCCATCGGCGTGGCGGTGGGCTTCGCGAAGGACGGCAACGGCGCCGCCGCCCTGGCCGGGGCGGTGTGCTTCCTGATCGCGACCAATGGCGCGGAAGCCCTGATGAGCGTGCCCGCCGACGCCCTGGCCGGCTTCACCGGCAAGGCCACGGACCTGGCGTCCGCCGCCTTCAAGGACGGCGCGATCAACAAGCTGTCGGTGCCCTTGGGCATCCTGTCGGGCCTGATCGCGGGCGGCGCCTACAACCGCTTCGGCGAGATCAGGCTGCCGGAATACCTGGCCTTCTTCGGTGGCCGCCGCTTCGTGCCCATCGTCAGCGGGCTCGCGGGCCTGGTGCTCGCCCTCGTGGTGGGGATCAGCTGGACCCGCCTCAGCCATGGGATCGACGACGCCAGCCGCATCATCGTGGCGGCCGGACCGCTCGGCCTCTTCATCTTCGGGGTGCTGAACCGGCTGCTGATCGTCACCGGGCTGCACCACATCCTCAACAACATCGCCTGGTTCGTGCTCGGTGATTTCCATGGCGCCACCGGCGACCTGCACCGCTTCTTCGCGGGCGACCCGAGCGCCGGGGCCTTCATGAGCGGCTTCTTCCCGGTGATGATGTTCGGCCTGCCCGCCGCCTGCCTGGCCATGTACCACACCGCCCGGCCCGAGCGGCGCAAAGCGGTCGGCGGCATGCTGCTGTCGCTGGCGCTCACCGCCATGCTGACCGGCGTCACCGAGCCGATCGAGTTCACCTTCATGTTCCTGGCCCCGGTGCTCTATGGCCTGCACGCGGTGATGACGGGCCTGGCCATGGTCATCATGGACGCGCTGAAGGTCCGCCTCGGCTTCAGCTTCTCCGCCGGCCTGTTCGACTATGTGATCAACTTCGGCAAGGCGACGAAGCCCCTCCTGCTGATCCCCGTGGGCTTCGCCTACTTCGCCCTCTATTACGGCGTCTTCCGCTTCGCCATCACCCGCTTCAACTTAAAGACCCCGGGCCGCGAACCCGCCGAGGAACTCGCCGCCGCCGACGCCGTCAGCGCCAACCCCGCCGCTGCCGGAGGCCGCCCCCAGGCCTTCATCACCGCGCTGGGCGGGCCGGGCAACCTGATCTCCGTCGACGCCTGCACAACGCGTCTTCGCCTGGTCATGGCCGACCAGTCCGCCGTCAACGAACCGGCCCTGAAGGCCCTCGGCGCCCGAGGCCTGATCCGCCCCTCGCCGAAAGACCTCCAGGTCGTCATGGGCCCCATCGCCGACCAGCTGGCCCGTGAAATCCGCACCGCCCTGGGCTCGGCCTCCGCCGTGGCTGCCACGCCCGCCGCCGCCTCCAGCGCTACCGCGCCCACCCAAGCCGACCAGTCCCTCGCCGCCGCCATCCTCGCCGCCCTGGGCGGCCCGTCCAACCTGCTCGCCGTGGAGGGCGCCGCCAACCGCCTGCTGGTCTCCCTCGTCAACACCGCCAACATCGACGAGACGGCGATGAACGCCCTCGGCCTGCGCGGCCTGACCCGCACGTCCGGTGACCGCGCACAGCTGTTGCTGGCCGGCCCGGCCGCCGGAACGGCCCGGGCTCTGGGAGCCATGCTGCCCGTCGCGGGCTAACCCCCCAACACTCCGCTCATCCCGACGAAAGTCGGGACCCATAGTGAGCCTGACGATTGTCCGGGATACCGTGTGCGGGGCACAGCCCTGCATCTTCAGCAGCGTTCAAACCTCACGCGCCCCATGGGTCCCGACTTTCGTCGGGATGAGCGGAAGGGGGGGGCGCCTACCCCAACGGCTTCTGATACGTCCCCTGCGGCTGCAGCTCCGCCACCACCTCCAGCAGCCGCCGCGCGGAGGCCGCGGCGGCGGCGGGGGTCAGGGAGAGGCCGACGCCGTCCGGGCCGGTGATGGCCACCTCACCCTCGACGGCGGTGACCTCCAGCGGCAGGTCGATGGCTTTCAGGAAGTCGGACATGGGGCCTCGCTCGGGTCAGGGGGCTTTGCGGAAGGTTTCGCCGACCTTGCCGGCGTCGGGGCCGTCGGGGCCGGCCGAGCGGGCCTCCTTGCGGCCGGTCTCCACCGCGCCCTTGTCGGAGACCAGGCCCGGGCGGTCGCCGGTCTTCTGGGCGGCGTTGGCGGCGCGGCCCGGTTCGTCGTTCGCGTCAGCCTTGGCCATGGTGCTCTCCCGTTGAAGTCCTTCCAAAACAGCGCCCCCGCCGGGCCGGTTCCAACCTTTGCCTTCCCCGATTGACGCCCCACCCCGGCCGCGCGCACCTTCCGCGCCGTTGGGTGGAGTGGTTAGCATGCGCGCGCCGGCGTGGTTGCGGAGCGGAGTGCGGGAAGGCGCGCGTGGCTGGCGCGCGGCCGCCATGGCGTTGAGCCTGGCCGTGACCCTGATGGGGGTGACCTCGGCGGCCTCCAACCTGTCGCCCCGGTCCAGCTCCGATGATCCGCCCACCGCCGCCCTGACCGCCTTCCGGGCCGGGCGCGCCCCCGGCCATGGGCGCCCGGCCACCGCGCATCACTGCGGCGCGGCCGACTATGCGGACCGCCGCCGGATGATCGTCACCCTGTCGGGCCCGGGGGAGGGCCTGGGCGGCCTGGTGACCCCCGGCGCCGACTGCCGCGCCGCACCGGGCCTGCCCGAAGCCCTGCGCCGCTACTGCACCCTGGCCCGCGAGCCCGGCCGCATGCGCCGCCAGCTGGCCGCCATCGAGGCCCATAACGAGGAGGTCGCGCGCCGGGGCGGGGCCGGCTGGAACCCGCCGGGACGCGGCGCCCTGGCCCGCGTCAGGGCCCCCGGCGCCATTCCGGGCCTGGCCGTCTGCAAGCCCGCGCCGGGCGGGGCGGGGACGCTTTAGGCCGCCCAATTCCCCGCCACCCGCGCCTGCGTTGTTCGCGCGTGCCGGGCGCCCGATTGCGGGCGGGGGCGGGGCGTGGCTAGGTTGCGGCGAAGGGGAGCGGCCGGATGCGCAGCGTGGCTTTGTGGGTGGTTTTGGCGGACTGCGCCGAACGGCTGAAGGCCCACGCGGTCTAGGCATGCGCGCGGGCCTCATCCTCCTTGCCGGACTGGCCGCCGCGCTGCTGGCGGCTCCGGCCCAGGCCGGCGTCACCGCCGCTCTGACCGGCGGCGGGCGCGGGGTGGTGGGGCCGGCGCCGGACGGCTGCCGCTGGAGCGAGCCGCTGAACGAGCGTGCGGTCCACAAGCTGCTGTGCCTGGATGTGGACGGGCGCTGGACCGAGGCGGTGCGCACGGAGGGGCTGACCGAAAGCTCGGTGATCGAGGCGGAGGCGGGCGACACCGAGGCGATGAATGTGCTGGCCTACTTCTACCTGGCCGGGCCCCAGGCGCGGCGCGACCTTGAGAAGGCCCGCGACTGGTTCGGGCGTTCGGCCAGCCAGGGGGACGGCCACGGGATGTTCAACCTCGGCCTGATGCTGGACGCGGGCGAGGGCGGCGGGGCCGACAAGGCGGGCGCGGTCGGCTGGTACCGGCGCGCGGCCAAGAACGGCATCCCCCAGGCGATGAACAACCTCGGTTTCGCCTATCAGCGCGGCGAGGGGGTGGAGCGCGACTATGCCGAGGCGGTGCGCTGGTTCCGGGCCAGCGCGGACAAGGGCGACGGCGCGGCCATGGCCAATGTCGGCCTGGCCTATGCGCGCGGCCAGGGGGTGGCGGAGGACCCGGTCCAGGCCACGGCCTGGTTCCGCAAGGGCGCGGAGGCGGGCGACGCCAATGCGATGATCAACCTAGGACTGGCCTATGCCGGGGGGTATGGCATCGCGGCCGATCCGGCCCAGGCGGCGGTCTGGTACCGGCGCGCGGCCGACCAGGGCGAGGCGGGCGGCGCCTTCCGGCTGGGCCTCGCCTATGAGCACGGCACCGGGGTGGCCCAGGACGAGGCGGCCGCCGCACGCTGGTATCGCCAGGCGGTGGAGGGCGGCGACGTGCGCGCCATGCTGGCGCTCGGCGTGATGCTGGAGGAGGGGCGCGGCGGCGCGGCCGACCTGGCCGGCGCGGCGGCGCTCTATCGCCAGGCGGGCGACGCGGGCGATGCCTCGGGCAACTTCAACTTAGGCCGGCTGCTGGCCCACGGAAACGGCGTGCCCAAGGATACGGCTCAGGCGGCGGCCCGCTACCGGCTGGCGGCGGACGGCGGAGACGCGGGCGCGATGAACAACCTGGGCGTCCTCTATGCCAAGGGCGACGGGGTGGCGCTCGACTTCACCGAGGCCGCCGGGCTCTACCGGCGCGCGGCGCAGGGCGGCAGCCGCATGGGGATGTTCAACCTGGGCGTCCTGCTCAGCGAGGGGCGCGGCGTGGCGCGCGATGACGTCGAGGCCCTGACGTGGCTGCGCGCGGCGGCCGACGCGGGGCTGGCCGACGCGATGACGGCGGTGGGGGACTTCTATGCGCGCGGCCGGGGCGGGCTGACGCCGGACCGGCAGGAGGCGAAGCGCTGGTGGCAGAAAGGCGCGGACGCGGGCGACGAGGACGCCGTGCGGCGGCTGAAGGCGAATTGATGCGCGCGGTGCTGATCGCGGCGGCGGGGGTGTTGGCGCTGGGCGGCAGCGCCTGGGCGCGGGCCGCCGCGCCGGCCGCCGCGCCCTCCGTGGCTGCGCCGAAAGACGGGGCGCCGGATGGGCCGCGGGATGGTTTGAGGCCCCACGGCGCTCTTCCCTCCCCGTCTGGGGAGGGCAGGGCCGAAGGCCCGAGGGTGGGGCAGGTGATTATGCGGCCGCCTTCGTTGGAAGGTCAGGCGCCCGTTGGGGCAGAGCTCTGCATAGACGGGCGCTTCGCCGTTTGAGGGGGGGGACGCATAGTCACCTGCCCCACCCTGGCCGCTGCGCGGCCTGTCCCTCCCCAGATGGGGAGGGAAAGAGAATTGGGGTGTCGGGATGGGCGGTTCTCGTGCGTCCTTGGGATCAAAGGAGTCTGCCCATGTCGTTCCAGGCCTATCTCGACACCGTGCGCGCCAAGACCGGGCTGGGGCCCGATGAGTTCCGGGTGCTGGCCGAGCAGAAGGGGTTGCTGGGGGCCAAGGCGGCGCCGGTGATGGCGTGGCTGAAGGCGGACTATGGGTTGGGGCAGGGCCACGCCATGTGCATCTGGGCCTCCATCAAGGCCGATGGCGCGCCGGTGCGGCCGGGGCCGGAGGCGCGCATCGATGCGCTGTTTTCGGGCGGCAAGGCGGGGTGGCGGGCTGTCTATGAGGGGCTGCTGGCGACGGCGCGAGGCTATGGCGACGACGTGGGGGTCAGCCCTACCGACAGCTACGTCAGCCTGGTGCGGGGCAAGGGCAAGTTCGCCATCGTGGCGCCGGGCGCCAGCTTCCTCGACATCGGGTTCAAGCGGCCGGGCGTGGCGGCGACGGACCGGTTCGTGTCGGCGGCGGGATGGAACAACATGCTGACCCACCGGGTGCGGCTGGCGGCGGGGGAGACGGTGGACGGTGAGGTGCTTGAGTGGCTGCGGGCGAGCTATGAGGCGGCGGGGAGGAAGGTGAAGGGGTAGGGGCAAAGGGGGGCAGGGCGTGGGGCGGGTCAGGCGGCGCGCATAACCCCTTCCGTCATCGCCGGACTTGTTCCGGCGACCCATGCACACCGTCCTCAGGTGAATAACGCGCCGGCGTTCAGCGGCCCACCTTGCCTGCCCGTGTGCATGGGTCCCCGGAACAAGTCCGGGGATGACGGAAGTTTTGGGGGTTTGAGCTGAGTGGCGCGGCGCTCAGGACAGGCGGTCCCTGAAATCCGTGTAGTCGAACTGGCGGATCAGTTTCAGGGCGTCGGTGTCGCTGTTCCACAGGGCTATGGCGGGCAGGGGCACGCCGTTGAAGGTGTTGGTCTTGACCATGGAGTAGTGGGCTTGGTCGAGGAAGGCGAGGCGGGTTCCGGGCTGGGGGAGCGCCTCGAAGCGGTAGTCGCCGATGATGTCGCCGGCCAGGCAGGAGGGGCCGCCCAGGCGCACCGTTGGGCCGGTGTCGGGCTCGTGCATCAGGGCGGGGCGGTAGGGGGCCTCGATGACGTCGGGCATGTGGCAGGTGGCGGAGATGTCGGTGATGGCGACGGGGCCGTCGTTGTCGAAGAGGTCGAGGATTTCGCCGACCAGGATGCCGGCGTCGAGGGCTATGGCCTCGCCCGGTTCGAGCAGGACGTGGAGGTCGTGGCGGATGGCGATGTCGCGGGTGAGCTGGATCAGGGCTTCGCGGTCGTAGTCGGCGCGGGTGATGTGGTGGCCGCCGCCGAGGTTCAGCCATTGCAGGTTGGGCAGGTAGGGGGCGAGCTTGGGCTCGAGGGATTGCCAGATGCGCTGGAGCGGCTCGAAGCCCTGTTCGCACAGGGCGTGGATGTGGAGGCCGTCGACGCCGGTGAGGTGTTCGGGGCGGAGCTGGGAGACGGGGAAGCCGAGGCGTGAGCCGGCGCGGCAGGGGTCGTATTTGTCGACCTCGGCTTGGCTGTGTTCGGGGTTGAGGCGAAGGCCGATGTCGAACAGCTGGCCTTCGTCGCGGGCCTTGGCGATGACGCCGGCGAAGCGCGCGATCTGGGCGGGGGTGTTGAAGATCACGGTGTCGGAGAGCGCCAGGATCTCGGGCAGGTCCTGGGGGCGATAGGCGGGGGAGTAGGTGGTCAGTTCGCCTCGGAAGTGTTCGCGGGCCAGGCGCGCTTCCCAGAGGCCGGAGGCGCAGACGCCGTCGAGGTAGTCGCCGACCACCCCGGCCAGGGACCACATGGAAAAGGCCTTCAGGGCGAGGAGGACGGAGGGGCCGCCGCGGTCGCCGACGTCCTTCAGAAGGCTAAGATTGCGCCGGATCGCGCACTCGTCGACCACGAAGCAGGGGGAGGGGACGCGGGCCAGGTCGAGGCGGGTAAAGGCGCCGGGGCCGGCGGCTTGGGTCTGCATCAGAAATCCAGGGGGGCGGGCAGGTCTTTGACCGACCACGGCAGGCCATGGGTATTGAGCATGGCCATGAAGGGGTCGGGGTCGAGCTGTTCCATGTTGAAGACCCCGGCGCCGGACCATTGGCCGGTGAGCATCAGGGCGGCGCCGATCATGGCCGGGACCCCGGTCGTATAGCTGACCGCCTGGTTGCCGGTCTCGGCATAGGCTTCCTGGTGATCGCAGATGTTGAGGATGTAGACGGTCTTGGGTTTGCCGTCCTTTTGACCGGTGGCGATGACGCCGATGTTGGTCTTGCCGTGGGTGACGGGGCCGAGCGAGGCGGGCTCGGGCAGCAGGGCTTTGAGGAACTCGATGGGGATGATCTCGCGGCCCTGGAACATCACCGGGTCGATGCGGGTCATGCCGACGTTCTGGAGCACTTCGAGGTGTTTGAGGTAGGCGGCGCCGAAGGTCATCCAGAAGCGGATGCGGTTGATCTCAGGGTAGAACTTGGCCAGGGATTCGAGCTCCTCATGGTACATGAGGTACATGTCGCGCGGGCCGATCCGGTCGAAATCAAACACTTGTTTGAATGATAGGGCGAGGCCTTCGATCCATTGGCCGTTCTCCCAGTGGCGGGAGGGGGCGGTGACTTCGCGGATGTTGATCTCGGGGTTAAAGTTGGTGGCGAAGGGGTGGCCGTGGTCGCCGCCGTTGCAGTCGAGGATGTCGAGGGTGTCGATGCGGTCGAGCAGGTGTTTCCGGGCATAGGTGGTGAAGACGGAGGTCACGCCCGGGTCGAAGCCGGAGCCGAGCACGGCCATCAGGCCGGCGGCCTTGAAGCGGTCCTGATAGGCCCATTGCCAGGCGTATTCGAACTTCGCCTCGTCGCGGGGCTCGTAGTTGGCGGTGTCCATATAGTGGGCGCCGGCGGCCAGGCAGGCGTCCATGATGGCCAGGTCCTGGTAGGGCAGGGCGAGGTTGACGACGAGCTTGGGCTTTACCGATCGGATCAGGGCGGTGGTGGCGGCGACGTCGTCGGCGTCGAGGGTGGCGGTGGTTATGGTCACGCCGGTGCGGGCCTTCACCGAGGCGGCGATGGCGTCGCATTTGGCCAGGGTGCGGCTGGCCAGGGTGATGTGGCTGAACACCCCGCTCAGCTGGGCCATCTTGTGGACGGCCACCGAGCCGACGCCGCCGGCGCCGATGACAAGCACGCTACTCATATTTGAAGGTTCCTGACCGAATCCGCTTTCGAGACTGAACCGCGCCGGGCGGTGCGGGCGGGGATTAGCATGGGGGGGCGCGGGGGACTACCTCGGGGGGGTGGTGGATACGCTGTGGGTGGGGCGTAGGCCGTTAAGTTTGACCACGAAGGCACGAAGGGCACGAAGAAGAGGGGGCGTCGTTCAAGGCCCCTCATTCCGCTCATCCCGACGAAAGTCGGGACCCATGGTGAGTCAGGCAATAGCTCTCAGCGCTGGATACGATGCACTGGTATTGCACTTCTCCATTGCCAGCCCCGATCCGTCCTATGGGTCCCGACTTTGGCTGCTTCGCGCCTCCGAAGAGCGGTCGTCGGGATGAGCGGATTGCAGTAGAGAAGGCTTGCCCGATAGTTCCCTATATGTTCTCATTCGAATATGGCCTTCTACACCTACATCCTGGCCAGTGCGCCGGCGGGAACACTCTACACGGGCTCGACCGACAACCTGATCGGTCGGCTGTCCTTGCATCGTGAGAAATCGCTTGCGGGGTTTACGGCGACCTACGGCGTCACGCGGCTTGTCTGGTTCGAAGAGCACGGGTCGCGCCACGAGGCATTTTGCAGGGAACGCCGGATCAAGGAGTGGCGGCGGCGCTGGAAGATCGAGTTGATCGAGCGCGAAAATCCCTACTGGCGGGATCTGTATGACGTGTTCTTCCCGCCGTGTGTCCTGCCCGAGGGGCTGCTTTCCGACCCGTCCAGCGCGGCTTGTTGAGCGCTCGATCCTGGGCTGTCCGAGGCGGTAGGTGGGATAATGGGCAGAGTTTGGGGATCGGCCGAGATTTGAGCCAGTCCTTTGACTCGGTATGGGTCCCGACTTTCGTCGGGATGAGCGGAGTTTTTGGGAGGCGGTCCGGCTGGGCGAAGCCCCTTCGTGCTCTTTGTGTAACCAGGCGGACCGGGCGGCCTTCAATGCCGGGCGCGGCGATCAGTGAAGTGGCGGCTTGACTATGTGGTCGCGGGGACAGATAGTGAAGTCATTGCTTCACTGATGGAGTTTCCCATGACCGCCGTTCACGACAGCTTTGTCCTCACCCGCCGCTATCCCAAGCCGCCCGCGCGGGTGTTCCGCGCGCTTTCCGATCCCGGGGAGAAGCAGCGCTGGTATGGGCAGGGCGAGGGGCATGAGGGGGGCAGCTATCGCATGGCCTTCGCTGTCGGGGGCGAGGAGGACAGCCGCTATGTGATGGGGCCGGGCACGCCGATCGCGGGCAAGGAGCTGGCCAGTATCAGCCGGTTCCTGGACATCGCGGCCGATGAGCGGGTGGTGATGGCCCAGACCATGACCCTGGACGGGGCGCGGATGTCGGTGGCGCTGATCAGCTTTGAACTGGCCGCCGGGGATGGCGGGACGGTGCTGACCTTCACCCACCATGCGCTGTTCCTGGAGGGGGCGGACGGGCCGGCGATGCGGCGCGGCGGCTGGGAGGCTCTGCTGGACCGGCTGGGGCTGTCCCTCGCATGATGGGCGCTCGCATGACGGGGCTGGGCGGGGCGGAGGCGGACCGGCTGTTCCAGGCCCTGGGCGACCCGACGCGCCGCGCGATCCTGGACCGGCTGGCGGCGGGGCCGAGCTCGGTGTCGGGGCTGGCGGGGCCGCTGGGGATCACCCTGACGGCGGTGTCGCAGCATCTGGGCGTGCTGGAGGGCTGCGGGCTGGCCAGCACGCGCAAGGCCGGGCGGGTGCGGACCTGTTCGATCGAGGCGGCGGGGTTCGACCGGCTGCAGGGCTGGATCGATGCGCACCGGGCCAGCTGGGATCGGCGGCTGGATGCGCTGGGGGATCTGCTGGCGGAGGAGGATTAGCGCCATGGGGAGGGGGACGGAGGCAAGCATGTCGCTTGCGTTCGGCATTCGGGGTACATAACGCTGTCGCCTGACCGCGTCGTGCGCCCTTGACGAGATTTTTGATGATCACCAGACGCATCAGGCTGGCCGCGCTGGCCTTCCTCGCGGCCGTCGCGGCGGGGGGCCAGGCCTTCGCCGCCGACGTGCAGGTGGCGGTGGCCGCCAACTTCGCCGAGCCGGCCAAGGCGATCGCGGCGGCCTTCAAGGCCAGGACGGGCAATACGGCGGTGTTGAGTTTCGGCTCGTCGGGCCAGTTCTATGGGCAGATCGTCCATGGGGCGCCGTTCGAGGTCTTCCTGTCGGCCGACGAGGAACGGCCCAAGGCGGCCGAGCGCGACGGCTTCGGCGTGCCCGGCACGCGCTTCACCTATGCGGTGGGGCGGCTGGTCTTGTATTCGAAGACGCCGGGGTTGGTGGATGCGCGGGGCGCGGTGCTGCGGGGGGTCAAGTTCGACAAGCTGGCGATCGCCGATCCTTCCGCCGCGCCCTATGGGGTGGCGGCGGTGGAGACGCTGCGCAGGCTGGGGGTCTATGACGCGGTGCGGCCCAGGATCGTGCAGGGGACCTCGATCACCCAGGCCTATCAGTTCGTCGATTCCGGCGCGGCGCAGCTGGGGTTCGTGGCGCTGAGCCAGGTGATCAATGTGCCGGGCGGGTCGCGGTGGCTGGTTCCGGTGGGCGATCATTCGCCGATTGTTCAGCAGGCGATCTTGTTGTTCCCGGGCGACAAGGATCCGGCGGCGCGGGCGTTTCTGGCGTTTCTGAAGACGCCGGAGGCTCGGGCGATCATCAAGAAGTATGGGTATGAGTTGCCGTAAGCCCCCCACTCCGGTCATCCCCGCGAACGCGGGGAGCGAAGCGGAAGGAAGGATTTTTGTCCACGAACCACACGAACCACACCAACGCTATCCTGATGCGGTGGGGGTGTGGGTCGCGCGGGTTTTGTTATCGACTGCGTCGATGAAGAGCGGGGCCGGTCCGGAAGGCGTTGGTGTGGTTCGTGTGGTTCGTGGACAATTCTTCGAGCGCCGGCTGCGGGCGCTGACGGCGGCCACACTGTCGTACTGACCGGGCCGTTGGGCTTGGCCTGGCCAGCAAAAACGCCTGAGTTCCCGCCTACGCGGGAATGAGCGGAGTTTGGGGGAGGCGGCGGGGATGACGAAGTTGGGGAGAGGTTTGAGAGTGGCGCGCCTTGCTTGAAGTCATCTGGACGACGTTGCGGTTGGCGGGGCTGACCACGGTGCTGTTGCTGTTGGTGGCGACGCCGTTGGCGTGGTGGCTGGCGCGGCGGCGGACCTGGTGGAAGGAGATCGTCGCGGCGATCGCGACGTTGCCCATCGTGCTGCCGCCGTCGGTGTTGGGGTTCTACCTGCTGGTGGCGCTGGCGCCGAAGAGTGGGTTGATGGCGCCTTTGCATGTGTTTGGGGTGAGGACCCTGGCCTTCACCTTCACCGGGCTGGTGATCGGCTCGATGGTCTATTCGCTGCCGTTCGCGGTGCAGCCGATCCGGGGGGCTTTCGAGGCCATGGGGCGCCGCCCGCTGGAGGTGGCGGCGACGTTGCGGGCCTCGCCGTGGGACAGCTTCTGGAGCGTGGCCGTGCCCCAGGCGCGGCGGGGGTTCCTGGCGGCGGCGATCTTGGTGTTCGCCCACACCATCGGCGAGTTCGGGGTGGTGCTGATGATCGGCGGGTCGATCCCGGGCAGGACGGAGGTGATCTCCACGCGGATTTATCAGGCGGTGGAGGGGCTGCGGTATGGCGAGGCCAACCTGTTGTCGCTGGGGCTGGTGGGGTTTGCGTTCGTGGTGCTGCTGGCGCTGATGCTGCTCGACCGGCGTGGCGGCGGGGCGGCGCGATGAGTGTGTCGGCGACGTTCAAGGGGCGGGTCGGGAGCTTCCCCATCGATGTGAGTTTTACCCTGCCGGCGCGGGGGCTGACGGCGTTGAGCGGGCGCTCGGGGGCGGGGAAATCCACCGTTTTGCGCTGTATCGCGGGGCTGACGCGGTTGGCGGGCCGGCTCGTGGTCGATGGCGAGACCTGGCAGGACGGGCGGGTTTTCCTGGCGCCGCATCGCCGGGCGGTGGGGTTCGTGTTCCAGGATGCGAGCCTGCTGGCGCATCTGTCGGTGCGGGACAATCTGATGTTTGGCGCGCGGCGCGCGGGGCCGGGGCCGTTCGTGGCCGATGAGGTGATCGCGCTGCTGGGGCTCGCGCCCTTGCTGATGCGGGCGACGGCCAACCTGTCGGGGGGCGAGCGGCAGCGGGTGGCGATCGGGCGGGCTCTGCTGTCCCAGCCGCGGCTGCTGTTGATGGATGAGCCGATGTCGAGCCTGGACGGCGACAGCAAGGCGGAGATCCTGCCGTATCTGGAGGCGCTGCCCGGGCGGGTGGGCGTGCCGATATTGTATGTGAGCCATGACGCGGGGGAGATCGCGCGGCTGGCGACGCATGTGATCAGCCTGGAGGCCGGGCGGGTGAGCGGCGTGCGCGACGTCGCGCCGGGCGGGCCGGAGGGGGCGCTGGCGGGGCTGAGCGAGGACGCGCGCGACCGGCTGGCGCTGGCGGCGCTGGCGGCCGGGTTGAGGCCGAGCGATGGATGAGCAGGAGCATCTGAGCGCCAGCCTGATGCTGCGGCGCGGGGGTATGGGTGGGGTCGGGCTCAAGCGGATCGTGCTGCTCGAGGCCATCGGCGAACTGGGCTCGATCACGGCGGCGGCCAAGCGGCTGGGGCTTTCCTACAAGGGCGCGTGGAACGCGGTGCAGGCGTTGAACAACCTGTTCGACGCTCCGTTGGTGAGCGCGGCGCCCGGCGGCAGGGCGGGCGGGGCGGCGCAGGTGACGGCGCGCGGGCTAGACGTGATCGCGGGCTTCCGTAGCGTGGAGGGCGAGCTGGCGGCGCTGATGGCGCGGCTGGATGGGCGCGCGGCCGGCTCCGCTGGCGGGCTGATCTGGAGTCTGGGCATGCGGACGAGTGCGCGCAACGCGTTGGCGGGTGTGGTGAGTTCGGTGACGGCCGGGGCGGTGAACAGCGAGGTGACGTTGACGCTGGGCGAGGGGGTGACGATCACGGCCATCATCACGCGGCGCAGCGTCGAGGACCTCGGGCTGGTGGTGGGCGCGGCGGCGATGGCGCTGATCAAGTCGAGCTTCGTGCTGCTGGCGGTGGGCGAGGGGTTGCGCACCTCCGCCCGCAACCAGATCGCCGGGGTGGTGTCGGGGCGCGACGACGGGGCGGTCAACAGCGAGATCACCGTGGACATCGGGGCGGGCAAGACGCTGACGGCGACGGTGACGCGGGAGAGTGCGGTTGCACTCGGGCTTGAGGTCGGCGGGGCGGTGACGGCGCTGATCAAGGCGCAGCATGTGATCCTGGCGGTGGAGTAGGGCTGGGGACATGTACGCTCTCAGAAGCCGGTGAGTGTCCGGGGCGGCCGACCGTACGTGTCCCCCCGCGCCCGCGCCTTGGGGACACGTACGGTTTGGTGTTTGCGCCTACCTGGGGGCGTTTGAGAGCGAACATGTCCCCGGTTGCGGGCGCCCGCGCCTTGGGGACACGTACGGTTGGCGTTTGCGCCTACCTGGGGGCGTTTGAGAGCGAACATGTCCCCGGTTGCGGGCGCCCGCGCCTTGGGGACACGTACGGTTTGGCGTTTGCGCCTACCTGGGGGCGTTTGAGAGCGAACATGTCCCCGGTTGGCTTTGCTTCTCGCGCTCCTCGCGCTGGTAGGACCACCAGCGCAGGGCCATGCCGGCGTGGGAGAGGGCCATGCCGGCGATCAGGCAGGCGAAGAGGAGGGGTTGCTCGGAGGCGGATTTCCAGGAGACGACGCCGAGCAGGATCACGCTGACGCTGGAGACCAGGTAGCCGGTGGTCTTGATGGCGGATGGGGTCATGGGGCCTCCGGGTTCTATGCCTTGCCGTCAGGCGATAACTCGCCACGTCACAAGCCGCTCCACGCCGCCGGCCAGGATGACGGCTTCGCCCTCGGCGCATTCGTGGGGCAGGGTGGTGAGGTGGCGCCGGCGGGCGGCGTCGGCGTAGAGCTGGGTGTGGCGATGGCCCTTGGGCAGGTCGCGGCGGCACAGCGCGGCGTAGGCTTTCGGGGTGTTGGGGTCGGGCGCCATGGGTCTGGCGTAGGGGGCGCGGCGCGGTGTTGGTATGGCGTTGCTGGCGCGGCGCGGCGACTCAGCGCGGCGTCATGCCCGTGACCTTGGCGGCCCAGTCGATTTCGACGTCGAGGATGGGGTCCTCGGTCTGGGAGAAGAGGTTGTAGAAGCCCTCGGTGCGGGCGTGGGTCAGCTTCTTGATCAGGACGCGGCCGTCGGGGAGGCCCACGACGCAGAGGCGGCCGACCAGGTCGGGGGTCACGGGGCTTCTCACCTCGTCGTAGAAGACCAGCCATTCGTTGAACAGCGAGCCCAGGCTGTCGCCTCGGATCTCTACCGCGACGGTGTCGTCGGTGGCGTTTTCGGGGGCGTCGACCTCGTCGAAGGGGCCCTGGCCGGCGGAATAGAGATGGGCCACGGCGCCCGCGCCCACATAGCCCACGACGGGAGCCCTCCTGGGGCGGGGGTGGCCTCGGCTTGGCGCCGCGCCGCCCTCTTGACCCAGTTCAAGGTCGGCCAGCGGCACGTCTAAAGCGGTCGCAATGCGCGCGGCGTCTTCGCGCGAGGGTTCGGTGCGGCCGCGCTCCCAGCTGCTGATCGTGGTCTGGGCCTGGGCCAGTTCGGCGGCCAGGCGCTGCTGGCTCCAGCCGCGGGATTTGCGGGCCTCCAGGATTCTCTCACCGATGCTCATGAGGGAGAGGATGGTTTGTGCTGAGGGCGGCGTCCAACGACGTTTTGTGCTTGAAACGAGCACGTAATGTGCTCATTCTGCGGCTATGGAACATAAGCAGAACATTGCTGTCCTGAAGGCCGCGCTCGGCCTGGCGGGCAAGGAGGCGGCGGTGCTGTGCGCGCTGCTTGGGGGGATGGCCTATGCGGCCGACCTGGAGGCGGCGTGCGGCGTCGCCAGCCGGGGCGCGCTGCGCAAGCATATGACGCGCCTGCGCGAGAAGTTGCCGCGCGGCGGGATCACCTCGCGGCGGCGGCCGACGCGCTATTGGCTGACGCAGGCGGCGGTTGAGGGTTGCCTTCGGGCGCTAGGGGCGGTTGGCCGTCAGAAAGATATTGTCCACGAACCACACGAACCACACGAACGGGCCGTTGGCGGCATCGGCGGTTTGAGGTCGCTCTACAATGCGCCTTCGGCGCGGTTCCTGTCCCAGTCGGCAAGTGAGAACGCGATGGCCGCCCGGCCACCCGGACCCGTTCGTGTGGTTCGTGTGGTTCGTGGACAAATTCTAGCGACCTCCAACAACACCCCGACCCCCCAGGAGGCCCGCAAATGAGTGGGGTCATCTGGTCGAAGTTTTATTGGAGTGACTGGGAGTCCGACCCGTCGTTGCGGCTGTGTTCGCTGGCGGCGCAGGGGCTTTGGATGCGCATGCTGTGCGTTGCCGCTCAGCACGACCCGATCGGCTTTGTCTGCATTGCAGGCCGACCGCTCGATGTGACCGACCTCGCCCGGGTGACGGGGTGTTCGGAAGCCGAGACGGACGTCCTGGTGTCAGAACTTGGCCGAAACGGCGTGTTCAGCCGCGACCGCATCGGCCGCATCTATTGCCGGCGCATGGTCAAGGACGCCCAGGCCATGGCGCTGGCCCGCATCAACGGCGCCAAGGGCGGAAACCCGGCTTTGACGGCCGGGGCAAGCGGCGGGAATCCCTCGCGGAATCCCGGTCCGGATAAGGGGCGCCATAAGGGCGGGCTTAAACCCCAGAGTCCAAGAGCCAGCACCAGGGTTGAAGAGCCTCAAGGCTCTTCTAACCCTGGTGGCGCGGCCGAAGCCGTCCGCCCGCCGGAGAGGCGGACGGCGTCTGCCCCGCTGGTGGAGGGGGAAACCGGTCAGCGTGGTCTGGCGGCCTTGCGGGCCGAAGTCGTGGGCCGGCATGGGGAGCAATACGCCAAGGCCTGGCTTGATCCGGCGGACTGGTGCGAGGCGGAGCGCGCGGTGGTCTGCCGGCTGGGCTTTGCGGCGGATCGGCTGAAGCGGGATCTGCGGAAAACGCTGAAGGAGCTCGGCGTCAGCGTCCGCGTGGCGGAGGCCGCCTGATGGCCTGGACCGACAGAGAGTTTCGCCGCGTCGAGGCTTGGCGCGCGCTTAACCCCCCGATGGAGTTTGCCGAGATCGCGCGGCGGCTGGGCGGGCGTTCGGGCGAGGCGGTGCGCCAGAAGGTCATCAGTGAGCGCAGCCATGCGGCGCGGGGCGGCAAGCGCGGGCGGATGGACTGGCGCGAGGGGGAGATCGTCGGGCCGCGCCTGGGCGACCCCGTGTTCGTGGCGCGGCTGATGGCCGGCGGCGGCCATAGCCGGTTCACCGACCTGGCCCGCAACCCCGAAAGCCACGCGGCCTATTGGGCGCTGAGACTGCCGCTGCTCGGACCCGACGGCCTGCCCAGGCCCTGTGGCCGGGCCGAATGCCAATGCATCGCATCTTTGGAGGAACGTCTATGCCCCCAGTGAAGGGTTCACATCATCGCGCCTTGCCGGCGCCCGAGCTGCGGCCGCTCACGCGGCGCCAGCGGCGGTTCGTCGAGGAATATCTGGTCGACATGAAGCCCGGCGCCGCCTGGCGCCGGTCGGGCTATGAGGGCGAAAACGCCGGCCAGCTGGCCTATCTGGCCATGAAGAAGCCGCATGTGGCGGCGGCCATCGCGGATGGGGCGGCGCGGGCCATGGCCGAGCGGCGCGCGGGGCTGGACCTGGCCGAGGGGCGGATCCTCAACGAGATCACGCGGCTGGCCTTCGCCAACATCGGCGAGGTGGCGCGGTGGGGCGTGGGTGAGGACGGCAAGGCGTTTCTCGCGGTGATCGGGCCGGAGAAGCTTGGCCCCGACGAGCTGGCGGCGGTGTCGGAGGTGACGCTGTCGTCGGCGGGGCTGAAGGTGAAGGTGCATGACAAGCTGTCGGCGCTGCTGGCGCTGGCGCGGCTGTTGGGGTTGCCCCGGGCCGCGCCGGAGCAGGCCGACCGCGCGGTGGACCTGCAGGCCCTGGTGGCGCGGCTGTACCAGGTGCCGGAGGCGGCGCGCGACCAGATCAGCGCGCTGCTGCGGGAGGGCCGGTGATGGCGGGCGAGTTTGAGCTCATGGAGCGCGGCATCGCCATGGCCCGCGCGCGCGACCATTTCGCCGACTTCTGCGCGGTGATCGATATTCCCCAGGCGCCGCTGAAGGACCGCGAGGCGCTGGACGAGGAGGGGGAGGGCGCGGTGTTCGCGGCAGTGGAGCCGGAGCAGGCCGCCCACCTGACCCTGTTGATGGATACGCTGCAGAAGGTGGAGGCGGGCGAGATCACCCGGCTGATGGTGTTCATGCCGCCGGGCGGGGCCAAGTCCACCTATTGCTCGGTGTGTTTCCCGCCGTGGTTCCTGGGGCGGGCGCCGCGCAGGAATGTGATCCTGACCACCTATGCGGGCGGGCTGGCGCGCAAGCATGGGCGCCGAGCGCGCTCGATCGTGCGCCAGCCGGTGTACCGCGAGGTGTTCGGGGTGGGCTTGAGCCGCGAGACCGGGGCGGCGGACGAATGGTCGCTGGAGAGCGGCAACGAGTTCATGGCCGGCGGCATCCGGGGCGGGATCACGGGCAACCGGGCGGACCTGATCGTGGTCGACGACCCGATCAAGGGGCGCGAGGAGGCCGACAGCCAGACCATCCGCGACCGCACCTGGGAGGAGTTCAAGGATTCGCTGCGCACCCGTTTGAAGCCGCATGGGCGGATCGTGATCATCCAGACGCGGTGGCATGAGGACGACCTGGCCGGGCGGCTGTTGCCGGAGGATTACGACGGCCAGTCGGGCTGGGTGGACGGGCGCGACGGGGAGCGGTGGTTCGTGATTTCGATCCCGGCCGAGGCGGATCGGGCGGACGATCCGCTGGGCCGGGCGAAGGGGGCGATGTTCTGGCCCGAGTGGTTTCCGCCGGAGCATTGGGCGGCCTTCAGGGCCGAGCCTCGGACGTGGGCGTCGCTCTATCAGCAGAAGCCGCGGCCCGATGAGGGGGACTATTTCCAGCGCTCGTGGTTCGGGCGGTTCCGCGCGGAGGAGCTGCCGGCGGGCGTGCGCTATGTGATCACCAGCGATTACGCGGTGCGGCCCGGCGGCGGGGATTTCACCTGTCATCTGGTGTGGGCGATCGACGGGCGGCTGAACGCCTGGCTGGTGGCGGTGTGGCGGGGCCAGACGGCCAGCGACATCTGGATCGAGGCGCTGATCGACCTGGTGGCGGACTACCGCGCCAAGGGCGGCGGGCCGGTGCGCTGCATCGGCGAAAAGGGCGTCATCCACCGGGCCATCGCGCCGGCGCTTTCCGTGCGGATGAGGGAGCGGCGGGTCAGCGCGCGCATGGAAATGCTGTCGTCCCACACGGGCGACAAGGCGGCCCGCGCGCGCGGCTTCCAGGCCATGGCGCGGGCGGGCCGGGTGCGGATCATCGACGACATGGACGGCGATGTCTTCGTCGATGAGCTGGTCGGTTTCCCCGGCGCGCGGTTCGACGACCAGGTCGATGCGGCGGGGCTGTTGGGCCGCGCGCTGGACCGGTTGGGCGGCGGCGGCGGTGGCGTGGCGCGGCCGGAGTACGCCGAGGGCGGCGAGATTTTCTGACTTAACCTGAAAGAGGAGAGACGACGATGAAGGCCAAGGATGCACTGATCGGCTGGACGCCGGACGACATGTTCCGCCCCGATGAACCGACTGCGGGGCAGGTGCTGGTGACGCGCCTGCCCAAGCCGGGAGAAGACGACCCGATCTGCCCGTTCCTGTGCGCGGGCGGCGCGGCGTTGGAGGAACGGCGCACCATGAGCGGATGGAAGCAGATCGCCATGGTGTTCATCGACTATCACGCCCTGGTCGCGGGCGACGGCATCGACCCGGAGGTGGCCCACGACGCCATGCTGGAGATCGACGAATTCCGCCGCTTCATGGCCCAGGACATTGCGGGCTCGGAGACCTGCGACAGCCTCAGGCACACCCGGGGTGAGGTGGGGTCGGAGAACGCGATCTGGCGGCGGCCGCCGGAGGAGGGCCGGGTGCTGTCGGTCTGGATCGATGAGGTGAAGCTTCCGGGCGCCGCCCGCGCCGCCCGCGCGGCGGGAGGCGTCGATGAAGGCCGCTGAAGCCCTGGTGGCCTGGACGCCGGACAACGGGATCTATGAGGGGTTGAAGACAACCATCGGCCAGGTGGCGGTCGGGCCGCTGATCCGCGAGGGGCAGGGCGATTGGACCGACCCCTTCGCCTATACGGGCGGAGCGGCCTATGTCGCGCGGCGCAAGAAGAAGGGCTGGCCGTTGGTGGCCATGGTGTTCATCGACTTCCAGACCATGGTCGTGCGCGACGGCATCGATCCGCAGGTGGCGCACGAAGCCTTCCTGGCCATCGATGAGTACCGACAGAAGATCGCGCTGGATATTGCCGGCGCGGAATGAGGGGGCGGCGGTTTGACGGGATCGGTCAGGCCCCGCGACGCGATGCCCGGTCTCTCGGCTGTAAGGTCCCCACCTGCGAGGTCGGGCATGCGCCGGCCCAACCTCCCTCCGTTACCGGGCGGCGCATCGGGTCTGAAGGCCCGCTGCCCCCTTAACCGAGGGCGCGGGCTGCCTCGCCGTGGGCTAGATTTCGCCCATGATACTGAAATCCTTGACGGGCGGCGTTGCGGCGCTGCTCCTCGCCACCTCCCCCGCCCTGGCGATGGCTCCGCTCTGCCGCGACGCCATGATCGCGTTCAACCTGACCAACCAGGCGAGCGCAGCCGCCGACACCCAGGTCGGGCTGGCAAACAATGAAGCAAGGAAGGACGACCAGGAGGGGCGTTGCCACTATCTCCGCCAGGCTTCGGACAGCGCCGACGTCATGGAGACGGAGATCGCCGCCGTACGCGACGCCATCGTGGCCGATCCCAACCTCACGGACGACCAACGGGCAGAGCAACTGCAATGGCAGGCCGACGGCGCCGCGAGCATCGCGTCGCGCGTCAACGACATCCGCGAAACGTGGAACGAACAATGCGACGATGGGGAATAGCGCCCATTGCGCGCCTCAAACCGCCGGCGACGGGTTCCAGTCTCTCAGGGCGTAGACGATGATCGGCAGGGCGGTTGCCGCCATCCCTCGTCGCGGCTGACGCTATCCGGCCATACCGGCTGACATCCGGGTTGACGCCCCCGCCAGGCTCGATGATGCGACACTCGGGCCGCATTCGGCAAGCCACTCGCGCTCTTAGGATTCGCTAACCAACGCGCCGGTGCTTTGTCACCGTAGGAAGCAGGCGCATAAACGACGCTTGTGATCGGTCAGTGACAGGACGTCGCCATGAAGGTTATCGCGAACATTCTGGTTTTCTCGATGATGCTGGTGACCATCGCCCAAGCGGCGTCCCCGAAGGTGTCGCCAAGACTTTATCGGGTGGACGGGCGGCCCGTTCCTGTTTCTTGCTTGGAAGCGCTGACCTATCCGGAAGGCGCCCCCGGGAAGGTGGTCATAGACTTGCGCAACTGCGGTGACCCGAAACTAAAACCAAAGGCGCAGGCCGATGGCTCGGTAGGCTACGACAACCCGGCCGGCGGATATTTCTATTATTCCTATGTCGGCCAGAGCGGCGGGATAGATATTCTTTCACTGTACAGTTCCGGTGGGGGTTCGGGACAATTCACCCAGCTGGTGGGCGTCAAACACAGTGGGCATTTCATAAGGTTGGTGAGAGGCTATGCCGGTGGCGACCGTTGCAACGGCGGTGTCTCGGGCGCGAAGATTTCGAACGGAAAGCTCACGTTCGACCAGGCGATCACGCCCTACGATCTTATCAACCTGGCGCGGCCCAAAGAAGAACTCAAAGCCTATAAGGATCTGGAAGCATCGGCCGCAAGCTGCATCGGCGTCAGTCATATGACGGGTGACGACAGGCATTGGACGGGCGTGAGCCTTACAGAGAAGGACTGGCCCGATCAAAGCGGTTGGACGGAGGATTATCGGTACCAAGCCTGCTTCAACAAACTATACCGCGAAACGATTTCCAGTGGCCATGCGGAGTTAGACAGGATTGGCGTGGTGACGTTTGCTCAAGCGTTCGCCAGGCGTTGCGTGCAAAGTCGCTGAGCGCCAGGGTCCGCTTCCCACCCCCGCAAACGTTGGGCGGGTCTGCTTTGGGGCTGTACGCTCGAAGGTCCGCTTTCGGGACCGATGCCAACGGGGACAATCGACCCATAGCGGTCATTCGACCTGTGCTGTAACCTCAAGTCGAGACGACGGCGGAGTTGATGAAAATGAAGGCGTTCCTGCGAGCTGTCTTGAGGTCGGAATGGAAGCGCTGGGCCCTGCTCAGCGGAACGTTCTTTTTTGGGATGCTGGGCTTGCTGACGTTCAGTCCCATCGAAGGGATGGAATCTGTTTGGAGCCTCAAATTTATAAGCTTTCTTGCGGCCATCTCAGGTGCTTGGGGCTATATCATGGGTTTCTTCATTAGCTATCAGATTGAGCGGTGGCGACGGAAAGCCCTTGAGGTCGAGGTTGCTCAGCTCAAGAATGAAATGGCGGCACGCGGCTGATTGCCGACTGCGCCACCGGCCCTGCGCAATAGCGACCGCTTTCCACCCCCTGCAGACGTTGGGAATGTCCGCTGCCGGGCTGATCACAGCCGAGATGACCGTGGTCTCAGAACGCCGCTTACAGATGACCGAGGTGTCGCGGCCGAACAGGGCGGCGATCTGGGCCTGGGTCATCCACAGGCTGTCGCCGTCGTAGCGAAGATCGACACTCACGCCCTCGGCGGTGTTCCCACGACGAACGCGGCTACCTGCTCTTAGGCAACCCCTTCGCCGCCGCCTTCAGCGCCACCAGTTCGGCGTCCGCCGCCGCGATCTTGGCGGCTTTGCGCTCAGCGTCGAACGCGGCGTAGGCGGCGCGGGCGGTGGTTTCGGCCTGGGTGTGGGAGACCTGGCCGCCGCCGGTGAGGCGCTGGCGGTTGAGGTTCTTCAGCTGTTGGTCGAGCAGGGCGGCGGCGTCGGCCATGGTGGTGAGGCGCCCGATCGCCAGCTGGTCTTCGAAGATGTCCAGCAGCAGGGTGGTGAGGCGGTTCAGTTCCTTGATCTCGCCCGGCGCGAGGTAGTTCTTCGCGACCAGGGCGTCCTGTTGGCGGATGGCGGCCTTGGGCCAGGCCTGCAGGCCCATGTGGGGGTGGGCCGGGTCGGCGCGGGCGGCGATCACTTCGGAGGGGGTGTGGTTGACGACGGCGTGGAACAGCTTGGCCTGGGTGCGCTGGTAGAAGGTGCGCGCGGCCTCGGCGCGGGGATCGTAGTCCTGGCAGAGCGCGCAGATGTCGCGCAGTTCGGCGTAGAGGTTGGCCTCCGAGGCGCGGATCTCGCGGATGGTTTCGCGCAGTTCGGCGATGTGGTCGCGTTGGCCCGCGCCCTTCAGGCGCTCGGTGTCGACCACGAAGCCCTTGGTGGCGAAGCGGACCAGGACGGCGGTGGACCAGCGGCGGAACAGGGTGGCCTGGGCGGAGGAGACCCGGTAGCCGACCGAGATGATCATATCGAGGCTGTAGAGGATGCCCGGCCGACCTCCGGAGGTTGTTTGCATTTTTTGCAAAGAACCCTCTTCGGGCAGTTCGCCCTCCTCGAGGATGTTGGCGATGTGGCGCGAGATCACCGAGATGTCGCGGCCGAACAGGGCGGCCATCTGGGCCTGGGTCATCCAGAGGCGCTCGCCGTCGTAGCGCAGATCGACGCTCACGCCCTGCGCCGTGGCGTAGATCGCCATCCGGTCGCCGGTGCCGGCGTCTTCGAACAGGGTCACCGGCTGGTCGCCGGCGGGGTCTTCCATCGACATGGAGGCGGGGCCTGAGGGTTGGACGGAATGAGAACAAGACTAGAACACGGTTCGGGCGGGGGCGCCAGCGGCGGGGCGGGCGAGTAGTTGTTGATCAGCGGGTTATCCGCCCGACGCGCCTCCCTCTCAGACGTCATCCTCGGACTTGTTCCGAGGACCCCTGCGTCTGCCGTCATCCGCGGCTAAGGGTGGCCTCGGCCGATCCGCCCACCCGCGACTTCAGAAGGTTGCGGATGCAGGGGTCCTCGGAACAAGTCCGAGGATGACGATGGTGGGGGATTAGGGGCTCCGCTCATCGCATCCAGGGGACGCCGGGCCCCCGCCCCAGGGGGCCCTGACCCAAGGTAAGCAGGGCCAGGGCCGGCCGCGCCCGGTACAGAGGGCGGAAGTGGACGCGGCCACGGCTGAGATGGGGTGCGCGCCGTGTCCGCAAAAGGGCGGGAGGGCGCGACAAACGCGCGCGGGAACCAAGTGTCGGCAAGATGACCAAGGGCAAGCGTGGCCGTGGCGCGGGGCTCCGGCGGCGGGATTGTCTGTTTCCGGACGGATATATTCAGGAACAGGCGGAACGGTGCGGGCGGTGAAGTCTTAATGACTCAATAATCAGTGGGCCCGGGCTGCCTGGGCGGCCCGATTTCAGGATACATCCTATGCGTAAGCTTGTTCTCATCACCGCCGTGACGGGTGTCGCGGCGCTGGCCTCCGCCTGCGCCACGCCGGGCGCGCGGCAGGTGGAGATGGACCGTTCGGCGACCATGGCGGCGCTCAGCCAACCGGCGTCGGAGGCGCGGCTGGGGGTGGATACGGCGGCGGCGCGCGCGTCGCTGGCCTGGGGCGACCGGTGGACGGCGGCCAACCTGTTCGAGAAGGCCAATGCCGGGCGTTCCACGGTGGTCACCCGCTTCAACCTGGCCACCGCCTATCAGCGCACCGGGCGCGGGCCCCAGGCGGCGGCCCTGTATCGCGGCCTGCTGGCCGACGGCAACTATACCTATGTGATGCTGGACCCGCGCTATGACCGGCGCGATCCCCGCGCGGGGCTGGCGGGCAGCGAGCGGGTCAATGTGGCCGACGAGTCGGCGCGGCGCCTGGCGATGATGGAGGGGCCGGCGGCGCTGTCCTCCGGCGCGCCGGTGTCGGCGGAGGCGGCGGGGGTCAACGCCTCGGCGGTGGAGGGCGTGGCGGGGCCGCTCAGCAACGAGCAGGCCTTGGCGATGGACCGGGCGGAGGCGGCGGGGCGCGCGCCTTAGGGGCGGGCGGCGGCCCCATCTATGTCAAATTAGGGCATATTAAGTGGCGCGCGTTGCGTCCGGCGGGGATCGGGCGTTAATCTGGCCGATGGAAGATATCCCTCGCCTCCGCGCCCGGGCGCTCCAGGCCCGGCGCCTGGGGGAGGAGATGCACAACGACGCCGAGCGGGCGCGGGTGCTGGCGATCGCCGAGGCTCTGGACCGGGAGATCGCCGCCGCCGAACTGGCGCGGCTGGCGGCCGGGCGGGCCCCTCGATAGCTGAGCGCGGATTGAGCGGCCGGACCGGCCTTCGCGGATGGCGCGAAATCGCCATCGGTGTGACGGCCGTTTGGCTCAGCTTTGGACAAACCCAATGCGGCCTCAGAGCCGCCCAGGGTGCAACCGGGGCTCCCCTACTCCGCCAGGAAGGAGGCCCGTTCCGGGGCCAGGCGCTGGGGGGCCAGGCGGCGCTCGTCGGCGCGGGCTTCGGCGAGGCGCGCGGCGAGCAGGCGTTCGTCTTCGCGGCCGGCGGCGGGCTGGGCGGCGGCTTCGGCGAGGCGGACCAGGGCGGCGCGGGCGGCCGCGTCGGGCATCTCGGCGTAGGCGTCGAGCAGGGCGGCGGCGCCCGGCGTGCGCAGCAGGGCCGTGGCCTCGGGGGCGAGGCCGGCGTCGAGGGATTCGCCGTAGAGGTAGGCCACCGGCACGTCCATGCGCTTGGCGATGCGTTGGAGGGTGGAGGCGGCGATGCGGTTTGCGCCTTGCTCGTACTTCTGGATCTGCTGGAAGGACACGCCGACCGCGTCGGCCACGACCGCGAGGCTCAGGCGCCGGGCCTGGCGATAGCGCTTGATGCGCGCGCCGAGTTCGACGTCGAGGGGGTCTGGCGGGCCGCGCGAACCGTCCTGAAGCATGGCTTTACTCGTTACTGATCGCCCTCAACGCATAAGCGGGCGTCTGGGTTCAAAACAGCTGGATGTTGCTGGAATGTTTCGGCTTTTGGGCCGTTGCAGGGCGCCGGGGGAACGGGTGGTCCGCACCGAATTGGAAGCGCCGCCCTAAACCTGTCCGCTCGTCACCGGGCAGGCGGGGACGAGCGGGTGAGGGGTGGGTGAATTTGTGGCCCGGCCCCCAGGGTCCGTAGGGGTGGCGCGAGTGGCTATGCGGGCTTCCACGCCGGAAGGCCGGAAGCCGCTTGGGGGCGCTTCACCTTGGCGCGTCGGCGCGCGCATATCCACGGCCCCACCCTGCCGGCTTCGCCGTCTGTCCCTCCCCATGAAGGGGAGGGAAAGGGGCCTGGTCTAGCTGCAGGGATACTTGTCCTGGAGCGCGGTGATCAGCACCAGGCCCACGGGGTATTTGGTCAGGTCGACGTTCTTGTGGTCGGCGATGAAGGCGTCGAACAGGGCCACGGTGTCGTCGCTCGACAGGGCCACGTCGCGGGGCGGGCAGTAGAGCGCGGTGAGCTTCTTGCCTTCCAGGGCGGCGTTGTACCAGCCGAAGGCTTCCTCCTCGGCGTTGAGGTAGAGCTTGTAGACGTCCTTGGCGCCGGGCGCGGCGTCCTGGTATTCCTTGACCGTGGGTTCGGCGCTGGCCGAGCCGGCCGTTGCCGCAAACATCGCCGCCGCCGCAAGGCCGGCCATCCAGAAACGCTTCATGATTTTCAAGTCCCCTCCGGCCGCGACAGGCGGCCTGAACAGACGTCAACCTAGGGGCGGCGGCGCGTCCGCGCCAGCCACGCATGGGGGTACAGATCAGTGAATTCGCACACCCTTTCGAAGGTTGCCGGGCGGAGCCGGCGGAGGCGCTAGTGGCGGCCTATCGGGCGCCGTCGCGCCTTTTGGGGACAGGTCATGAGATTAGCAATCCGGGGTTTTCGGCCGCGCGCGGCGCTGGCGCTTTCGTTGGCCTGCGGCCTGGCGATGGCCGGCCAGGCCCAGGCCAGCCAGTTCACGCCCGAGGCCACCGGCTGGTGGGTGGTGCGCACCACCAACATGGCCAATGTGTTTTCCAAGAACATCAAGGACGGGCCGACGTCGGACGCCGACCGCTACGCCAACCTCGACCAGCTGACCGCCAACCTGGGCCAGGCCTGCGACGGGTTGCAGGGCGAGCAGATGAAGCATGAGTACGGCAAGGTTCCCCAGTGGGCGCTGGGGGCCCAGATCGACATCTGCTCGGGCATGGAGCGGTGGGCCGGCAAGTCGTTCATGACCTCGCGCGTGCCGTGCGACACCGTGGAGCGGGGGCTGAAACTGCTGGCCCAGGCCAAGCCCGGCGACGACCCGCCGGAGGTGATCGCGGCGGTCAACGCCCTGGTCCCGACAGTGGAAGCGCTGCTGACGGCGGCAAAGGCCAAGGACCAGCGGCTGGGGCTGCGGTGCAAGTATGCGAAGTAGGGTCTGGGCTTGATAAGCCCGCCAACCCTCCGCTCATCCTCCGTAGGCGGGGATCCAGGCTTTTTCGGATAGGCCCGCGCTTCCTGCTGCCCGGTCGGGGAGCGAAGCGGATGGCTCAGGAGGCCCGAAGAGATTTGTCCACGAACCACACGAACCACACCAACGCTATCCTGATGCGTTGGGGGTGTGGCTGACGGGATTTGCTTATCGACTGCGTCGATGAGGACCGGGGCCTGTCCGGAAGGCGTTGGTGTGGTTCGTGTGGTTCGTGGATAATTCTTGGGGCGCTGAGGGATGCGCTGACGAGGGCCACACTTCGTACCGACCGGACCTGTGGGCTTTGACGACGCGGCGAAAAAGCCTGGATCCCCGCGTTCGCGGGGATGAGCGGAGTATGGGGGTGGGCTGCGTCTGGATTAACACGACGAAGGGGCGGTGTTCGAAAATCCGCTGATTTTTAACATGAGGCCGAGCGCGCAAGTCTCCGCGAGCGTGGCAGGCCTCGGCCCTTTCGTGTCCCTCGCGCCTTCGTGGTCCGACTTCGGGCGGTCGACGCCGCTCACCGCCGGCGGCTACGCGCCCTAACCCGCCGCCGGCGGGGCGACGATGGCCAGGCCCGTGCCGTCCATGATGGCGCCGTCGAAGCAGGGGGCGCGGCCGCGGCCGTCGCTGAGTTGCAGGGCGTTTAAGTTGGCGTCGCGGAAGATGGCGTGGCTGAGCCGCGCGTCGCGGAAGGAGGCGCCGCGCAGGTCGGCGCCGGTGAAGTCGGCGCCGCGCAGGTCGGCGTTGTCGAACACCGCGCCCTGGAGCTGGGTCCTGGAGAAGTCGATGCCGATGGCGACCACGCGGCGCGCGCGCAGGCCGACCAGCAGGCGCTGGCGGAAGCGTTGCGCGGCGGGGCGCAGGTCGTGGTCGTCGATGGTGGCGGGGCGGCCCTGGCGGCCGTTGCTGGAGACCCAGTCCTCGGCGGTGGCCAGCTCGGTCTCGATGTGGGGCAGGGCGGCGAGGGCGGCGGCGTTGGGGTCGGTGACGCAGTCGCTGAGGTCGACGCCGGCCTGGGTCAGGGAGGTCAGGTCGACGCCGGTGAGCACGGCGCCGGAGAGGTTGGCGCCCTCCAGCTTGGCGCCGGCGAGGTCGGCGCCCTCGAGGTTGGCGCCGCTCAGGTTGACGTTCTTCAAGTTGGCGCCGGCCATCCTGGCGCGCCGCAGGGTGCAGTTGCTCATGTCGACGCCGTGGGAGACGCCCTCGGCGGAGGCGCGGCCGCCCGTGGACTCGGCGCGCCCGCCGACCCAGCGCAGGCCCATGACGTCGTCGGCGGCATAGAGGACGGCGGCGCGCATGTCGGCGTCGTCGAGGTTGGCGCCGCACAGCCGCGCCCCGGCGAAGGTGGCGCCGCGCAGGTCGGCCCGGGCCAGCTGGGCGCCGCGCATCTCGGTCCTGCTCAGGTTGGCGCAGTAGAAGGTGATGCGGCGCAGGTCGGCGCCGACGAAGCTGGAGCCGGTGAGGTCCGCGCCCGTGAAGTCGGCGTCGGCCAGGACGCGACGGTTGCAGTTCATGTTGTGGGCGACGGCGTAGCGCAGCAGGGCGCGGTTGCCGCCGGGGCGGCCGGAGGTGAAGGCCTCATGCTGGCGCACGGCCGCCTCGAACCGCTGGGGGTCCATCGAAGCGGCCGGCGTGGTGAGGGCGGACCTGAGGCGGCTCATACCGTCCAGGTTGCGCCATGAAGATGAAGCGGTGGTGAATCGGGGCCGGCGAACAGCCATTGCTTGCCCCAGTCTGCGTAGATTGGGCGGGGCCAAGGTGTCGCTGGTCCAGGATTTCGCCGGGGCGGGGCGATGATTATCCCTAACCTTGGGTATGCATCAGAATGTCGCGCCTATGCCTCGAAGAACGGGCGCGCGAGCCGGCCCGGCGCGCCTCGCCGCCGGCGTGCAAGCCGATGTAATGCATGGCGAATCCCTGCAAACGCAGTGTGCGAGCCGAACACCGGTATGCGGACGCGCGGGGAGGGTTTCCAGGGATGGCGAAAGGTCTGGCGGCGCTGCGGATCCTGGTGATCGACGACAACGCCCAGATGCGCACCATCGTCGGCACGGTGCTGAGCGCCGCGGGCGTGGGGGCGCTGCACTATGCGCCGGACGGCCGCCACGGGCTGAAGGCGCTGGTGGAACGCGATATCGACGTGGTGTTCGTGGACTATGAGATGCCGCGCATGAACGGGCTGGACTTCCTGGCCGCCGCGCGGCGCGAGCCGACCAATGTGCGCTTCACGCCGATCATCATGCTGACCGGCCATTCCGACCTGACGCGGCTGAACGCGGCGCGCGACCTGGGGGTGAACGAGTTCCTGACCAAGCCGGTCAGCGCGGCGACCATCCTGGGGCGGCTGAACGCGGTGATCATGCGGCCGCGGCCGTTCATCGAGACGGCGGGCTATTTCGGGCCGGATAGGCGCCGGAGGGCGACGCGCAGCTGCCGCCACTATCGGCGCGCGGGGGACGCGATGGGGGCGGTGGAGGTTTAGGGGGTTTGTCGGCGCGGTGGCCGGCGGGGACATGTACGCTCTCAAACCTCTCCCCGTGGCGCGGGCGCTAAACCGTACGTGTCCCCAGGCGTGGGTGATCAGGGGGGACACGTACGGTCGGGCGTTGCGACCGCTCTGCCGCTTTTGAGAGCGTACATGTCCCCGGACGGCGCCCGCCCATACCCCGCCTTCCAAAACCGCTTGCCGGACCCCTGCGCGATGGGTCACCCTGGATTCAAACAACTGTTCAAAGACAGCAGACGAGGAAACACCCCATGGCCATCGATTTCGAGATCCCGCCGGAGGCCAAGGCCATCCGCGCCAAGGTGCGCCAGTGGGTGCAGGACGAGTGCCGGCCGGCCGAGGCCGAGCTGCTGGCGGGGGCGGAGTATAAGCCGCTGCTGGCCAAGCTGCGGGCCAAGGCGCGCGCGCAGGGGCTGTGGTGTCCCTTCATCCCGGTGGAGCATGGCGGCATGGGGCTGGGGCCGCTGGCCAACGCCCTGGTGCAGATGGAGCTGGGCGAGAGCTATCTGGGCGCCCTGTCGATGAATACGCAGGGGCCGGACGACGCCACCATGCTGACGCTGCTGACGCATGGGACGGAGTATCAGAAGGAGAAGTTCCTCAAGCCGTTGCTGAACGGCGAAAAGCGCATCTGCTATTCGATGACCGAGAAGGCGGCCGGGGCCGACGCCACCGGCATGCAGACCCGCGCGGTGAAGGACGGCAACGAGAACTATGTGCTGAACGGCGAGAAGTGGTTTTCGTCGGCGGCGTCGGTGGCCGACATCGCCCTGGTGATGGCCATGACCGACCCGGACGCGCCGCGCCACCAGCGCTATTCGACCTTCATCGTGGAGCTGCCCAACCCCGGCTACCGCATCGTGCGCGACATCGCCACCATGGCGGCGGAGGGGCCGCTGTCGCACATCCTGGGCGGCGGGCATTCGGAGATCGACATCAAGGACCTGGTGGTGCCGGCGGAAAACCTGCTGGGCGGCGAGGGCAATGGCTTCAACATGGGCCAGCACCGGTTGGCCTATGGCCGCCTGCGCCACGGGATGCACAATGTGTCGATGGCCCAGCGGGCTTTGGACCTGGCCACCGCGCATGTGACCCAGCGCTCGACCTTCGGCAAGAAGCTGAGCGAGCGCCAGGGGGTGCAGTTCATGTTGGCCGACTGCGCGCAGGACATCTACATCGCGCGGCTGATGCTGCTGCACATCGCCTATAAAGCCGAAAAGGGCATGGACCTGCGCCAGGAGAACGGCATCGCCAAGGTCTATCTGGCCAACATGGTGCACCGGGTGGTGGACACGGCCATCCAGCTGCACGGAGCGCTGGGCTACTCGCTCGATACGCCGCTGGCGCGTTGGTACACGCATATCCGGTCGCAGCGGCTGGTGGATGGGCCGGACGAGGTGCACCGCTGGACCACCGGGCGCAACGTGATCAAGGCGTTCGAGCGCGACGGCACCACGGCGGCGGCTTGCGGCGGGGACCTGGTTTAGAGCGACCCACCGCGCTCTTCCCTCCCCGTCTGGGGAGGGCAGGGCCGAAGGCCCGAGGGTGGGGCGAGTGACTATGCGGCCGCCTGTGTTGGACGGTCAGGCGTCCCTTTGGGCAGAGCTCTGCATAGACGGCCGCTTCACCTTTCGGGGTGGGTGGACGCATATCCACTTGCCCCACCCTCGCGGCTTCGCCGCGTGTCCCTCCCCAGACGGGGAGGGAAGGGCGCCCTTAGCTGATGATGTCGTTGGGGTTGCCCTTGGGGCGGCGGCCGAGCGTTTCGACGATGGCGTTGTTGGGGGTGGGCGTCGGCTTGAACGGGGCCATCGGCGTCGTCGGGTCAGGCGTGGGCGTCCCCGCGCGGGCGCGGCGTTCGGCCAGGGCGCGGGCGGCCTTGGCGGTAGCTCTGGCGGCGGCGCCGCCGCCTCGGAACAGGGCGCCGAAGAAGAGCAGGGCGACGAGCCAGATCATGTGGAAGGCGCCGTGGGGGATGATGTCGAGGCTGTCCCAGAAGGAGCGGTGGGGATGGGTGTAGTTGTCCATGGCGGCCTGCACGGCCGGGTCGATGGGCTGGGGCGCGCTCGGCCCCAGCTCGAATTTCAAGGGGATGCGCACGGCGCCGGTGGCCACGGGCTCGCCGTCGCGGGTGGCGGGCGTCATCTTCATGTGGGGCGCCATGCGTAGCGCCGCGTCGCCGAAGCCGTAGCCGGCCGGGCTTTCCGAGACCAGCTTGCAGGTCCGCAGGTCGCCGCTGACGGCCACGCCGCAGGAGATGACGGCGGCGCCGGAGACCTCTTCACGCTCGGCGCGCTCCGGGAAGTAGCGCGAGAAGAGGCCGGCGTCCGGCTTCACGGCCCACTCGGGGCGGGTGACCACGTGCTTGCCGGTGGCGCGGGCCTGGGCCGTCGGGGCGGCGGCCAGCAAGGGCAGCAACAGGAGGATGAGGGTCAGGCGGCGCATGCGGCGACCCTAGGTTGGGTCGGGCGCCCGCGCCAACGCAAAAGGCCGCCCCGGGGGGAGCGGCCTTCCGCCGAAGGGCGGGCTTGCGGAAACCGGAGGGAAGCCGGGGCCGCCCCTGAGCTTGCTGTTAGAGCAGCGGCGCGCCCGTGCCGGCGTTGTAGGGCTCGGCGGTCTCGTCGAAGCGGGTCCAGCCGTCCTGGGCGTAGAGGCTGCGGCGCGAGGCGGCGTCGACGCCGAGCGCGCTGTTCAGGCTCTGCTCGACGCGCGGCGCGTCGGCGTCGTCGGCGCGGACGCTGACCAGGGCGCCGCCGCGGCGTACGCTCTCCGCATAGACGTGGGCGTCTTCGTCGCTGACGCCGGCATCCTTGAGCGCGCCCAGCAGGCCGCCCGCCGCGCCGCCGACCACGGCGCCGCCGGCCGCGCCGACCAGGGTGGCGACCAGCCAG
>JAQGIP010000065.1 GCA_028291055.1 Caulobacter sp.
CGGATTGGCCTGGCCGGCGGTGTAGGCGGCCTCGATGATGGCGTCCTTGGAATAGAAGCCGGCGAAGCCGCCTAGCCCGGGCACGCCAAAGCCGGTGATCGCGATGGTGCCGATGGTCATCACCGCATAGGTGACCGGCAGGTATTTGTAGAGCCCGCCCATCTTCCGCATGTCCTGCTCGTGGTGCATGCCGTTGATGACCGAGCCGGCCCCCAGGAACAGCAGGGCCTTGAAGAAGGCGTGGGTGAACAGGTGGAACATGGCCGCCTGATAGGCCCCGACGCCGGCGGCGAAGAACATGTAGCCGAGTTGCGAACAGGTCGAATAGGCGATCACCCGCTTGATGTCGTTCTGAGCCAGGCCGACGGTCGCGGCGAACAGCGCCGTGATCGCCCCGATGATGGTCACGATGTGCTTGGCGGTCGGCGCATATTCGAACATCGGCGACAGCAGACAGACCATATAGACGCCGGCGGTGACCATGGTCGCCGCGTGGATCAGGGCCGAGACCGGGGTCGGGCCTTCCATGGCGTCGGGCAGCCAGGTGTGCAGGAAGAACTGGGCCGACTTGCCCATGGCGCCGATGAACAGCAGCACGCAGGCGATATCCATCAGCGGCCAGCTGTGGCCCGCGAACTCCCAGGTGCGCCCGGCGTTGGCCGCGATCTGGACGAACACCTCATGGAAGTTGACGGTCCCGAAGGCCCAGAACACCGTCATGATGCCCAGCGCGAAGCCGAAGTCGCCCACGCGGTTGACCACGAAGGCCTTGATCGAGGCGGCGTTGGCCGTGGGCTTGTGGAACCAGAAGCCGATCAGCAGGTAGGAGGCCAGCCCCACCCCTTCCCAGCCGAAGAACAGCTGCATGAAGTCGGCGGCGGTGACCAGCGCCAGCATGGCGAAGGTGAACAGCGACAGATAGGCGAAGAAGCGCGGCTTGGAGCCGTCGTCCGCCATATAGCCCCAGCTGTAGAGGTGCACGAGGGCGGAGACGGAGGTCACCACCACCAGCATCACGGCGCTGAGGCCGTCGATGCGGACCGACCAGGCCGAGTTGAATTTGCCGACGTTGATGAAGTCCATCAGGTGGACGGTGAAGGGCTCAAGCCCGCCCCAGGTCCATCGGCTGAAGACGTACCAGGACAGCGCGCAGGCCAGGAAAAGCAGGCCCGTGGTGATGGACATTGAAACGAGATCGCCCAACCGGCGGCCGAACAGGCCGACGATCAGCGCCCCGATCAAGGGGAAAAATACGAGCCAAGTGACGAGTTGCTGCACGGGTATCCTCAGCCCTTCATCACGGAGGCGTCGTCCACGGCGATATCGCCGCGGTTACGGAAGAAGGTGACCAGGATGGCCAGGCCCACGGCGGCCTCGGCGGCCGCCACGGTGAGCACGAACATGGCGAAGATCTGCCCCGTCACGTCGTGCAGATAGACCGAAAAGGCCACCAGGTTGATGTTCACCGCCAGCAGGATCAGTTCGATCGACATCAGGATGACGATGATGTTCTTGCGGTTCACGAAGATGCCCAGCACCCCGATGGTGAACAGGATGGCCGCGACGGCCAGATAGTGCGGCAGGCCGATCACTGGGCGTTCTCCTCGGGGATGTTGGCGCCCGGCGCGATCTTGACGATGGTCATGCCGCTCTTGGGCGTACGCGCCGTCTGATCGCCGATGTTCTGGCGCCGCACGCCCGGTTTGTGGCGCAGCGTCAGCACGATGGCGCCGATCATGGCCACCAGCAGCACCAGGCCCGCGGCCTGGAAGAAGTAGACGTAGTCGGTGTAGAGCACGCGCCCTATGGTCTCGGTGTTGGTCAGATTGGCGCCATGCGCCATGGGCAGCGCGTTCTTCGCGGCCGCCCCTTGCGTCGCCACCGTGATGGCCACGGTGACCATCTCGACGGTCAACACGCCGGCGACCACCAGGCCGATCGGCAGGTAGCGGGCAAAGCCCTGGCGCAGGTCGGCGAAGTCCACGTCCAGCATCATGACGACGAACAGGAACAGCACCGCCACGGCGCCCACATAGACGACCACCAGCAGCATCGCCAGGAACTCCGCCCCCAGCAGCACGAACAGCCCCGCCGCCGAGAAGAAGGCGGTGATCAGGAAGAGCACGGAGTGCACGGGATTCTTCGATGAGATCACGGCAAGGCCGGATCCCAGCGTCACCGCCGCCATCAGATAGAAGGCTATCGCCTGTAGGGCCATAGGCCGGAAGTCCCTCTCGTTCCTGACAAAACCGCCGTCCGGGAAACCCCGATCAGCGGCCTGGAATCTTCGCGCCCCTCTTATCGATAGGGTGCGTCGAGTTCCAGATTCTTCGCGATCTGCCGTTCCCAACGGTCGCCGTTATCGAGCAGCCGTTCCTTGTCGTAATAGAGCTCTTCACGGGTTTCCGTGGCGTACTCGGTGTTGGGTCCCTCGACGATGGCGTCCACGGGGCATGCCTCCTGGCACAGGCCGCAGTAGATGCATTTCACCATGTCGATGTCGTAGCGGGTCGTGCGGCGCGAACCGTCGGCGCGGGGCTCGGCCTCGATGGTGATGGCCTGGGCCGGACACACCGCTTCGCACAGCTTGCAGGCGATGCAGCGCTCTTCCCCGTTCGGATAGCGGCGCAGGGCATGCTCGCCCCGGAAACGCGGCGACTGCGGGTTGCGCTCGTTGGGATAGAGCACCGTCTTCTTGGGCCGCACCATATAGACCATGGCCAGGCCGAAGGCGCCGACGAAGTCCATCAGGGCGGCGCCCCGGGCGGCTTGTGAGATGCGCTTGAACATGGCGCTCACTTACCTTTCGGAATGACGCAGGAGTAGTCGGAAAGCTCGGTCAGGTCCGCGTCCTTGACCGGCACGAGCGAACCGCCCCGGCTTTTGCACAGCTCGGTCGCGCGGTGCAGCGAATCGTAGTCCGCCGGGCCCTCATCCAGCGTGTAGGAGCGCCCCTTGGCGCCCTGCGCCGGCGTTTCGTTCATGGTGGCGCAGGCAGTCGTCGTCAGACCCAGGGCCGCGATGAGCAGGAGGCGTTTCATCCGAAGTGTCCATAGACGCGCCAGCCCGCCACCAGCAGGACCGCGATACCCGAGGTGGGCAGGAAGACCTTCCAGCCCAGGCGCATCAGTTGGTCGTAGCGGTAACGGGGCACGATCGCCTTCACCATGGCGAACATGAAGAACCACACGATGATCTTGAAGAAGAAGACCATGAACAGCACGGCGCTTTGGGCCGTCGCGGGCCAGCCCTTGATGGCGCCCTCGATGAACGGGAAGCCCGTGTGCCAGCCGCCGAAGAAAAGCACGCTGATCAGCGCGCACATCAGCACGATGTTCGAATATTCCGCGATCATGAACAGCAGGTAGGGGGTGGAGGAGTACTCCACCTGATAGCCGGCCACCAATTCCGACTCCGCCTCGGGCAGGTCGAAGGGCGGGCGGTTGGTCTCGGCCAAGGCCGAGATGAAGAAGACCACCATCATCACGACCATGACCGGCAGCAGGGCCCAGTTCTTGAAGCCTCCACCGAAGACGTTCCAGTTCCAGAACCAGCCGGACTGCGCGCCCACGATGGTCTGCAGGTTCATCGAGCCGGCCAGCAGGATCACGGTGATGATCACGAAGCCGATGGAGACCTCGTAGGAGACCATCTGCGCCGCCGAGCGCAGGCTGCCCAGGAAGGGGTATTTCGAGTTCGAGGCCCAGCCGCCCATGATGATGCCGTAGACGCCCAGCGAGGAGAGCGCGAACAGGCCCAGCACGCCGACGTTGATGTTGGCCACCACCCAGCCGGGCGCCAGCGGGATGAAGGCCCAGCCGGCGAAGGCCAGGATGAAGGAGAGCAGCGGCGCCAGCAGGAAGACGGCCTTGTCTGCCCCCGAGGGAATGACGATTTCCTTCAGCACGAACTTCAGGAAGTCGGCAAAGGACTGCAGCAGGCCGAACGGGCCCACCACGTTGGGGCCCTTGCGCATCTGCACCCCGGCCCAGATCTTGCGGTCGGCCAGCAGCAGGAAGGCCAGCGACAGCAGCACCCAGATGGTGACCAGCGCGACCTGGCCGACGGCGAGGCCGAACCACATGAGAGGGGTTGTTCCGCTCACGGTCTACTCCGCCGCATGCTTGTGGGCGCCGGAAACCAGGGCCGAGCATTCGGCCATGGTCACGCTGGCGCGCGCGATCGGGTTGGTCAGGTGGAACGGCCGCGCGCTGCCCGTGAAGGGCGCGTCCGACGCGTCTCCCCCACCCAGGCCGCTAAGGTCGAAGCTGACCGGGGTCGAACCCGGCGCATAGTCGATCTGCCCGAAGGTGGGATGGTCTTCAAACAGCTTGGCGCGCAACGCGTCCAGGGTGTCGTAGGGCAGCTTGTGGCCCAGCCGTTCCGACAGCGCCCGCAGGATGGCCCAGTCCTCGCGCGCCTCGCCCTTGGGGAAGACGGCCCGCTCGGCCAGCTGAACGCGGCCTTCGGTATTCACATAGATGGCGTTCTTCTCGGTATAGGCCGCGCCCGGCAGGATGACGTCGGCGCGGTGCGCGCCCGCATCCCCATGCGTGCCCATATAGACGACGAAGGCGCCCGTCGCCGACAGGTCCATCTCATCGGCGCCCATCAGCAACAGCACCTCCGCGCCGCCCTTGGCCACCAAGTCGGCCGCGCTCTTGCCGCCGGCCTTGGGCGTGAAGCCCATGTCCAGCCCGCCGACGCGGGAGGCCGCCGTGTGCAGCACGTTCCAGCCGTTCCAGCCTTCGCGCACCACGTTGAAGCTCTTGGCGGCGGCGGCGGCGGCCTTCAGGCCATCGCCCCGGCTCAACGCCCCCTGCCCCACGATGATCATCGGACGCTGGGCGTTCTTGAAGGCTTCCGCAAACGCCGACTTGGACTTGGCGAGGCCGTTCAGGGTGGCCGTACCGGCGCCCAGGTAGTCGTAGCTATAGGTCAGGTCGGCCTGCTCGCCGATCACGCCCACGGAAATCTTGCCGGCGATCCACTGCTTGCGGATGCGCGCGTTCAGCACCGGCGCGTCCAGGCGCGGATTGACGCCGATCAGCAGGATGGCGTCGGCCTGCTCGATGCCGTTGATGGTGGAGTTGAACAGCCAGCTCTCGCGCGGGCCGCCGCCCAGGGTCATGCCGTCCTGGCGGCAATCCAGGCTGGTCACGCCCATACCGCCGAACAGGTCCAGCGCCGCCTTCATGCTCTCGGCGTCCTGCAGATCGCCCGCGATCACGCCGACCTTCTCAGGCCCGGCAGCGGAAATCTTGGAGGCCACCAGGTCGAAGGCCTCGCCCCAGGTCACCGCGCGCAGCTTGCCGGCTTCACGGATCATCGGCTTGTCGAGGCGCTGGCGTTGCAGGCCGTCACAGGCATAGCGGGTCTTGTCGGAGATCCACTCTTCGTTGACGTCGTCGTTGGTGCGCGGCAGCACGCGCAGCACCGCCGGCCCACGGCTGTCGATGCGGATCGACGAGCCCAGCGCATCCATGACGTCGATGCTCTCGGTCTTCTTCAGCTCCCACGGCCGCGCCTCGAAGGCGTAGGGCCGCGAGGTCAGCGCGCCCACCGGGCAAAGATCGATGACATTGGCCGACAGTTCCGAGGTGACCGCCGAACCCAGGTAGGTGGTGATTTCAACGTCTTCGCCACGGCTGATCAGGCCGATCTCCGACGAACCGGCGACCTCCGTGATGAAGCGCACGCAGCGGGTGCATTGGATGCACCGGGTCATCACCGTCTTGATCAACGGGCCCATGTGCTTTTCTTCGACGGCCCGCTTGTTCTCTTCATAGCGGCTGTCGTCGCGGCCATAGCCCATGGCCTGATCCTGCAGGTCGCACTCGCCGCCTTGGTCGCAGATCGGGCAATCCAGCGGGTGGTTGATCAGCAGGAATTCAATGACCCCCTCGCGGGCCTTCTTCACCATCGGCGTGTTGGTGAAGATCTCCTGGTTCTCGGCGGCCGGCAGCGCGCAGGAGGCCTGCGGCTTCGGCGGGCCGGGCTTCACCTCGACCAGGCACATGCGGCAGTTGCCGGCGATGCTCAGGCGCTCGTGGTAGCAGAAGCGCGGGATCTCGTGCCCGGCGCGCTCGGCGACCTGGAGCACGGTCATGCCGGGCTCGAACTCGACCTCGTCGCCGTTGACCTTGGCCTTGGGCATGGGGGGTTACTTCTCGTCTTTCGTACAGGTTGGCGCGGGCTGATTCAGCGCGCCCGCGATAACGCGTCTGAGCGCACAGGAATAGCGTTTTTCGTACGTCCCCTGCCGTTGCAGGTAGCGGATGGCGGGTGCGGTGCACTTGATCCGCTCCGAGATGAGGAATTTCCAGTGCTCATCGTCCGGCGCCATGCGCAGAATCTGCTCAGAGGTGGTGATCACCATGTAGCCGTAGGCCGTGTAGCGCTCGCGATAGGTGTTCCCCATCGCCGACTTCGGATCGGGCGTCGACATCAGCTTGTTGAACTTCTCTTCGGTGTCCGCGCAGGCCAGGTCGGGGTTATCCAGGGTCGCCTGATTGAGCAGGTTCCAGCTCTGATAGGCATTGTCCGCCGCCTGCAGTTCGCGCGCCGTATTGATCTGCGCGAGGCCCAGATAGACCGCCAGCACCGCCGTGATCGCCGTGATGATGGTCGCCACCCCGCCCAGCACCGACCACACCGCCGTCGACCGCAGCCATGACCGCTCCTCGGCGGGCGCGGCGATCTCGATGTCGGGCGGATCGGTGTCTGACACGGACTCAGGAAACCAGCTTCAATTCAGGTGTTCGTGGGACAGATCGGCCAGTGATTCAAGCTCACTTTGAGGAAAGACGAAGTCGTTTTCACCACGAAGAACACGAAGATCACGAAGAGTCAGAGCACCAGGCGTCTCAGGCCGTTCTTGAAGAGCGGGGTGTTGAAATTCATCAGGAAGCCCAGGCGACACGACGACAGTCTGAGATAGGTGAGGACTTGCGCCTCATGGAGGCGCGTTAAAGCATCCACCGCCTTGATTTCGAGAATGATCGACCGATCGACAAAAAGATCGAGGCGGTACCCGGCATCAAGCTGATGGCCATCGTAATTGATCGGCAGGACGACCTGCCTCTGAAATGAAATGCCTCGCGCATTGAGCTCATAGGCAAGGCAATGTTCGTAGGCGGATTCCAGCAGGCCGGGCCCAAGCGCCCGGTGAACCTTCAGCGCGGCATCGATCGTCGTGCGCGCAAGGCCCTCCAAGCGGGCGGAGGCCTCTTCGTGCTCTTTGTGTTCTTCGTGGTTCAAATGACGACCGGCTCAGTCATCCTGGCGGCCGCATATCTAAGCGCAGCGGGAATGTCTTCCGCCTCGAGGTTGGATAGTCTTCAAGGATTTCCTTGATCGGCGCCCCGGAATCCGGAAGCTCAAGAAGATCGCAAACGCGAAAGCGAAGCCCCCGAATGCAGGGCCTACCGCCGCACTTGCCGGCTTCAGCGGTGATGCGATCAGCAACGACCATGCGGGCAATCTAACGACATTGCCCGCCCCCAGGCTACTCCGCCGCGATCAGCGTCGCTCCCTGCACATGCGGCTTGCCGATGCGGTAGTTGGTGATCCGATCCTCCACCTCATGGCGGAAATGCTTGAACAGCCCCTGGATCGGCCAGGCCGCCGCGTCGCCAAGGGCGCAGATGGTGTGGCCCTCGACCTGGGTGGTGACGTCCAGCAGGGTGTCGATCTCGTGCATCTCGGCCTCGCCGGTCGCCATGCGCTCCATCACCCGCCACATCCAGCCCGTGCCTTCGCGGCACGGCGTGCACTGGCCGCAGCTCTCGTGCTTGTAGAAGTAGCTGAGGCGCGCGATGGCGCGGACCAGGTCGGTCGACTTGTCCATCACGATCACCGCCGCCGTGCCCAAACCGGACCCAAGATCGCGCAGCGCGTCGAAGTCCATCAGCACGTCTTCGCACTGTTCGGCCGGGATCATCCGCACCGACGATCCGCCCGGGATCACGGCCTTCAGGTTGCCCCAACCGCCGCGGATGCCGCCGCAGTGGTCTTCCATCAGCTGCTTGAAGGGGATGCTCATCGCCTCTTCGACGTTGCACGGCAGGTTCACGTGGCCGCTAACGCAGAACAGCTTGGTGCCGGTGTTGTTGGGCCGTCCGAACCCGGCGAACCAGGCCGCGCCCCGGCGCAGGATCGGGCCCGCCACCGCGATGGACTCCACGTTGTTCACCGTGGTCGGGCAGCCATAGAGGCCGGCGCCGGCCGGGAAAGGCGGCTTCAGCCGAGGCTGGCCCTTCTTGCCCTCCAGGCTTTCCAGAAGCGCGGTCTCTTCGCCGCAGATGTAAGCCCCGCCCCCGTGGTGGACGAAGACGTCGAAGTCCCAGCCATGGACGTTGTTCTTGCCGATCAGCTTGGCGTCATAGGCCTGCTTGATGGCCGCTTCGAGCACCTCGCGCTCACGCACATATTCGCCGCGCATATAGATGTAGCAGGCGTGCGCCTGCATCGCGAAGCTGGCGATCAGGCAGCCCTCGATCAGCAGGTGCGGATCATGGCGCATGATCTCGCGGTCCTTGCAGGTGCCCGGCTCGGATTCATCGGCGTTGACCACCAGGTAGTGGGGCCGGCCTTCCTTCACTTCCTTGGGCATGAAGGACCATTTCAGCCCCGTGCCGAAGCCGGCGCCGCCGCGGCCGCGCAGGCCCGACTGCTTCATGTTGTCGATGATCCAGGCCGGCCCGGCGTCGATCATGTCGCGCACGCCGTTCCAGCACCCGCGCTGCTTCGCTCCCTCAAGACCCCAGTCGTGGAGCCCGTAGAGGTTGGTGAAGATACGGTCCTTGTCTTCCAGGATGCCGACCATGGTCGCCTTTATAGGTTCGGATCAAAAGGGTTGGCGCGCACCCAGCGAGAGCGCTGCACCACGACATAGATAAAGGCCACCCAGCCCGCGCCCAGCAGGCCGTAGGCGACCCAGGTGGTCCAGGCGGGCAGCGCGGTATTGCTGCGCGCCCACAACAGCAGGCCCACCCCGATCAGGATGGCCACGAAACCCGCGATACGCAGCGGACGGCCCATCGTGCGGATGGTGTCGATATAGGCCGAGCGTTTGGCCAGGAACTCCGGGTCGTCGAGGGTCATTTGCCGCGACCCTGCCTAATGAAGCTGACGATCATCCAGGCCTGCGCCCCGAACCCGCCCAGCAGGGCCAGCCCGAAGGTCCACATCATCCAGCCCACATGGAAGGCCAGCTCACCGATGATCGAGGCCAGGGCCACGATGGCGCACACCACCACGATCGACACCATGATGATCAGGCGCCGCCGCAGGGTCTCCACATCGCTGGCCGGGACTTCGGTCACGCGCCCGTTTTCTCTTCGCTCTTGGCCGTCTTCTTCGGCTTTTCGGGCAGGTTGGGAATCTTGATCTTCTTGGCCAGCGACCCATCGTACAGCTTGGGATCGACCAGCGTCTTGATCGCGCCCCTCGGCTCCGAAGCCAGACGGCCGTCGTAGCTGCCGGGCTTGGGCTTCTTGCCCGCCGCGAAATCGTCCAGGATCTTGGCCAGGCTCTCCGGCGTCAGGTCCTCGTAATAGTAGTCGTTGATGGCCGCCATCGGCGCGTTGGAACAGGCGCCCAAACACTCCACCTCTTCCCAGCTGAACTTGCCGTCCGCCGAGATGTGGTTCTTGTGGCCGATCTTGGCTTCCAGGACCTTCTTCAGGTCATTGGCCCCGCACAGCATGCAGGGCGTCGTGCCGCACAGCTGCACAAAGGCAACCTTACCAACCGGTTCCAGCTGGAACATCGTGTAGAAGGTGGCCACCTCCAGCACCCGGATCACCGGCATGGACAGCAGCTTGGCGATCGCCTGGATGGAGGGCTCCGAAACCCACCCCTCCTGCTTCTGCACCACCCACAACAGCGGGATCACCGCCGACTGCTGCTTGCCGGGCGGATATTTGGCGATCCACCAGTCGGCCTGCTTCATCGACTCCTTGCTGAAGGCGAAGCTGGCGGGCTGGGTCTTGGAAAGGCGGCGGACGCTCAACGGTCGATTTCCCCGAACACGATATCAAGGCTGCCCAGGATGGCGGACACGTCGGCCAGCATGTGGCCCCGGTTCATC
>JAQGIP010000135.1 GCA_028291055.1 Caulobacter sp.
CTCGCAGATCAACGAAGCCATCCAGCAGCTCGACAAGGTCACCCAGCAGAACGCCAGCGCCTCCGAAGAGATGAGCGCCACTTCCGAGGAACTCGCCGCCCAGGCCGAGGAACTCCAGGCCTCGATCGCCTTCTTCCGCACCGACTCCAGCGGCGCGGCGCGCAAGCCCAGGCCCGCCGTCCGGCCGGCCGCCAAGGCCCCGGCCCGTCCGGCCGCGGCCAAGTCCAAGGTCATGGCGCGCGCCGCCCCCGTCGCCGCCCAGCAGGCCATGGCCAAGGGCTTCGCCCTCGACCTCGCCCAGGGTGGCCCCGACGCGGACGACGCCGACTTCCGGGACTATGCCTGATGTCGACTGAGGCCCAATACGTCACCCTCGGCCTGGGCGCGGAGACCTTCGCGGTTCCGGTCGAGTTCGTCCGCGAAATCCTCGACTACCAGACACCCTTCGGCATCCCCGAAGGGCCGGGCTGGCTGCTGGGGCTGATCGACGTGCGCGGCCGCGCCACGCCCACCCTCGACCTGCGCATGAAGCTGGGCCTGCCCCCTATCGCGCCCACGCTGACCACCCGCATCCTGGTGCTCGACATCCCGGCCGGGGGCCGGACCCTGTCGCTGGGCCTGGTCGCCGACCGGGTCATCGAGGTGATCTCCGTCCGCGCCGACCAGATCGAGCCCTCCCCGGACATCGGCGTGCCCTGGCGTTCGGACTACATGCACGGCGTGGTGCGCCGCGAGAGCGGCTTCGTCGTGCTGTTCGACCTGGCGCGCCTGCTGACCAGCCAGGACGCCGCCGCCCTCGAGCAGGCGGCCTGATGGGCGCCGTCGCCCAGCGCGCGCCCGCCTCGGACGACGCCCCCGCCTTCGGCGCGGACCAGCTCAGCGCCAAGAACTTCAAGCTGCTGGCCGAGCTGATCCAGGGCTACAGCGGCATCAAGATGCCGTCCAACAAGCGCACCATGCTGGAGGGCCGCCTGCGCCGGCGCATGCGCGCCACCGGCATCAACAGCCTGAACGGCTATTGCCGCTACCTGTTCGACGAGGATGGGCTGGACACCGAAATCGTCCACCTGATCGACGCGGTCACCACCAACAAGACCGAGTTCTTCCGCGAGCCGGCCCACTTCGACTTCCTGCGCACCCAGGGCCTGCCGGCCATGGCCAAGGCGGGCGGGCGTCCGATCAAGGCCTGGAGTGCGGCCTGTTCCACGGGCGCGGAGCCCTACACCCTGGCCATGGTCCTGGAGGAACATCGCCGGCTGAACCGCCGCCAGGACTATTCGATCCTCTGCACCGACCTCTGCACCCAGGTGCTGGCCCAGGCGGTGTCGGGCGTCTTCCAGGAGGCGATGATCGAGCCGGTCGAGATGGAGCTGCGCCGGCGCTATGTGATGCGCGCCCGCGACGCCGCCCGGGGCACGGTGCGGATTGTCCCGCAGCTGCGCTCGAAGCTGACCTTCGCGCGCCTCAACCTGATGGACGACGCCTATCCGGTCGATCGCGACATGGACGTGATCTTCTGCCGCAACATCCTGATCTATTTCGACAAGCCGACACAGTCCAAGGTGCTGAGCCGGCTATGCGACCACCTGCGGCCGGGCGGATACCTGTTCCTCGGCCATTCGGAGTCCATCGTGGGCATTGATCTTCCGGTCACCCAGATCGCCAACACCGTCTTCCAGCGCAGCTAGTCCGTGGCCCCGCCCCGCAAGATCCGCGTCCTGATCGTCGATGACAGCGCCACCGTGCGCCAGACCCTGGCGGCGGTCCTGGAGTCCGACCCTCAGATCGAGGTGATCGGGGTGGCCTCCGACCCCTTCGCCGCCGCCCGCCGTATCCGCGACGAGATCCCCGACGTCATCACCCTCGACGTGGAGATGCCGCGCATGGACGGCATCACCTTCCTGCGCAAGCTGATGTCCCAGCATCCGATCCCGGTGGTGATGTGCTCCTCCCTCACCGAGGCCGGCTCGGAGACCCTGATCCAGGCCCTGGAAGCCGGGGCCGTGGATGTCATCCTGAAGCCGAAGATGGGCGTCGCCGAGGCGCTGGCGGAATCGCGTATCCGCATCTGCGACGCGGTGAAGGCCGCCGCCGGGGCCCGCATCAAAGGCCGGCGCGGCGGCGATGCGCCCCCGACCTTCTCCCACGCCACCGTGCGCGAGCCCGAGAAGAAGCTCAGCGCCGACGCCATGCTGCCGCCGCCCAGCGGGCGGGCCATGGCGCGGACGACGGAATCGATCATCTGCATCGGCGCCTCCACCGGCGGGACCGAATCCCTGCGAGTCGTGTTGGAGGCCCTGCCGGCCGACAGCCCCGGCATCGTCATCGTCCAGCACATGCCCGAGAAGTTCACCGCCTCCTTCGCCGCGCGGCTGAACAACCTGTGCGAAGTGGATGTGAAGGAGGCCGCCGACGGCGACGCCATCCTGCGCGGCCGGGTGCTGATCGCGCCGGGCAACCTGCACACCATGATCGAGCGCAGCGGCGCCAACTATTATGTTTCCGTGCGCGAAGGGCCGCTGGTCTCGCGACACCGTCCGTCCGTGGACGTCCTGTTCCGCTCCGCCGCCCGCTCGGCCGGCTCAAACGCGGTCGGCGTGATCATGACCGGCATGGGCGATGACGGCGCCCGGGGCCTTCAGGAAATGAAACAGGCCGGCGCGCGCACCCTGGCCCAGGACGAGGCGACCTCGGTCGTGTTCGGCATGCCCAAGGAGGCCATAGCCCTGGGCTGCGTGGACAAGATCGTGCCCCTGCCCAACATCACCCAGGAAATGCTGCGCGCCGCCGCGCGCTAAGCAGGAAATGCTGCGCGCCGCCGCGCTAAGCAGAACGCGACTTTAGAACAGCACGTCGTCCGGGTCCGCCTCTGCAGCGGCGGGCGTCGACGGCTCCGCCGCCGTCAGTTGGAACGGCAGGCTATCGGCGAAGGCCTGATGGACCTCGCGTTCCTGGACCATGGTGTAGCGCTTGGCGATCAGGGCCAGCAGGTCCCCCAGCGGCCCACCCAGGCCCTCACCTTCGTCGCCGCCGGCGCCCTCGGCCAAGGCGGCGGCCGCGTCGTCCAGGATGGCGCCGATCTCGCGCTCCAGATCCATGCGCCCGGCCATCTGGTGCAGCGCGCCCACCATCGCATCGCCCTGCCGCGCCAGGCTGGCCAGGTCGGCCTCCACCGCGTCGCCGGCGGTCCGCAGCCTTTCGGTCACGTCCGACAGCACGGCGCCGACACCGCCCGCATTGCCCACCGCTTCGTCCGCGCCCGCCGCCGATAGCAGAGCGGCGTCGTTCGACAGGGTGTCGACCGCGCTCATCGCCTCCTGGGCGGAGATATCCATATAGCCGGCGTGCGCGCGCAGCTCGATGGCGATGACCGCCAGCGGCTTGCCCGCATCGCCGATGCGGCTGCATTTCAGGGCCGTGTTCAACGCCATATGCTGGACGTCGGTCTTGATCTCGCGCAGCCCGGCGATCCGTTCGCCCAGTCCGGCCGCGGCGGTCACCGCCGCGCCGCCGACCTTCAGCGCCTCCTGGTCGGCCCGGGACATGTCTTCTACCAGCGCCAGCGCCTGGCCCACATGGCCTTCCAGCGCGCGCAGGAAACCCTGCCCGCCCCCGTCGCCGCGCCCGAAGGCCAGGTCGCGCAGCCTCAGGATTTCGCCGGCGTCCGTGGCGATGCCGTCCATGGCCGAGCCAATGCGCGCCACATCGCGGTGGAAGTCGCCGGCGGTGGCGCGCAACTGGGCGGCCAGCAGATCGTGGATGAAGGCCGACATCCGCTCGCGTTGATCGGCGCTGACGTCCGGCGCGGCCTCAAGCAGCGCCAGGGCTTCGCCCACATGTTCGATGCGCTGGCGGGTGATGTCGCCGATCTGCAGGGCGCCCAGCGCCTGGCCCACCTTCTTCTGCACGCGGCGCGCCACCTGGGCCACGTCGAGCGCGGCCTGGGCAATGCGCCGGTGATGGTCGGCCATGGCGGCGGCGCTGGCGGTCAGGCCATCGGGCACGGCGGGCAGCAGGGCGCCGCACTGGCCGGCCAGGGCGACCTCGTGGGCGACCGACTCCCGGAACACGCCGCTCAGGGCCTGGAGTTCGGTGTCGAACGCGTCCAGCTGGTCGCGGCCATCCTCGATGCAGTCGCGGATCTCCTGGGCGAAGGCGCCGAATTCCTTGTCCGCCGCGCTGATGCCGCCGGCGGTGATCTTGATGTTGATGGCGAAGACCCGCAGGTAGGACAGGTTGCGGCGCATGTCCTCGATGCCGCCGGCCAGATGCGCGCCCAGGGCCGCCATCCGCTCCATGGCCTCACGCCGTTCCACATGCCGCGCCGGCAGGGCCATCAGCTCCGTGGCGGCGGCGCCCAGCTCGGCGGTGGTGGCGGCCACGGTCTCGGCGTCCAGCGTGGCGCCCAGTTTGTCGAGGGAGGCGACCAGCTTGCTCAAACCGTCCACGGCCTTGCCCAGGACGTCGCCGGCCTCGAGGAAGCGGCCCTCGACGGCGCGGCGCGCACTGTCCAGCCGGTGCGCGACCGAGGCGGACGGCGTGTGCGCCGAAGGGGCCGGGAAGACCTCTTCGTAAGGTCCGGCAAAGGCGTGGGCTGCGGTCATGGACACTCTGCTGCTCAGACCGCCGACCTTGGCGCGGGAGGTTGCAAATTGAGGTTAAGATCGGCGTCCGCGGCGGCGGGTTCCGACAAGGCGGCCTCCAGCGCGGCGAACAGGACCTGGGCCGTGATCGGCTTGCCCACATGGTCGTCGGCCCCCGCCTCGGCGCTGGCTTGGCGGTGTTCGGGCAGGGCGTTGGCGGTCAGCATGATGATCGGCGTGCGCGGCCGGCCGGCCGCCGCCTCCAGCCGGCGGATCTCGCGCACGGCGGAAAGTCCATCCATGACAGGCATTTGCATGTCCATCAGCACCGCGTCGAAGCGGGCGTGACGGAAGGCGTCCACCGCCTGGGCGCCGTCCTCGACGCTGACGATGTAGGCCGCGTCCTCCAGCATCAGCTGGACCACGCGCCGGTTGGTGGGGTGGTCGTCGGCCACCAGGATACGCAGGCCGTCCTGCGGCGATTTGCCCTGCGCCTTGCCGGCGATAGCCGGCAGGGGAATCTCAAACCAGAAGGCCGCGCCAACCCCCACGGCCGCGTCGCAATCCAGCGCGCCGCCCATCCGCGTGACCAGGTCCTTGGCGATGGCCAGGCCGAGGCCCGATCCCTCGAAGCGCCGGGTGTAGGACTGGTCGCTCTGGTAGAAGCAATCGAACAGCCGCGCCTTGGCGTCCGCGTCGAAGCCGACGCCCGAGTCGCGCACGCAGATCCGCACCCGGCCGTCGGCGGCCGGGACGGCCTCCAGCCGGACGTGGCCCCGCTCGGTGAATTTGTGGGCGTTGCTCATCAGCACGCCCACCACTTGGCGCAGATGGCCGGCGTCGCCCTTGACCATGCCGTCGAGGGCCGGGTCGATCACCAGGTCCAGCGTCAGCCGCTTGCCGCGCGCCACCGCTTCGAACGGCTCCGCCACCGAACGCAACAGCTCGCCCAGATGGAAGGGAGCGGCCTCGACACTGATCTGTCCCGATTGACCGCGCGCGATATCGAGGATGTCCGACAGCAGTCCGCCGAGCGCGCCGCCCGAGGCCTGGATCATGGCGGTCAGTTCGCGGCCCCGCTCGGACAAGGTCTCGCGGCTCAGCAGTTCGACGCCGGCCATGATGCCGTTCAGCGGCGTGCGGATTTCGTGGCTCATGTTGGCGATGAAGGCGCTCTTGGCCTCGCTGGCCTGCTCCGCCGCCGCCAGGGCTTCGCGCAGGCTCTCCGCCGCGGCCCGCCGCTCGGTGACGTCGTCGCCGATGGAGACCAGGTGGCGCGGCCCCAGGTCATCGTGGGTGGCCAGGATCTTGAAGTTGAAATAACGCGGCGGGCTACCGTCCGTAGACGGAACGATCCGTTCACGGCGCAGCACCTCGCCCGACGCCAGCACGGCCTCGTCGACGGCCGCGGCCACCGCGCCATGTCCCTTCGGCATCAGCTCCTCGAGCGTCTTGCCCAGGCCCGCGTCCTGATCGACGCCGATCAAGTCTTCGGCGGCGCGGTTCATCAACACATGGCGGCGGTCGTGGACGTTGCGCACCAGCAGCGGCGAGGGCAGCAGCTGGATCACGGTTTCCAGGAAGGCCTGGGTCTCCACGGCGGCGGTGACGTCGCGCGACACGGCCAACAGTTCGCTCACCTGGCCCTGGCCATCCAGCACGGGCGAGAGGCGGGTGTCCCAATAGACGCCGTCGAGAAAGGTCCGGAAGCGCTGATCCTGCCCCGCCGCGCAGGCGGCCATGGCGCGCGCCAGGGAAAACCGGTGGGCCTCGGGCCACACGTCGCGCAGCGGGACGGGCCCGGCCGGCGCCTCGGCCAGACCCAGCAGCCGACGGCCGCGCGCGTTCATGTAGCGGACAACGCCCCCCGGCGTCAGCACCCACATGCAGTCGGGACTGGCCTCCGCCAGATGGCGAAAATAGGCCTCCGCGCCAGCCGATGTTTCCGCGGGATTCGCCGCCAACCCGATACCTCCACGCCCTCGTTCTAAGGACCGGCCCAAGGACTACACGGCCCGGGTTGCGGACTCGTTTAGGCCTATGCCGAAAGACCGAATACTCACCGAACACGGGGATCCGGTTTGGCGCAAAGCGTGGGCGACAGACCGCCCGCTTCGTGGCATGGACGCGACCCTACGAGGTCCGCCGAGCGGGCGGCGCGTTCAAGGAAAGATACGGCTTTGGCGAAGAAGACGACATCACGGACCGGCCGCCGCGCCGCGCCCGCGCAGGCGATGATGACGGTACGCCGTCTGCACCTCTACACCGGCCTGTTCATCGCCCCCAGCGTGCTGTTCTTCGCCTTCACCGGGAGTCTGCAGCTCTTCAGCCTGCACGAGAGCCATGGCGCCTACAGGCCGCCGGCGCTGATCGAGAAGCTGGGGTCGGTCCACAAGGACCAACGCTTCGAGGCGAAGGCCAAGAAGGCAGGATCGCCCGGCGCGGCGGCGGTGAAGGACGAGCACGATCACGCCGATGCCGATCATGACCATGCCGATGGCGACCATGATCACGACAAGGCCGATGCGGCCCCGGCGCTGGGCAAGGCGGCCCAGGCCCCGCCCGCCAAGCCGTTCAAGGAGATGGCGCTGAAGTGGCTCTTCCTGGCGGTGGCCGTGGGCCTCTTCCTATCCACCGCCATGGGCGTGTGGATGGGCGTGACCTTCGCGCGCAGCAAGCCGCTGGCCTGGGTGCTGCTGATCGCCGGCGCCGTGCTGCCGGTGCTGTTCCTGGCGCTCTAATCCCCGCTACCCAATGATGACGTTGCGGCCCTTGTCGTCGGCGCCAACCTGGATGGTGGCGCCGAGCGGGTCATTGGCGATCATCGCCTCCACGCGCGCGGGATCGTCGCTATAGGCCACGAAGCGTTCGCCGCCGGCGGTGCGGCCGATGACCAGGCCCTTGGGCGCGGGACCGCCGTAGTCGATGGTGTAGGTCTCCACGACGCCTTCGCCCGACACCGTCTCGGCGACGGGCGGCGCGGCCACGCCGTCCACGTCGGCCTGGAGCGCCTGACTGCTGAAGGGGGCGAAGACCGCCGGCTTGGTGGAATAGACGCCCACGGAATACTTCGACAGGAAGCCGCCGTTGGCGCCGACCAGGCCAAAGGCGCCGGGCTCGGCGCGTAACGCCCGCACCATGCTGGCGATGGCGTGCATGGAGTAGTTGTTCCCCGCGCCGCCGAAGAAGGGTAGGCCGCCGGTGACGGTCAGCGGACGCGGATCGTCGGCGCCGATACCGAGGCCATCGCGGATGTTGAACACCGCGATGGGGAAGCAGCTGTAGAGGTCGAAGGCGGCCATGTCGGCGACGGCCTTGCGCGCGACCTTCAGCGCCTGTTGAGTAGCGGCCAGCGCGCCCGGCGCCTGAGACAGGTCGGGGCGCTCGATCACCGTACGCTCCTTCACGTCGGCCCCGCCGTGGAGATAGACCCAGCGGTCTTGCGGCACGCCCAGCGCGCGGGCCTTGCCGACCGAGGTCAGCAGGACCGCCGCGCCCTGATTGGCCTGGTCGCGGGCCACCATGCGGCGCGGGAATGGATCGGCGGTCAGGCGGTTCTTTGGCGTGACCGTGGCCAGCTCGTCGGCCGTGAACACCTCGCGTGACATGGCGTGGGGATTGCCCGCCGCCACCTGAGTGAAGGGCGCGAACAGCTCGCCCATCGCGTGGCCGTAGGCGTCGCGATCGAGCCCCAGGCGCGCACGGCGTGCATTCTCAAACAGCGCATAGATCTGGATCGGGGTGCGCAGGCCGTGGCGGATCAGCTCGCCGGTGATCAGCCCCTCCAGGCCATAGCCGCGATCTTCCATCTGGCCGCCGACGGCTTCCGACCAGTCGCGGGTCGCCTCGCGAGAGGTCAGATGGCGCACCGTGGAGATGGCCTCGGCGCCGGCCAGTAGCGCCATCTCCACCTCGCCGGCGGCGATCCTGTGGGCCATCTCGTTGACGAGGTGCTGGGGTCCCTGCCCGCCAACCACCTCCAGGATGGCGTTGGCCGGGTCAGCCCCGATACGGCGGCCGACGGCGCGCGGCAGGTTGTCGGCGCAGCCGAACGGTTGCTTGGCGGTCGGGCCGGAAATCTCGAACTGGCGGATGGCGGCGATCACGTCGATGGCGGCGGCCAGGGCCGCCTGGTCCGGCGCGCCGGTGTCGGCCAGGGCGGCGCGGGCCGCGCGGCCGGCCAGTTCCGCCGGGCCGATACCTTCATAGTCCGCCGCGTCGATACGTTCGGAGGCTTCGCCGACGCCGATCAGGACGGGGGTGCGGTCGGAAACGGTCATGGCGGGCTCCGGTCTGCAGACATGAGGTCAGCCGTTAAGCCCCCGCCGGGCGGGGTCAAGCCGTGACGTGGCGTCAGGCAGTTGGGAAGCCCGCGACGCCGTTCAGCCGCGCCCAGGCCAGGGCGGCGGGCCTGCCGATGGCGCTGGGGCCTCGCGGCGCACCCGCCCACACCGCCTCCAGCCATCCAGCCTCGATTGCCTCCGCCTCGCGCCAACAGGCGGTCACGGCCCGCGCCACCGCCGCCTCGCCGCCCGCCCACGCCGTTTCCATCCGCGCCCGGAAGGATACCTCGGCGGCATCGCGCTCGGCGGCGATCGTGGCCAGCACGGCGGGATAGCGGGCCAGCGCCGCGCGGTGCATCCGCTCGTGGCGCCACCATAGGCTCTCGCCATCGAAGCGGTCCGACGGAGGCGGTCCCTGGGCCGCAAGAGGCACGCCCATCACCACAGGCTTGAACAGGCTGAGGCAGGGCGCCGCCGTCGCCGTCACCCAATGCACCGTGCGTCCCGGCGTCAGGTCGGAGGCCATGGACGACACCGTCTGGCTGCGCCGCCCGCCATGGGCCGCGTGCATGCAGATGCTGCGGCTCAGGGTCTTGCGCGGCGACCAATCGGAGTCGCCGCCCGCTTCCGCGCCGTGGTCGCGCAAGACGCTCAGCGCATCGGCCACATCGATGCGTCCGGCCTTGGGAGCCAGCAGGTTTGCGGCCCGCGCACACCGGCCTTGGCCGAAGGTGGCGGCGTCCTTGACCGGGTCCAGCAGGCGGCCGGCGAAGTTGAACCGGCCAGCGCCGTCGCTCCAGCCCTCGGCCTGAGCGTGCGCCGCCAGCGCCGGGCTGACCGCATGCGCCGCCTCGCCGATGCTGAGCGCGTTGGAGAGGGTGCGTACGCCCGACACCTTCTCCACGACCCACCAGCGCCCCACCGTCTCCAGCACATAGGCCTCGGTCGGGTCGGCGATGACGAAGCCGTTCTGATAGTAGAAGCGGCCCCGGTGGCCACAATCGCCCCCCTGGCCGTGTTGCTCCAGCAGCGCGGTCATCACCGCCACGGCCTCGGCGGCGGTCGCGCCGCGCTCGAGGCCCAGGCGCACCAGGTCCATGCCGGTCAGCGCGCGCTTGCGCTGAGCCGGGATGGTCGCGTGCATCGCTTCGTTGCCGATCACCACGCCATGCTCGTTGGCGCCCATCTCCGCACCCCACATCCAGAAGGGCCGGCTGATCAGGCAGGCGTGGGTGCGGGGCGCCTCCGCGATGTCGATATAGGTCAGCCGTACACGCCCGCCGGGCCCACTATTCCGGCGGGGCTGCATCTCCAGCACCTGGGCCTCGTTGCGCTCGCGGTCGCTGTTCTTGCCGAACAGGACGCCACCGCGCGCGGTGGCCGGGGCGATGGCTACAAGCGTGTCGCACATGACGTAAGGGCTACCTCGCCTTGGCCTATCTTGTCAGGGCATATTGACCACAACGACCGCCGCCCATGCAGGCGACCGGCGCGATCTCGGGAGAAGACCATGGACAAGCCCCTGCCCACCATCATCCAGCTGACGCCTCTGGACCCGGACTACCGGGCCGATCCGCACGCGGTGCTGGACGACCTGCGCGCGCGCTGTCCGGTGCACCGCGACGAGACCTCGGGCAGCTTTATCCTGACCCGCTATGACGACATCCGCGGCCTGGTGTCCGACCGCACCCTGTGGCGCGATCCGCTGCTGGCCGAGGAAAGCAGCGTCTTCCAGCGCCGGTTCGCGGTGGGTATTCCGCCGGACGCCAAGCGTTCGGAGACCACCTCCATCCTGATGCTGGACGACCCCGACCATGCCCGCATCCGCCATCCCCTGACCCAGGCGCTTTATGCCCGCATCGCCAGGTCCCGCCCGCAGATCGAGCGGCTGGTGGATGCCACCCTGGACAACATCGAGGCGGGCTTAAGCGAAGACGGCGTCTTCGACCTGATGGACACCTTCTGCGTGCCCGTGCCCATCGACGCCATCGCCACCATCCTGGGGGTCGACCCGGACCGCCTAGGCGAATTCCGCGACTGGTCCGAGGGCGTCATCCAGGGGCTGAACCCCTTCCGCAACGCCGAGCAGACCGCCCATATGGAACGCGCCAGCGCCGCGTTGACCGACTATTTCACCGCCACCATGGGCGCGCGGCGGGCCGACCCGCGCGACGATCTGATCACCGACATGGTGCAGCTGCAGGCGCAGGGCGCGGACCTCAGCGACACCGAGCTGCGCATCAACCTCTCCGCCCTGTTGATCGGCGGCAACCTGACCACCACCGACCTGATCGGCAACGGGGTGCGGCTGTTGCTGCTCAATCCCGCCGAGCTGGCCAAGCTGAAGGCCGACGCGGGCATCATCAACGCCGTGGTGGAGGAGGTCCTGCGCTATGAGCCGCCGGTGGATTCCACCGGCCGGGTGGCGTCGCGCGACATGGAGGTGGGCGGCTGCCCGGTCAAGCAGACCCAGGCCCTGACCTTCTCCCTGCGCGCCGCCAACCGCGATCCGGACGCCTTCCCCGAGCCGCACAGGTTTGATGTCAGCCGCAAGTCCAAGCCGCACATGGCCTTCGGCGGCGGGGCCCACATCTGCATCGGCGCGCCGTTGGCCCGGATGGAGGCGGCGGTCGCCCTGGTGAAACTGTTCCAGCGCTTCCCGGACCTGGCCTTCGCCGACCCCGGCGCCACGCCCGAATGGCGCAAGCTGCCCTTCTTCCGGGGCCTGGAGCGCCTCGACCTCAAGGCCCATGCATGACCGATCAGGCGACCATCCCCCTCGACGACCTCGCCCGCACCATGGGCATGGTGCGCCGCATCGAGATGAACCCGGAGGGCCGCGCCAGCCTCGAATATGAGGCGGGGCCGCACATGTGCCACTCCGGCGGGGTGGTGCAAGGCGGCTTCATCAGCGGCTGGATCGATGCGGCCATGGCGCATGCGGTGATCGCCATGGCGGGCCCTGACATCGTGCCGATGTCGCTGGAGCTGAAGGTCAGCTTCTTCGCGCCGACACGGCCGGGCCGGGTGATCGCCGAGGCCTGGATCGAGCGCAAGGGCCGCTCCACCTGTTTCGTGGAAGGGCGGCTGACCGACCTGACCGGCAAGGTATTGGCCAAGGCCAGCTCGACCATCCAGCTGGCGTCCAGAGACCGCGTGGTCGCGGCGGCCCAGGCGGCGCGCTAGCCGGGCGCCATCGTCAGCCAGATCATCCCGCCGACCGCGGCCGCCATCGCCAGGGTCGCCAGCCAGCCGAACATGAACTGGACGCGGCTGGCGGTGAACGGGCCCATCAGCGCCTTGCGGGCCGAGACGATCATCATGGCGACCATGATCGGCACAGAGATGACCCCGTTCAGCACGGCGCTCCAGAACAGGGCCTTGATGGGGTCGAGACCACTGTAGTCCACCGCCAGGCCCAGCAGGACAGCGGCGGCGATCACCGAATAGAAGCCTTTCGCCTCCAGCGCCTTGTGTTCCAGGCCACAGGGCCAGTTGAACAGTTCCGCCGCCGCATAGCCCACCGAGCCCGCCAGCACCGGCACGGCCAGCAGCCCGGCGCCGATGACGCCGACGCTGAACAGGATGAAGGCCAGCGGGCCGGCGACGGGCTTCAGGGCTTCGGCGGCCTGGGCCGAGGTCTGGATGTCGGTGACCCCGTGGGCGTGCAGGGTCACGGCCGTGGTCAGGATGATGAAGAAGGCGATCAGGTTGGAAAACGCCATGCCGACCACCGTGTCCCAGCGGATGCGGCTGAGCTGGGCCTTGGCCTGTTCAGGGTGTTCCTTCAGCGTGCCGCTGTGGGAGGCTTCCTCGTCCTCCACCTCCTCCGACGTCTGCCAGAAGAACAGATAGGGGCTGATGGTGGTGCCGAACAGCGCGACGATCAGGGTCAGCGCCGGGGCGGTGAGCGCCAGGTTGGGGCGGATGATGCTCATGCCCACCTGCGCCCAGTCGATCTTCACCGCGAAGACCACGCCGACATAGGCGAACAGCGCCATGGTCAGCCACTTCAGCACCTTCACATAGCGGTGGTAGGGCGCAGCCACCTGGAGGACCAGGGAAAGCAGGGCAAAGCCGACGGTGAAGAGGTGCGGGTTGACCCCGCCCACCAGGTGGGCCGCCGCGCCCATGGCCGCCAGGTCGGCGCCGATGTTGATGGTGTTGGCCACAAAAAGGGACGCCACCAGCAGCACGACCAGCCAGCGGGGGAAGACCCGCAACATGTTGAAGGCCAGGCCCCGGCCGGTGACCCGGCCGATGCGCGCGCTGATCGATTGCACCGCCGTCATCAGCGGATAGGTGATGACGATGGTCCACAGCATCGACAGGCCGAACTGGGCGCCGGCCTGGGAATAGGTGGCGATGCCGCTGGGGTCGTCGTCGGCCGCGCCGGTGATCAGCCCTGGACCCAGACGGCTCAGCAGGGCCTTGGGGCCGGAGGGGGGCTCCGCCGCCGGATCCGGTGAATCGGGCGTGCTCATCGAGGCGTCGTCATGCGGCCGGCTCCCAGCGCGGTGGTCCTGTGTAGCACGGACGCCCTGGCTCAACGGAAGCCGGTTTGCACGGTTCCCAGGCGATCGGGCGGCCCCTAAGGTGAGGGCAAGGGCCGCAAAGGCCGACACGGGGAGACGCGTAATGACCGACACCGCCGCCGCCACGGACCTGCGCCCCGCGCGCCTGATCTTCAGCAAGCTGATCGTGCGCGACCTGCCGGCCATGATCGCCTTCTATGAGCGCGCCTTCGGGCTGATCAATGTGCGCGACATCGCGATGCCGGGGCTGAAGGAGGCGATCCTGCAGCGCTCGGCCGAGGACAAGGGCCCCAGCCTGGTCCTCTATCACCACACCGACGGCCGCGACGTGGCCGTGGGCACGGCGCACGGGCCGGTGGGGTTTGCCGTAGCGGACGTGGACGCCGCCTATGCGAGGGCGATCGCCGAGGGTGCGACCTCGGGGCGCGCGCCGTTCAACGTGCCCGGCATGCGCATCGCCTTCGTCTTCGACCCTGAGGGGCATGAGCTGGAACTGGTTCGCTTCGGAGCTTGAGCCGTGGCTGGGATCGAAGGCGTTGATCTGGCGGCATTGGCCGCGTGGATGGACAGCCAGGGGCTGGCTGGCGGTCCGCTCGAAGATCCGACCCTGCTGGCCGGCGGCACCCAGAACATCCTGCTGAAGTTCGGGCGCGGCGGGCGGGAGTATGTGCTGCGCCGCCCGCCCGTGCATCTGCGCGCCAACTCCAACGAGACCATGCGGCGCGAGGCGCGCATGCTGGGCGCCATCGCCGACACCGACGTGCCGCATCCGCGGCTGATCGCGGCCTGCGCGGACGAGGCCGTGCTGGGCGCGGCCTTCTACCTGATGCAGCCGATCGACGGCTTCAACCCGACCACGGGATTGCCGCCGCTGCATGCGGGGTCGCCGGCTGTTCGACACCGGATGGGGCTGGCCCTGGCGGAGGGGATCGCGGCGCTGGGCGCGCTCGATCATGTGGCGCTGGGGCTGACCGACGTCGGCAGGCCGGACAACTATCTGGAGCGTCAGGTGGCGCGCTGGAAGGCGCAGCTGGACAGCTATGGCGAGTATGAGGAATGGGCCGGACCCGACTCTATCCCTGGCGTCGGGGAGGTCGGGCGCTGGCTGGACGCCCATCGGCCGGCAACGTTCGAGCCCGGGATCATCCACGGCGACTATCATCTGGCCAATGTCATGTACCGCCATGACGGCGGCGAACTGGCCGCCATCGTGGATTGGGAGCTGACCACCATCGGCGATCCGCTGCTGGACCTGGGCTGGCTGCTGGCCACCTGGCCGGAGCCGGGCGCGGATGCGGCGGCGATCTCGGTCAAGCCCTGGGAAGGGTTCCCGACGGCGGATGAGCTGGTCGCCCATTACGGCGCGCGGAGCCGCCGCGATCTGTCCGCAATCCATTGGTACGGGGTGCTGGCCTGCTACAAGCTTGGCATCATCCTGGAAGGCACCCATGCGCGCGCCGCCGCGGGCCGCGCCCCGGTGGCGACAGGCGACCGACTGCACGCCCAGACCCTGGGCCTCTTCCAGCGCGCGCTGCGCTGGATCGGCTGAAGAAAGAAGAACGATGAAGGCCCTTTGCTACCAAGGCGCGCGCGACATCCGCTGCGAGGAGGTCGCCGACCCCAAGCTGATGGGCCAGGGCGGCGCGCTGGTGAAGATGCAGGCCTGCGGCATCTGCGGATCCGACCTGCACATCTATCACGGCCAGGGCTTCACCCCGGACACCGGCTACTGCGTGGGCCATGAGGCGGTGGGTGAGATCGTCGAGATCGGCCGCGATGTGAAAAGCTTCAAGGTCGGCGACCAGGTGATGATTTCCGCCTCGGTGGCGCTGGGCGGTTGCGGCGAATGCGCCAACTGCCGGGCGGGGCTGCCGGCGCTGTGCCTGCGCGCCAAGGTCGGCTGCTACGGCATCGGGCCCATGCTGCCGGGGTGCCAGGCGGAAGGCATCGCGGTGCCGTTGGCCGACATGAATTTGAGCCGCATTCCGGAGGGCGTCAGCGTCGATCAGGCGCTGTTGCTGACCGACAACCTGCCGACCGCCTGGATGGGCGTGAAGAACGCCGACGTGGTTCCGGGCGCGACGGTGGCGGTGGTGGGCTTAGGTCCTATCGGCCTGATGGCGGTGCAGATCGCCTTCGTGCTGGGCGCGGCCAAGGTGTTCGCCATCGACCTGGTGCCCGAACGCCGGGCGCGGGCGGCGGAACTGGGGGCCGTCGCGCTCGATTCCAAGGACGCCTTCGCCACCATCAAGGACGCCACCGACGGGGCCATGTGCCAGTCGGTTGTCGAAGCGGTCGGCATTGATCCCACCATTGAAATGGCGATCAGCCTGGCCGGCCGGGGCGCTACCATCTCGGTGTTCGGCGCCAACCAGAACCAAGCCTTCAAATATCCGCTGTGGACGGCGTTCAACAAGCAGCTGACCTTCCGGGTGGCGGGCTGCATCGTCCAGGATCAGTGGGCGGAGCTTATTCCGCTGGTGCGCAACGGCCGTCTGACGCCGGAGACCTACATCACCCACCGGATGGCGCTGAGCGAGGGGGCGGAGGCCTATCGCCTCTATGACGGCAAGCTGGACGGGGCGATGAAGATGGTGCTGACGCCGTGATCCGAGCCGTCTTGACCGGCGCAGGGCTGGCTTTGCTGCTGGCCGGGGCCGCCCTGGCCCAGACGAAGGCGCCGGCCCCCGTGGCCGCGACCGCGCCGCCGCCCATTCCGGCGTCGCCCCCCAACGTCCCGCCCCTGACCGGGTGGGAGAAGATCCGCTTCGGTATGACCAGCAAGGCGCTGGTCGACGCCTTCCCCGGCGCGCAATGGACGGAGGAGGCCGGCATCGACGAGGGCACGCAGCTGCGCACCACGCGCCTGCCGATCGAGGGCGCCGATTATGACGTCCGGGTGATCCTGAAGCGCGACCGGGTCACCCGGGTGACCCTGACCAAGGTGCTGGCGCCCGGCATGGACGAGCCTGCCTGCCGCGCCGCCTTCGCCCCGGATCAGGCCCGGCTGCGCAAACTCTACGGCGCGCCCACCGAGAGCGGCGCGCGCGGCGACCGGTGGATCATGGGTGGCGGCAGCCGGGTGCTGATCATCGTTGAACTGCTGGCGCCCGACGACGGCACGCCCACCCACTGCGTGGTCACCACGGGATACTATCCCCCGCCAGTGGCCCCCTAGGCGAGGCCGGCCTTCATCAGCCCGTCGAAGTAGCCGATGGTCTTTTCCAGCCCCTGCTCCAGGGCGATGGTCGGTTCCCAGCCCAGGATGGCGCGGGCCTTGGTGATGTCGGGCTGACGCTGCTTGGGGTCGTCGGACGGCAGCGGCAGGTGGATCAGCTTCGAGCGCGCGCCGGTCAGCCGCACCACCGTCTCGGCCAGAGCCTTCATGGTGAACTCGCCGGGGTTGCCGATGTTGATCGGGCCGGTGACCTCGTCGGCGGTATTGTTCATCAACCGCAGAATGGCCTCGACCAGATCATCCACGTAGCAGAAGGAGCGGGTCTGCAACCCGTCGCCGTAGAGGGTGATGTCCTCGCCGCGCAGGGCCTGCATGATGAAGTTGGAGACCACCCGGCCGTCGTTGGGGTGCATGCGCGGGCCATAGGTGTTGAAGATGCGCGCCACCTTCACCCGCAGCCTGTGCTGGCGGTTGTAGTCGAAGAACAGGGTCTCCGCACAGCGCTTGCCCTCGTCGTAGCAGGAGCGGATGCCGATCGGATTGACGTTGCCCCAGTACTCCTCCGGCTGCGGATGCACGGTGGGGTCGCCATAGACCTCGCTGGTCGAGGCCTGGAATATCTTGGCGCGGCGGCGCTTGGCCAGGCCCAGCATGTTGATCGCGCCGTGTACGGACGTTTTCGTCGTCTGGACCGGGTCGAACTGATAGTGGATGGGCGAGGCCGGGCAGGCCAGGTTGTAGATCTCGTCGATTTCCACGAACAGCGGGAAGGTCACGTCGTGGCGCAGCAGCTCGAACATCGGGTTGGGCAGCAGATGGGCCACGTTCTGGCGCGTGCCGGTGTAGAAGTTGTCGACGCACAGTACCTCATTGCCGGCATCCAGCAGCCGTTCGCACAGGTGGGAGCCAATGAAGCCGGCGCCGCCGGTGACCAAAACTCGTTTCATATGCGCTTCCCGCCCGCGCGCTTGCCGGGCCGTTTCGGAGCCGCCTCCTGCTCGCCGGCCACGCGGGCGTCGCCCTCCAGGCTGGAGGTGTCGAAGCCGTGGTAGAGGGACAGGAAGCGGAAGGGGTGGGCCTGATAGGAGGTGTACATCACATTGTTGATATCGCTGTCGGTGTCGAAGTAGCCGATGCGGGCGTTGGGCGCGTTATAGGCCAGGTGGTGGCGGCCCATGATCAGGGCGACCTGGTCGATCCAGCGGGTGACGGACGGGCCTGACAGCGCCTTGTCCAGGTAGGCGCGCAAGAAGTTCAGCAGTTGGTGCGCCGTGGGCGTCGGATTGAACAGCAGCAGGTTGGCCGTGAGCCGCGACCCGGCGTTGGTGTTGAGGGTGTTTTCGTTGAACACCAGGTCGTCGCCTTTGCAGCGCTCGAGCAGGTCGGCCACGCCGCGCTGAAGCAGCAGGTCGATATCGGAGACGAAGGTGGGGCGGCCAAGCGTCCCCAGCAGCGCGCCCAGGCGCTGGAAGCGGACCGACTGGAAGTGGGCCACCGGGTGGGCGATCAGGCCCTTGGGCGGACTGTCGTAGCAAAGGGTCGTCACCGCCCCGGCGTCGAAGTCGTCACTGGCGAAGACCAGGCGTTCGTCGCTCACGCCGACGGCCTTGGCGATGGTGGTGAGACGGTCCGCGCCGCCGATCACATGCACCACCACCAGGCAGGGCACGTCGGAATATTTGAGCACGGAAAGCGCATACCAGCGGGCGTAAAGGTCGACATAGGCCTCATCGGCGGCGGCGAAGAAGACGGCCTGGACGCCTAGGCGGTCGGCCAGGGCGCGCAGGCCCTTGGCGTCGATGGGCTTGCCGGCGGCGGTGACCATGCGCGGCTTGGGATCGTCGGGCGGGGACGGTGTCGGACCCTGGATGGCGGCCAGGTCGATAGCCTTGAGCAGCAGGCGGTAATGGATTTCCCATCCCTCCCACTCCGATCCTGGATCGGCGTTGATCACCAGGCCGTCGGCGGCGGCGATGAGGACTCGAAGCTGAGCGACGGACGGCGGCGTCAGCGTGCGGCAGAGGATGGCGCTGGCGACGTCGTGGATATCGCGCAGGCGCAGCAGCGGATGGATGGCATTTTCGGCCGACAGGGCCAGCACCATGCGCTCGGCGATGTCGTCAGCCGGCGTGGCGGCTTGCGCGGCCGGGCCGCCGAGGGCTTCAAGCGCGGCGGCGTTGGCCGGGTCCAGAGCCAGAATCGCCCTGGCATAGTGGGCGACCTGCTCGGGACGTCCCAGGGCGTGGTTGCAGGTCATGGCCGCCCCCAGCATCGGCAGGCTGTGGGGGGCGAGCGTGGCGAGGGCGGCGGCGTAGCGTTCGGCGGGTTCGATCTCGTTGGCGGCCAAGTGGGCGTTGAACTTGGCGACGGCGGGCATGGATTGCTCACGCACATCGGAGAGCAGTTCGGCCGGATCGTTACCGACGGCGCGCGCGGCGATCAGGGTGTTGAGCGCCTCCAGCGTCTGGCCGAGCGCGCCGTGGGCCCGCGCGAGGCTGCGCAGCACGGCATAGTCGCCGGGACGGATCGCGGCCAGGTGGCTGAGGATGGTCAGCGCGTCGCCCGCCCTGCCCTCGATGCGCAGGCGATCGCCCAGGGCCAGCAGCCGGTCGGTATCGCCTGAGCCCGTCACGGCCGGTCGAAGAACTGGCCGTAGAGGCCGATGACATAGTCGCGGGTCGGGCCCAGGTAGTCGCCGTTCAGGGGGGTGAAGGCGATGGCCCCGCGCCAGGTCATCTGGAATTCGAAGCGCTCGGGGTGGTTGCCCCAGTCGGCCTCGCCGGCCAGGGCGAGGTGTTCGAGCAGGCCGATCTTGGGGGCCAGCACCAGGTCCTGGCCCATGTTGTCGAGCACCCAGCGGTGATGGATGAAGCCGCGATAGGGCTGCTCGGGTTTCAGGGATTCCAGGTAGCGCGAGGGGACGCAGACATAGCCGGCGTCGGCGATGCGCGGCAGCATCTCCAGGGTCAGGGCCGGATAGGCCAGGTCTTCCAGGGTGTGGGAGCAGATGCAGTAGGAGAAGCGGCCGTGCTTCGCCACGTGGCGCAGCACCGGGTCCCAGCTGCGCAGGTCGTTGAAGTTGCCGGTGAAATGCAGCGGCGCGGCGCCGCTCTCGTTCATGTCGAAGGTGGCGTTCAGCACCTCCCCCGACCAGGGGTTGGCGGCGGCGCCCACGTCGATGACGCTGAAATCCGGGCAGGCGGCCTTGCGGGCGCGCAGGTAGTCCATCAGCGGCTCGTGGCTGTGCAGCGCGCCGTAGCGGTAGCCCTGGCTGGGCCGGCGGACCTCGCGCTCGAACAGGAAATCCATCTGCAGCAGGGCGCCGTCCTGAACGCCCGCCAGGCGGTGGAAGTCGGTGGCCTGGGCGGAGCGGAAGCCCATGGCGGCCAGCTGGGCGAACACCGCCTCGGCCTTGGCCCCGCCGATGTTGTAGTCGACCATCGACACCTCGATGAGGATGTAGTCGGCTTGGCGCAGCACGGCCTGGCCGCCCATCAGCACGTCCAGTTCGGAGCCCTGGGTGTCGATCTTGACGAAGTCGAAGCGGCGGCCGGCGAACACGTCGTCGAGGCGGATCTTGTCGACCTCCTGGCGGATGACGACCTCGTCGCGGAAGTAGTCGGTGTCTTCGCGATAGAGGCTGGAGCCGGTGGATTGCAGCCATTCCTTGGTCAGGAAGAGTTCTGCCCGTCCGTTCTCGGACGATGCGGCGGCCGACAGCTTTTCGTAAGGCAGCGCGGCCAGCGCTTCCTGGCAGAAGGGGTTGGGTTCGATCAGCGTCGGAACGCAGTCGGGGAAGGCCTCCAGGAAGCCCTGGGTGAAGGCGCCGACGTGGGCGCCCACATCCAGCAGGGTGCGCGGCGTGTAGCCTGAGAAGCGGAGCTCCTCGAGAATGGAGGGGTTCATGAAGGACTCAAGCTCCGGCGGCGCGGGCACGGCGCGGCGCGGATGGGGTCAGGGACTGTGCGGTGGGGTCGGCGTCGGCGGCGGCGATGTCGGCGGCCGACCAGACGCGCGGGTCGGGCTGTAGCGGCCAGGCGCGGTGGCGGCGCGCCAGGCGCGACTTCCACCAGCCTTCGTAGTCGGTGATGGCCAGGACCTCCTGGGCCTCGTGGTCGTGCTCGATGCCCACCGTCAGGTAGGTCTCGAGGTTGGTGAGATCCGGCTTCGGCAGACGGCCGGCCTGATGGTCCGCGACCATGCCTGCGTAGAGATCTTCCAGGCGACTGGTCAGCAGGTCCATGTCGAACAGCACGCTGCTGTCACGCGCCGCCACCAGACGGGCGCGCAGGGCGGCCAGTGCCGGACGGTCGGCGGCCAGGCCCACGGCCTTCTCCACGAAGTCACGCGGGGTCTCGACCACCAGTTCGGGCGCGCCGGCGCAGCGCACCAGGCTGCCGCAGACGCGCGAGGCGAAGCTGCGGCCCGACAGGGTCACCACCGGCACCCCCATCCACAGGGCGTCGGAGGCGGTGGTGTGGGCGCCGTAGGGGACGGTGTCGAGGAAGAGGTCGGCCAAGGGATAGCGGGCCAGGTGGTCGGGGTTGGCCTTCTTGGGCGCGAAGATGATGCGAGCCGGCGCGATACCCTTGGCCTCGGCATAGTCGATGAGCTGCTTGTGGGTCTCCGGCGCGCTTTCCAGCAGCCACAGCACGCTGCCCGGGGTGCGGCTAACGATCTCCAGCCAGCGGTCGAAGGTGAATTTGGTGAACTTCTGCGCGCCATTGAAGCTGCAAAAGACGAAGGCGTCGTCGGGCAGGCCGGCGTCGGCGCGGGTCGGGCGCACATCGGAGACGACGCGTTTGCGGTCATTGGGCTGATAGCAGGGCAGCCGCAGGACATGCTCGGAATACCAGGCCTCCGAACCCGGCGGCGTGATCCAGTCATCGCCGATGATGTAGTTGTGGAAGCTGGAGCCCATGGTGCCGGGGAAGCCCAGCCAGTTGACCTGGATCGGAGCCGGACGCCGCGCGAAGACGCCCAGCCGGGCATCGCGGGTGTGGCCGTTGACGTCGACCAGGATGTCGATGCCGTCGGCGGCGATCATGGCGGCGGCCTGGTCGTCGGTCAGGTCGCGGATGGTCTTCCAATGCTCGATGGAGGCGGTGGCGCGCTCATGGATGCGGCCCTTGGGCTCGACGCCACAATAGTAGGCGAACACCTCGACCTTGGCGCGGTCATGCAACTCGAACAGTTCGGCCATCAGATAGCCGACAGCGTGGTCGCGCAGATCCGACGACACATAGCCGACCCGCAGGCGGCGGCTGGTCAGGTCGATGGGGGCATGGCGGCGGTCGGAGGGGTTCTCAGGGGGCTGTTCGCCCGACGCCTGTTCCGAATATCTGCGCGCGCAGGCCAGCTGCAGCAGCGGGTCGTCGGTGTAGGCGGCCATGGAGAGGGGGTGGAAACCCGCCATCAGGTGCTTGCGGGTGACGTTCTCCCAGGGCTCGACGGCCGGCCAGTGGCACTGGCCCAGCCGCATGGCGATAAACTGCTCCACCACCTCGCGGTCCTCGGGATTGAGATCCAGCGCCTGGCGCAGGGACGCTTCCGCCGCGGCCAGGCGGTGATGCTCCATCAGCACCCGGCTCATCTGGCGCAGCGCCGCCTTGTGGTAGCCGATCATCAGGCCGTTGACGGGCGCGGGGCGGGAAATCACCGCCGACCACTGCTCCATCGCCCGGTCCAGGTGGCCGGTGCGCTCCAGCAGGCCGCCCAGGTTGATGTGGGCGGGCGCGAAATCGGCGCTGACGGCGACGGCGGCCTCCAGCGAGGCGATGGCCCCGGCCGTGTCGCCCGCCGCCGCCTGCAGGCCCGACAGGTTGAAATGGGCGACGAACACCTGCGGGTGGTCGGCGTTGAGGCCGATCCAGACCTTGTAGATCTGCTCGGCCAGATGCGGCTGGCCGGCCTCGGTGAAACGCGAGGCCGCGCCGACCACGTCGCCAAGGGTCGCGGTCCCGGCGGTGACGCTGGTCAGCGCGGTCATGAAGACTGTGTCGGACATTCTATCCCATGCGCGCGGAAAGGCGGATCACGGCTCTGATTCGTGAACGCCGATGGTCGCATGCCGCCGGGCCTTAACCAATTCACCGGGCGTGAACGGGGCCATCCGCCGCAGCGGAATGGGCGATATCTGTGGATGGCCTGGGGAGCGGAGAGCCGTGCGCCCCCATGTGGAGGCGCACGGTGTCCGTATGGGCTCTTAGCCGCCGGCGGCCAGGTAGGCGGCCACCTGGTTGTCGTCGAAGCTCTGGACCTGAGCGGCGGAGAAGGCTGCCAGCTGGGTCGTCGCCAGTCCGCTGATCGCCGTGGTGGTCAGCTGGTCGATCTGGGTCGAGGTCAGGCCCTTGATCTGGGTGGTCTGCAGCGTGCCCAGCTGGGTGGTGTCCAGGGCCCCGATGACCGCGGCCGTGAAGCCGGCGACCTGGGTGCCCGTCAGCGCGCCGATCTGGGTCGAGGTGAACTCCGCGAAGTCCGTTCCGTTGAGCCCGGCCATCTGCGTGCCCGTGAAGCCGCGCACCTGGGTGGTCGAGAGCGCGGTGATGGCGGTGGCGTCCAGGCTGGCGACATTGGCCGCCGACAGAGCGCCCAGCTGAGTGGAGCTGAGGGCCGCGACCTGGGTGGTGACCAGCTCGGCGAAGTCGGTGGCGTTGAGGCTGCGCAGCTGGGTGGTGGTGAAGCCGGCGACCTGGGTGGTGCTGAGCGCGCCGACCTGGGTGGCGTCAAGCGCCGACAGGCCGGTGACCGACAGCGCCCCGACCTGGGCCGCCGAGAAGGCGCCGACCTGGGTGGAGGTGAAGTCGGCGATGTCGGCCGCGCCCAGCGAGCGGATCTGGGTGGCGGTGAAGCCGGTCACCTGGGTCGTGGCCAGCGCGCCCACCTGGGTGGCGTCGAGCGCCGACAGACCGGTGACCGAGAAGGCGCCCACCTGGGCGGCCGACAGGGCCTGCAGCTGCGTCGTGCCCAGCGACTGGGCGTTGGTGGCGTTGAGGCCGGCGATCTGGGTGTTGGTGAAGGCCCCCACCTGGGTGGTGGTGAATTCCAGGATGTCGGTGGCGTTCAGTCCCTGCAGCTGGGTCGCCGTCAGGCCGCGCACCTGGGTCGTCGACAGGTTGCCCACCGTGGTGGCGTCCAGCGAGGAGATGTTGGCGGCCGACAGGGCCGCCAGCTGGGTGCCGGTCAGCGCCGTGATCTGGGTGGTGGCGAACTCACCGAAGTCGGTGGTGTTCAGCCCGCGAAGCTGGGTCGAGGTGAAGGCGGCCACCTGGGTGGTGGTGAAGGCGCCGACCTGGGTCGCGTCCAGGGCCGAGACATTGGCCGCCGACAGCGCCGCGATCTGGGTATTGGCCAGGGCGCCGATCTGGGTGGCGTTGAATTCGCCCAGGTCGGTGGAGGTCAGGCCCTGAAGCTGGGTCGAGGTCAGGCCGCGCACCTGGGTGGTGGAGAGCCCGCCGACGGCCGTGGCGTCGAGGGAGGAGAAGTTGGCGGCCGAGATCGAGCCGACCTGGGTGGCCGATAGCGCGCCCAGCTGGGTGGTGGTCAGTTCCGCGAAGTCGGTGGCGTTGAGGGTGCGGATCTGGGTGGCCGTGAAGCCGCCCACCTGGGTGGTGGTCAGGCCGCCGACCTGAGTGGCGTCGAGGGCCGAAAGACCGGTGACCGAGAGCGCGCCGACCTGACCGGCCGACAGGGCGCCCAGTTGCGTAGAGGTGAGGGCCTGGGCGTTAGCCGCCGACAGCCCCGCGATCTGGGTGTTGCTGAAGGCCGACACCTGCGTCGTCGAGAACTCGTTGATGTCGGTCCCGCTGAGGCCCTGCAGCTGGGTCGCCGTTAAGCCGCGCACCTGGGTGGTGGTCAGGCTCGTGATGGTGGTGGCGTCAAGCGAGGAGACGTTGGCGGCCGAGAGCGCGCCCAGCTGGGTGGCCGAGAAGGCCCCGACCTGGGTGGTCGCCAGTTCGGCGAAGTCGGTGGTGTTGAGGCTGCGGATCTGGGTCGCGTTGAGCGCACCGATCTGGGTGTTGGTCAGGGCCCCGACCTGGGTGGCGTCGAGCGCCGACAGGTTGGTGGTCCCCAGCGCCACGATCTGGGTGTTGGAGAGGGCGCTCACCTGGGTGGTGGTGAATTCGCCGATGTCGGTGGCGCTCAGGCCCTGCAGCTGGGTGGTGGTAAGGCCGCGCACCTGGGTCGTCGACAGCGAGCCGACGGTGGTGGCGTCCAGCGACGACAGGTTGGCCACCGATATGGCCGCGACCTGGGTGGGCGAGAGCGCGCCGATCTGGGTGGCGCTCAGTTCGCCGAAGTCGGTGGCGTTGAGGCTGCGGATCTGGGTGGCGGTGAAGCCGGCCACCTGGGTGGCGGCCAGGGCGCCCACCTGGGTGGCGTCCAGCGCCGACAGACCGGTGACCGAGAAGGCGCCCACCTGAGCGGCCGACAGGGCCTGCAGCTGGGTGGTCCCCAGGGCGGCCGTGTTGCCGGCGTTGAGGCCGGCGATCTGGGTGTTGGTGAAGGCCCCGACCTGGGTGGTGGTGAATTCCAGGATGTCGGTGGCGTTCAGCCCCTGCAACTGGGTCGCCGTCAGGCCGCGCACCTGGGTCGTCGACAGGTTGCCCACCGTGGTAGCGTCCAGCGCCGAGATGTTGCCCGCCGACAGGGCGCCGAGCTGGGTGGCCGACAGGGCGGTCAGCTGGGTGGTGGCGAACTCACTGAAGTCGGTGGTGTTCAGGCCGCGGATCTGGGTGGCCGTCAGCGCGCTGACCTGGGTGGTGCTGAGCGCCCCCACCTGGGTGGCGTCGAGCGCCGAGACGTTGGTCGACGACATGGCCGCGATCTGGGTGTTGGCCAGGGCGCCGATCTGGGTGGAGGTGAACTCACCGATGTCGGTGCTGTTGAACCCCTGCATCTGGGTCGCGGTGAAGCCGCGCACCTGGGTGGTGGTCAGGCCGCCGATGGCGGTGGCGTCCAGGGACGACAGGTTGGTAGTCGAGATGGCGGCCAGCTGGGTGGGCGCCAGCGCCTGCACCTGGGTGGTGGTCAGCTCGCTGAAGTCGGCGGTGCTGAGGCTGCGGATCTGGGTGGCGGTGAAGCCGCCGACCTGGGTGGTGGTCAGCCCGCCGACCTGGGTCGCGTCGAGCGCCGAGAGCGCCGTGATGGACAGAGCGGCGACCTGGGTCGCGGCCAGGGCGCCCAGGCCCGTGGCGTCGAGCGCCTGGACGTTGGCGGCCGACAGGCCCGCGACCTGGCTGGTGGAGAGCGCACTGATCTGGGTGGTGGTGAATTCGCCGATGTCGGTGGGGCTCAGCCCCTGCAGCTGAGTGGTGTTGAGGCCGCGCACCTGGGTCGTGGTCAGGGCGCCGAAGGTGGTGGCGTCCAGCGACGAGACGTTGGCCGCCGACAGGGCCGAGACCTGGGTCGCCGTGAGCACGCCGATCTGGGTGGTGGTCAGTTCGCCGAAGTCGGTGCCGTTCAGGCTACGCAGCTGGGTGGCGGTGACCGCGCCGATCTGGGTGGTGGTCAGAGCCGCCACCTGGGTGCCGTCGAGCGCCCCGAAGTTGGCCGCGCCGAGCCCGGCCACCTGGGTGTTGGACAGCGCGCTGACCTGGGTGGTGGTGAATTCCTGGATATCGGCGGCGGCGAGGCCCTGGAGCTGGGTGTTGGTCAGGCCGCGGACCTGGGTGGTCGACAGGTTGCCCACCTGGGTCGCATCGAGCGAGGACACATTGGTGACCGACAGGGCCGACACCTGGGTGGCCGAGAGCGCGCCCAGCTGGGTGGCGCTGAACTCGCCGAAGTCGGTGACCGACAGGCTGCGGATCTGCGTCGAGGTCAGTCCGACCACCTGGGTGGCGTCCAGCGCGCCGACTTGCGTCGCGTCCAGGGCCGACAGGCCGGTGGCGGTCAGGGCGCCCACCTGGGCGGTGCTGAAGGCCGACAGTTGCGTGGTCGACAGCTCGCCGACGTCGGCCGCCGACAGGCCGCGGATCTGGGTCGCCGTGACGCCCTGGATCTGGGTGTTGGACAACGCGCCGATCTGGGTGGCGTCGAGCGCCGACAGGGCCGTGGCGTTGAAGGCGCCGACCTGGCCGGCCGACAGGGCCTGCAGTTGGGTGGTGCCCAGCGCCTGGGCATTGCCGGCGCTCAAGGCGCCGATCTGGGTGTTGGTGAAAGCGCCGACCTGGGTGGTGCTGAATTCGAGAATGTCGGTGGCGCTGAGGCCCTGCAACTGGGTGGCGTTCAGGCCGCGGACCTGGGTGGTGGTCAGGTTGCCGACAGTGGTGGCGTCCAGCGACGAGACGTTGGCGGCCGACAGCGAACCCAACTGGGTGGCGGTCAGGGCGCCGATCTGGGTGGCGTTGAACTCGCCGAAGTCGGTACTGGTCAGGCTGCGCAGCTGGGTCGAGGTGATGCCCGCGACCTGGGTCGTGGACAGCGCGCCGACCTGGGTCGCATCCAGCGCCGACAGGTTGGTGGTCGACAGGGCGCCGATCTGGGAGGCCGAGAAGGAGCCGAGCTGGGTAGTGGTCAGCTCACTGAAGTCGGCCGTGGAGATGTTGCGCAGTTGGGTGGTGGTCAGGCCCGAGACCTGGGTGGTGGAAAGCCCGCTGACCTGGGTCGCGTCGAGCGCCGACAGGCCCGTTGCGGTCAGGCCGCCGACCTGAGCGGCCGACAACGCGCCGAGCTGCGTCGAATCGAGGGTGTTGATGTTGGCGGCGTTGAGCGCGGCCAGCTGGGTGGGGGCGAACGCGCCGACCTGGGTGGCGCTGAACTCCTGGATGTCGGTGGTCGACAGGGCGGCCAGCTGGGTGGAGGTGATGCCCTTGACCTGGGTCACCGACAGGCCGGCCACCTGGGTGGCGTCGAGCGCCGAGAAGTTGGCCGCGCCGAGGGCGCCGATCTGGGAGGCGCTGAGCGAGCCGATCTGGGTGGCGTCGAACTCGCCGATGTCGGTGGTGTTGAGGCCGCGCAGTTCGGTGGCCGTCAGGCCCTTGAGCTGGGTGGTGTTCAGCGAGCCGGCCTGGGTGGCGTCGAGGCTCGAGAGGTTGGCGGCCGACAGCGCGCCCAACTGGGTGGCGCTGAGCGCCGTCAGGTGGGTGGTGTCGAGGGCGCCGAGCTGCGTCGACGTCAGCGCGTTGATCTGCTGGCCGCTGAGGATGCCGAGCTGGGTGTTGTTGAAGACGACCGCGGTCTGGAAGCGCGGGATCTGGGTGGTGGTGAGTCCCTTGACCTGGGTGGTGGACAGGGCGCCGACCTGGGTCGTGTCCAGCGCACCGATGCCGCTGGTGTTGATCGCTCCGACCTGAGTGGCGCTGAGCGACCCGATATCGGTCGTGGTGAGCGCCTGGATGGCAGTGACCGACAACGCGGAAATCTGCGCGGCGGACAACAAAGAGATCGACATAGATAACCCCCGGTCGCGGCGTTCACGCGGCCAAAAGGCCCGGTCCAGCCAACAGCATTCTCAAGGACGCACTGATTCGGAATCAGACACTATCTTCGTATAGTGCTTTGCCCTCTCCGTTAGATGGTCGAAACATCCTTTCCAAAAGGTTGCCAGACACCGGTTGCTCTCGGCAGGACGGGCTCAACCCTAGGCGGACCAAGGCTTCGCGGCGACAACCGCCCCCTTGTCGAGAGGCGCGGGAGTCCGTCCGGAGCCATTATGTCTGTGCGCAATGGTCGCGAAAATATTTCGGCCCCGATGCGGGGATCGCGCCGGTTTGCACCCGATTGCGCCGGATCGCTCCGGATCGCGGCGCGCCGAGCCCCTTTTCAGCCTCTCCGCCACAACCCAGGAACGCGCAAAGGTGCGTCATGAGCGCGCCGATTGCGGGTATCCCCTAGACCGGCGTGGCCGCATCGTCGTTAATTGCCGCCATGGGGGATCGTGGGGATCAGGGCTCTGACGCTGTCACGCTGCTCGCGCCGCGGGATCGCGAAATTCTGCGCCTGGTCCTGCGCGGCATGCGGACCAAGGAAATCGCCCGCGCACTGAACATCGCCCCCGACACCATCGACCACCGCATCAGCGTCGTCCTTCGCCGCCTGGGCGTGCCCGACCGGCGCGAGGCCGCCCGCCTGCTGGCGGCCCACGAGGAACGGCGCGCGGCAACTGATCTGGGGGCCGATCCGCCCCCCCCAGACGATCTGTCAGGCGGACCATCTGGGGTATTGCCGCCCCGCAACCTGTCATCTGGTGAGGCCTCAATCGGAGGCTCGGATGACCCACACCAGCAACAACAGCGATCCCTATCGCGACATGAAGACCCGGCCGGTTCCCCCGGGCGACAGCTTCATGCCCGCCTGGACGTGGGAAGAGCTGGAGCTGGCTCTGCTATGCCTGCCGTTGCCCGCGCCCCAACGCCTGGCCGTGCCCAGCCTGGTGGCCGCGACGCGGATGGCGTCGCCCTACCAGTCACACATCGCCACCCTGAGGGAGATGGTGGCGCTGGTCAGCGGACTGGGCGAGGACCTGGTGCGCACGACGGCTGGGGTTTCCTCCGGGGAGGGCGCGCGCATGCCCTGACGCCCATCGAGACCGTCGGACGCATGGCCCTCTGGGCCGCGCTAGCCGGCCTGCTGATCGCCGGCATCGTCGCCGCCAGCCACGAGCTCGCCATTGCCCTTCAGGGCTGGCTGCACGGCTGGGGACCACCCCGGCGCTAGACAGTCCGCCAGGACTGAAACCCCGAAAATCGAACCTCATTCAACGCGCCCATCGGGCGCGGCAGGAGAAGTCATGCAAATTCGTAAGTCCGCCAACACCGTCGCCGAGCACCTGTTCGCCGCCGAAGCCGCCCTCGACGAAGCCATCCGCTGCGCCGCCGCCCTGGCCGGCGCCCTGCCTACCGCCCGCCTGGAAGCCAAGCTCTCGGCGGTGTTCGGCCAGGACGCCTTCGCCGGCGCCAGCCGCACGATGTGCGTGCTCACCGACGCCCGCGCCGAACTGCTGCGCACCCACGGCGCTCTGGATGAAGCCAAGAACCGCATCGGCCTGCGCCACATCGCCTTCGGCGACACCAAGGACGATAACTACGGCTCCACCCCCGGCACGATCGGCGGCCTCAGCGTGGTCGGCGACCGCAAGCAGGCTTGATCCGCACCGCACCCAGGAGACACAGTGGCCGGGTTTCCAAGGCGACCCGGCCATGCACCTGCCCCTTATGCTGTTCGGCATGCTCCTGACCTTCGGTGTCGGCGGCGCCGCTCTGTGGCTGGGGGACCGCCCGGCCAGGTTGATGGGGGGCGCCTGCATCGCCGCCTTCCTCGCCACCCTGTTCCTGCAGGACCACCGCGATCACTATTATCCCCAGTACGCCGTCGCCGCGGTCGATACGGTGCTTCTGGTCTTCGTGATCTACCTGGCGGTCGTCTATCGCCGCGATTGGCTGACGGCGGCCGGCGGATTCATGATGTTGGTGGTCACCACCCACGTGGCCTACATGATCGACCTGAGGATCGCCGCCAATATCCGCGCCACGGCCGCGAACGTCTGGGCCTATCTCACCCTGCTCTCGCTCGCCTGGGGGACCTGGAAGGCATGGCAGCGGAAAACACGCGCCCTGAACTGAGCCCGTGCCCATTTTGGGGCTACCCTGCGTTGCCGTCGCCAATCGCACGAACGCTGGACGCGTGGCGCGCGAGAGGACTTGCAAAAGCCGCGAACGGCTCTTAGCCCTCGGTTATGCCTGAGCTTTCGCAACACAAGTCCGCCCCGCTCGCCTCCGTCCCGCATCCCGTGGACGTGCATGTGGGCGCGCGCATCCGTCTTCGCCGCCGCCTGCTGGGCCTGAGCCAGGAAAAGCTGGCCGAGGCGCTGGGCCTTACGTTCCAGCAGGTTCAGAAGTACGAGCGCGGCTCCAACCGGGTCTCCGCTTCGAAGCTGTATGAGATTTCGCGCACCCTGCAGGCGCCGATCAGCTTCTTCTACGAGGGCCTGCCCGACGCCGAGAGCGGCGGGGCCATGCCCACCAGCTCCGACGGCTCGCCCACGGCGGACCTTCTGCTGACCACCGAAGGCCCCGCCCTGGCTGCGGCGTTTCCGCGCATCAGGTCGCCCGAAGCGCGCCGCAACCTGCTGGATCTGATCAAGACCCTGGCCGGCTAAAAGCCGGCCGCCCAGGCTTACGGCAGCCAGCCGGGCTTGGGCTTGGAGGCGTTGGACTTCTTCTTGAAGCCGGGCTTGCCGCTCGCCTTGACGCCGCCGGGACCCGAAGGCCCCTTGTCGCCGCCCGGGCCCTTGTAGGAGGCGGGCTTGTCGAAGGCCTTCTTGTAGGGCGGGCGAGCCTCGGCCGACGGCGCGCCTTCGGCCCGCGCGTACGGGGCCTTACCGCCCGCATCGTTGCTGTAGGGCTTCTTCTCATACGGCTTCTTGTAGGGCGCGGCGTCGCCCCATTCAGCCTTCACGTAGGGAGCCTTCGGACCGGCGTCCCTATCGTAGGGCTTCTTCTCATAAGGCTTCTTGTAGGGCGCGCGCGCTTCGCTCGACGGCGCGGCGTCCGTGCGCTCGGCCCGGACGTAGGGCGACTTGGCGCCGGCGTCCCCATCGTAGGACTTCTTCTCATAGGGCTTCTTGTAGGCCGGGCGGTCTTCGCCGGCCTTCGCGGGATCATACGCCGGCTTGGCGTAGGCCGGCTTGGGCCGGTCGGCGTAGGCCGGGCGCTCGCCTTGGGGACCCTCCGCGTAGGCGGGACGATCACCCTGCGGCCGGGGGCCGCGCGGCCCCTCGGTGCGGGCCGGCGGGGCGCCGGCGGGGGTGACCCGCATCTTGTCGTCGGGCGAGGCGGCCACGGCGGCGAAGAAGCGCTCCTGGGCCTCCTTGGTGATCTCGAACTTCGTCTCGTTGTCGAAGATGCGGATCTGGCCGATGTCCTTCTTGGTCACATGGCCCAGGCGGCAGATGGCGGGGATCAGCCACTTGGGGTCGGCGTTGGCGTTGCGCCCGACGTTCATGCGGAACCACACCGAATCCGACGGGGCGGAATAGTCGATGCGCGGCGGACGCGGCTCGCGCGGGCCGTCGCGCTCGGCCGTGCGGGGCGCGCCGCGTTCACGGCCCAGGGGCGAGGCGCTGCGCCCGCCGCTGGCGCCCACGTCGAACAGCTCTTCCGGGGCCGGGAGGCGCGAGCGGTGGAAGCGGATCAGCGCCATGGCGATGTCTTCCGCCGAACGGCTTTCCAGCAGGGCCTTGGCCAGGGGCAGGTCGTCCTCGCTGGCCGCCTCGGTGAGAATCGGATCGTTCAGCAGGCGCTGCTGGTCGCCGGCGCGGATCTCCACCGCGCTGGGCGGGCCGCTCCAGCTGGCCTCGACGCGGGCGCCGAGCAGCAGCTGCTCGGCCTTGCGGCGGCGCGAATAGGGCACGAGCAGGACGGAGATGCCCTTGCGCCCGGCCCGGCCGGTGCGGCCCGAGCGGTGCAGCAGGCCGGCGGTGTTGACCGGCAGTTCGGCATGGACGACCAGGCCCAGGTCGGGCAGGTCGAGGCCGCGCGCGGCGACGTCGGTGGCCACGCAGACGCGGGCGTGGCCGTCACGCAGGGCCTGCAGCGCGTCGGTGCGTTCCTTCTGAGTCAACTCGCCGGACAGGGCGACAACGGCGAAGCCGCGCTCGCGCAGGGCGGCGTTGAGGTGGCGCACGGACTCGCGCGTGGAACAGAACACCAGGGCGCGGCCGGCCTCGAAGAAGCGCAGCACGTTGACGACGGCGTTCTCGACCTCGTGCGGAGCGACGCTGATCGCTCGGTATTCGATGTCGCCGTGCGGCTCGTTCTTGTTGACGGTGTCGATGCGGACCGCGCCGTTCTGGTAGCTCTTGGCGAGGTTGGCGATCTCCTTGGCGATGGTCGCCGAGAAGAGCAGCGTGCGGCGCTCGGGCGGCGTCACGTCGAGGATGGCTTCCAGGTCCTCCTTGAAGCCGAGGTCGAGCATCTCGTCGGCCTCGTCCAGCACCACCACCTTGAGCGCCGAGAGGTCGAGGTTGCCGCGGTCCACGTGGTCGCGCAGGCGCCCGGGGGTGCCCACCACGATGTGGGCGCCGGCGCTGAGCGAGCGGCGCTCGCGCTGGGCGTCCATGCCGCCGACGCAGGTGATGATGCGCGCGCCGGTCTCGGCATAGAGCCACTCAAGCTCGCGGCTGACCTGCATGGCCAGTTCGCGGGTCGGCGCGATGATCAGCGCCAGGGGAGCGGCGGCCCAGGCGAACTTCTCGTCGCCGGCCAGCAGGGTGCCGGCGAAGGCCAGCCCATAGGCCACCGTCTTGCCCGACCCGGTCTGGGCCGAGACCAGCAGGTCGCGATCCTCGGTGAATCCCTCCAGCACGGCGGCCTGGACGGGGGTGGGCTCGAGATAGCCCTGCTTGGCGAGAGCGCGTTCGAGGGCGGGATTGACGGGCGGGAAGGGCATGGCGTTCTGACGTCTTCGGAAAAGTGCGAGCGCGCGCCCCGACGGGTGTCGATGGCGCGATGGTCTGGCGTGCGAAAAGGGATTGGGCGCGCCGTCTACATCAAAAGCGAACGCTTGGCGAGCTTTGCCGCTCCCAAGGTGCGGGGCGCCGGCGGCTTAAGCGCGGGTGCGGGCTAGGTAGAGGGCAAACAGCAGCCCGAACACCAGGTCGCTGGTCGCCAGGCCGGCGAACGCCCAGTTGGCCTCGCCCATCAGCACCGCGGCGACGATCAGCGCCACAACGGTCAGTTTTCCAAGCATCCCCTGGATGGCGAAGAGGCGGTAGCGCACGGGATCGGAGGCCACGATCCAGTAGCCCCACCCGAACCAGGCGATGCAGGCGGCCAGGATGCGGATGTAGACGCCGGGCCCCGGCGCGGGCTGCAGGTGGAGCAGGGCCGCCATCTGGGGCGCGGCGAAGAAGAAGGCGAGCGCGACCAGGCCGTTGAAGAGGGCGGCGGCGCGAAACAGCAGGCCGACTTGCGCAAAGCGGGGATCGGGCGTCATGGGGCCAATCTGCCATGCCTGACGCGAGGGTCGTCCACCCGTTTTTTGCGGGGCGGGACCAAGATGGCGCCGGTCGGAACCAGGCGCGGTTGGGGGCGATATCCGCCGAAAAGAGTCTGCAGACCCCCCGAGGTCGAGGGGTCTGCAGCAGGAGGTCGGGCGGCGCTAGGTTCCCCCAGCGCCACGCGAGGAAGGTGTTACCACTTCTTGGAGATGGCGATGCCGTAGGTGCGCGGCTCCGTGAAGAAGGCGTTGCGGAACAGGCCCGAGCTATCGTCGGCCAGCGAGGTGTCGGTGATCGCCGTCTCGTCGGTGGCGTTCTTCACGAAGGCTTCGATAGCGAAGCCGCTGTCGTTGTTGACCGTGAAGGTGACGTTGACGTTGTCCCAGCTGTCCAGGCGGTCGGCCACGCTGTTGTAGATGCGCGAGAAGCTCTCCGTCTGCTTGTAGTAGTCGCCGCGCAGGGTGGCCGACCAGCCGCCGCCGAAGTCGGCGGTGTACTGGGCCCCGAAGGTGAAGGTCCAGTGCGGGGCGTTGGGCAGTTCCTTGCCGGCCAGGTTGACCGCGACGCCATCGGAGACCAGGCCACCGAAGACGTTGGTGCCAATCGCGATGGCCCCACCTGGCATGACCGTACCGGCGCCAGCCGTGGAGCCGCCGTCGATCGGAGCGATGGAGCAGGCCTTCGTCAGGGCGAAGGGGTTGCCCAGGAAGTTGGCGCCTCCGAGGGCGGCGGCGGCGCCGGCGGTGGTCAGCACGCAGTTGGAGGCGGTGGACGACTTCACCACCGTCAGCAGGGCATTGCTCTGCGTGCGGTTGAAGGTGTCGATCGACGAACCCTTGGAGATCTCGGTGTCCAGGTAGCCAACGCTGGTGTTGAGGCGCAGGCCGTGGACCGGCGACCAGACGCTCTCGAACTCGGCGCCCTTGATCTTGGCGTCGATGTTCTCGTTGGTCGAGGCGCGGTTGACGATCTTGGAGACCTGGTAGCCTTTGTAATCGTAGTAGAACCCGGTCAGGTTCACGACCAGGGTGCCGTCGAGCAGGGTGTTCTTCGTGCCGATTTCGAAGGCGTTGACGAACTCCGGCGCGAAGGTCGGGTTGCCGCAGATCACGCCGGGCGCCACCGTGCAGGGGCTGTTCAGGCCGCCGGCCTTATAGCCCTTGGAGATGAAGGCGTAGACCAGCGTCTGGTTGGTGAAGCCCAGCTCCGGCTTCCAGTCGAAGCCGAAGCGGCCGGTGGTTTCCTTGAAGCGCACGCCCTGGAACACGGCCGGGGCGACGCCCGCCCCGTTCAGGCCCAGAACCACGGTGTGGTTCTCCACGACCTTGTCGTCGTCCGTATAGCGAAGACCCAGGGTCCATTTGAAGTTCTCGGCCATCTTATAATAGACCTCGCCGAAGGCGGCGCGGCTCTTCAGATGGTAGGGCGAGTAGGAGTCGTAGTAGTTGCGGCCCGAACGGTTGGGCGTCTTGTTGGGATCGATGGCGACGCTGGTCAGGCCGATGGCGTTCTCGACCTGGTAGAAGCCGGTGCCCGTGTTGAACATCACGTAGTAGTCGCCGGTCGCCCTGTAATCGAGGAAGATGCCGCCGACGTTGAAGTTGACCGGACCATCGAAGTTCGACTGCAGGCGGATTTCCTGGGTGAACTGCTTGGTATAGCCCGACGAGATGTCGGAGGTGGTGAAGCGGTTCGAAGACCCGTTCTGGGGATCGTTGATGAAGCCGCCCGGGAACACCGCCGCATAGATGCCCGCATAGCCGGGGACGGCCGCCAGGGCGTTCACGGGGTTGGGCACGACGTTGAAGTTCGAGCTGGGCGTATAGCGGTTATAGTCCTGGCGGGTGAACAGGTCGCTCTTCGACCAGGAGGTCAGGGCCGTCAGCTTCAGGCTGTCGTTCAGGTCCCAGTCGATGTTGAACTCGAAGATGTCCGTGTTCGCACGATAGATGGGGTCGAAGGACGACTCGATGTTGCGGACGTTGGGGTCCTGCATCTTGCCGGCATAGGCGTCGCCGGTCTGGAAGCCGCCCAGCATGCCGAACAGGCCGCCCAGGGTGCCTTGGCTTTGAACGGTGCCCAGCGCGCCCGGCGAATCGAGTGCGGTGGCCGAACAGCCCTGGGTGAAGAAGCCGCGCTCCACGACGCCGGCGGGACCGGCCGCGTAGGCGACACCGCCCACGGTGCTCGGGCCCAGGTCCTTGGTGCAGTACTGCTTGCCGATCCGCGAGCGGTTATCGCTCTCGTGGAACTTGTCGTACATGAAGAAGGCTTTGAAGTTGTCGCTGGGCTGGAAGCCCACCGTCACCCGGAAGCCGTACAGGTTGCGGTCGTCGGCATCGTTGCCGGTGACGGTGTTGATGCCGAAGCCGTCACGCTTCAGGCTGGTGCCGGCCACGCGCAGCGAGAAGACGTCGCCCAGGGGCAGGTTGACCATCGCGCGGAACTTGCGCGCGCCGTAGTTGCCCGCTTCCAGGCGGACCATGGCTTCGAAATCATGGGTCGGCTTGGCGGTGATGATGTTGACCACGCCGCCGGTGGCGTTACGGCCGTACAGCGTGCCCTGGGGACCGCGCAGCACTTCGACGCGTTCCACGTCGTAGAACTCGGTTTCGAACAGGTTGTTGGCGGTCAGCGGGGCGTTGTTCAGGTGGATGCCGGTGCCGGCGTCGCCCGAGGTGGCCACCAGCTTGGAGCCGACGCCGCGGATCTGGAAGTTGTAGCCGGTGAAGTTGCCCTTGGAGAAGTTCACGTTCGGGATGGCCAGAACCAGGTTCGGGCCGCCGTCGATCTTCTGCTTTTCAAGGCTG
>JAQGIP010000010.1 GCA_028291055.1 Caulobacter sp.
GACGTTCTCGCCCGTCCGGCCCGTGCCGGCCGCGCCCAGCTGACCGTTCGACCCCAGAACCCAGGCCGAGCTGCGCTGAAGACCCAAGCCGTTGCCGGTGACAATCGCAACCATCGTGCGCCCCCAAGTCTGGACGGCAAGAAAGAGTCCCCGCCCATATAGTCTTGATCGGAACGGCTCGAAAAATGTTTAGGAAAAAACACAGCCCAGCCTGAGCTGCTTCACAAGTAGCGGAAAAGACTGGGGAAAGTTCTAGTCGAATCACTGTAGCCGCGCGGAATTCTAGCGAGAGCGTTTTGCTGACACCCGTGCCATTCGCATGTCGCGGCAACTGATCGAACACATGCGTTCGTGGCGCCAGGCGGGACCGCTACCAGGTCGACGACTTCCTCGATATCACCATTGAACTTGCGGCCACCGTAGGCTCGGCAGCCGTGCGGCCTTGCGGCGCGCGTATCAGGCTCAGCGGGAGCATCTGCAAATTCCCGTCGGCTTCTAAAAGCACAGGTCACGGCTCGTCTGAATCGATATCGGAAGTAGGCGCCAAGAACCGGACGCTGCAAGCAGCAGGTCAGAGTCAGTCATCAACGGACAGCAGCTGGAAATTCGTCGGCGACATCAAGGCCGACAAACCGGCAGAGACTTGGCAACGTACGGACTGTCGGCTTCCACTCGCCGCGCTCCCACCGCCCCAAGGTCCCCGGATCGACTGCCATCAAGGCTGCCGCATCTCTGCTGGTAAGGCCGCGGCGTCGGCGCTCTGCAACCAGCACTTCACCCAACGTTTGAGGTGCCGGCCAAGGCTCGTAGCCGAGATACTGTATGAGCGCCGGGTAGCACCGATCGACCGGGTGATTATCTCCTGCCTCCCAGTTCCCAAGCGTGAATTCGTTGACGCCTAGCAGCCGAGCCGCGTCCACCTGCTTAATACCGAGCTCATGACGGCGCCGGCGGAGACGCGAAGCGAGGTCATCGCCGTTATCTGCAAAAAGCTCGGGCTTGGCAGCTACCAACTTTACCGGAACAGGCACTGACAAGAATGCAACGCGACCATGCCGCTGCGGCCACGGCGGTCCCGGCAAGGGCTGGTGCGGCAAGGCCCCGCGCTGCCAGCGCGACTACCAGAACCGCGTCTCCGGCCCCCTGCTCGACCGTATCGACCTGACCATCGACGTGCCCCCCGTCACCGCCGCCGACCTGTCCCTGCCGCCGCCCGCCGAGGGGAGCGCCGAGGTCGCCGCCCGCGTGGCCGTCGCGCGCGCCATCCAGGCCGAGCGCGCCACGGCCGGCGGCGAAGGCTCCCCCCGCCTCAACGCCCACGCCGAGGGCGACTTCCTGGAAAAGGCCGTGGCCCTCGACGAGGCCGCCCGCGCGCTGCTCGCCCGCGCCGCCGAAGCCGGCCAACTCACGGCCCGCGGCTGGACCCGCACGCTGCGGCTCGCGCGCACCATCGCCGACCTGGAAGGCGCCGACAGCGTGCGCCGCCTGCATGTGGCCGAGGCGCTGGTCTATCGGCGCACGGGGCTGGGCCTGACGCCAGAGTCCGCCGTCGCGCGGGTCTGAGCGGCCCGCCGTGACCCGGGCAGACAAGCTCCTGGAGCGGATGCGGCATAACCCGCGCGACGATTTCGACATCGACGACGTGATGTCCGTCTGCCGGTCCGCCGGCGTCTCATGCGAGGCGCCGACGCGCGGGTCCCACTATGCGATCTGGCACGACTCCCAGGTGGCCATACTAACCGTTCCGGCCCGTCGTCCGGTCAAGCCCGTGTACATACGCGCCCTTGTTGCCTACATTCAGGCGGTGAAAGAGAGCATCGGCGATGGCTGATCTTCAACGGTATCGGGTCGTGATCGAACCCCTGTCGGACGAGGACGGCGGCGGCTATCTGGCCACGGTCCCCGATCTTCCCGGCTGCATGTCGGACGGCGCGACGGACGCCGAAGCCCTGACCAATATCCACGACGCCATCGAGGTCTGGATCGCCCGCGCTAAGGCATCCGGACGCGCCGTCCCGTCGCCAAAGCCTCGCCAGCAATACGCCTAGGGGGACGGCAACAGCGTGTCGGCTACCGTCAGCCGCAAACAAGCTGTTAGCCCGCCACGCGCAGAACCGTCTTGCCGAGTCCCTGACCGGTCAGGGCGAACTCCAGCGCCGCCGCATAGTCGTCCAGGGCGAAGACGCGGCCGACCGGCGGCGTGAGCCGGCCATCGGTTATCCACTCCAACAACGTTTCCAGATGTTGCCCGGCCCGCTCGCGCTCGAACAACAGGAATTGGCGCACGTCGACGCCGAGCAACCCGGCGCCCTTCATCAGCGGCAGGTTGGCGGGCAGGGCCGGGATGGGGCCGCCGGCGAAACCGACCACCAGGTGGCGGCCGTTCCAGGCCAGGGCGCGGAAGGCCGCCTCGAACAAAGGACCGCAGACCGGATCGAAGATCACATCGGGGCCGGCGCCGCCGCATAGGGCCTTCAACCGTTCGCGCCAGGCCTTTGGGCCGCCCGCGTCGGCGCCGGTATCGAGGCTGTGGGCCGCGCCGTGCCGTTCGGCGAAGGCGCGTTTCTCCGGGGTGCTGGCGACGGCGATGACCTCGGCGCCCATGACGGCGCCCACCTGCACGGCCGCCATGCCAACGCCGCCGGCGGCGCCCAGGACGACCAGCCGCTCACCGGCCTTGAGCAAACCCCGGTCGGACAGGCCATGCAGGGCGGTCAGGTAGTTGACGCGGAAGCCCGCCGCCTGGTCGAAGCTCATGGCGTCCGGGATGGGCGTGACCACGCTGGCCGGGGCGATGGCCAGCTCCGCGAAGCCGCCGCGCGTCTGGGCCATGACCCGTTGGCCGATGCTCAGGCCGGCGACCCCCTCGCCCAGGGCCTCGATCACGCCGCCGACCTCCGAGCCCGGCGTGTGCGGCAGGGGCGGTTTGACCTGATAGCGGCCGAGCGCCACCAGGGCGTCCACATAGCCGACGCCGCAGGCCATCACCCGCACGAGGACCTCGCCTGGACCCGGCGTGGGCGCCGCGCCCTCGAGCAGGCGGTAGTCGGCGATGCTGTCCAGGCTGGCGGCTTCGACGCGTTTCATGGGTCGGCCTACCCGGGCCTGGCGCTGTTGTTGCTACGGTCGGCGTCGGGCAGGCGGTGATCGGGATCGATGGTGACGTCGGTGATGGCCTTGCCGCCGTCGAGGGTGAAGACGTGGCTGGCGTTCTGGAGCCAGGTTTCCACGGGCACGCGGATGTCGCTCTTCGACCCGTCGGCGTAGGTCACCCTCAGGGTCGCCGGCAGCACCAGCTGGCCCCGGTTGGTCACCGTCACGCTCGCCCCCTTGGCCGGAGCGCCGTCTACATATTTGACCTCGCCCACCGCCAGGTCATGGGTCCAGTTGTTGAGGTACCAGCCGCGCCAGAACCACGACAGGTCCTCGCCGCCGGCGCTTTCCATGGCCCGGAAGAAGTCGCTGGGCTTGGGATGC
>JAQGIP010000014.1 GCA_028291055.1 Caulobacter sp.
GCATCCCAAGCCCAGCGACTTCTTCCGGGCCATGGAAAGCGCCGGCGGCGAGGACCTGTCGTGGTTCTGGCGCGGCTGGTACCTCAACAACTGGACCCATGACCTGGCGGTGGGCGAGGTCAAATATCTGGACGGCGCCCCGGCCAAGGGGGCGAGCGTGACGGTGACCAACCGGGGCCAGCTGGTGCTGCCGGCGACCTTGCGGGTGACCTACGCCGACGGGTCGAAGAGCGACATCCGCGTGCCGGTGGAAACCTGGCTCCAGAACGCCAGCCACGTCTTCTACCTGGACGGCGCCAAACCCATCACCGACGTCACCATCGATCCCGACCACCGCCTGCCCGACGCCGACCGGAGCAACAACAGCGCCAGGCCTCAATAGAGGCAAGGAGGCCCAGGTCGGTGTTATACTATAACAAGGCCATTGACCGCCGATGGAGACGGGGCGATGGTCGCGGGCAACCGGAGGATTGTTGATGTCCAAGCCTGCTGTCGCCGCCGCCGTGATCGGCCTCATGCTCCTCGCCTCGCCGTGCGCGGCGATGACGGTCGTCCACGTTGCATCGGACAGTTCCCTGGGGTTCAGGCTTGCCGACCCGGACGAGGCCACCGAGGGCCACTCAGGCGGGCCAAGGGAGAGGATGGCGCGAGGCGCCGCCCGCGCGCCGATGCTGGACGCCGAACAATGGACCGTCGATCCCGTCCAACCGCCGGCTGGACCCTTCGCGATAGCGACAGGCGATGCGCCCTCGGCGCTCACGGACGCGCGGACGTCCGACCGTTACGACCCGCTTGCGCGTTCGGCGACGACCGGCGCGGAACTTTTCAGCCACCATTGAGAGCAAGCGCGGGCCGGTCCTTGAAAAGGGGTTCGAGGCCGTCGCGGCCCTACCCGCGTTGGGTGGGCGGTGCCTGACCGGGGACCACCGGCTGGGCACGGTCGGGGATCGGCGCGCAACGCCGAGGCGGTAGGTAGCCAGGCAAGGCGCATTGAGGTTCCTGCTGACCACATCCCCTGCCCCGCCTCGATCACCGACCTGCCGCTAGGCCGTGGCGGGGCTCACCCCTGCGACGTAGCGCAAATTCGGCGAGGAGGAGGCCCCGCCCCACGCGGCCTTAGGAGGCGTGGATAACTTTTCGCGTAGGTGGGTAGCGGGGAGACCCGCGACGGCCACGTAGCGCGATCCTGGAGTCGTGACGGCCATGGCGCGGGCGGCCCGGCCGGGGGCCGCTGCCTTGTCCTCCCCAGAAATGTTCAGGCGGAAAAATCCCCACAGCGGGACATGGTTCATAGCTGCCGCCGCCGAGGTCCATGCCCCCCCCCTTCTGCGAGGGCGGGCCTGGGCGTCAGCGCGACTTAAGCGCCGTGTCGAGCAAGGCGGTGACCCAGGCTAGGTCCTTATCGGACAGAGCCGCCAGCCGGGCCGTCAGGTTGCTAAGGGCGGCGCGCTGTCGGGCGCCGACGGCCAACTCGGGGGTAAAAAGCTCGGCGGGATCGACGCCCAGCGCCGTGGACAGCTTCTCGATGGTGGCGAACCGGACCCCCGTTGCCCCCGCCTCGATGCGAGAGATCATGTCGCGGCTGACGCCCGAGGCCTCGGCTAGGACCTCTTGGGTCATGCCTGCCTTCTTGCGGTTCGCGGCCACCAGCCGACCGAACCTCCGCCGCAAATCCTGCATGGGGAACCCCTCCCCACAGCGTGTAAGGGGGCGGAGGTCGCCGGAGCAGTAACGGCACAGGCGCAATGTGGACTTTGCGCCTACTACTTCTACACTTCGGCAAAATGGAGGGGTGGATGCAGCGAACGCGTTGGTGGGCATTGGGCGGCGCGGCCCTCGTCCTTCTACTGATCGTCCAGATGCTGCGGTATGACCTGCATGGCAGCAGCCGGTTCGCCTACCGCTTGGACCGCCTGACAGGTCGGGTAGCGATCTGCGGCGGCTCGGAGTGCACCACCCTGCCGGAGACCAAGGGCAAACCCTTCCACGTGGAAGACCTCCTCAACGGCACGGCGTCACCCCCGAATTTAACCGATGGCGGCCTCCCACTCCCCACGCCCGAGGCGCCCCGATGACGGCGCGCTCGACGATGACCAAGGTGTGGGGCTCATGGGCAGGACGTCTACATGAGTGGGCGCCCTGGCTCCTCCCGCGCACCTTTGAACGCCTTAGCGTCCGCGCCCAGGCCAGCGCCTTCGCCGAAATGCAAGAGGACTACCGGCAGCAGACGCTTGCAGCGATGCCGGGCTATCGCCCCGGGGACCGGGTGGCCGAGCAGATGGCAGATGAATACGTCCGGGCCGAATTCCCGACCTACGCCGAGGACCGCGACTACGGCGACTTCATCGAATACGCGGGTGGTGGCGCCAGCTACGATGAAGCCGAACGGCTCGATGCCAAGGAAGATCGAGCTCACGACGATGAATATCGAGAAGGCGACGACGACTAGCTGGATGATGCGTTTAGTCCGCTGGGCCTGCATGGTGGCCGTTTCGGGAGCGGCCTTCGCCCTAGAGGCTGGACGGGCGCCTGGTGATGATGGCCACCGCCTCGGTGTCCCCTGGATCGGGAGCGGGCTCCTGAAGGATGCGATCTTTCAGCGGGCCGCAGCGCCGCTCTTGCCGAATTGCAGGGTTCGGCGTTCGGATCGAAGGCCACACGGCAACGTCAGGCGTCGCTCGCGTGCTGGCGCGTTGCTTCCCGCGCCAGGACTGCAAGGCTCAAGGAAAGTTCGTCGTTAGGAAAACTCTTAGGAAGCGCCCCCGGAGGGGAGGACACTTCTTCAACAATTTCAAGCGACTACGGCTGAGGTAGTGGCGGAGACGGAGGGATTCGAACCCTCGGTACCCTTTTGGGGGTACGCTCATTTAGCAAACGAGTGCCTTCAGCCTCTCGGCCACGTCTCCTAAGGAGGCGTCGTTTGCTACGGCTTGCGCGCCGGGTCAACACCCGATGCGAAATGGCCGCGATCCCTTGGCGCGTAAGCCCCGCCGTTAACGGGACGCTCAGCCGGACATGGCAGGGTGTCGCCCGACCGTTTCCAGGATTTGAGTGGCCCATGTCTTCCGCTTCCGTGCTGCGCGAGATCGCGAGCGACACCGAGATCGCGCCCGTTGCGCCCGAAAGCCTGCGCGGGACGCCCCGCGCCGCGCGCGTGCCGCCGCCCACCTTTTCGCCCGGCGACCGCCGCGGCCCCTTCCGTCCACAGGCCCTGACGCCGGCGCGCCTGCGCGTGCGCGGCAAGTCCGCCGCCCGGGTCTTCCGGCTGATCGATCTCGCCGTGGTCGGCGCCCTGGCCCTCTATATCTGCGCTGTCGCCAACCCCTCGGGCCTGGCCGGCGCGCGCGCGGCCGATGTGGGCGCCTTTGCTTTCGCCGCCCTGTTCAGCGTCGGCGCGCTCAGCCTGATGCAGGCCTATGACTTCGGCCCGCGCGAAACCTTCGTGCGCCATCTGGTCCGCGTCGCCGCCGGCCTCGGCGTCACCGGCCTGGTGCTGCTGGCCGCCATCACCTTCCTGGGCCAGATCGAGACCGGCCCGGCCCTGGTGCGCTGGTTCCAGCTGGCGATCGGCGCCTCCCTCGCGCTGCACGCCGTCTGGTGGCTCCAGGTCGAGCGCTGGCGCCGCCAGGGCCGCCTGGCCCCCAACGTCGTCATCGTCGGGGCCAACGCCAACGCCGAAAAACTCATCGCCGCCGCGCTGAAGACCGGCGACATGGCCATCCTGGGCATCTTCGACGACCGCCTGGCCCGCGCCCCCAAGGACATCCGCGGCGTCCCCGTGCTCGGCGACACCGAGGCCCTGCTCGGTCACCGCATCATGCCCTATGTCGACCGCGTGGTGATCACCGTGACCGGCGCCACCCGCGCGCGCATCCGCGACCTGATCGCCTGCCTGACCGTGCTGCCCAACGAGGTCAGCCTGCTGGTCGATCTCGACGGCGAGGCCGCCCGCGCCGCTGCGGTCAGCCGCATCGCCGACTGGTCCCTGACCCGCGTCTCCGGCCAGGAGCTGAACGAACGCAAGGCCTTCTGGAAACGCGCCCAGGATGTGGTGGTGGGAACCACGGCGCTGATCTGCGCGGCTCCGATCATGCTGGCCGTAGCCATCGCCATCAAGCTGGACAGCCCCGGCCCCGTCTTCTTCCGCCAGCGCCGCCACGGCTTCAACAACGAGTCGATCCGCGTGTGGAAATTCCGCTCCATGCGCCACGAGGCCGCCGACGCCACCGCCTCGCGCCAGATCAGCGCCGATGACGACCGCGTCACCAAGGTCGGCAAATTCATCCGCAAGACCAGCCTCGACGAACTGCCCCAGATCTTCAACGTCCTCAAGGGCGAGATGAGCCTGGTCGGTCCCCGCCCCCACGCCATCGGCATGAAGACCGGCGATGTGGAAAGCGCGCGCCTGGTCGCCGAATACGCCCACCGCCACCGCATGAAGCCCGGCATGACCGGCTGGGCCGCCGTCAACGGTTCGCGTGGCCCCGTCGACACCCCCGAGCTGGTCCGCAAGCGCGTCCAACTGGATGTCGAATACATCGAGCGCCAGGGCTTCTGGCTCGACATGTGGATCATGGCCATCACCATCCCCTGCCTGCTGGGCGACCGGGACGCGGTGCGCTAACCGGCATGTTCTGGCGCGGTGTCCTGGGTTATCTGCCCGTCAATGTGGCGCAAGGCCTGGTGGGGCTGTTCTCCATCGTGGTCTTCACGCGGCTGCTGACGCCGGAGCAGTACGGCGCCTACGCGCTGGGCTTCTCCGCCATGAGCCTGGCCCACACCGCCGTCTTCGTCTGGAGCGAGGCCGCCATGGCCCGCTTCCATGCCCGCGCGGCCGAACAAGGCAACCTCGCCGACCATTTCGCCACCCTCTACCGCCTGTGGTTTGGCCTGGCGCTGATCTTCCCCCTGGCCGCCGGACTGTTGGTCTGGCTCCTGCCCCTCAACGGCCCGATCAAGGCCGCCGTCGGCGCGGGCCTGGCCGTCATCGTCTTCCGCAGCCTTGCCAAGCTGGCGCAGGAACGCCGCCGCGCGGCCGGCGACGTGCGCGGCGCGGCGCTGATGGATGTCACCCAGACGGTCGGCGGCTTCGCCATCGGCGTCGTCCTGGTGCTCACCGGCGCCGGCGGCGCGGGCCCGCTGCTGGGCCTGGGCGCCATCGCCGCCGTCTGCCTGACCTGGGCGCTGCGCCCTGAACTGAAGGCCGCGAGCGGCGGCCACTACGACCGCAAGCTGGCCCGCGTCTACGCCGGCTATGGCCTGCCCGTGGCGCTGTCGCTGATCCTGGCCCTGGTCATCGCCTCCACCGACCGCTTCCTGCTGGCCGGCTTCCTCGGCGAGAAGGCCGTGGGCGTCTATCACGCCGGCTACACCCTGGCGAACCGCACCCTCGACGTCATCTTCATCTGGCTCGGCATGGCCGGCGGCCCGGCCATGGTCCTGGCCCTCGAGCGCGGGGGCCTGAAGGCCCTGCAGGACGCCGCCAAGGAGCAGGCCTCCCTGATGCTGCTGCTGGCCCTGCCCGCCGCCGCCGGCCTGGCGCTCACGGCCCGGCCCCTCGCCGAGATCATGATCGGCCCGGCCCTCTCCCAAGCCGCCGGCGAAGTCACCCCCTGGATCGCCGTCGCCGCCCTGTTCGGCGGCCTGACCACCTACTACCTGCACCAGGCCTTCACCCTGGGCCGCCGCACCACCCTGCTGTTCGCGGCCATGATCGCGCCGGCCGCCGCCAACCTGATCCTCAACCTGATCCTGATCCCGCGCTTCGGCATCGCCGGCGCCATGTGGGCCACCGCCGCCAGCTATGTGATCGGCGCCGTCGCCAGCTACACCCTCGGCCGCCGCGCCATGCCCCTGCCGATCCCCTGGGAGACCCTGGGCCGCGTGGGCCTGGCGACCCTGCTGATGAGCATCGTCGTGGCCCGCCTGCCTTCGCCCGGCGGCTTGCCCGAGCTGATCCTCAAGGCCGGCCTCGGCGCGCTTGTCTATGCCGCCGCCGTCATCACCCTCGACGCGGGCGGCGTGCGGACCCGTGGCTCCGCCCTGGTGCGGATCTTGCGTCCGGGAACCGCGTCATGAACGCCCGTGCTTCGGAATGGATCGTCGACAACAAGGCCTGGAAGACGGCCCGTGCGCGCCTGTCCGTGCTGATCCCCTTCAAGGGCGACGACCCCGCCCGCCTGCTCGCCGCCCTGGACCTCGAACAGGCGGACGCCGAGATCGTCCTCCTGGACGACGGCACCAATGACGGCGCGCTCACCGAACGCCTCACCGCCCAGGTCGAGGCCCTGCGCCTGCCCGTCCGCTTCGTGCGCCTTGCGGCCAACCAGGGCCGCGCCAAGGGCCGCAACACCCTCGCCTCGCACGCCCGCGCGCCCCACCTGCTGTTCCTCGACAGCGACATGCTGCCCGACAGCCCCGCCTTCCTCACCAACTGGCTGGCCATCGCCAACGCCGACACCCCCGTGGCCTTCGGCGGCTTCTCGCTCAAGCAGACCCCGCAACGCCGCGAACACGCCCTGCACCGCGCCATGGCGCTCAAGACCGACTGCACCCCCGCCCCCGAGCGCGCTCGCCAACCGGAAAAGCACGTCTTCACCTCCAACCTGCTGGTCCGCCGCGACGTCTTCCAGGCCATCGGCTTCGACGAGGCCTTCGCCGGCTGGGGCTGGGAGGATGTCGAATGGGCCATGCGCGTCACCCGCGCCCACCCGATCCTGCACGCCGACAACCCGGCCACCCACCTGGGCCTCGACACCGCCCGCGACATCGCCGGCAAGTACGAGCAGTCCGTCGCCAACTTCGGCCGCGTGGCCCAGCTCCACCCCGACATCGTCGCCGCCTACCCCAGCCACCGCGTCGCCAAGCTGCTGAAGCGGCTGCCCCTGCGCACCCTGTGGCGGCCCCTGTTCAAGGCCCTGGCCCTGGCCGACGCCGCCCCTCTGCCCGCCCGGGCCCTGGCCATGCGCCTCTACCGCACGGCCCTCTATGCGGATGTCGTCTGATGCAGATCGATCTCGTCTACCACCCGGACCGCACCCTCAAAGGCAAGATCCGCCGCCGCCTTGTGCGCCTGGCCCACCGCCGCGCCGCCGTGGTCAACCTGCCGCGCCCGCTGATCTCCTTCAGCTTCGACGACGCCCCCGCCTCGGCCGCCACCATCGGCGCCCAGTTGCTCGAGGCCCACGGCCATCGCGGGACCTACTACATCTCCGCCGCCCTGGCCGGTCATGACGGTCCCATGGGCCGCTACGCCAACGCCGAACAGATCGCCGCCCTCGCCCAGGCCGGCCACGAGATCGCCTGCCACACCTACAGCCACCTCGACTGCGGCCAGGCCAATGGCGCCCAGGCCGACGAAGACGCCGCCCTCAACGACGAGGTGCTTCGCGCCTGGGGGGCGCCGAGCGCCACCAGCTTCGCCTACCCCTACGGCGACGTCTCCGCTGCGGCAAAGCAGGCCCTGGCCCATCGCTTCACCACCCTGCGCGCCCTGCACCACGGCCTCATCGAGACTGGCTCGGACCTGAACCAGGCCCCCGCCATCGGCATCGAAGGTCCGGACGGCGAAGGCGCGGCCCTGCGCTGGATGATGCGCGCCGCCGCCAAAAAGGCCTGGCTCATCCTCTACACCCACGACGTGGCCGAGAGCCCCAGCGAGTGGGGCTGCACCCCCGTCGCCCTCGAACGCCTGATCGCCGCCGCCGACCGCCTGGGCTTCGATGTGGCCACCGTCGCCGACGCCGCCGCGCGCATCGGCGCGCCCGAAACGGCTCGCCAGAGCGCCCGCGCCGCCGCCTAGCCAAACGCTGGCCATCCCCCGCCCAACCGTGCTCGAATGACCCCACGACCGGGCCAGCGAAGCCCGGCGCGGGGAGACGATACCGATGCAGCGCCAGAAGGTGCTTGTGCTCTACCTGGCCAACTCGGCCCTCGACGCCCCGGTCATCGGCTGGGCGGTCTATGACGGCACGGGCCAGACCCGCCCCATGGCCGGCGACAACGACGAAGCCCCCTACGCCACCGGCGTCGACGCGCTTAAAGACGGCTGGCGCCTCATCCAGGCGGCCCAACTGCTGCCCCACCACGGCAGCGACGAATTCGACGTCAGCTATCTGAAATACGAATTCTTCTTCGAGCAGCTGGTCGAGGTCGCCGTATGACCGCGCTCCCCCTGCTCAGCGCCGTCGACATGGCGACCTTCGTCGCGCGCGGTTTCCTGCGCTTCGACGCCGTCGTGCCCGACGACATCAACCGCCAGTTCATGGCCGAGGTCGGCGATATCCCCGGCCCCGAACAGGGCCGCAAACTCCTGCGCACCTACACCGAACTGATGGCCGGCGCCGCCATCCCCGAGGTCCCTGCCGGCGTTCCCCTGGCCCGCGCCTATCCCCAGGGCGGCGCGATCGAGCGCCTGCTCGCCCTGCCCCTGGTCAAGGGCGCGATCCAGAGCTTGGTCGGCCCCGACCCCGTCTTCGACCACCACTTCCTGCACGTCACCTTCCCGGCCGCCTATCACGAGGCCGGCGGCGCCGAGAACGTGTCCCAGCACACCCACCAGGACTCCACCATCGACCCCGGCGCGGGCTTCGATCTCCAGGTCATGTACTACCCCCACGCCGTCACCCGCCCCATGGGCGGCACCCGCTTCGTGCCCGGCACCCACCTGCGCCGCGTCAGCGAGGCCGCGCTCGGCCGCTACCAGAACATCCGTGGCCAGCAGCACATGGTCTGCGAACCCGGCACGCTGCTGTTCCTCCACTCCGGCATCTGGCACGGCGGCGGCGTCAACCTGTCGGACGCCACCCGCACCATGTTCAAGATCCGCATCAATCCCGGCGTCACCCAGGTCCGCCAGTGGGACATCGCCACCCTGCCGCCGCAACCCGCCGCCCGGCCCATCTTCTTCGTGAAGTCGGCCCAGCCCCGGACCGTGGAATCCATCCTGATGACCCCCGAACCCTGGTTCGAGCAGGATACCGGCCGCCTGGAGTTCATCAATCGCATGAAGCTATGGCGTCATGTCGCTGGAAACCCTGGCTTTGACGCCGATCACTGGATGACCCGCCTGGAGAACCCGGCGCGCTATGCGCCCCCCGACGCCTCATAGTCGCTCGACACGCCGTCCAGATACGCGAACGGGGACAGGCGGACCTGTCCCCGAACGACGTCTAAACGCGGAAGGCTGTTACCAGCGGCGGTGATGCCCGCCGCCCCAGCCGTGGTTGCGGTCATGATGACGGCCGTAGTAGCCGCGATGCACGCCGATCCCGTAGCCGTAACCATAGCGGTGACCCACGACCACGCGGCGGCAGTGATGCCCCCAGCGGTCGCAGCGCACGACAGTGCCGCCGCCATGATAGGGCCTGGCTTCCGCCGCGGTAGTCGCGGCAAGGGCCGCCAGCCCGATCGTACCCGCGGCGGCGATGCGGGCGAATTTCGTGAAGAGACCGGTCATGGTCGTCCTCCTCCAGGTTGATCCAAGTCCCCCGATACCCAGAAGGCTAGGAAGGCGTGCCTGAACGCCGTCTGAATAGCCCTGTCAGCCGGCCGTTCATGCGGCAGCCTGGCCCGGCTCAGTCCTTCACATACCGGTCCGGCCAGGTCAGCTTCGCCGCCAGCGCCACGAACAGCACCCAGCGCAGGTCGTTGTAGACCGTGCCGATGCTCTCGGTCAGGCTCATCAGCGAGTAGACGATGAAGTAGGGGAAGGCCAGGTAGGCGCCCTTGTCGCGGAATACGGCGACGATGTTCATGGCCAGCGCCTGGAGCCAGAACAGGCCGAACGCCGCCAGCCCACCGATGCCCAGCCCCAGCCACTGCTCCAGCCAGGCATTGTGGGCGTGGCGCGCCTTGAACTGGGCCTCCTTGACGATCCAGGCCAGCGGCCCCCATCCGGAGGTTTCGTCCCACACCGCGCCGTAGCCATACCCCGTCCATGGCCGCAGCTGGATCTGGTGCATGGCGGCCGCCCAGATCTTGGTGCGCCCGGTCAGCGTCGCGTCCTTGCCCAGGATGGCGAAGAAGACGTCGCTGGCGAAGATGATGAAGCCGGCCAGCAGCGTGATGCCGGTGACCGCCGTCCAGCTGGCCGCCACCCCATGCGCCGGCCCGCGCCGCGCCACCATCACGAAGCCCAGCGCCGCCACCCCCAGCAGCAGCGAGACCAGCGAGGTCTTCGATGTCGACATCAGCACCAAAAACAGCGCCAGCGCCGCCCCGCCGCCCCACAGCCAGGCGCGCTTCTTGTTCAGCAGGGCGGCCGCCGACAGCGACACGAAGGCCAACGCCATATTGCCGCCCAGCGAGTTCTTCTCCGGCCACAGCCCGCGCCAGGCGCCGGGAAACAGCTCCGTCATCCGCCCGATGCTGGGCACGGCCATGCAGACGATCAGCGAGGCCACCGTCACCACCAGGAAACAGGCCCCGACGATCTCCGCCAGCGTCGACCAGCGGTAGCGCGCCGCCAGCATCACCCCGCTGAGCGTCGTGCAGCCCACGGCGATCACGCGGCGCGAGGTCTGGTCCGGCGCGATCGACCACATCGTCGAGGCCGCCACGATCAGCATCAGCAACACCAGGAACGGCTGGCGCACCAGCACCTTGGTCCCCTGTCCCGGCTGCAGCGCGAACATCAGCAGGCCCGCCGCATAGGCCGGCAGGAACAGGTTGCGGATCAGGGTCGAGGCGGCCGGATCGACCTTGTCGCCGAACAGCGGCATCACCCAGCCCTGGGTGTAGATCAGCAGCGAGCCCACCGAGAGCAGGAAGATGCCGATGGTGAAGAGGTCGGCCGGCCGGTGTTGCGCCTGGTCCGGAGCCACATCGCTCCAGGGCGCGCGCCCCATCGCGGGGCTGGTCACGGCAGCACCGCCCGCAGGAAGCCCGGCGCCTGGATCTGGGCGCGGTTGAAGAACACCCCCGCTGTGCGCCCGCCCGCCGTGGCCAGGGCATCGCGCAACAGCGCCGGCGGCTTCACGTCCGGCTCGTCGGCGGCCACCACCAGCACGGTCTGATCCATGAAGGGCGCCACCGTCAGCCCCGATTGCGAGCGGTCGGCCGAAGGGCTGTCGACCACGATCAGGTCCACATGCCGGCGCAGGCCCGTCCAATAGTCACCGCTGCCCAGCACATGCGCCTGCTGGCGTCCGCGCAGCACGTCGCCCCGGAACCGCGTCACCCACCAGCGCAGGCCGCCCACTTCATGGGCGTTCACATAGGCGCTGTCGGGCGCGACCGATCCGTCCTGGCCCCGGCGGGGCGGCTGGACGGTGAGGAACATGGAACCGTCGGGGGAGGCTGTGACGGCCGGCCCCAGCACGCCATAGCGTTCCGGATCGGCGGCGATGGCGGCGGTCTGCGGCGAGGCGAACAGGTCCATGTCCACCAGCCACACCGAGCGCCCCGCGCGCTTGGCGGCGAACCGCGCGAACTCCCGCGCGATGGTCGAGGTGCCTTCGCCGCGACGGGCCGCGATGAACTGCACCGCACGCGCACGGCCGGGCGCCGGCGTCCCAAGCGACGCCCACAGATCGGCCATCTCGGCGTTCAAATCCACCATCCGTCGAATCGACGCTAACTCACCGGGGACATGATACCTGTTTCCCAACACCCACCGCGCCTGCGTTAATCGCCGCGCCCGGGGGAAACAGGTTTCGTGTCCCTGCCCTCACAAATCTTCCGCTCATCCCGACGAAAGTCGGGAGCCATGGTGAGTCCCCGGAAGGTTCTCGACTCCATGGGACGTCCGCGCCCGCCTTCGGCCCGCCGGGCCAGTTCTGAGAGGCCCTATGGATCCCGACTTTCGTCGGGGCGAGCGGATTGGTTGGGAATGCAGGCTCCTTCGAAAGCACCGCGCTCCCGCTAAGCCCGCCCCTTCACCCCCGCCGTCGCCAACACCGGCAGCCCCAGCGTCCGCGACGCACTGGCCGGCGTCGGCAACCCGGGCCGCAGGAACATACGCAGCAGCCCCGCGCACAGCGCCGTGAAGCCCGCGAACAGGAAGGCCAGGATGAACACCGGCTTCTTCAGGCTGGTCCCCTTGGACGGCGCCTGGGCGCGTTCGACGATGCGGATGGTGTCGTTGGTCGTCCCCGCGATCTGGCGCGCCGCCTGGTCCTGCTCGGCCTTCTGCTGGAAGTCGCGCACATTGGCCTGCAGCACGTCGCGGTCGCGCGTCAGGGCCGTGAACTGCGGCTCCAGCGCCGACATCTTCAGCAGCCGCTGATTGATCTGCTCCACCTGGCTGCCCAGCACCGCCTGGGTCTGCTTCAGCGCGGCGACCTCGGCGGTCAGCTGGATCTTCTCGGTCTGCAGGGTCTGATAGACCGGGTTGACCCCATAGCGCTTGGCCCCGTCGGCCTGGGTGCGCCCCGCCGCCACCCCGGCGCTCAGCTGGGCGATCTGTGCATCGATGTCCTTCACCGGCTGGGCGTCCGGCTTGTAGCGCGACAGCAGGCTCTCGCGCTCCAGCTTCAGCGCCGCCAGCTTGTCGGAGGCCACCGTCGAAACATCCCTGTAGAGGCCGATCTCAGGCGAGATGCCCGCCAGCTGCTGGTCCAGCGCCGCCAGCCGGCTGATGCGATCCTCAAGCTGGGCTCCGGTTGCGTATTTCTGGGTCTCGATCTGCGACTGCATGGTCGCCAGCGAGGCCTTCTGTGAGGCAAAGTCACCGATGCCGTTGTTGTCGAGGAAGGCCTGATAGGCCGCATCGGCCTCGCCCAGCCGGCTTTCGAAGATGCCCTGTTCCTTGCCGAGCGCCGAGGACGTCCCGTCCAGCAGCACCGTGCGGCGATAGATCAGATACTGTTCCAGCAGGGCGTTCAGGACGCGGGCCGCCACGTCCGGGTCGGGATTGTCATAGCTCAGCCGGATCACCGAGGTGTCGGGCGCCGTCTGGATGGTGAGGTCCTTGAACATGGACTCCGCCGCTTCCTCGAGGATCTTGCGCTTCCCGGCCGGGTCGGCGGCCGCATACTTCGCCGCCAGCGCCGGATAGACCCGGCCCAGGCCCACCGACTGGATGGCCCGCAGGCGCAGCTCGGAGCTGGTCAGGATTTCGGTTTCCGACTGGATCATCTGGTCGGTGTTGGGCACCGCCCCACGTCCGGCGTCCCCCGCCCTGGGCTCATAGACATACTCCTGGCCCAGCCGCACCAGGATGCTGGCGTGGGCCGAATAGGTCTTCTTCATCAGGAAGGCCGCCCCACCGCCGATCGCCAGGATCACCAGGAAGACCACCAGCATCAGCCAGCGTTCGCGCCACAACAGGGTGACGAAGTCGGTGGGCGCGTATTTCGGCCGGCTGGCCCAGTCGGCGGTATAGCCCGCGTTCCCACTGGCCGGCCGCCCGCGCGGAGGCGGGTCGTGCGGCACATGGGTCCAGACGCCGTCGCTGCTCATCTCGCCAAACGAATCCTCGGGCCTTTTCTGGCCTCGGCCCCAAGGTGGCGGCGCCGTCTTAACGTCTCGTTACCCATTCTTGTTAAGGATTGGCTCATGCGCCCAACTCCGCCGCGCCTGATGCTGTTGACCTGCGCCGCCCTCATGGCCGCCGCGCCGATGCACGCCCTTGCCTGGCCCTTCCATCACCGCGACCGAGACCGCGACCCGCCGCCCATCGAACAGCCCCGGGGCCAGGCCTTCCAGGACATCGGCTATGCCGACTGGAGCGACGCCGAGCCTGAGTACCGATTCTACCCCGGCGATCAGATCGACATCACCCTACCCTCGGCGCCGGAACTGTCGAGGACCGTCACCGTCCAGCCGGACGGCCGAATCGCGCTGGCCCTCGTCGCCCCGGTCATGGCCGCCGACCGCACCATTCCCGAGCTCCAGGATGCGCTGAGCCAATCCTACGCCAGCCTGCTCCTGCGGCCCGATGTCACGGTGGCGGTGAAGACCGCTACGCCGCTCAAGGTCTTCGTGCTGGGCGAAGTCGGAACCCCCGGCGTCTTCGACATGCCCGGCGACATCAACGCGCTCCAGGCCATCGCCCAGGCCGGCGGCTTCAAGACCACCGCCAAGGTCCGTCAGGTTGTGATCATCCGCCGCGGCCCCAACGGCCAGGCCATGGCCCGCACCGTCGATCTGGCCCGGGGCCTGAAAGACCCGGCCCACACCGACCTCGTGCCCCTGCGCCGCTTCGACATCGTCTACGTGCCCAGAAGCGGCGCCGCCGAAGCCGCCCTCTTCATCCAGCAATACTTCCGCGACCTGTCCCCTATCCAGTTCGGCTTCAGCTACGCATTGGGCGCCCAGACGAACTAAACTCGCCGCATGGGGACACGTACGGTCAGGCGCCACGGACGCCGCCATACGTTTGAGAGCGTACATGTCCCCCGCAACGCCCAAACCGGGGACATGTACGCTCTCAAAAGCGCGACGCCTGAAGCCCCGGCGACCAACCGTACGTGTCCCCCAACGCGAGAGCTCAACGCCAGTAAGTGGATAAAAAGGGATTAGATCGGGCCGGATAGGGGCCCCGAATCCGCCGCGGACGCAAATCCGCACGCCCCGCCTGATACTGAAATGGGGCCGAACCAATTCCGTTCAAGAATTGCGGCCCGTCTTTTTTACGTCCCTATGACGCTCCTTCACAAACAGGCGCGGGCTCATCCCTCCGGCGGCAACGCGGGCGGGGATCGAGACCCTCATCGCCAACTTCGGGAGCGGCTCGCATGACCCTTCAAAATGTCGATGTCTTGATCGTGGGCGCGGGCCCGACCGGGATGATGCTGGGCGCCGAACTAAAGCTGGCCGGCGTCGACGCCGCCATCATCGAACGCCGCCCCGACCAGACCATGGCCGGCTCGCGCGGGGGCGGTCTTCACGCCCGTGCCCTGGAGGTGTTCGATCAGCGCGGCATCGCCGATCGCTTCATCGCCGAGGGCCAGAAGCACCAGATGGCCGGGTTTTCGCTGATCCACCTCGACATCAGCGACCTCCCCACCCGCCACGCCTACACCCTGGGCCTGTGGCAGAACCACATCGAGCGCATCCTGGCCGGCTGGGCGGGCGAGCTGGCCGTGCCGATCCACTACGGGCTGGAGGTGACGGGCTTCACCGAGGACGATGACGGCGTCGAGGTCGCCCTGTCGGACGGCGCCTCGGTGCGGGCGAAGTATCTCGTCGGCTGCGACGGCGGCCGCAGCCTGGTGCGCAAGCTGGCCGGCATCGACTTCCCAGGCTCGGACGCCACCATCAGCAACCTCATCGTCGAGGCGGAGATCTCCGAGACCCCGGAACTGGGCATGCGCCGCAACGCCTGGGGCACCCATGGCCTGGGCCGGGTGGGCTACGAGATCCGCGACGGCCAGATCGTCTACGCCGACGATGGCCCGGTGCGGATCATGATGACCGAGGAGCAGGTCGGCCCGGCCACCGATCCCACCCTCGACGACGTCCGCCGCGGCATGATCGCGGTCTGGGGGACCGACTACGGCATCCACAGCCCTACCTGGATTTCGCGCTTCACCGACGCCGCCCGCCAGGCCGCCGCCTACCGCCAAGGACGCGTACTGTTGGCCGGCGACGCAGCCCATGTGCATTCCCCCGACGGCGGACAGGGTCTCAACACCGGCGTTCAGGATGCCGTGAACCTCGGATGGAAGCTGGCCCAGGTGGTCAAGGGGACCTCGCCGGACAGTCTGCTCGACAGCTATCACGCTGAGCGCCACCCCGTCGGCGCGCGGGTGCTGCGCAACACCATGAGCTCGATCGCGCTTCGCCGCACCGACGAGCGCACCGAGGCCCTGCGCGAGACCATCGGTGAGATCCTGAGTTGGGAGGAGCCGCGCAAGCGGATGGGCGCGATCATGTCGGGCCTGGCCATCCACTATGATCTTGGCGAAGGCCATCCGCTGCTCGGACGCCGGATGCCCGATCTGGACCTCGTCACGGCGGATGGGCCGGTGCGCGTCTATGGCCTGCTGCACGCGGCGGCGCCGGTCCTGCTCAACCTCGGCGAACCGGGCGGTCTCGACATCGGGCCGTGGGCGGACCGCGTCCACCTGGTCGATGCCGGCTATGATGGAGTGTGGGAGCTTCCGGCGCTCGGCGTGGTCGCCGCGCCTGAAGCCGTGCTGGTCCGGCCGGATGGCTATGTGGCCTGGGTCGGAGACCGCGCCCAACTGGGCCTCTCCGACGCGCTGACCACCTGGTTCGGACCGCCCGCCGCGGCTTAAACGCCGCCTGGCGGTTTCGGCGCTCCCGGCGGCGAATGCGTTGCCGGGAGGTGCTGTCGGTGGATCAGGCTTGAGCCAGCCATTCGCGCGCGGCGCGCTGGGCTTCGGCGACGTCCGACGAGGCCATCTCTTCGCTCAGTTCCTTGCGGTAGACCTTGGCTTCCAGCGAGCCGCGCATGGCCGCCAGGTTGAACATCATGTGGGCCGACACATAGTCGACCGGCGCGCCGCCCTGGCCCGTCGAATACATCATGCCCAGCCGGAACAGCTCGTCGCCGGTGGAATTCGGACCCGGCAGCGGCAGGGCGTTGGCTTCAACGTTCATCATGGTCTTCAGTCCCCTCATGAGCCCCGATCCGTTCTGGTCCGGCAACTCCATGACCGAAGAAAAGTCCCTCCGCGCTGAAGATAAGGTTAAGCGCGAAAACACCTTGTCGATTATTTTGAGTATAGTTTTTGGTGACAGGTATTACTTCGCGTAAACCTCTCTAACCACCCCGTGAATTTCCGATTTCGGAAGTCCTAACGCCGCCGCCTCTCCCACTCCCCCTGCCCTCCCATTCCCCCTACGCGCCCGCCACGTTTCCCCCCTGGACAACCCCTGCACATCTTGTAACTGTATACAGTATGCAGCTGCCCCAACCCATCCCCCGCGCCACCACCAGCGACGCCGTCGCCACCCGGGTGCGACATCTTATCATCACCGCCGCCCTCGCCCCCGGCGAGCGGATCAACGAGGTGCGCCTCTCCGTCCACCTCGGCGTCAGCCGCACCCCCCTGCGCGAGGCCTTGAACCGCCTCGCCGCCGAGGGCGCCCTGACCAGCGTCACCAACCACGGCTACTTCGTGCGTCCCCTCACCCTGGATGAGTTCGAGCAGGTCTACGCCATCCGCCCCCTCCTCGACCCCGAGGCCCTGCGCCTGGCCGGCCTGCCTGCCGCGCGGCGGCTGACGCGGCTGAAGGCCCTCAACCGCAAGCTGGCCGACACCACCACGGCCGACGACGCCATCGCCGCCGACGACGCGTGGCACCTGGAGCTGCTGGCCGACTGCCCCAACCGGGTGCTGGTCGAACTGATCGAGGGCCTGATGCAGCGCACCCGCCGCTACGAGCTGGCCCTGATGCGCGAGACCCGCCAGGTGCTGCGCGCCACCGACGACCATGACCAGGTCCACAAGGCCCTGGCCGACGGCGACCTCGAGCGCGCCTGCGCCGCCCTCGAGCACAACCTCCAGAGCGGCCGGGCTCCCATCGTCGACTGGCTCACCGCCCGCCAGACCAAGACCGAAGGCTGATCCCATGACCCGTCTCCACCGGCTGGCCCTCATCGCCGGCCTCGCCCTGGCCATGGCCGGGCTGCGGCCGCCCGCCGCCACCCAGGCCGCCGACGACCCGCTTGTAGGCTTCTGGCGCTACCAGGTCGTCTATCCCCATGCCTTGGAGGGCCCCCTGACCGTCGCCCGCGAGGGCAAGGGCTGGAGCGCGGCCATCGGCGGCGTGGAGGCGCGCACCGACGGCCCGGGCTCCGCCCTGCGCTTCGTCTTCCCCGGCGGCGAGTACCGGGGCGCCATCAGCGCCGACGGCCGGACCATCCGGGGCTTCTGGATACAGCCGTCCGGCGCGACGCCCGAACGGCCCTACCCGGCGCCGGCGGGCCAACCCTTCGCCGGCCCCCTGGTGCTCAGCGCCTCCGGCAAGGGCGCCTGGACGGGCAAGGTCGTCCCCCTCCCCGACGTCTTCACCGTCTGGCTGCGCATCACCCGAGGCGCGGACGGCGCGCTGACCGGGGCTTTCCGCAACCCGGAGTACAACACCCGTGGCGGCGCCTCCCTGTTCAAGGTCAGCCAGGATGGCAACGCCGTGCGCTTCGTCGCGGGCGACGCGACCCATCCGGATGCACAGCTGATAGCCACTCTGCTGACCGCTCCCGACCGACTGCGCGTCAAATGGCGTGAGCTGGGCCAAGACATCGAACTGAGCCGGGTCGCGACGGCCGACGCAGCGGGCTTCTTCCCCCGCCCCCCCGGCGGCGCACCCTATGTCTATCGCCGGCCCGCCCAGCTGAGGGACGGCTGGCCGACGGCGCGGGCCCGCGACGTAGGCCTGGATGAAGCGACACTCACCAAGCTGGTCCAGCGGCTGATCGACGCCGATCCGGCCATCCGCCGCCCGGCCCTGATCCATTCGGTGCTGGTGGCGCGGCGCGGCAAGCTGGTGCTGGAGGAGTACTTCTTCGGCCAGGATCGCGACACGCTCCACGACACCCGCTCGGCGGGCAAGACCTTCAGCTCGGTGATGCTGGGCGCCGTGATGCACCAGGGCGCGGCGATCGGGCCCGCCACGCCCATCTACGCCTTGATGGCCCCGCGCGGCCCCTTCGCCAACCCCGACCCGCGCAAGGCCTCCGTCACGCTGGGCCAACTGATGAGCCACACCTCGGGCCTGGCCTGCGACGACAACGACGAGGCCTCGCCGGGCGGCGAGGAGGCCCTGCAGAGTCAGACAGCGCAGCCGGACTGGTGGAAGCACACCCTGGACCTGCCCATGGCCCACGATCCGGGCAGCCGCTACGCCTACTGCTCGCCGGGCATGAACCTGGTGGGCGGCGCCCTGACCCAGGCGACCGGCGAATGGCTGCCTGCGCTGTTCGAGCGCACCATCGCCCGGCCTCTGGGCTTCGGCCCCTACTGGTGGAACCTGCAGCCCAACGGCGAGGGCTATCAGGGCGGCGGCGCCTATATGCGGCCGCGCGACCTGCTGAAGGTGGGCCAGCTCTATGCCGACGGCGGAGTCTGGCATGGCAGGCGGATCGTGGACGCCGCCTGGGTCAAGCGCTCCACCGCGCCGGTCATCGATGTGTCGCCGGCCACCACGGGCCTGAACGGCGAGGACTTCGCCAACGTCTACAACCCGGGCCGGGACGGCTACGCCTGGCACCTGTCGACGCTGCATGTGAACGGCCGCGACTATGTGAACTACGCCGCCACCGGCAACGGCGGCCAGCTGCTGATCGTCGCGCCCGACCTGCAACTCGTCGTGGTCTTCACCGCCGGCAACTACGGCCAGGGCGGCATCTGGGGCCATTTCCGCGATCAGATCGTGCCCAACGACATCATGGCGGGGATCAAGGGCTGAGGGGAACGGGCAAGCTGACACACTCGTTCAGCCAGGGTTCAGCCAGCGGCGATCAGGATGGCCGTGAAGTCGAGGGTCTTAGGTCCGGCTCGCCGGACGGTTTTCAAGGAGGCGTTGAGCCATGAAACGTCTGATACTGGCCACGGCCGCCGCCGCTCTGGCGGGGACGATGGCCCTGAGCGCCAGCCCGGCGCTCGCCCAGGATCACCACGGCCGAGGCGGCCACCACGAGGGCCGCGGTGGCGACCACCGGGGCGACGGCAACCGCGGCGGCGACCACCGTGGCGGCGGCTGGAACGGCGGCGGTGATCGCCGCGGCGGAGACAACAACCGCTGGGATGGGTCGCGCCACAATGGCTACTACTACAACAACCGCTGGTCCTACGGCCCGCCGCCCCAGGCCTACTACGGCCGTCCGGGCTATCGTCCGGGCTATTCCAGCTGGCGTCGCGGCTCCTACCTGCCGGGCGCCTACCGTGATCGGGGCTACGTGGTCTATGACTACGGCCGCTATCACCTGCGCCCGCCGCCCCGGGGCTACTACTGGTATCGGGTGGGCGACGACTATCTGCTCGCCGCCATCGCCAGCGGGCTGATCTTCGACGTGATCGTCAATTCGGGCGGCTACTAACCGCTCCAGCCTGAACAGACAGAGCCGCCCCCGGAGCGATCCGGGGGCGGTTTTGATTCGGGCTTACAGACCCAGCTTGGCCTTCAGGATCTCGTTGACGGCGGCCGGGTTGGCCTTGCCGGCCATCTCGCGCATCACCTGGCCTACGAACCAGCCGATGGCCTGAGGCTTTTCCTTCACCGCGGCCGCCTGACCCGGGTTGGCGGCGATCAGCTTGTCGACCACGGCCTCGATGGCGCCGGTGTCGGTGACCTGGACCAGGCCGTGCTTCTCCACGATGGCGGCGGGCGAGCCCTCGCCGGCGGTCATGTGTTCGAACACCTGCTTGGCAATCTTGGACGACACCACGCCGTCCTCGATCAGCTTGACCAGCTCGGCGATGTCGGACGCCGGGATCGGCGAGGCCTCGATCTCGACCCCCTGCTTGGCCAGGAAGCCGAGCAGCTCGTTGGTGATCCAGTTGGAGACCAGCTTGGCGTCGCGGCCTTTGGCGGCCGTTTCGAAGAAGTCGGCGCGGGCCGATTCGATGATCAAAACCCCGGCGTCATAAGCCGACAGGCCGTACTGCGACTGCAGCCGAGCCTTCTTGGCGTCCGGCAGTTCCGGCAGCGAATCCTGGATCGCCTTCACCCAGGCCGAATCCAGTTCCAGTGGCCGCAGATCCGGGTCGGGGAAGTAGCGGTAATCGTTCGCCTCTTCCTTCGAGCGCATGGAACGGGTTTCCATCTTGGTGGGGTCGAACAGGCGGGTTTCCTGAGCGATCGAGCCCCCATCTTCCAGGATCTCAATCTGACGGCGCGCCTCGTACTCGATGGCCTGCTGAATGTAGCGATAGGAGTTGACGTTCTTGATCTCGCAACGCGTGCCCAGGGGATCGCCGGGCTTGCGCACCGAAACGTTGACGTCGGCGCGGAGGTTGCCCTTCTCCATGTCGCCGTCGCAGGTGCCCAGATAGACCAGGATGGTCCGCAGCTTCTTCACGTAGGCCGCCGCTTCCTCGGAAGACCGCATGTCGGGCTTGGAGACGATTTCCATCAGCGCGGTGCCGGCCCGGTTCAGGTCGACGTAGGTAGCGTTGGGGGCCAGGTCATGGATCAGCTTGCCGGCGTCCTGCTCCAGGTGCAGCCGCTCGATGCGCACGATGAAGGTCGTGCCGTCGTCGCGCTCGACGATGATCTCGCCCTCGCCGACGATCGGATCCTTGTACTGGCTGATCTGATAGCCCTGCGGCAGGTCCGGATAGAAGTAGTTCTTCCGGTCGAAGTGGCTCTTCAGATTGATCTGGGCGTTGAGGCCCAGGCCGGTGCGGACCGCCTGCTCGACACAGTGCTTGTTGATCACCGGCAGCATGCCGGGCATGGCCGCGTCGACCAGGGCCACCTGCTCGTTGGGTCCGGCGCCGAAGCCCACGGCCGCGCCGGAGAAAAGCTTGGCGTTGGAGGCGACCTGAGCATGGATCTCCAGCCCCAGGATGATCTCCCAGGGGCCGGTGCGACCCTGGATCAACTTGGTCTCGTCGCGGACGTCGCCGAAGGTCTCGAAAGCGTTGGTCATGGCGTCTTCCTAATCACACATCACTAAAAGCGAAAGCGGCCTGCTTGCGTCGCCGCTCAAATGCCGCTTTCCTCCGCGCCGATTGGACGGTCTGAAGTCCGGGAGGAAACCCAACATGCGCTCTAAATTCGCCGCGGCCATCGTCGCCGCTACCCTGTCTGTCTCCATGGCCGGCGGCTTGGTGCTCGCCACCGCTGTCCCTGCCATGGCTGAATCGAAGTATTCGGTCGAAACCACCCTGATCGGCGACCTGCTGGCCAACGACGCCACCAAGGCCATCGTGCTGAAGTACATGCCGACCTTGATGGATTCGCCCTACCTCGAGCAGGTCAAGCAGATGACCCTGCGCGGTGTGTCGGCCTATCCGCAGGCCGGGTTGGACGACGCCAAGCTGAAGGCGATGCAGGACGAACTCGACGCCGTGAAGTAGGACGGTGGGGGAAGCAGGGACAGGAAACCTGTTTCCCCATTTCCGCCTTAGGTAGATCCGAACTCAGAGCTTGAGGGGAAACAGGTATCCTGTCCCTTCAGAGCCACCACTTTTCCGCCTTGGCCCTGAAGCCGGCGGCCTGTTCCACAGCCCCCGCCACCGAAAACACCGTGCCTTCGTCGAGGGCGCGGCCGATGATCTGCAGGCCGAGCGGCAGGCCCTGGGCGTCGAGGCCCGCGGGCACGCTCATGGACGGCAGGCCGGCCAGGTTGGTGGTCACCGTGAAGACGTCGTTCAAATACATGGCGATGGGGTCGTTGCTGTTCTCGCCCAGGCCGAACGCCGCCGAGGGCGCGGTCGGGGTCAGCAGGACGTCGCACTTCTGCCATGCCTGGTCGAAGTCGTCGGCGATGCGGCGGCGGACCTTGAGCGCCTTCAGATAGTAGGCGTCGTAGTAGCCGGCGCTCAGCACATAGGTGCCGATCATGATGCGGCGCTTCACTTCCGTGCCGAAGCCGGCGGCGCGGGTGTTCTCGTAGGTCTCGGTCAGGTTGGCGCCGTCGACGCGCAGGCCGTAGCGCATGCCGTCATAGCGGGCGAGGTTGGAGGAGGCCTCGGCCGGAGCCACGATATAGTAGGCCGGCAGGGCGTATTTGGTGTGGGGCAGCGAGACATCGACGATCTCGCAGCCGGCGGCCTTCAGCCATTCGATGCCGTCGGACCACAGCTTCTCGATCTCGGCAGGCATGCCGTCGACGCGGTATTCGCGCGGCACGCCGACCCGCAGGCCCTTGACCGACTTGCCGACGAAGCTCGCGAAATCGGGAACCTCGATCGGAAGGCTGGTGGAGTCCTTGGGGTCGTGACCGCTCATGGAGCGCAGCAGGATGGCGGCGTCCTCCACGGTCTTGGCGATGGGACCGGCCTGATCCAGCGACGAGGCGAAGGCGACGACGCCCCAGCGCGAGCAGCGGCCATAGGTCGGCTTGATGCCGACGGTGCCGGTGAAGGCGGCGGGCTGGCGGATGGAGCCGCCGGTGTCGGTAGCGGTGGCGCCCAGGCACAGGTCGGCGGCGACCGAAGCGGCCGAACCACCCGAGGAGCCGCCGGGCGTCAGCTGCTGGTTGGAGCCGCGCGAGCGCCAGGGGTTCACGACGGGACCGAAGGCGCTGGTCTCGTTGGACGAGCCCATGGCGAATTCGTCCATGTTCAGCTTGCCCAGCATCACCGCGCCGTCGCGCCACAACTGGCTGGTGACGGTGGATTCGTAGGGCGGGATGAAGTTGCCGAGGATCTTGGACCCCGCCGTGGCGCGCACGCCCTCGGTGCAGAACAGGTCCTTGATGCCCAGCGGCGCGCCTTCCAGCGGGCCGGCGTCGCCCGACGCGATACGGGCGTCGGAGGCCTTGGCCATCTCGAGCGCCTTCTCGGGCGTTTCCAGCACGAAGGCATTGAGCGCGCGGGCGGCCTCGACGGCCTCGATGTGGGCCTGGGTGATCTCGGTGGCGGAAAAGGCCTTGGACTTCAGGCCGTCAACGGCGGCCTTCAACGTCAGGGAAGTAAGCGAGCTCATTATTCGACCACCTTGGGGACGACGAAGAAGCCGTCCACGGTCTTGGGGGCGTTGGCGGTGATCACCGAGGCGTCGCCGCCGGCGGAGACCACGTCGTCGCGCATGGGTAGAGGCGTGTGGACGGCCGAGGTCATCGGCTCGACCCCGTCGGTGTCGACCTCGTTCAGCTGCTCGATCCACGCGATGATGCCATTCAGCTCCTGGGCCAGGGGCTCCAGGCGGTCTTCGGCTTCGGCGATGCGGGCGAGACGGGCGACCTTGCGCACGGTCCCGGCGTCGATGGACATGACGGGTTCCTTGACGGAGTTCGGTGGTTGCGCGGGCTTACGCGGGGGCGACCCGGCTTGGCAAGTCGCTGGCTGAAGCGGACACTATCGGATAGAGGCCCCTGCCCGCCCTCGGGGCGCATCATCCGGTCCGTGAATTGCCCGTTCTTTCCATCGAAGACTTCATGGCGGCCCTCCCCCGCTTCGCCCCCGTCGTGGGTCTGGACCCGGGCGAGAAGACCCTGGGCGTGGCCGTGTCCGACGCCACCCGGACCGTGGCCAGCCCCCTGGGGCTGATCCGCAAGACCAAGTTCACCGACGACGCGCATGCGCTGTTCCAATTGATGGAGGCGCGCAACGCGGTGGGTATCGTCATCGGCTTGCCGATCAACATGGATGGGACGGAAGGCGTGCGCTGCCAGTCCAACCGCGCGCTGGGGCGCAACATCCTTCGCTTAAGGGAACTGCCGATCACCTTCTGGGACGAGCGGCTGTCGACGGCGGCGGTGAACCGCATGCTGATCGACGAGCACGACATGACCCGCGCCCGGCGCGCCGAGGTGGTCGACAAGCTGGCCGCCACCTACATCCTGCAGGGCGCGCTGGAACGCATGCGCCCGGAGAACGCCTGATGCTGGCCCGCTCGCCCAAAACCGACGACAACGACGATGCGGACGGGGTCGACGTCTTCTGGCCGTTGATCGGGCTGGCGGTGCTGACCGGCGGATGGGCCGTCTTCTGCTGGTGGCTGAAGGGCCACGTCCCCGACCACGGCGTGGCCAAGGGCATCACCGTCATGGCCTACATCAGCGGCGCCAGCACGGTGCTGTGGCTGGTGGTGGCGTGGTTCATGCGGCCGAGGAAGGCGTAGAGCCCTAGGCTTGAGACTCAATTGCCTCCCTCTTTCGTCACCCCCGGACTGTTCCGGGGTGACGAAAGTGGAGAAGTGATTGGATCTTCAACCTGGCGCTGTTGCGCCGCACGCAGATTGAACTGCCGGCGCTTTACGGGTCGCTCCCCCCAGGGTCATCCCAGTCGCGGTCGTCGTCTGGATCTTCGTCCAGGTCATCTGGGCCGGCGGGCTCCGGCGGCAGGTCGGGCCAGGCGGCGTAGGGCGAGCCGGACGGGCGTTCGGTGATTTCGGCCTGGGCCCAGGCCTCCTCGGCCAGCGCGCGCCAGTCGGCCGGAAGGCCAAGGTCGAAGCAGATTTGGGCGACCAGAGCGCCGATCGGGCGATCGGCGAGTTCGCCGCTGATGTCGGGGTCGAACAGCTGCTCGCGAACCACCTTGTCCAGGGCCTCGCACATCGGGCTGTCCTTCCAGACGCCCTTGGCGATCCGCCCGACGATGCGCCGCACACGGCCGGCGCGCTCGGTGCGAGCTTCATGCGCAGCGCCCCGCATGGCCTGGGCGCCGGGGGCGGCGTCCTTCAACAGCCGCTCGCGCAGGGCGATGGCCATGCGCACGGCACGCGAGGCGCGGTCGAAGGCCCGGCCCAGGTCGGCGCAGGCGCGAGCGGACTCCGGGTCTGGCTCAAGCGCCGCCGTCGCCACCATCCGGGTCTTCAGCGCCAACGCGATCTCGAGGCCCGCTTCCGCCAGCTCAGCCAGGATCGCCAGCCGGCGTTCGCCCCACGCGTCGCCGTCATCCGGGGCGGTGGCTCCGGGTGGCGGCGGTGTCGGCACGGCGATGTCGGGACCGAGAAGCATGAGCCATCAAGACGGCAAGGCGCGCAGCGTTGGAATAGGGGCGTGAATTCGTCCGACAAATGAGTCGCCCGTCCTTGGCCTGAGCCGAAAATCCCCCTAAGACGGCGGCTCATGACGAGCCTTGCCCTGGGACTGGACGACGTCCGCGCGCGGACATTCCCCTTCCCCCACCGTCATTTCCTTTCCGCCGCCGATCTGAACGTGATCCAGGCCACCGATCTGCTCGATCTGGCGGACGGTTTTGTGGACCTGTCGCGCCAGACCTCGAAGAAGCTCGACCTGCTGAAGGGCAGGACGATGATGAACCTGTTCTTCGAGAATTCGACGCGGACGCTGAGTTCCTTCGAGCTGGCCGGCAAGCGGCTGGGCGCCGATGTGGTCAACATGAACCCCCGCAATTCGTCGGTGACCAAGGGCGAGACGCTGATCGATACGGCGGTGACGCTGAACGCCATGCGGCCGGATCTGCTGGTGGTGCGTCACTCCTCCTCGGGCGCGGCCTCGCTGCTGTCGCAGAAGGTGGGATGCAGCGTGATCAACGCCGGCGACGGGCGCCACGAGCACCCGACCCAGGCGCTGCTGGACGCGTTGTCCATGCGCCGGGCCTTCGGACACATCTCGGGGCTGACCGTCGCCATCTGCGGCGACGTCATGCACAGCCGCGTCGCGCGCTCCAACGTCAGCCTGCTGGGCGCACTGGGCGCCCATGTGCGGCTGGTGGGGCCGCCGACCTTGATGCCGGCCGGCGCCGACCGCTGGGGGGCGGAGGTGCATACCGACCTGCGCAAGGGCATTGCCGGCGCCGATGTGGTGATGATGCTGCGGTTGCAGCTGGAGCGGATGCAGGGGGCGCTGGTCCCCTCCACCCGCGAGTATTTCCGCTTCTGGGGTCTGGACCGCGAGAAGCTGGCCTCCGCCGCGCCGGGGGTTCGGGTGATGCATCCCGGGCCGATGAACCGGGGCGTGGAGATCGATTCGGAGGTCGCCGACGACCCCACCATCAGCCTGATCCAGGATCAGGTGGAGATGGGCGTGGCGGCGCGCATGGCCGTGCTGGCGTCGCTGGCCGCCCGGCTGGACAACCTCTGATGGCCGGCGGAGCACAGAAGGGGGGCAGACCCTTTGCCTTCACCAACGCCCGGCTGGTCGATCCGGAGAGCGGCTATGACGGACCGGGCGCCCTGGTCGTCGCCAAGGGCGTGATCGCCGATGTGGCCCAGGGACGCAGCCTGGGCAAGCTGTCGGCAGACCTGCAGGTGATCGACTGCAACGGGGCCATGCTGGCGCCGGGCCTGATCGACCTGCGGGTCAAGACCGGCGAGCCGGGGTCAGAACCCAAGGAAACGTTGAAGTCGGCGTCTCGCGCCGCGGCGGCCGGGGGCGTCACCTCCATCGTCGTGCAGCCCGACACCAATCCCGTGGTGGATGACCCGTCGGTCGTGGACTTCATCCTGCGCCGGGCGCGCGATATCGAAGGCGTGCATGTCTATCCCGCCGGCGCCGTGACCAAGGGGCTGAAGGGCGAGCATTTGGCGGAACTGGGCCTGATGCGCGACGCGGGCTGCGTCTATGTCACCGACGTGGACCACCCGATCGTCGACAGCCAGGTGCTGCGCCGGGCGATGAGCTATGCCAACGCCTTCGGCCTGGTGGTGGCGCACCGCCCCGCCGACCCGTGGCTGACCAAGGGCGCGGCGGCTACCGAGGGGGAACTGGCCGGGCGGCTGGGACTGCCCGCCGGGCCCGCCATCGCCGAGCGCATCATGCTGGACCGCGACCTGGCGCTGGCCGAGCTGACCGGGGCGCGGCTGCTGGTGGATCAGATCACCACGGCGGAGTCGCTGAAGAGCCTAGCGCGGGCCAAGGCCGCCGGGGTGCTGGCCCAGGCCACGGCCTCGATCAACCACCTGAGCTTCAACGAGATCGACATCGGCGACTACCGCACCTTCGCGCGGCTGGAGCCGCCCTTGCGTTGCGAGGACGATCGCCAGGCGCTGATCGACGCGCTGGCCGATGGGCTGATCGAGATCGTGGTCTCCGCCCACGCCCCCGCCCCCGCCGAGGACAAGCGCCTGCCCTTCGAGGAGGCCGCGCCGGGCGCCGTGGGCCTGGAGACGCTGCTGGCCGCCCTGCTGGCCTTCCACCACGACGAACGGGTGCCGTTGTTGACGCTGATCAAGGCCGTGACATTGGCCCCTGCCCGGCTGCTGGGCCTGCGGGCGGGGCGGCTGTCGGCGGGCGCGCCGGCGGACCTGGTGCTGTGTGATCTGAACGCGCCGGTGATCATCGATGCGGACAAGCTGCTATCGAAATCCAAGAACTCTCCGTTTGACGGACGCCGCCTTCAAGGTCAGGTCTTGATGACGCTCGTGGACGGCCGCATCGTGCACCGCCTGCAAGAATAGCCAACGGTCCGTCCTTGCCCGAACACCACCTCACCTTCCTGTCCGTCTCCGTGGCCCTGATCGTGGGCTACCTGCTGGGCTCGATCCCGTTCGGGCTGCTGGCGGCCAAGGTCGGCGGCGCGGGCGACATCCGCCAGATCGGGTCGGGCAACATCGGCGCGACCAATGTGCTACGCACGGGCCGCAAGGACCTGGCGGCCATCACCCTGCTCGGCGACGCGGGCAAGGGCGCGGTCGCGGTCATGCTGATCTGGACCTTCTTCGGGCGCGAGTGCGGCGCCGTCGCCGGTGGCGCGGCCTTCCTGGGCCACCTGTTCCCGGTATGGCTGGGCTTCAAGGGCGGCAAGGGCGTGGCCACCTTCTATGGCGTGCTGCTCGCCGTTTCCTGGCCGGTCTTCCTGCTGGCCGGCGCGACGTGGCTGGCCATGGCGGCCATACTGCGCATGTCGTCGCTGGCGTCGCTGACGGCGGCGGCCTTCGCGCCGCTGTTCGCCTTTGCCCTGCACGCCGGGACATCGGTGATCATCCTGGCGGTGTTCATGGCCGTGCTGGTCTTCATCCGCCACAAGGACAACATCCGCCGGCTGTTGAAGAACGAGGAGCCCCGCATCGGGGCCAAGAAGGCGGCAGCGCCGACCGACCCCGCTTGAGCGACAACGCCGAGCGCCTTGCCTGGCTGAGGCTGGCCCGCACCGAGGGCGTGGGCGCGGTCGGCTTCGATCAGCTTTTGCAGAGGCACGGCACGGCGTTGGCCGTGCTGGAGGTGTTGCCGGACTTGGCCCGGCGCGCCGGGCGCTCGGGGCCACTGAAGATCACCACCGCCGATGAGGCTCAGCGCGAGATTGAGGCCGGCGAACGCGCCGGCGCCAAGCTGCTGCTCTCCGGCGAACCCGACTTTCCCTATCTGCTGGGCGCGCTCGATCCACCCCCGCCGGTGTTGTGGGCGCTCGGGCGAACCGAACTGTTGAGGCCCACCACCGTGGCGATCGTCGGCGCGCGCAACGCCTCGGCGGCGGGACTGCGATTCGCGCGTCAGCTGGCCATCGACCTAGGATTGGCCGGACAGACGGTGGTGTCGGGCCTGGCGCGCGGCATCGACGGCGCGGCCCACCAAGGTGCGCTGACCACCCAGGCCGGCACGGTGGCGGTGATGGCCGGCGGGTTCGACGACATCTATCCCCCGGAGCATGCGGCGCTGCACGCCCAGATCGCGGCGGAGGGCTGCGTGGTGTCGGAGAGCCGGCCGGGGCAGCGGGCGCAGGCCAAGGACTTCCCTCGCCGCAACCGGATCATTTCCGGCCTGTCGCTGGCCGTGGTGGTGGTCGAGGCCGAACTGAAGTCGGGCTCGCTGATCACTGCGCGGCTGGCGGGGGAGCAGGGGCGCGATGTGTTCGCGGTGCCGGGCTCTCCCCTCGATCCGCGCGCCAAGGGGACCAACGGGCTGTTGCGGACGGGGGCGGCGATCTGCGAGGGCGCGGAGGATGTGCTGCGCGAACTGCGCGTGCCGTTCGGGCTCGGCGAGCGGGAGCGGCCGGCTTACGACTCTGGGGCCGATGGCGCGGGCGACGACCCTGCCCTGCGCGAAAAGCTGGCCGCGCTGCTGTCGCCCACGCCGGTGTCGCGCGACGAGCTGATGCGGGCGACCGGCGCGCCCACATCCCATGTGCTGGCGGCGCTGCTGGAGCTGTCATTGGCGGGGCGCGCGGAGTTGCTGCCCGGCGGCATGGTGGCCACCGCCTGAGGTCCCCAAAAAAGGGCTGTTCTGGAGGGCTTTAGCTTCACCCTTTGACGCTTCCGAGGTTCAAGTCGCTAGGGTTCGTACTCAATTGGAGGCGCTGCCCTAAACACATCCGCTCATTCCCGCGAAGGCGGGAACCCAGGCTTTTGCTGGATGCGCAAAGCCCACCGTCCCGGTCAATACGAAGTGTGGCCGCTCTCGGCGCGGTCGCTCACGCCCAAATATTGTCCACGAACCACACGAACCACACCAACGTGCTTCGACAGAGGCTGTTGGTCTGATCAGGGCGCGCTTGCGCGCGGTGTGCTTGTCACCAACGTCGGCGGGTCATCGTTGGTGCGGTTCGTGTGGTTCGTGGAAAAAGCTTTTCCTTACCGCCTATCCGCTTCGCTCCCCGACCGGTCAGCAGAACCGGCAAGCCCTGGCAAAAAAGCCTGGGTCCCCGCTTTCGCGGGGATGAGCGGGTGGTCGGGGGGTGATCTGTTCCGGATGGCCATTCTACTGCTTGGCCTCTTGTCCGAGCGCCCACCACGAGCCCCAGGCTGAGCCATCCACACTCAATCCGAAGACCGCCCAAAAAAATCTCCCCCTTAAGGGGGAAGGGGTTTGGGCCCATTTCGACGCGTTGACAGAGGCCGGGGGCCGCCCCCACTTTCCGCTCGCTTAGGGGGCGAACCACGTCCCGGCCACCTGTGCCTGAATAGAAAGTCCGCATGAACGTCGTCGTCGTCGAGAGCCCGGCCAAGGCCAAGACCATCAATAAATACCTGGGCTCCAACTATACGGTGCTGGCCAGTTACGGACATGTGCGCGACCTGCCGTCGAAGGACGGCTCGGTGGAGCCGGACAACGATTTCGCCATGAGCTGGGAGGTCGACTTAAAGTCGGCCAAGCGGATCAACGACATCGCCGACGCCCTGAAGGGCGCCGACAAGCTCATCCTGGCCACCGACCCCGACCGCGAAGGCGAGGCCATCTCCTGGCACGTGCTGGAGATCCTGCAGAAGAAGAAGGCCGTGAAGGGCGCGACCGTCCAGCGCGTGACCTTCAACGCCATCACCAAGTCGGCCGTGCTGGAAGCCATGGCCAACCCGCGCGACATCGACATGGAGCTGGTCGACGCCTATCTGGCGCGCCGCGCGCTCGACTATCTGGTCGGCTTCACCCTGTCGCCGGTGCTGTGGCGCAAGCTGCCGGGCTCGCGTTCGGCGGGGCGGGTGCAGTCGGTCTGCCTGCGGCTGGTGGTCGACCGCGAGATCGAGATCGAGAAGTTCAAGACGCAGGAATACTGGTCGGTCGAGGCGGATGTTTCGGCCGGCGCCGAGCCCTTCCTGGCGCGGCTGGTCAAGCATGAGGACAAGCGGCTCACCAAGTTCGACCTGGGCAACGAAGCCTCGGCGATGGCGGCCCGGGTCGCCGTCGAAGCGGCGACCTTCAAGGTCCAGTCGGTAGAGAAGAAGCCGGCCAAGCGCACGCCCCCTCCCCCCTTCACCACCTCGACGCTACAGCAGGAAGCCTCGCGCAAGCTGGGCTTCAACGCCCAACGCACCATGCAGGCGGCTCAGAAGCTGTATGAAGGCATCGACATCGGCGGCGAGACGGTAGGCTTGATCACCTACATGCGGACCGACGGTGTGTCGGCGGCGCCCGAGGCATTGGCAGAAGCGCGCGACGTGATCGGCAATCTCTACGGCAAGGAGTATGTCCCGGAGACGCCGCGCTACTACAAGGTCAAGGCCAAGAACGCCCAGGAGGCCCACGAAGCCATCCGCCCCACCGCGCTCGGCCGCAACCCCGGATCCCTGCGCCTCGAAGGCGATCTGGGCCGGCTCTATGAGCTGGTCTGGAAGCGGATGATCGCTTCGCAGATGGAGGCGGCGCGCATCGAGCGCACCACGGTCGAACTGGAAAGCAGCGACGGCCGCACCGGCATGCGCGCTACCGGCCAGGTGATCCAGTTCCCCGGCTATCTGGCCGTCTATGAGGAAGGGCGCGACGATGCGGATGATGAGGATTCCGCCCGCCTGCCCGCCATCAACGAGGGCGCCGACGCCCGGGTGATCGCCGCGCGCGCCGACCAGCATTTCACCGAGCCGCCGCCGCGCTATTCGGAAGCCAGCCTGGTCAAGAAGATGGAAGAGCTCGGGATCGGGCGGCCCTCGACCTATGCCTCGGTGCTGACCGTGCTGCGCGACCGCGCCTATGTGCGGATGGACAAGAACCGCTTCGTTCCCGAGGACAAGGGACGGCTGGTCACCGCCTTCCTGGAAGAGTTCTTCAAGCGCTATGTGGAGTATGATTTCACCGCGGCGCTGGAGGAGAAGCTCGACCTCGTTTCCGACGGCAAGCTTGAATACAAGGTGCTGCTGCGCGAGTTCTGGGAGCAGTTCAACGCGGCCGTGGGCGAGATCGCCGACCTGCGCGTGGGCCAGGTGCTGGATGCGCTGAACGAGGCGCTGGCGCCCCACATCTTCCCGGCCCGGGAAGACGGCTCCGACCCCCGCTCCTGCCCCACCTGCGGCGTCGGCAAGCTCAGCCTGCGCACCGGCAAGTTCGGCGCCTTCATCGGCTGTTCCAACTATCCCGAATGCCGCTTCACCCGGCCGATCGCCCAGTCGGAGGGCGAAGAGGGCGCCGAGAGCGGCGACCGCGAACTGGGGTTGAACCCCACCAGCGGCAAGAGCGTGTGGCTGAAGGCCGGCCGCTTCGGGCCCTATGTGGAAGAGGCGCTGGACGACAAGCCCAAGCGCGCCAGCCTGCCCAAGGACTGGCCGCCGGCGACCATGGATCTCGACAAGGCCCTGCGCCTGTTGAACCTGCCGCGGCCGGTGGGCGACCACCCCGAGGACGGCAAGCCGATCGTGGCGGGCATCGGGCGTTATGGGCCCTTCGTGCTGCACGAGGGCACCTATGCCAACCTGTCGTCGGTGGACGAGGTGTTCGACGTGGGCATCAACCGCGCCGTGGCCGTGCTGGCTGAGAAGCGGGCCGGCAAGTTCGGCGGCCGTGCGGAAGCGACCGCGCTGGCGGAGCTGGGCAATCACCCCACGGACGGCGCGCCGATCAAGGTGCTGTCGGGCCGCTATGGCCCCTACATCAAGCACGGCTCGACCAACGCCAACGTGCCGCGCGGCAAGGAGCCGACGGAGATCACGCTGGAAGAGGCCGTGGCCCTGCTGGCCGAGCGCGAAGCCAAGGGCGGGGGCAAGAAGAAGCCGGCGCGCAAGGCAGCCGCAAAGCCCAAGACCGCGGCCAAGAAGGCCAAGCCCGCGACCCTGACCGCCAACACCGTGAAGGCCAAGAAGCCGGCCGCGAAGAAGAAGGCGGCGGCCAAGAAGAAGCCGGCGGCGAAGGCTTGAGGCCACTACCCCATCGGCATTCGCCGCGCTAAGGGTTGGAAATGAGCGCCGCCCGCCCCATATCCACGCCTGTCATCCTGTTGGCCCTGACCGCCGTCGCGGCGCTGGGCTTCTGGAACGGGTTCCGCGACAGCTTCTATGCCTCAGGCGGTATCAAGGGCTGCACGACGGGATCCGCGATCACCGGACCAGGCGGCGCGCCCGTGCCCCTGGCGGTGCCGATGACCGGCCAACCGATTCCGCCTGCGGATGAGATCAAGCCGCCCGCGTCGGATGCGCCGAAGAAAAAGGCGCCCGATACACCCAAGGTCGCCGATCCCGGCACCGAAACCCATGACCTGGCGCCCCTGCCGACGGATAAACCCGCCGCAACCGCCTCACCCAAACCCCCCAAGGCCCCTAAACCGGCCAAGCCCGCGGATGCCGGGCCGACGACGCCGCCGGCGTCGAAGCCCCCGCCCGCACCAGGACCTGAAGAGCCCCCTTACTGATGCCAAAGAAGTTTCGTCCCGCTAAGGCGACGACCCGTCCCCCCCAGGGACTACCCGACCGTGAAACCCTGATAAAATTCCTGGCCGAGGCCGGAGAGGCCGAGAAGGCCGATATCGCCAAGGCCTTCGGGCTGAAAGGCGCCGAGCGCAGAGCGCTCCGAGAGATGTTGAAAAGCCTGCAGGCCGAGGGCGCGCTCGGCCGCCGTGGCCGCAAGGGCTTCGCCAAGGCCGGAACCCTGCCCCCCGTGGGCGTGGTCGATGTGGTCGAGCGCGACATCGACGGCGACCTGTTCGTCCAGCTGACCAAGGGCGAGGAAGACACCGCCCCCGTGCGCCTGGCCCCCGAGCGGGACAGGAACGCCGGCCCCGCGCCCGGCATGGGCGACCGGCTGCTGGTGCGCTTCGAAAAGCTCGAGAACGGCGAGATGGAAGCCCGCGTCATCAAGCGCCTGGGCCAGAGCTCGCAACGCATTCTCGGCGTGATCCGCAAGTCGCGCGGCGAAGTCCGCGTCGAGCCGGTGGACCGCAAACAGAAGGAAACCCTTTTACTTACAGAGCCTTCCGCCCGCGACCTGAAGGACGGCGACCTCGTGCTGGCCCAGGTGGGCGGCGCCGAGCGGCGCTATGGCCCCAAGAGCGGCAAGCTGCTGGAAGTGGTCGGCCGCGAGGACCAGCCGCGCGCCGCCTCGCTGATCGCCATCCACAGCCACGGCATTCCCACCGGCTTCCCGCCCGAGGCGGAGCGTGAGGCGGAGGCCGCCAAGCCCCCCACCCTCACCGGCCGCGACGACCTGCGCGACCTGCCCTTCGTGACCATCGACCCGGCCGACGCGCGCGACCACGACGACGCGGTCTATGCCCACCCCGACCCTGAACGGAACAATGTCGGCGGCTGGGTGGTGTGGGTCGCCATCGCCGACGTGGCCGCCTATGTGCACTCCGGCACCAGCCTGGACGAGACGGCGCGCGAGAAGGGCAACAGCGTCTACTTCCCCGACCGGGTGGAGCCGATGCTGCCGGAGGTGCTGTCCAACGGCATGTGCTCGCTGCGCGAGGGCGAGAACCGCGCCACGCTGGCGGTGCGGATGGTGTTCGACAAGAACGGCCGCAAGATCAGCCACCGTTTCGTGCGCGGCCTGATGCGTTCGGCCGCCAAGCTTTCGTATGAGCAGGCTCAGGCGGGCGCCGACGGCAATCCCGACGACAAGACCGGGCCGCTGGTCGACAGCATCATCGCGCCGCTGTGGAAGGCCTATGCCTGCCTGAAGAAGGGCCGCGACGTGCGTTCGCCCCTGGCCATCGAATCGGCCGAGCGGCGCATCGTGATCAACCCGGCCGGCGAGGTGGCGTCGATCACGCCGCGTCCGTCGCTGGAGGCCCACAAGCTGATCGAAGAGATGATGATCCAGGCCAACGTCTCGGCCGCCGAGACGCTGGAGGCCAAGCGCACGCCGCTGATCTACCGCGTCCACGACACGCCTTCGCCGGAGAAGGTGATGGCGCTGACGGACTTCCTGAACACGCTGGAAATCCCCTGGAACAAGGGCGAGGCGCCGCGCACCGACCGGTTCAACAAGCTGCTGGCCGAAACGCGCGATACGCCCAACGCCGACATCGTCAACGAGGTGGTCCTGCGCACCCAGATGCAGGCCATCTATTCGGCGGAGAACATCGGCCACTTCGGGCTGAACCTGGCGAAATACGCCCACTTCACCAGTCCGATCCGGCGCTACGCCGACCTGATCGTCCACCGCGCGCTGATCCGCGCCTTGGGGCTGGGCGACGACGGCATCACCGACAAGGACATCGGCCGGATCAAGGATACCGCCGAGAGCATCACCCACGCCGAGCGCCGGGCCATGGCCGCCGAGCGCGACGCCACCGACCGCTATGTGGCCGCCTTCCTGGCCGACCGGGTCGGGGCGGAGTTCCCCGGGCGGATCACCGGGGTGACGCGGTTCGGGCTGTTCGTGCGCCTGCTCGAGACGGGCGCCGATGGCCTCGTGCCGGTGTCGAAGCTGGGCGATGAGTATTTCGTCCATGATGACCGCATGCATGCGCTGGTCGGCGAGAAGACCGGCGCGCGCTGGAACCTGGGCATGTCGGTGCAGGTGAAGCTGGTGGAAGCCACGCCGATCACCGGCGGGTTGCTGTTCGAGATGCTGAGCGAACCTGCTCCCCGCGATCCCAAGGCGCCGGCGCCAAGGCTGGGCATGCGCGGGCGTGGCCTGGACCGTGGCCCCCGACGCGGCGCGGGGCCTCAGGGTACGCCGACGGGCCGGCCCGGCCATCCCAAGGGCGTGCGCAAGGGCAAGCGGCGCTAGGGCGCTTGAGCGTATCGCCCCGCCGCACTACCGTGAGATGCAAGGGGAACCGCATCATGACCATCAAACGCACCTTGGCGTGGACGCTGCTCGCGTCGGCGCTGATCGCGGCCCCCGCGGCGGTCGCCAATGACTCCACCGCCGAACTGAGCACGGGCGGGCTGGTGCTGACCAAGACCGACGCCATCGAGATGCGGCAGGAGGACCTGTTCATCTCGCTGACCGAGGTGAAGGTGCACTATGTGTTCCGCAACACCTCCGCCGCCGACGTGACCACCACGGTGGCCTTCCCGATGCCGGACATCACGACTGACGGCATCGACGACATGATCGCCATCCCGACCGACGATCCGCAGAACATCCTGGGCTTCGCGACCCTGATCGACGGCAAACCCGTGGCCATGCAGGTGGAGCAGAAGGCGTTCAAGAACGGCGTCGACCGCACCGCCTATCTGAAGGCGCTGGGCATCCCGCTGCCCCCGCACCTGGACGCAGCCAACAAGGCGGTGGACGCCCTGCCCCAGGTCAAGAAGGACGAGATGGTCAAGTTGGGCCTGGCCGCCATCGACGAGTTCGATGCGGGCAAGGGCTGGGAGAAGCACTGGCGGGCCAGCTGGACGCTGAAGACCACCTATCACTGGACCCAGACCTTCCCGACCGGCCGCGACCTGATCGTCGAGCACCGCTATACGCCCTCGGTCGGCGAGAGCTCGGGCACCTCGCTGGGGTCGCAGGAGATGGCCAACACCCCCGACATCCGCGCGATGAAGGCGAAGTACTGCCTGGATGCGACCTTCATGGCGGCCGTGGAAAAGGGACGCGCGGCCGCCGACGCCAACTATGGGCCCTATACGGAGGCGCGCATCGGCTATGTGCTGGTCACCGGCGCCAACTGGAAGAAGCCGATCGGCGACTTCCGCCTGGTGGTGGACAAGGGCGCGGCCGAGAACCTGGTCAGCTTCTGCGCCACCGGGGTGACGAAGATCGCACCCACCCGGTTCGAGGTGCGCAAGACCAACTTCACGCCCGTGAAGGACCTGTCGATCCTGATCCTGAAGCCGATCCACCCGGACCGGTAGTCAGGCCTGTTCGCCGGCCACCCGTTCCAGGCCGGCCACGATGCGCGGCCAGCCGCCGCCCATGCCCTTGTAGCCGCCCTCGTCCTGGGGCCTGAAGCCGGAGTGTTCCATGCGCACGCGGCTGCCGTCGTCGGTCGCCTCGATGGTCCAGGTGACGACGGTCTGCAGGCCGCTGTCCGATTCCGTGCCGTCGCCCCAGGCATAGGCCAGCCGGGCGTTGGGCTCGACCTCCAGCACCTTGCAGTTGGTGACGCCGCTCCAGCCCGGCACAGGCGTGGCATGGAAGGTAAAACGGTGGTCGACCACGGGCTGGAAGTCGTTCTTCATCAGCCACGACTCGATCAAGCCCGACTGGGTCAGCGCCCGCCAGACCTTGGCCGGCGGATGGGGCATCAGCCGTTCGACGACGATGGATTTGGTTGGCATTTTCGTCATTGGTCCATCTCATTCAGCAGGGTTTCGAGGCGATCGATGCGGTCGGTCCAGAAGACGCCATAGGCGGCCAGCCAGCCGGTGATCGGGGCCAGGCCCTCGGGCGCGGCGCGGTAGTGGGTGGTGCGGCCCTCGCGACGGTCGGCCACGAGACCGGCCTCCTTGAGCACGGCCAGATGTTGGGAGACGGCCGGCTGCGACACATGCGCCTCCCGGGTGAGGGCCACCACGGTCATCTCGCCCTCCCGGGCCAGGCGTTCGAAGAGGCCCCGGCGGGTCGGATCGGCCAAGGACTTGAAGAGCACGGTTTCAAGAGCGGACATGGGATTTCATAAGCCCACGCTTATTAATAAGTCAATGCTTATGACTTGGTTTCCGCAACGACAGCCTTTCACGGCGCGCGCCCGGGTCTAAACTCGGGCGCATGAGCGACACCATCCTGGATCCCAAATACGACCCGCGCAGCGACGGCGCCATGCGTGAGGGCGCCGCCAAGCTGGTGCGGCCGCGCCATGCCGCCACCCTGATCATCGTGCGCCGAGATGGCCCTCAGCCCCGGCTGCTGATGGGCCGGCGCGCGGGCGGCCATAGCTTCATGCCGGGCAAATGGGTCTTCCCCGGCGGGCGGGTGGACCGCACCGACTTCACCGCGCCGTCGGCCACCGATCTTCGGCCCGAGGTAGAGACCGCCCTGCGTCTGACCGCGCGCCACCGCAACGAGGCCGCCCTGCCCCGGGCGCTGGCCATGGCGGCGGTGCGCGAGACCTTCGAGGAGGTGGGCCTGCTGCTGGCCAAGCCCGCGCCCGTTCGGCCCGGCGCCGGGCCGTGGCGTGACTTCCTGGCCCAGGGCGCGCAGCCGGACTTGGCGGCCTTGAGCTTCGTCGCCCGGGCGATCACGCCCCCCTACCGGCCCAAGCGCTTCGACGCGCGCTTCTTCATGGCCGAGGCCGAGGCCCTGACCAGCCTGGAGCGCTTGCCCGACTGCGGCGAACTGGACGAGGTGGCCTGGGTCGACCTGGAGGAGACGCTGGCGCTGGACCTGCCCAACATCACCCGCTTCGTGGTGCAGGAGATCGCCGAGCGGCTGAAGACGCCGGCCCGGCCCATCCCCTTCATGCGCTTCCTGAACGGCGCGCGGCGGCTGGAACACCTGTGAGCGACGAACCGCCGCCCCTGGTCAACGCCAACGTTCCCGCCCGTCCGCCGGGCGCGCGGCCGGTGGAACCGCGCCATGCGGCCAGCCTGATCCTGTTGCGCCAGGGCGCGAACGGCCCCGAGGTGCTGATGGGCCGGCGGCCGCGCAAGTCGTCCTTCGCGCCCGACGTGTTCGTGTTTCCCGGCGGGGCCCTCGACAAGGCCGACTTTGCCCTGAAACCCACCGCGCCCCTGTCGCCCGAATGCGTGGCGCGGACGGGCGCATCGCCCCGGCTGGCCACGGCCCTGGCCATGGCGGCGTTGCGCGAGACGCACGAGGAGACCGGGCTGATCGTGGCCCCCGACCTATCGCGCCTGCGCCTGGCGGGCCGGGCCATCACGCCGACCATGAGCCCGATCCGCTTTCATGCCCGCTTCTTCGTGGCCGATGCGGCCTTGGCGCAGGGTGATCCCGCCGAGACACCGGAGCTCTCGGACCTATCGTTCCGCTCGGTGGACGAAGCCCTGAAACTGCCGATCATCGACGTCACCGAGGCGATGCTGCTGCGCCTGCGCGACGACGGCGGGACCGCTGATCCCTTCTTCTTCGGCTACCGCCGGGGCCGCCCCTGGATCAGGCCGCTCGGCGCGCTATAAGCGCCGCCATGGCCGACCCCGACCTGCTGCCCGTCATCGATACCGATCGCCTGCGCCTGCGTGGATGGCGGCTCAGCGACGCCGCCGCCCTGGCGGCCAACCTGACGCCGGAAGTGACCCGCTGGCTGGCGTCGTGGCCCGATCCCGTCACATCCACGGTGGCCGTCGCGCGGCTCGCCAAGGCCCGCGCCGACGCGGTGGCAGGGACGGAAGCCGCCTGGGGCGTGATCCTGCGCTCCGACGGCCTGCTGATCGGCGGCATCGGCTTTCATGTGGGCGGGTTCAAGCCCGATGCGCCCGACGCCCACACCCGCGCCGAAGTCGGCTATCACATCGGCCCCGCCTTCCATGGCCAGGGCTATATGACCGAAGCCGGCGTCGCGGCCCTCGAGGCGGCCTGGAGGCTGTTGCCGACGGTGATGACGATCGAGGGCGGCGTGCTGCCGGGCAATGCGGGCTCGGAGGCCGTGCTGACCAAGATGGGGCTTAAACGATCGAACAACCGAATCATCTATTCGGCGGCCCGGCGGGTCGACGAACTGTGCCACTGCTACGAGATCGAACGCCCGCATTGACTTTGGACTCGCGGTGAGTATGTTCCGCCGCTCTCATTTCCCGGCCCAACGCCGGCCCGTATCTAGGACACGACGATGGCCAAACCGGCTTCTATCAAGATCCGCCTCAACTCCTCGGCGGACACCGGCTTCTTCTATGTCACCAAGAAGAATGCCCGCACCAAGACCGAGAAGATGGTCCTGAAGAAGTACGACCCCGTCGTGCGCAAGCACGTGGAATTCCGCGAAGGCAAGATCAAGTAGTCAGCCGACTGCTTCGTTGAGCTTTCGACGCCCGGTGGAAACACCGGGCGTTTTCGTTTGTCCGTCCCTGGCCTAGGGTCCCTGCCGACTCGAGTTCGGTTGGGGATGACGACATGGCGATGCGGCTGGGACGCGCGGCGGCGCTGACGGTGATTCTCGGCGCGGCGCTGGCCGTGGGCGGCGCCTTCGCCGCCACCGGCCGGATGTCGACCCACAAGGCCGCTGTCGCCGCCAAAGCCCCTGCCCCCGCCAAATCCGCCACGCCGGCCCCTGACGACCTCGCCAACGCCGTGGCGGGGATGACGAAGCAGGACGGCCTGCTGCCGGTCTATATCGACAAGGCCCAGGGCAAGGTCCTGCTGCTGCTGCCCGCGGCGGGCGCCGACGGTGTGTCCGGCCGCTACCTCTATCAGGTCTATCTGCGCGCCGGCCTGGGCTCCAATCCCACGGGGCTGGACCGCTCCGCCGTGGGCCCGACCCAGGTGCTGGCCTTCCGCCGGGCCGGCAAGAAGATCATCGCCCAGTACGAAAACTACGGCTTCCGGGCCGACGGCGGGGCGCCGGGCGAGAAGCAGTCGGTGGCCGAATCGTTCGCCGTCTCAAACATCTGGTCGGGCGCGGTCGTGGCGGAAGGCGCGGACGGCCGCGTGCTGGTCGATATCTCCAGCTTCCTGTTGCGCGACGCCTACGGGGTGTCCGACGCCCTGAAGGGCGCCAAACAGGGCGGCTTCCGCAAGAGCGACGACCTTTCCTACGTCGACGCCGGCGAGACCAAGGTCTTCCCCGAGAATGTTGAGATGGAGGCCAGCCAGACCTACGCCTCGGACGATCCGGGCCGCGAGGTTTCGGGCATCGCACCGGACGGCAAGTCGGTGACCTTCGTGGTCCACCACTCCCTGATCAAGCTGCCGGACCCCGGCTATGAGCCGCGCCTCTATGATCCTCGCGTCGGGGCCTTCAACGAGGTGATCGCCAACTATGGCGCGCCGCTCAGCCAGCCCACCGTCTATCGCCTGGCCAACCGTTTCCGGCTGGAGAAGACCGACCCTACGGCGGCCCGCTCGCCGGTGAAGAAGCCCATCGTCTTCTATGTGGATCGCGCGGCGCCGGAGCCGATCCGCTCAGCCCTGGTGGAGGGCGCGCGCTGGTGGTCGGAGGCCTTCGACAAGGCAGGCTTCATCGACGCCTTCAAGGTCGAGGTGCTGCCCGAAGGCGTAAGCCCGCTGGACGCCCGCTACAACGTCATCAACTGGGTGCACCGCCAGACGCGCGGCTGGTCCTACGGCGCCGAGGTGGTCGATCCGCGCACCGGCGAGATCGTGCGTGGCGCGGTGCTGCTGGGCTCCCTGCGCATCCGCCAGGACCGGATGATCTTCGAAGGCCTGGCCGGCGCCGACAAGACGGGCGCGGGCGGCAGCGACGATCCGATCCAGATCTCCCTGTCCCGCATCCGCCAGCTGGCGGTCCACGAGGTGGGCCACGCCATCGGCCTACAGCACAATTTCGCCGGCAGCACCTATGGCGCCCGCGAGTCGGTGATGGACTATCCGCCGCCGCGCGTGCTGGTCACCGACGGCAAGCTCGACTTCAGCCAGGCCTATGCGCGTGGCGTCGGCGACTGGGACCGCTTCGCCATCCACTGGCTCTATGGCCAGTTCGCGCCCGGCGCGGACGAGCGGGGCGCATTGAATGCGCTCGCGGCCGACGCCCAGGCCAAGGGCCTGCGCTTCATCTCCGACGAGGATTCCCGGCCGCTGGGCGCGGCTCAGCCCTGGGGCGCCCTGTGGGACGACGGACCGGACGCGCCGGCAAGCCTGGACAACGTCATGGCGGTGCGCCGCATCGCGCTCTCCACCTTCGGCCTGCGCAACCTGCCGACCGGCGCGGCGGTGCAGGAGCTGAAGCGCGTCGTCGTCCCGGTCTATCTGTTCCATCGCTATGAGATCGACGCCACGGCCAAGATGGTCGGCGGGGTGGAGTACAGCTATGCCGTCAACGGCGACGGCCACGAGGGTTCGCCCTCGGTGGAGGCGGGCGCCCAGCGGCGCGCCTTGGCGGCCCTGATGCGCACCCTGGACCCGGCGGCGCTCGACCTGAGCGACCCCCTGCTCGCCCTGCTGTCGTCCGCCCAGTCGGGCGGGCACGACAAGGCCTATGACATCGAGGTCTTCCCGAGCGGCTCCGGCGGGCCGGTGTTCGACCTGCCCGGCGCGGCGGAGACGGCCGCCGAACTGACCTTCGCCAACCTGCTGGAGCCGCATCGCCTCAACCGCCTGCTGGCGCAGCAGGCCCGCGATCCCGGCCAATTGGGCGCGGCGGAGGTGCTGGAGGCCTTGGTGGCCACGGTGTTCGACAACCGGGCCGTGAGCGGCCGCCAGGCCGAAATCCGGCGGCGGCTGCAGGCCCGGCTGGTCTATGACCTGGCCGCGCTGGCCACCGACAAGGACGCCAACCCGACGGTGGCGGCCCTGGCCGACCAGACGCTGGCGAAGATCGGCCAGCGCCTGAAGGGCGGCAAGTTCAGCGATCCGTTGGACGCGGCCCAGGCCAAATCCCTGGCCGCCCTGCTGACCGCGCCGGACCGCGCCGCCCTGGCTGGGTTGGCGGAGAAGGCGCCTTCGCCTGCCCCCGCGCCGCCCGGCATGCCGATCGGCGACGACGGCGACTGCTGGCTCTGCGGGCCGGGACGTTAAGCTTGGAACTCGTGCGAGGCCGGATCGACCCTGGGGTCCGGACTCAATAAGAATCAATCACCCCCACACATCCGCTCATCCCCGCGCAGGCGGGGACCCAGGCTTTTTAGCCAAGGCTTGCGGGGTCTGCTGAGCGGTCGGGGAGCGAAGCGGAAGGCCGCTGACCCTTGGTGTTCTTCGTGATCTTGGTGGTCGATCTTCAGAAGCGTTGAGACCGGGTCGGGCGCGGCCAGGATGGACCACCAAGCACACCAAGAACACGAAGGAGCCGAGCTGAGAGCGGATCCACTTCGTGCTGACCGGGGTGGTGGGCTTGGCTTAGCCAGCAAAAACGCCTGGGTCCCGCCTGCGCGGGGATGAGCGGATGATTTTAGGGCCGCGCTTCCAATTGGGTACGGACCCTAAGCGGCGCGAGCGACCACCACGTTGCGGCCCGCCGCCTTGGCCTCATAGACCGCCGCGTCGGCGCGCTTGAGCAGGGCCTCGGGCTTGTCGCCCTCACCCGTTGTGGCCGCGACGCCGATGGAGATGGTCACGGTCAGCAGTTCGGAGCCGCCGAGCACGCGGAAAGGCGAGCCGGCGACGTGGCGGCGGATGCGCTCGGCGATGCGGTGGGCGTCTTCGAGCCGGGTGTCGGGCATGATCACGGTGAACTCCTCCCCGCCGTAGCGGCAGGGCAGATCCACGGCGCGCACGTTGGAGGCCAGGCGCACGGCGAATTCGCGTAAGACCTCGTCGCCCACATCGTGGCCGAAGCCGTCGTTGATCTTCTTGAAGTGGTCGATGTCGATCATCAGGGCGGCGACCGGGTCACCCCCGTGGGTGGCGCGCGTCACCAGGGCGGCCAGCTGGCCCACCATGTAGCGGCGGTTGTGCAGGCCGGTCAGCTGGTCGGTGACGGCCAGTTCCAGCGACTGATCGAGGTTGTCGCGCAGGAAGTCGGTGTAGCGCTTGTGCTTGATCTGGGTCCTGGCCCGGGCCGACAGCTCCTGGGGGTCGATCGGCTTGGTCAGGATGTCGTTGACGCCGATTTCCAGCGCCTTCACCAGCCGCGCGCGCTCGTCCACATCGACGATGGCCAGGATCGGCAGGTGGCGGGTGGCCTCGTCGGAGCGCACGGCCGCGGCGAAGCGCAGGCCGTCGAAGCCCTTGGCGGTGGCGTTGACGATGACCAGATCGACGGGGCCGCGGGCCGTGAGGATGGCCTTTTCGGGATCGCTCTCGACCACCGGGCGGTGTTCGCGTTGCAGTTCGGCCAGCACCCGCAGGGCCTGGCGTTCGTTGTCGTCGACGATCAGCACGCGCCCGCCGGTTCCGCCCAGGCGCGACGCCGCGCCGGCGATGACGCCCATGCGGCGGCCCGACGCCTCGCGTTGGCGCAGTTCGTCGATGATCAGTTTCAGCCTCGTCAGGCTGCGCACCCGGGCAAACAGCATGACGTCGTCGATGGGTTTGGTGAGGAATTCGTCGGCACCGGCTTCCAGGCCTGTGATGCGGTCGGCGCGTCCGTCCAGGGCCGTGACCAGCACGACGGGGATATGGCGGGTCTCGGGATCGTCCTTGAGCCGGCGGCAGACCTCGAAGCCGTCCAGGCCGGGCATCATCACGTCCAGCAGGATGATGTCGGGTTTTTCGGCCGCGGCGATGGCCAGGGCGGTGACGCCGTCGGGGGCGGTCAGGACGTCATAATATTCGGCGGACAGTTTCGCCTCGAGCAGCCTGACGTTGGCTTCGATGTCATCGACGACGAGGATACGGGCGCTCACGGGGAGGCTGCCTCTCTAGTCCAGGAACTTACGCACGGTATCGAGGAAATGCGACACCGAGATGGGTTTGGAGATGTAGGCCTCGCAGCCGCCCTCGCGGATACGCTCCTCATCGCCCTTCATGGCGAACGCGGTCACCGCGATCACCGGGATGTGGGAGAGGTCGTCGTCCTCCTTCAGCCACTTGGTGACCTCCAGCCCGGAGATCTCCGGCAGCTGAATATCCATGATAATCAGGTCGGGATGATGTTCCCGGGCGATGGCGAGCGCCTGCAAACCCTCGCGGGTCTGCAGGGTTTCATAACCCTGCGCCTCGAGGAGGTCGTGGAAGAGCTTCATATTGAGCTCGTTATCCTCGACGATGAGGACCTTCTTGCTCATGCGGATCCCGGAACCCCAATGGGCGGCCGCGCATGGGCGCGGACGACTCTTTGCCAGCGTTCAATCGCACGAATATCCTTAAAGCCGTCTTATGCCTGATTTCATCCCGCCCCCGACCGATCTGCAAGCCGCCCCGGTGCATCCCGGCGCGCCGCTGGTGATCGTCGACGTGGACGAGGTGATCGCCCATTTCATGAGGGGGTTCGGGGTGTTCATCGCCCGCCAGGGCTACGATTTCCGGGTCGACCGATTCGCCCTGTTCCAGAACATCTACCGTCCGGGCGAGACCGAGCCGGTGGACATGACCATCGGGCGAGAGCTGTTCGACGGCTTCTTCCGCGACGGATCGGGGGATCTGGAGCCCGCGATCGGCGCGGCCGACGCCCTGGCCAGCCTGTCGACGAAAGCCGGCGTGCTGATTCTCACCAATGCCCCCGATTGCGGGCGCGAGGCGCGCGGCGCCTGGCTGAAGACCCACGGCTTCGACTATCCGCTGATCCTCAATTCCAGCCTTAAAGGTCCGGCGGTGGCGTCGCTGGCCGCGCGCACCAGCGGACGCGTCGCCTTCATCGACGACCTGCTGCCCAACCTCGAATCGGTGGCGGAGCACGCGCCCGCCGTCGCCCGCTTCCAGATGGTGGCCGACGAGCGGCTGCGGCCCATGGCGCCCGCCGCGCCGGAGCGGCATACACGCCACGACGACTGGCCCACCATGAAGCGCGCCATCGCGCGTGCGATCGGAACCGCATGATCCGTATCGGGGTAGATTTCGGCGGCACCAAGATCGAGGTGGCCGCGCTGTCGGACGACGGCCGCATCGTCGCGCGCAAACGCGACGCCAACCCCGGCGAGTATAGAGCCGCGGTCGAACGGGTGACGTCCCTGATTCGCGAAGTCGAGGGCGAGGCCGGCGACAAGGCCAAGGCGATCGGCATGGGGGTGCCCGGCTCGGTGTCGCCTAAGACCGGCATGCTAAGGAACGCCAACTCCACCTGGCTAAACGGCAAGCCGTTCCGCGAAGACCTGCAAAAGGCGCTGGGCCGTCCGGTCCGGCTGGCCAATGACGCCAACTGTTTTGCCCTGTCGGAAGCCAGCGACGGCGCGGCGGCGGGCGCGGGCGTGGTGTTCGGGGTGATCATCGGCACCGGTTGCGGCGGCGGGGTGGTGGTGAACGGCAAGGCCCTGGACGGGATCAACGGCATCGCCGGCGAATGGGGCCACACGCCGCTGCCCTGGGCGTCGGGCGGCGAAATCCCCGGACATGTCTGCTGGTGCGGACGGCCCAACTGCCTGGAGACCTGGGTCGCGGGGTCCGGCTTCGTGGCCGACTACCAGCGCGCCACGGGCGTGAAGCTGCCGGGCGGCGATATCTCCAAGGCCGCCGAGGCCGGAGAGCCCGAAGCCGTCGCGGCGCTGGAGCGCTACATCGACCGGTTGGGCCGGGCCCTGGCCATGGTTTGCGACATCCTCGATCCGGACGTCATCGTGCTGGGCGGCGGCATGTCCAATGTCGAGGCGCTCTACGCCCGCGTGCCCGAGGTTACCGCCCGCTGGGCCTTCTCCGACGTGTTCGAGACCCAGATCGTCCAGGCCAAGCACGGCGACTCCTCCGGCGTGCGCGGCGCCGCCTGGCTCTGGCCCCTGGAATAGCCGTCATGAAGGCCCTCTGCCGCGACTGTCTGTGGGTGGGCGAGACGGCGGTGAAGCGTTGCCCCAACTGCGGCTCGCCGCGCATCCTGGCGCATGCGGAGCTGGCCAGCCTGTCCATGGCCCATATGGACTGCGACGCCTTCTATGCGTCGGTGGAGAAGCGTGACGACCCGTCCCTGCGCGACAAGGCGCTGATCGTCGGCGGCGGCAAGCGCGGCGTGGTCACCACCTGCTGCTACATCGCCCGGATGAGCGGGGTGCGCTCGGCCATGCCGATGTTCAAGGCGCGCAAGCTCTGCCCCGAAGCGGTGATCATCCCGCCGGACTTCAGCAAATACCGTGCGGCCAGCAAGGACATCTTCGGCCGCGTCGCCCTGCTGACGCCCCTGGTCCAGCCGCTGTCGCTGGATGAGGCCTGGATCGACCTGTCCGGAACCGAGCGCCTGCATGGCGCGCCGCCGGCCTACATCCTGGCCAAGCTACAAAGGGAGATCGAGGCGGAGGTGGGCCTGACGGTCTCCATCGGCCTGGCGCCCAACAAGTTCCTGGCCAAGATCGCGTCGGACATCGACAAGCCGCGCGGCTTTTCGGTGATCGGCGCTCACGAGGGCGAGGCCTTCCTAGCGCCGCGGCCCGTGTCCATCCTGCCCGGCGTGGGCCCGGCCTTCGTCAAGACGCTGGAGCAGGCCGGCTACCGCACCGTCGGCGACCTGGCCCGCGCCGAGCCCAAGGCGCTGGCCACCCAGTTCGGCGCCTATGGCCTGCGCCTGTCGCAACTCGCCCACGCCCGCGACAGCCGGGCGGTCGATCCCGACCAGGTGCGCAAGACCATCAGCTGCGAGACCACCTTCTTCGACGACCTGACCGCCATTTCCGACCTGGAGGACCAGCTTTGGCCCCTATGCGAGCGGGTCGGCAAGCAGGCCCGGGCCGGCGGCGTGGCCGGGCGGGTGGCGACGCTGAAGCTGCGCACCACCGACTTCAGGATCATCACCCGGCGGCGCACCCTGCCCGTGCCGATCCAGACTGCGCGCACCCTGTTCAACGTCGCGCGCGAACTGCTGGCCGTGGAGGCGCACGGCGTGCCCTACCGCCTGATCGGCGCCGGGCTATCGGACTTCGTGGATGCGGCGGAAGCGGACTCCGACTTCTTCGGTGGCGATGAGCGCAAGACGCTGAAGAACGAGCAGACCATCGACACCCTGCGGGCCAGGTTCGGCGCCGGTGCGGTGGTCACCGGCCGGGCGCTAAAGCACGAAGAACGCAAGCCGGCCGCGCAAAGGCCCGGTGAGCCCAAGCGTTGATCGTCACGGTCAAGATTTTCGGCCCCCCCGATCGGCGCTAGCGTCGCGCCATGACGATGTTCCCCGAAGACCTCGACCGCGGCTATCGCATCCAGGCGGCCGCCTGCCGCAACCTCGGATCGGCCTTTTCGGGGGACCTGCTCGAACGCGCCGCCGACGGCGCGCTCGGCGACCTGAGGGATCTGCACAGGCCGTGGCTGGAGGCCTCGACCCGCAAGACCTTCGAGGACGCCACGCCGCTGCGCTTCCTGGGCGCGTTGCATCACCTGACCCTCACCGGCGCCGCGCCCGACCTGGCCGCTCAATATCCGGCCGCCAAGCCGGACACCGACTGGCCGGCATTGATCGGCGCCGCCAAACAGGCCGTCGTCGAACACCACGACGCCATCGCGGCCTTCATGACCTCGCCGCCCCAGACCAATGAGGTGCGCCGTTCGCTCTGCCTGGTCGGCGGCTACCTGACCCTGGCCGCTGCGACCGGACTGCCCCTGCGCTGTCTGGAGATCGGGGCCAGCGCGGGACTGAACGTCAACTGGGACCGCTACGCCTACCGTTTCGGCGAAGCGACGTGGGGCGATCCCGCCTCGCCGGTCCAGATCGCGGGCGACTGGGACGGCCCGCCTCCGCCGCTGCCCGCCGCCACGGTGGCCGAGCGCGAGGCCTGCGACGTGGCGCCCGTCGACATAACCGACGAGGCCAACGCGCTTCGCCTCCAGGCCTATGTCTGGCCCGACCAGCTGGATCGGCTGGAACGCCTGCGCGCCGCCATCGCCATGGCCCGGCAGAGCGGCCTACACGTAGAAAAGGCGGACGCCGCCATTTGGGTCGCCGCACGCTTGGCGCCACGAGACGGCGTCGCCACCGTCCTCGTCCATTCGGTGATGTGGCAGTATATGCCCGCCGAAACCCAAGCGTCGATTCTGGCCACGCTGGCCCGCGCCGCCGCCGCCGCGACGCCGAGCGCGCCCGTCGCACACCTCTCCATGGAGCCCGATCCGGCCAACATGGCCCAGATGCAGGTGCGACTCACCCTCTGGCCCGGCGGGGAGGAAAAGCTGCTGGCGGAGGTCCATCCGCACGGCGCCAGCGTCCGCTGGCTCGCCTGAAGGGGCTTATTTCGGGTGGACCGCGCTTATTCAGCGCAGGTCACGCGCTCGGCACTTCCATACGGCCGATCTTATCATATCTAATCCAGCGAAGCGGCGGGACGTCCTGTCCCGTCCGGAGCGGAATGCGGAATGCCACAACGGAAGGCCGGCGATAACGATATCGACTCGGGTTCGGCGATCGTCACGCAGACGAAGCCGAAAACGGCGAAGCCTTCCCTGTACCGCGTGCTGATCTTGAACGACGACTACACTCCCATGGAGTTCGTCGTTTACGTGCTTGAGCGTTTTTTCAACAAGTCGCGCGAAGATGCGACCCGGATCATGCTCCACGTGCACCAGCATGGCGTCGGCGTGTGCGGCGTCTTCACCTACGAAGTCGCCGAGACAAAGGTTGCCCAGGTCATCGACTCGGCGCGGCGCAACCAACATCCGCTCCAGTGCACTATGGAAAAGGATTGAGAGGCCGCATTTGCCATCTTTTTCGCGAAATCTCGAAGAGTCCCTGCATCGCGCCGTGGCTTACGCCAACCAGCGAAAGCATGAGTATGCGACCCTGGAGCACCTGCTCCTCTCGCTCGCCGACGACGGCGATGCGGCGGGTGTCATGCGCGCCTGCGACGTGGACCTGACCGCGCTCAAGAAGAGCCTGGTCAACTATATCGACGTGGAACTGAAGTCCCTCATCGTCGAAGACGAGGAGGACGCCAAGCCGACCGCCGGCTTCCAGCGCGTGATCCAGCGCGCGGTGATCCACGTCCAGTCCTCCGGCCGCGAGGAAGTCACCGGCGCCAATGTGCTGGTGGCCATCTTCTCCGAGCGCGAGAGCCATGCCGCCTACTTCCTGCAAGAGCAGGACATGACGCGGTACGACGCGGTGAACTTCATCGCCCACGGCATCGCCAAGAAGGCCGGGGCTTCGGAGCCCAAGACCGTCAAGGGCGCCTCGGACGACGAGGACAAGCCCGCCGTGAAGACCGGCGGCGAGGCGCTCGAGGCCTACTGCGTCGACCTCAACGAGAAGGCCCGGCAGGGCAAGGTCGATCCGCTGATCGGCCGTCACGCCGAGGTGGAACGCTGCATCCAGATCCTCTGCCGGCGGACCAAGAACAACCCGCTGCTGGTGGGCGACCCGGGCGTCGGCAAGACCGCCATCGCCGAAGGCCTGGCGCGCAAGATCATCAACAACGACGTGCCCGAGGTTCTGATCGGCGCCACCATCTTCTCGATGGACATGGGCGCCCTGCTGGCCGGGACCCGTTATCGCGGCGACTTCGAGGAACGCGTCAAGCAGGTGGTCAAGGAGCTCGAGCAGCACCCCAACGCCATCCTGTTCATCGACGAGATCCACACGGTGATCGGCGCCGGCGCCACGTCCGGCGGGGCCATGGATGCGTCCAACCTGCTGAAGCCGGCCCTGGCCAGCGGCAGCCTGCGCTGCATGGGTTCGACCACCTACAAGGAATACCGCCAGCACTTCGAGAAGGACCGCGCCCTGGTGCGCCGGTTCCAGAAGATCGACGTGAACGAGCCCACGATCGAGGACACCATCAAGATCCTCAAGGGCCTGAAGATCTACTACGAGGAATTCCACAAGCTGAAATACACCGCCGAGGCCATCAAGGCGGCGGTGGACCTGTCGGCGAAATACATCACCGACCGCAAGCTGCCGGACAAGGCGATCGACGTGATCGACGAAGCCGGGGCCAGCCAGATGCTGGTGACGGAATCCAAGCGCAAGAAGACCATAGGCGTGAAGGAGATCGAGGCCGTCGTCGCCAAGATCGCCCGCATCCCGCCGAAGTCGGTGTCCAAGTCCGACACCGAGTCGCTGAAGCAGCTTGAAGTCGATCTGAAGCGGGCTGTGTTTGGTCAGGACGAAGCCCTGGCCCAGCTGTCCAGCGCCATGAAGATGGCCCGGGCCGGCCTGCGCGATCCCAACAAGCCGATCGGCAGCTATCTGTTCTCCGGCCCCACGGGCGTCGGCAAGACGGAAGCGGCCCGTCAGCTGGCCTCGACGCTGGGCATCGAACTGCTGCGCTTCGACATGTCGGAATATATGGAGCGCCACACGGTCAGCCGCCTGATCGGCGCGCCCCCCGGCTATGTCGGCTACGATCAAGGCGGTCAGCTGACCGACGCGGTCGACCAGCATCCGCACGCCGTCGTCCTGCTGGACGAGATCGAGAAGGCCCACGCCGACGTCTACAACATACTCCTCCAAGTGATGGACCACGGGGTGCTGACGGACGCCAACGGCAAGAAGGTCGACTTCCGCAACGTGGTCCTGATCATGACCACCAACGCGGGCGCCGCCGACAGCCAGCGCAACACCATCGGCTTCGGCCGTGGCAAGGCGGACGGCGAGTCGGAGGAAGCGATCAAGCGCATCTTCACGCCGGAATTCCGGAACCGTCTCGACGCGGTGGTGGCCTTCAAGCCGCTGACGCAGGAGATCATCCGGATGGTGGTGCAGAAGTTCGTCATCCAGCTGGAAGTTCAGCTGGCCGACCGTAACGTCACCATCGAGACCACCGACGAGGCGGCCGACTGGCTGGCCAAGAACGGCTTCGACGAACTCTACGGCGCCCGGCCCCTGGCCCGGGTCATCCAGGAGCATATCAAGAAGCCGCTCGCCGACGACATCCTGTTCGGGCGTCTGCAGCGCGGCGGCCACGTCAAGGTGGTGCTCAAGGACGGCAAGATCGCCTTCGAGTTCGAGGTCGATGAGGAGCCCCGCAAGCCGGGCGCCCCTGAAATCGAAGAACCGGCGCTGGCGGTCTAGCCTCGGTGCTGCTTCCGATCCTGGCGGCGGCCGCCACGCTGGTCCTCAGCGAGCGGCCGCCGGAACTGGTCAAGGCCGGCGGGGCGCAGGCCTACGCGGTCTGGCTGCGCGGCCAGGTTCTGGACACCGACGCCCATTTCACCGGCAAGGGCGTCTGCGCGGACGCCAAGGTGAGCGAAGCCGAGCCGCCTCACATCGAGGTTCTGCGGCCGCCCAATGGAAAGGCCGGCGCGCTTGTTCTCGAGCGGTTGGCGTTCAGCGGCTGCGGCCATGGCTGGCTCATCAACATCGCGGTGGGCACGACCGGCGGCGGCTGGTCGGCCGCACCCATGCTGCCCGGTGAAAGCCAGGCCGGCTTCCTCCTCCAGAACGATGTGTTGAAGACGCTGGTCCCGGCGGTCCGGAAGGTCAGTGCGGGTTGCAACCGCCTGGACTGGAGCGAAGTCAAGCTCACCACCCCGCCCAACAAGGCGGGCGTCTGGGCCGAGGCCTGGTCGATCAACGCCTGCGGCAGGCCGGTCAACCTGACGCTGACCTTCACGCCGGGGGCGAATGGCGGGACGGATTACGCGGTAAAGAGCCGCTAGCCCTCAGACAGGTTTGCTAGGCGGCAACCGTACACGGCACGCGGCCGATGTCGGTGGTGGCCACCGCGCGCAGCAGGTCCAGCAGCGCCTCGGCGGGGAAGCCCTCGAAGCCCAGGCCCGCCGCATAGTCGAAGTCCTCGGCGACGGCGGGATGCCAGCAGGCCGCGCCGGCCATGGCCCAGCTGCGGAACAGCCGCCCCTCGGCGGCCTCGTCGGACAGCACCTTGATGTCGGCGTGGCGGGGGTCGGCGGCGATCTTGGCGAAGATGGTGGCGATCGCGCGGTCGGGACCTTCCAACGCCTGGAGGAAGACGCCGTTGTGGCTGATCAGGAAGCCGGTGATATCGTCCAGGCGGTTGTTCTGGATCGACTTGCCGATGATGGCCTGAAGCGTGTGGTGAGCGTCGTTGCGCACGCCTTCGGCCCAGTGGCTGGCGTAGATGAGGCGGCGCATGGGACGGCTTTCCTTCGAATGAGCCGACAGTCAAGCATACCGAAACTTACAATTGGCTGAACGAAACCTTCAGGTAGACAAAGACTAGGTGCGTTCTTGTGTCGCGGGAATCTCACGCCAGCGCGGCCTTGATCTGCTCGGCCTGTTTTGTCAGCTCCCCGATATCCGCCATGCCGCCCGCGCCATGACGACCCAACGCAACGCCGTCCCAGCGCGGGATCAGGTGGATATGCAGGTGGAAGACGGTCTGGCCGGCCGGGGCGCCGTTGAACTGGGTCATGACGATGCCGTCGGGCTTCAGCGCCGCGCGCTGGGCGCGGGCCAGCTTCTGGGCGGCGGCGATCAGGGTGGCGAGTGTTTCGGGCTCCGCATCCAGCAGGTTCCTGGCCTTCGAGGTCTTGGAGATCACCAGCATATGCCCCGGCGATTGCGGAAAGACGTCCATGAAGGCCAGCACGTCGGCGTCCTCAAAGACCTTTACGGCCGGCGCCTCGCCACGGATGATCTTCGCGAAGATGTTGGCGTCGTCGTATGGTCCATCGAGGCTCATGGCCGGCTCCTTCAAAGTGCGGTCCTTGGTAGCAAAGCGCGGGCGCGGAGGAAAACCATGGCTGAAGACGGCGCCAAGACCGGCATGGAAGGCCTGACCGAACGCCAGAAGAAGTGGTTCGCCTCCGTCCAGGCCAGCCTGGAGCGCGACACCGGCAAGACGATCGAGGAATGGGTGATCATCGCCCGCACCTGCCCCCACGAAAAGCCCAGGGCCCGCGCCGACTGGCTGCGCGAGCACCACGGCCTGGGCGTCAACCGCGCCGCCCACATCCTGTCGGAGGCGTTTCCGCCGGAGCTGGGCTGGGAAGACGCCGACAGGCTGCGCGAGCGCCTGTGGACCGACCCCGCTTCCATCGCCATCCTGGAAGCGGTCGAACGCGTGGTGGCCAAGCTGCCCGACTATGTCACCGGCCAGCGCAAGGGCTTCACCGCCTGGTCGCGCAAGGTGCAGCTGGCGGCGATGCGGCCGGTCCGGGGCGGCACGGCGGTGCTGGGCCTGGCGCTGACGCCGGACGCCAGCCCGCGCCTGCTGGAGCCGAAGAACGAAGGCTGGTCGGAGCGGCTGAAGGCCAAACTGCCCCTCGCCTCCCCCGCCGACGTCGACGCTGAACTCGAAGCGCTGCTGAAGGCGGCCTGGGAGCGGTCATGATCCTCACCCTGCACACCAAGGCCGCGCGGCTTGCGTTGATCGCCACCCTCTTCTCGGCCGGCGGCGGCGCGGCCTTGAGCCAACCCGCCCCCGACAAGGAGGCCTGGCAGATCATCACCCGCAATCCGGACGGCATCGGCTTGCTGGACGTCGCCCACATCATCCGCGATGGGCCGGTCACCCGCATTCACATCGCCGTCATCCTGGCCAAGCCCGTCGAAGGCGTCACCATCGTGGCCAACACCGAGGAGGTGCGCTGCGCCGACCATTTCGCGCGCCAGACCGGCGCGACCGAACTCTATGACGCCGACGGCAAGCTGATGAACACCGTGCCGGCCGAGGCCAATGCCGCCTTCCAGAAGCTGCAGAAGGGCAGCAACCTGGACAATGTCGTCGCCGCCGCCTGCAAAGGCCCGCCCGACGGACAACCCACCTATGAAGACCTGGGCCAGGCCAGCCACGCCGTGAGCGCCGACCAGCCCGGCAAGACGCAGACCTGACCCGAGCGGCAGGCCCCGGCTCAGTCTTCCTTGCGGAACGGCGAATACTCTTCCGCCAGCCAGTCCATCTCGCCCTGCACCGAGGCGCGCTCCTGGTCTAGGTAGCGCCGCACGGGCTCACGCAGGGCCGGGTCGGCGATCCAGTGGGCGGAATAGACGGGGGTCGGCAGGTAGCCGCGGGCGATCTTGTGCTGCCCCTGAGCCCCCGCCTCCACGCGCGGCAGCTTCAGCCGGATCGCGTGCTCGATGGCCTGGTAGTAGCAGAGCTCGAAATGCAGGAAGGGGATCTCCTCCACGCAGCCCCAGTTGCGGCCATAGATACAGTCGCCGCCGATCAGGTTCAGCGCCCCGGCCACCCAGCGCCCATGCCTGCGCGCCATGACCAGCAGCACGTCGTCGGCCATCCGTTCGCCCAGCAGGGAGAAGAACAGGCGGTTCAGATAGGGCCGGCCCCACTTGCGCCCGCCGGTATCCATGTAGAAGCCGAAGAAGGCGTCCCAGTGGTCCTCGGTGATGTCCTTGCCGGTGACGCTGACAATCTCCACCGCGGCCTGGGCATCGCGCCGCTCGCGCCGGATGGTCTTGCGCCGGTTGGACGACAGCGCCGCCAGGAAGTCGTCGAAGTCGCCGTAGCCGGGGTTGAGCCAGTGATACTGCTGGTCCTGCCGCGCCAGCAGGCCCTGCTTTCCCAGAAACCGCCAGTCGTCCTCGTTGGGAAAGGTCACATGCACCGAAGAGGCGTTCAGCCGCTCGCACAGGGTCAGCGCTCCGCCGAGCAGGGTGCGCCGGGCCAGGTCGCGATCCACGTCCGGCCGGGTCAGCAGGCGCGGCCCGGTCACCGGAGAGAAGGGCGAGGCGCACTGGAGCTTGGGGTAGTAGCGCCCCCCTGCCCGCTCATAGGCGTCGGCCCAGGACCAGTCGAAGACGTATTCCCCCTGGCTGTGGGTCTTCTGGTAGAGGGGCATGACGGCGGCGGTCTGGCCGTCCTCGTCGCAGACGGAGAGGTGCTGTGGGCCCCAGCCGGTGCGCTCCACAGCGCAGCCGCTCTCCTCGAGGATGTCCAGGAAGTCGTAGGAAATGAAGGGGTTGTAAGCGGAACCTTGCGGCACGCAGTCGTTCCAAGCGTGTTTGCCGATCTCGCTGATGCGGCGATGGATGCGGACGGACGCCTTCAGACCGCTCAAGCGGCAAAGCCCTCGAAGATCATGTTGTCGCAATGGTCGGCCACCCGCGCCCAGTCGTCGGGCGAGCGCACCGTCCAGGCCACCACGGGCATGCCCTTTTCGCGCAGCACGTCGGCACGCGGTGAGGGCAGCATGTCGAGGCCGAGCGCCAGGAAATGGGGCCGCGCCAGGGTCACATGCTCCAGCGCCGCGAAGGCCTTGCGCTGCTCGGGCGCCAGCTTCATCGCCCCGTCGTCGTTCCAGCGATAGCTGTCCAGGCCGCGCAGGATTTGCGGATGATGGTCGGCGAACCAGGCGTGGCTGTAGGGATTGAAGCCGATCACGCAGGTCGGGCCATTGTGGTCGAGCAGGATCTCGCTGACCCGCTTCTCCAGCGGTCCGACCTCGCCGAACGGCGTCTTCAGTTCGATATGGACCAGGCCGCGGTGGCCCACCTCGACCAGCGCCTCGGCCAGGGTCGGGATGGCCTCGTCCGTGCCGGCCAGCCGCATGTGGCCCAGGTCGGCGGCGGAATGATCGCTGATGCGCCCCTCCTGCCCGGTCATCCGCTCGAGCCGGCTGTCGTGGAAGACCACGGCCTCGCCGTCGGCCGACAACTGCACGTCCAGTTCGATGCCATAGCCGCCCGCGCAGGCGGCCTGGAAGGCGGCCAGGGAGTTCTCCGGCGCGCCGTCCGGTGTCCACAGCCCCCGGTGCGCCACGGCGGGCTCGAACAGGCGCTCCCACGCCTCGCCGAACACCGCGTTGTCGGGCCGGGGCTGATGGCGCATCAGGCGATCTCCACCACGGCGTCGACCTCGACGGCGAAATTCATCGGCAGGCGATAGACGCCCACCGCCGAGCGGGCATGGCGGCCGATGTCGCCGAACACCTCGACCATCAGGTCGGAGCAGCCGTTGACGACGCCGGGTATGGCGAAGAATTCCGGCCCCGCCTGCACGAACCCGCCCAGCTTGACCACGCGCCTGACCCGGTCGAGATCGCCGTCACAGGCCGCGCTCATCTGGGTCAGCAGGTTGACGCCGCACATCCGCGCCGCGCGCCTGGCAGTCTCCTCGTCGACGTCCACGCCGACGACGCCGCGCACGCCGCCGCCGGGGTCGATGGAGACCTGTCCGGAGATGTGGACCAGATTGCCGGCGCGCACGAAGGGCACATAGTTGGCGATCGGCGCGATCGGCTGCGGCAGGGTGATCCCGAGGGCGGCGAGGCGTTCAGCGACTTTGGACATGGACCTTGGATAGCCCGCCCTACCGGGCGGGGAAACCCCGTCAGCCCATAACGAAAAGGCCCGCACCGTCGCCGGTGCGGGCCTTCACGTGAACTTGAAAAGCCGAAGGCGACCGGATCGATCGCCGTCCTGCCTGAGGTCGCGAAGCTACTTCGCGGCCTGGACCTTCTCGACCATCGCGGTGACGCGTTCGTTGAGGGGCTTCATGCTGTCCTTCACCGAGGCGGCGACGATGGCCGAGGCCTTCGAGAACTGCGCCATATAGGCTTCCATCGCCGACTTGGCGAAGGCGGTCTGCAACTCGACGGCTTCCTGCACGGTCTTGGCGCTGGTCAGCGCCTTGGCGGCGGCGACGTTGGCTTCCATGGAGGTCTTGGAATAGGCCAGCGCCTCGGCGCCCAGAACTTCGGCGCCCTTGGTGGCGGCCGTCACGGAAGCGACGACGGCTTCCAGGTTCTTCTTGGAGTGGGCGTTATAGTCGTTGAGGGCGGCGAGGGACTTTTCGACACCGTCCTTGAAGGCGGCGGCGCCCTTGGTGCTGAACTGCTCGACGGTGGTCTTCATCGTTTCGGTGGCGGCCATGGGAGGATCTCCAGGATCTGAATGGGCGGGGGGCTAGGGAGGCCAAGCGGAAATGGGGCGCTGAGAGCGTTGGCTTCAGCGAGTCACGTTCTCTCATGTTGCACTGCAGCAGTCAATGAAATTTTGTGCGCTGCACAATGCCAAGCTTACATTAATGGTGCAGCGCAGCATCGCCTCTCGGGCGACCCACGCAATCGTGAGCGGGCGGCGCTACTGCGGCCAATTCACTCAACAATTGTTTACCCTGGATAAAGACACCGCCCCCCATGATAGACATATGGTAAGGGGTGTCCCGGGGGATGTCTCACTCACAGCTTTCGACGGTCGCAGCATGTTCAAGCCCGCCCGCCGCGTGTTCCTGGCTCTTGGCCTGGCGCTCAGCATCGTGGCTCCGCAAGGCGCATTCACCCAGGCGCAGGCGCAGATTCCGTATCTGCAGCTTCCGGCTGCCGAGTCCCGCTATGCGGCCATCGTCATCGACGCCAACACCGGCGAGGTGATGTACGCCAAACGCGCGGACAGCCCCCGCTATCCCGCGTCCATCACCAAGATCATGACCCTCTACCTGGCGTTCGAGGCCCTGTCGGAAGGCCGGCTGCGCCCCGACGACCTGATCACCGTCTCCGCCCACGCCGCCGCCCAGGCCCCCACCAAGCTGGGCCTGTCGGCCGGCGACCAGATCACCGTGGACGACGCCATGCGCGCGATCGCGGTGAAGTCGGCCAACGACATGGCCGTCGCCCTGGCCGAGAGAATCGGCGGCACCGAAAGCCGCTTCGCCGCCCTGATGACCCTGCGCGGCCGTGAGCTGGGCATGACCAACAGCCGCTTCGTCAATGCCTCCGGCCTGCCCGACAGCCGCCAGCTGAGCTCGGCCCGCGACATCGCCATCCTCAGCCGCGCGGTCATGCGCGACTATCCGCAGTACTATTCCTTCTTCAGCCAGAAGGAGTTCGTCTACCGCGGCCAGGCGATCCGCAACCACAACCACCTGCTGTTCCAGATTCCCGGCGTGGACGGGATCAAGACCGGCTTCACCAACGCCTCGGGCTATAATCTGGCCGCCTCGGCGGTGCGCAACAACCGCCGGCTGATCGCCGTGGTCCTCGGCGGCAACACCACCGCCGCCCGCGACAACCATGTGCACGACCTTCTCGAGACAGGCTTCGACGTCATCGCCC
>JAQGIP010000017.1 GCA_028291055.1 Caulobacter sp.
GATGCGCCGCCGCCGCCGGCCCTGCGCCGCCCGCGCTCGCCCTATGCCGTGCTCCAGGTGCTGGACAAGGTCACCGCCGAGACCCTGCGCTTCGAGGCGCCGGTGGGCGGGGCCGTGCGCTACAAGACCCTGGTCTTCCAGGTGCGTGCCTGTGAGACCAGCGCCGCCGACGAGGACATGAAGGATTCGGCCGTCTATCTGGTCGTCACCTCCCAGCCGCTGTCGCCCGGCGGTGGCGCGCCGCCGCCCGCCAAGCAGGTGTTCAAGGGCTGGATGTATGCCTCCTCGCCGGGGCTGAACCCCCTGCAGCACCCGGTCTATGACGCCTGGGTGATCGCCTGCAGCGCGGCGCCGCCGTCGGCGGCCGCCAGGCAGTAGAAGTCGGCCGGGGCGTCCAGCGCCGGTCCCAGCCGCCGCCGATAGGCCATACGGCTGATCTCCTCCGCCCCGAACTGCAGCAGATGGTCGGTGATGAACTGGGCGTCGAGCAGCCGGTAGCCGCCCGCCTTCAGCCGCGCCACCAGATGCACCAGCGCCACCTTGCTGGCCTCGCGCACGGTGGAGAACATGCTCTCCCCGAAGAAGGCCCCGCCGATCGACACGCCATAGAGGCCCCCGACCAGCTCATCCCCCTGCCAGCATTCGACGCTGTGGGCTTCGCCGCGGCGGTGCAGTTCGCCGTAGAGGGCCTGGATCGGCCGGTTGATCCAGGTCTCGGTGCGTCCTGGCCGCACGGCGGCGCAGGCCTCGACTACCGCATCGAAGGCCCGGTCCACCTTCACCTCGAAACGGTTGGAGCGCACCGTGCGGGCCAGGCGCGAGGACAGGTGGAAGCGATCCAGCGGGATCACCCCGCGCCGCTCCGGATCGATCAGGAAGACGCGATTGTCCTCGCGCGCATCGGCCATGGGGAAGACCCCCTGGCGGTAGCAGGCGATCAGGTCATCGGCGCTGAAGGAAAGTAGGGACACACACCTATTTCCAGATGAGGCCGCGGAATGTGAAGGCGTGCGCCATGGAAATGGGTGTGTGTCCCTACTTTCCTTACCCCTGGGCCGCGATCCAGCGTTCCAGCCAGTGGATGTCGTAATCCCCGGCCAGGATGTCGGGCTGGGTGATCAGGTCCTGGAACAGGGGGATGGTGGTCTCGATGCCGCCGATGACCATCTCGTTGAGGCAGCGCGACAGCCGCGCGATGCATTCGGCCCGGTCGCGGCCATGCACGATCAGCTTGCCGATCAGGCTGTCGTAGTAGGGCGGGATCGTATAGCCGGCGTAGATGGCGCTATCGAGCCGCACACCCAGGCCGCCGGGGGCGTGGTAGTCGGTGATCTTGCCGGGCGAGGGCGTGAAGGTGCGCGGGTTCTCGGCATTGATCCGGCACTCGATGGCGTGGCCTTCGAACACCACCTCGTCCTGGGTGAACGACAGCGGCAGGCCCGCGGCGATGCGGATCTGTTCACGCACCAGGTCGATGCCGGTGATGCCCTCGGTGACCGGATGTTCCACCTGCAGGCGGGTGTTCATCTCGATGAAGAAGAACTCGCCGTTCTCCCACAGGAATTCGATGGTGCCGACACCCAGGTAGCCGATGGCCTTGATCGCATCGACCACCACCTTGCCGATGGCCGCGCGTTCCGGCGCGGTCAGGGCGGGGGAGGGGGCTTCTTCCAGGATCTTCTGGTGGCGGCGCTGCAGCGAACAGTCGCGTTCGCCCAGGTGGCAGACGTTGCCGAAGCTGTCGGCGATGACCTGAAGCTCGATGTGGCGCGGCGTCTGGAGGTAGCGCTCCATATAGACGGCGTCGTCGCCGAAGGCCGCGCGGGCCTCGCCCTGGGCCGTGGCCACGGCTTCCGAAAGGTCCTCGCGGGTCAGCGCCACCTTCATGCCGCGTCCGCCACCGCCGGCCGCGGCCTTGATCAGCACGGGGAAGCCGATGCGGTCGGCGGCCTCGAAGGCCTGCTCCTCGGTGGTCAGCGCGCCGGCCGAGCCGGGGACCACGGGAATGCCGGCGTCCATCACCGCCTGCTTGGCGGTGATCTTGTCGCCCATCATGCGGATGTGCTCGGGCTTGGGCCCGATGAAGGTGAAGCCGTGGGCGCCGACGATCTCGGCGAAGCGGGCGTTCTCCGACAGGAAGCCGTAGCCGGGGTGGATGGCGTTGGCCCCGGTGATCTCGGCGGCGGCGATGATCGAGGGGATGTTCAGATAGCTCTTGGCGGCGGGCGCTGGTCCAATGCACACGGACTCGTCAGCCAGTCTTACCCACATGGCGCCGGCGTCGGCCTCGGAGTGCACCGCGACGGTGCTGATGCCCATCTCCTTGCAGGCGCGGTGGATGCGCAGCGCGATCTCGCCCCGGTTGGCGATGAGGACCTTGTCAAACATCGGGACGCTACTCGATGACCACGAGCGGCTCGCCGAACTCGACCGGCGTCGAATCGGCGACCAGCAGTTCCACCACCTTGCCGGCGCGGGGCGCGGGGATGGGGTTCATGGTCTTCATGGCCTCGATGATCAGCAGGGTCTGGCCGGCGGCGACGGTGTCGCCGACCTTCACGAAGCTGTCGGCGCCGGGCTGGGGCTGCAGATAGACGGTGCCGACCATGGGCGACTTGACCACGTCGCCCTTGTAGACCGGCGCGGCGGGGGCGGCGTCAGCGGCCGGCGCGGCGGCCGGGGCAGGCGCGGCCGGAGCTGGGGCGTGGGCCGGCGCATAGTTCACCTGTTGGGGCGCCGCGGCATAGGTGATCTCGCGGGCGACGCGGATGCGCAGTTCGCCCTGCTCGACCTCGATCTCGGTCAGGCCGGTGTCGGCCAGGATGTCGGCCAGCTTGCGCACCAGCCGCGCATCGATGGCGTCGGCGACAGCAGCCTTGGGGGCGGGAGCCTTCGGTTCGGGCATGTAGCGCTCTCTTGTTCTTCAGGCTTGGGGGGTCGCAGGCCCGATCAGGCCGGCCGCGGCCTCCACCGCCAGTTCATAGCTCGCCGCGCCAAATCCGGAGACGACTCCGGTCGCCGCGAGGGAGACGTAGGTGGTGCGGCGGAAGTCTTCTCGCGCCGCGGGGTTGGACAGATGGCATTCGACGACCGGGATGGCCAGCGTTTTCAAGGCGTCCAGCAGCGCGACCGAGGTATGGCCGTAGCCCGCCGGATTGATGACCAACGCACAACCTGCCTCGCGGGCTTCCTGCACCCAGTCGATCAACTGGCCTTCATGGTTGGATTGCCGGAAGACCACGCTCAGGCCATGGGCCTTCGCCCGCGCCTCGACGCGCGTCTGCACGTCGGCCAGGGTGTCGCGGCCGTAAATCTCAGGCTCACGGACCCCAAGCAGGTTGAGGTTGGGGCCGCTCAGCACATAGATCGGTTTGACCATTCGGCTCCGCCGTCGATTCCGGTGTCTTGTATCCGGCGTCGCTGGGGGTCACAAGCTTGCGGCGTGATGAGGCCCCCATGCAGCTGACGATCAACGGCGAGGAACGCACCTTCGAGGCGCTGTCGGACGTCGCCGCCCTGGTCGGCGCGCTAGGACTCGATCTGCGCAAGGTGGCGGTCGAACGCAACCTGGAGATCGTGCCGCGCTCGGTCTATGCCCAGACGGCCTTGTGCGACGGCGACCGTATCGAGATCGTGCATTTTATCGGAGGAGGGTGAGCGTGGACGCTCCCGCCAATCTGGAAGACACCTGGACCGTCGCCGGCCGCACCTTCACCTCGCGGCTGATCGTGGGGACGGGCAAGTACAAGGACTATGCGACCAACGCCGCCGCCGCCGAGGCCGCCGGGGCCGAGATCGTCACGGTGGCGTTGCGCCGCGTGAACCTGTCCGATCCCACCCAGCCGATGCTGGTCGACTATGTGAAGCCCGAGCGCTTCACCTTCCTGCCCAACACCGCCGGCTGTTTCACCGGCGAGGACGCGGTGCGCACCCTGCGTCTGGCGCGCGAGGCCGGGGGCTGGAACCTGGTCAAGCTGGAGGTGCTGTCGGACCCCAAGACGCTTTATCCGGACATGGAGGAGACGTTGCGGGCCCTGAAGCTGCTGGTCTCCGACGGGTTCGAGGTGATGGTCTACTGCTCGGACGACCCGGTCTATTGCCGCAAGCTGGAGGCCGCCGGGGCGGTGGCCATCATGCCGTTGGGCGCGCCGATCGGCTCGGGGCTAGGGATCCAGAACCCGGTCAATATCCGCCTTATCGTGGAGCAGACCACGGTGCCGGTGCTGGTCGACGCGGGCGTCGGCACGGCGTCGGAGGCGGCCTTCGCCATGGAGTTGGGCTGTGACGCCGTGCTGATGAACACCGCCATCGCCGAGGCCAAGGATCCCATCCGCATGGCGCGCGCCATGAAGCACGCGGTGATCGCGGGCCGGGAAGCCTATCTGGCCGGACGGATGCCCCGGCGGATGTATGCCGATCCGTCGTCGCCGCTGGCCGGGCTTATCTAGCGCTGATCTTGCCGGCGCGCAGGGTCGAGATAGCGGCCTGCACGCCGTCCATGTCCTCGCCCTCGATGGCCAGGTCGCCGATGACGAAGTGGGGCGTGCCGCGCAGGCCGATCTCGCCGGCCAGGCGCTGGGTGTCGAGCAGATGTTTGTCGAGCATCGCCTTGGTGTCGGCGGCCTCGGAGCCGTCCGCGTCGATGCCGTGGGCGTTCAGCACCCGGCGCACGGCCGCCTCGTCCAGGGGCCGCGCCGTCATCAGGTCGTGATAGACGGCCAGGGAGTCGCCGCCTTTGGTCTTGGTATAGAGGGCGGCGCGGGCGGCGCGCTCCGAGGGCGGGCCGAAGATCGGCAGGTCCTTGAACACGAAGCGGATGTCGGGGTTGGCCTGGATCAGGGACACCACCTGCGGGGCGATGTTGACGCAGTGAGGACAGCGGTAGTCGTAGAACTCCACCACCGTATATTTGCCGCCGGGGTTGGCGACGAAATCGCGGTCGTCATGCTCCAGGGCCTGGCGGTTGGCGCGGATGGCGGCGGTGGACGCCGTCTTCAATTGGGCGTCCTGCTTCTCGCGCAGCTTGTCCTGGACCTCGACCAGCACCTCCGGGTGGGCCAGCAGATAGGCCTTCACCCGCTGGCCGAACAACTCGTCATGCTTCTCCGCGCCGCAGCCCGCCAGCGCCAGGGCGGCGGCCAGAATCA